>JAFTJE010000021.1 GCA_017456545.1 Clostridia bacterium | reverse complement strand
CACAGATAGTACAGAATTGGCATTCAACTGCCAATATTATATACTCCAACTGGCTTAACTACTATGTATACCAGGTAACACCCTTTGATTTGGAAAAGCTTAAATAAAGTGCAGATACACAAAATAAAAAAGAGTCTTCTTTAATACAAGAAGGCTCTTTTTACATTTCAAAATATCTTTTTATAGGTAAGATATATACGGTTTATTTTATAGAAAGCTCGATTCCGTTTTCGGGATACCAGTTAAAGGTAGTCTCCTTGCCATTTATGAGATATCTTTCGGGACAGGTCGTTTCCATCCAGTCGAGGGGGATAAACTCATCCTTCTGTACGGATGCAAGCTTGAACGCTTCCTTTAGCTCCTTAGTCTGGCTTTCATTCAAAATACCGGGCTTACAGGAAACAAAAAGGGAGGAGGAGCTCATAGCAAGGGCACGGAGCCACTCACGGTTAAGAGACCAGTCGATAGCACCGGTAATTCCGACACAGTCGGCATCGGCACCGAAGAAATAATTGTTTTGTGCCACACGGAATGCAAGGGTATTTACACCCATTCTCGCTGTTCTGTTCCATTCAAATCCACTTGTATCGTCACCGGTTCTGTTAAGCTGATGCAGTCCTGCACAGAGGTGACCGATGGCATTACAGCCTATTATTACGGCTCCGTCGGAGGAATCCTTTATCACCTTATAAAAATTCTTTACTATCTCTGCACTTGTTCTTGTCTTGTCATAGAAGCACCAGCCGTCCATTGCCAGCTTATCCGTTATTTGAAAGCCCCATCTTCCGAAAATATCAAAAGTGGAGAAGTCGTGCTTTATAAGTCTGTAGCCCCAGCCAACAAGGCGTTTGGTAGTATCCTTAACATAGTTAAGCACCTCGGGGTGGGATGGGTCAAGGACCTTTTTAGAGTGGGCAAGGTACCATTCCTCGGGGAAGGTGTCTACCTTTCTTGGCTCATCGTCTCTTCCGTTTATGAGATATCTTACCCAAATTCCGGGCCGTACACCGAGGGCTGCAATTTCCTCTGCTGTCCTTTTCATATTCGGGAAGCGTTCGTTTCCTGTATCCCAGGGTGCGTCACAGGAGTTGGGCTGCCATCCGTCATCAATTACCATATAGGGGATGTTCTCGCATTCTGCACACATCTCCTTTACAAACTTAGTGTCGGCAATTATCTCGTCGTGAGAGCTTTTACCGTAGGCGTAATACCAGTTATTGGAGCCATATACAACATGGTCGGGAAGGTAAGGGTTAGGTGACATAACAGAGCAGAACTGCTTAACTGCCGTAAATGCACTTACATCCCTGTATTCCTTAAAGAAAACAGTAGCACACTCAAGCTCTCTGCCGTCAAGATAGGTACCGTTACCACCGTTTCGTATATCGAGCCACAGGGTCACACCCTTAGGGTCATACTGCCAGAATGCCATAGCATTGGGCTGTACTCCAATACCGAAGCACTCTGTATATCTTCCTGTGTAATCAAGGTTGGAGTCGCTTCCGTTTGATGCTGCCATATACCAGGGCATGCATCTGTCATTGAATACAGGACCCCAGTGCAAGTCGCCGTAGCCTCTTTCCCAGGCATCCCCAAGGACCTTTATATCCTTACGCATGTTCTCATTCCAACGGAGACGAACATATCTTGCTCCTTTTTTGTAGGATGTGGCATAAACCACAAGGCTGTCATCCTTGATTTCAAATTTTACATATCCGTCTTCATTATTACAGCTATCATATGTAAAATCGTGCTTGACACCGTCAAGGTAAAGAGAGGTAAAATCCGGGATTCGTATTTTCATATTAAATCTCCTTTTGTAAAATCAGGTGTATATGCACAGCTGGCAGAGGATTTTTCCTGTATATATCCGTCATAGCCAAGCTCAGTGGCACGCTTAACAACGCTATCGTATTCAAAGGTTGTTATTCTTCTTTTTAGGGAGGGGATATCTCCCTTGTAAAAATCGGGGGTATACTGGCTCATAAGAGAGAGCTTTATTTTGCTTATATCACAAATTTCAGCCACACTCTCGAGGATTTTTATGCTGTCAGCCCTGTGAGATGGTAGAACAAGGTGCCTGAGTATGATTCCACCTGTCATAATCCCGTTTGCATCAAGCTTACATTCGGGCACAAGCTCTGTCATTTTTTTGAAGGCGGATATTGATACACTGTAATAATCCTCGGCAGAGGAATATTCCTTTGATAAATCAGGGGAAAAATATTTGATGTCCGTAAGAAAAACATCCACATATCCCCTCATTTTCTCAATTTCCTCGGCAAGCTCATAGCCTCCTGTGTTGTAAACCATGGGGATATTCAGTCTGTCACGCACCAAATCAATGGCCTCTCTTATTTTATCTGCATACTGTGTAGGGGATACAAGGTTTATATTATGGGCACCCATGTCTTGCAGCTCTAAAAATATTTCAGAAAGTCGGGATACGGAAATCTCCGTGCCCACACCTCCGTGGCTTATATCCATATTCTGACAGTATACGCATTTTAAGGGGCAGCCGGAGAAGAATATCGCACCGCTGCCACGGGTACCGCTGATACAGGGCTCCTCCCATTTATGTAGCATTACCCGTGCTATTTTTATTGTATCATCGCATCCGCAGTAGCCTCTGCCTTTTTTTCTGTCTGTATTACATTTACGGGGACAGAGAGTACATTTCATCGTACATCTCCCGCCGTCAGCTTAATAAGCTTGCCAAGACTGTCCGGCTGTTCCTTTGCCTCATGGGCAGAACGGTTTTTAGACACATATCCGCACTTTCTGCATTTATGGATAATGATAAATCCCTTCTTAGGGTCGGTCTCAACTCGGATAGGGTCCATTATTCCACCGCAATCACTGGCTCTGTCTCCCGGTAAAACATCCACATGCTTTGAGCAGAGACATTTTGGACAGTGGTTTCTTGAGGAGTAGCCCAGTGGCTTTACCTCGTGTCCACAGTTTTCACATATAAAGCCGCTATCATTTTTTGTAAATCTTTTGCTTTCCATATATTACCTTTATTTTCCTACACAAAATCTTGAGAATATTTCGCTGACAATCTCTTCACTTGTTGCCCTTGCATCTATCATATCAAGCTCGGAAAGTGCATTTTCAAGTGAAAAGCATATGATATCGGGTGTCTCTCCCATATCAAGTGCACATTTTGCCTCATATACCTTGTCAAGAGCAAGGCTGACAGAGGATAGCTGTCTTGCGTTGGCAATTACAGCGTCGTTTGAAATATCTATTTTATCAAGCTCATAAATCTTATTAAGTACAGCTGCAAGGGAGTCGAGTCCGTCTGCACTTTTTGCGGAAATTTCACATACGGATTCAAAATTTTCGTACAAATGTGCGACAAATTCATTGCTTAAGGCTCTTTCCTTATCGGCCTTGTTAATAACTGCCACAGCACATTTTCCCTTTATGCTTTCTATAATTTCATAGTCCTGGGCAGCTTCCTGCTCACCTCCGTCAAAAACACACAGCACAAGCTCAGAGGCATCAAGCTTTTCCTTTGCTCGCATAACTCCGATTTTTTCAACGGTGTCTTCCGTGTCACGGATACCTGCTGTGTCAGCTAAGCGAAGAGTTACATCTCCCACAAGGGCAGTATGCTCTATAATATCTCTTGTAGTTCCCGCAATATCCGTAACAATTGCCAGCTCATCTCCACATAATGCATTGTAAAGAGAGCTCTTTCCTGCATTTGGCTTACCCACAATAGCTGTTTTTATTCCTTCATTTACGGCTCTTGAGGCACGGTAGCTGTTCTTCAGTACGGAAATCTCGCTGTATATTTCATTAAGAGTACGGCTCATTTCTCCCCGTTCATTATCCTCAATATCCTCATCGGGATAGTCAATTGTAGCGTAGGAACGGGTTATGAGGTCAAGCATTTTCCCACGGATTTTAAGCAGCTTATCCGTAAGCACACCCCTTGCTCCCGTGGTGGATAGGCGAAGCTGTGCATCGTTTGTGGCATCTATTACGCTGCCGATGGCCTCAGCACGGGAAAGAGTCAGCTTACCGTTAATATAAGCACGCTTTGTAAACTCTCCTGCTCCTGCCATTTTGGCTCCTGAGGACAGTGCAACCTCCAGTACTGCCTGAGTTACATAAAGCCCACCGTGACAGCATATCTCGCACACATCCTCCCCCGTAAAGGACGATGGACCCTTAAAGTAAGTGATAGTAGCATCGTCGATAATCATTCCGTCACGCAGGATATTACCGTAGTAGCATTTCCTCGGCACAGGGTCCGTTATTTTTTTACCCGAGGGCAGGGAAAACATATTATATGCTACATTAAAGGCATCATCACCGCTTATTCTTATCATTGCAACGCCACTCTTTCCACGGGCTGTGGAGATGGCTGCTACAGTATCGTTATGCATAATATCACCTCAATTCATAAATAATTTTATCATATGGGCAGATTATTTTCAATACAAAATAAAATATAAAATCCGTTGACTTATCAAAATATGTATGCTATACTCATAGGGCGATAGAAAATCCGTAAAGAGGAGGAAAAAATGGCTATACATTTATATGATAAATTCAATTACCGAAGGCTCATAAGATTTGTGATTCCATCCATTGTAATGATGGTGTTTGCCTCACTTTACGGCGTGGTTGACGGGCTTGTGGTATCCAATTTTGTGGGTAAGACAGCCTTTGCCTCCGTAAATCTTATCATGCCCTTTCTTATGGTTATCACCACCATAGGCTTTATGATAGGTACAGGTGGCAGTGCCTTGGTTGCCAAAACCTACGGTGAGGGAGATACGGAAAAGGCGAAAAGACTGTTTTCCTTCCTTATATACACAACCATGGTGCTCGGTGCTGCTTGCTCGGTGCTCGGTATTATTTTTATTCGTCCCATATCCGCACTTCTCGGTGCAGAGGGGGAAATGCTGGAAATATGCGTTGTATACGGAAGAATCATTCTGTGCTCACTTACAGCCTGGATGCTCCAGAATGTGTTTCAGAGCTTTTGTGTAACAGCGGAAAAGCCCGGCTTCGGACTCGTTATAATGGTCCTGGCAGGCGTTACAAATATAGTCCTCGATTTACTGTTTGTGGCAGTATTTAAGTGGGGAGTTGTAGGTGCTGCCGTTGCCACGGCTGTGAGCCAGGTGGTAGGAGGAGTGGTTCCACTGATTTACTTTGCCCTGCCCAATAAAAGCTTTTTGAGGCTTACAGGCTGCAGCATAGATCTGCGTGCCCTTGGCAAGACCTTTACAAACGGCTCCTCCGAGCTTATGACCAATCTTTCCATGTCCTTGGTAAATATACTTTACAACTACAGGCTTCTTTCCATATACGGTGAAAACGGTGTTGCCGCATATGGAGTTATAATGTATGTTTCCTTTATATTCATATCCATTTTTATAGGCTATTCAATTGGCTCGGCACCTATTGTCAGCTACAATTTCGGAGCAGAGAATACAACGGAGCTTAAGAATATAAGAAAAAAGAGTATTGTGATTATACTCACAGGCTCAGTAGTTCTTACAGCACTGGCGATTTTATTGTCTCCTGTCCTCTCGGGGATATTTGTAGGATATGATGAGGGACTTTATGAGCTTACCAATAAGGCATTTACCATTTATTCACTGTCCTTCCTTTTTGCAGGCTTCAGTATTTTTGCGTCCTCCTTCTTTACTGCTCTCGGCGATGGGCTTGTATCGGCTGTAATATCCTTTTTCCGTACATTCCTGTTCCAGGTGCTGGCAATAATTCTGCTCCCTTTGATAATGGGTAATGACGGCATATGGTGGTCCATATCCGTAGCTGAAATGATATCAATTATACTCAGTATATTTTTCCTTGTAAGGATGAAAAAGAAATATAATTATTAAGAGGTTGAAATGAAAATAAATCAAAGGGCAAGAGAGGCTCTTTTTATAGGACTTATTTGCTCAATTTCGTATCTTGCTGTTTACTTAGCCAGAAATGTACTAAGCACCGTAACCCCCGGTATTGTGGGCAGTGGAGAGCTTACAAAAGAATATATAGGTAATATTTCATCTCTTTTCTTTATCTTTTACGCCATTGGACAGCTTCTGAACGGATTTCTCGGTGATAGAATAAAGGCGAGATATATGATGACGGCAGGACTGCTTCTTGCCGGAGTGGTAAACCTTGCTTTTCCATATATTATCCATACTCCCCCGGTGGCAAAGCTTGCATACGGACTTACCGGCTTCTTCCTTTCCATGATTTATGCACCCATGACAAAGGTGGTGGCAGAGAATACCCATCCCGAATATACCACAAAATGCAGTCTCGGATATTCTCTGGCATCCTATCTTGGCTCTCCTGTTGCCGGTGCTCTTGCATCATTTATGGCGTGGAGCAGTGTATTTACTGTCGGCAGTATTGCTCTTTTTGTAATGGCAATAGCCTGCTTTGTAGGATTTTTGTATTATGAAAGAAAGGGAGTAATAGTACATAATAGATATAAAAACCTGGAGAGAGTGTATGAAAAACCATCTTTTTTTGAAGGTATAGCATCTCTTATAAGGAGAAGGATACTCCTTTTTGCAATCATATCTGTTCTGACAGGTGTGGTAAGAACGGCTGTGGTATTCTGGCTTCCTACATACTTTTCGGAATATCTTGGCTTTGACCCACAGATGTCTGCCGGGGTATTTACTGTTGCCACTCTTTTAATATCCTTAACCGTATTTTTAACTGTTGTCATATATAAGCTGTTCCGTAGAAATATGAATCTCACTTTATTTGCGACCTTTGCACTATCTGCACTGTTCTTTATGGGAGTGTTTCTTGTAAAGCAGCCTGTAATAAATGTAATGTTTATTGTCCTTGCTGTAATGTGTGCAAATTCAGCTGCCACCGTACTGTGGAGTATGTACTGTCCCTCGCTTAAGGATACAGGTGCTGTATCCGCAGCCACAGGCTTCCTTGTTTTTATAGGATATATCGCATCCTCTCTGTCGAGCACCCTTTTTGCCACTGCTGTAGATAATATCGGTTGGGGCAATCTCATCCTTGTCTGGATGGGGCTTATGGCCTTTGGTGCAGTATGTATATTGCCATATCTTTTTATTAAGAAAAAGTGTAAATAAAAAGAAAATCCCGACACTTTGTCGGGATTTTCTACTATTTGATCAATGATTTAACAAAGGCCTCTATTCTCTCAAGAGCCTCAGAAATGTGCTTAACGGAGTAAGCGTAGGATATTCTTGCAAAGCCCTCGCCACTTTCGCCAAAGGCAGTGCCGGGAACTATTGCACATTTGTACTCGTACAGCAGCCTTTCACAAAATTCCTCGCTGGAAAGACCGAATTTTCCAATGTTGGGGAATATGTAGAAGGCTCCCTCGGGCTCAAAGCATTCAATACCGATTTTACGGAGTCCATCGAGAATAAACCTTCTTCTTCTGTTGTATTCTGCACACATAAACGCTATATCCTCATCACCGTTTATCATAGCCTCCGTTGCTGCAAACTGGGAAACGGTGGGGGCACACATTATAGCGTACTGATGGAGCTTAAGCATCTCCTTGAGTATGGGTGCGGGAGCACAAAGATATCCGAGACGCCAGCCTGTCATAGCGTAAGCCTTGGAAAATCCACTGGCAATAATAGTTCTTTCTCTCATTCCCTCAATGGAAGCAATGGAAACATGCTTTCTGCCATAGGTAAGCTCGGCATAGATTTCATCGGATAGAATTGCAATATTGGTGTCTCTCAGCACTTCTGCAAGCTCCTCCAATTCCTCTTTTGTAAGAATTGCTCCTGTGGGATTGTTTGGGAAGGGAAGGACAAGAAGCTTTGTTTTCGGTGTTATAGCGTTTCTTAATTCCTCGGGTGTCAGCTTGAAATTGTTTTCCTGCTTGGTGTTAATAATAACTACATCAGCCCCGGCCATTCTTGCAATTGGCTCATAGCATACAAAGGATGGCATAGGAACGATAACCTCATCTCCCGGGTTTACAAGTGACCGTATAGCTATATCAATAGCCTCACTACCGCCAACAGTAACAAAAATCTCATCCTCACCGTGGTATTCCAGGTCAAAGCGACGCTTCATATAATCTGCAATAGCAAAGCGTAACTCGGGAGAGCCTGCGTTGGAGGTGTAATATGTTTTTCCTTTTTCCAAGGAGTCGATTGCAGCCTCACGGATATGCCAGGGAGTCACAAAATCCGGCTGACCGACAGTAAGTGCAACAACATCATTCATATCCGAAAGCATATCAAAAAACTTACGGATGCCAGAGGGCTTTATATCGCACAGAGTCCTGGAAAGCATTTTGTTGTAATCTATCATAAGGGTAAGTTGCCTCTCTCGTCAATTTCTTTTTGAGTGTAAACCACACCCTTGTCCTTATATTTCTTCAGTACAAAGTGGGTAGCAGTGGAAGTAACAAATTCAATGGGTGCTAATTTCTGGGCGACAAAATAGGCGACCTCCTTCATTGTTTTACCTTCAATAAGAACAGTAAAATCAAATCCACCGGACATAAGATAGAGTGACTTAACCTCGGGATGATTGTAAATCTTCTCCGCAATTTTGTTAAAGCCTCTGTCTCTCTGAGGAGTAACCTTAACCTCAATAAGAGCACTGACATACTCTCTGTCAGTCTTATCCCAGTCGATAATAGTCTTGTAGCCGAGGATAACGCCGTCCTTTTCGTAGCCCTCTATAATTTTTTTAACATCTCCAACCTCTTTGGAAAGCATAAGAGCAAGGTCTTCGGCAGTAAGAGTAGAATCCTCTTCCAAAAGCTTAAGAATTTTATCCATAATTTTGTCTCCTTAATATTGCCCTAAGGACAAAAGTCCAAATAAGCAAGTAAATATATGTAAATAATATCATAAAAAAAGACCGATGTCAAATAATATTAGAGAAATAATAAAAAAATTTGAAAAATGACTTGATTTTTGAAAAAAGATGTGATATACTAATCCAGCAAATGGAGAAGTCGCCTAGCTGGTCGAGGGCGCACGATTGGAAATCGTGTAACCCGTAACAGGGTTCGAGAGTTCGAATCTCTCCTTCTCCGCCAGCAAAAAACACCACAAGATATTGTGGTGTTTTTCGTTTTTTTGCACAAAATATTGTAGTGTTTTTTAGAGTAGGTACAATTTAGGTACAAAAGTTTTTAGAGGGAAATTAGAGGGAGTCGAAGATGTGTACCATTTGGGCGGCTTCGCTGGGCATTAAGTGGGAGTAGGTATTAAGGGTTTGCTCCACATTTTTGTGGCCGAGGCGATGGGACACTGCTACGATGGATATGCCGTGGGATATGAGCAGGGAGGCACAGGAGTGACGCATGTCGTGAAGACGAATAATACGGTTACCTGCCTTTTCTGCACAGGCACGGAAATAGCGTGTTATATTTGACTCCTTAAGGGGTTCGTCACCGCCGAAAACAAAGGTGGAACAGGGAGAGGAGTACTTATATTCCTTAAGCTCGTCGATGAATTTCTGTGGCATATCAACGGTTCTGATGCTTGAGGGGTTTTTAGGGGATATAATTTTGTAAATCTCACTTGTCTTTCGAGTGAGATTTTTGTTTATACGGACGGTACGCTTGTCGAAGTCTATATCGTCCCAGGAGAGAGCAAGTGCTTCTCCCTTACGGCAGCCGGAGATGTAGAGAAATTTGAAGAATAGATTATAGGTCGGATCGTCGCAATATACTATAAAGCGGTTAAATTCCTCCCAGGACCAGCACTGCACATCCTTTTTGGGCTCGGTGTTTCTGAAGGGTTCTACTCGTGCAACAATATTTGTTATGCCGATATATCGTTCACCATATTTGAATATAGATGTGAGTTGTGTTCTCAGGGAGCTTTTATGCTTATATGCGTAATGATCGATAGAGTGCTGCCAATCAAGGACGGTTAAGGGCGTTATGTCTTTTATTGCCATATCCTTGAAATATGGGATAATGTGGTTGTTTATTTTGCTCGAAATAGTTATATAGGAGCTTTCCTTTATCCTGGTCTTTTGATGGACCAAATATTTATCTACAAGGGTAGAGAATAGCATATCGGAAGGAGTGAGTTTTTTTTCTTGCTCCTTTTTTTCTCGTTCCTTTTCCTTCTTTTCCTGTTCGTTGACAAAGGAGATGTACCCGGCTTGAGCCTCTTTTTTTGTGCGAAAGCCTGATAATCGCATATGTTTTTCTACGCCTTCTACCATAGCTCTGAAGCGTACTGACCAGGTTTTTGAGGTTTTACTTTGCTCGTAGCTTGCCATAAGGGACTCCTTTCTAATTTATCCTACTTCGCTAATACATTGGTTTAGGTATTTTATAGTTTCGTTTTTACTTTCTTCGTCATTAAAGCCCAATTCAACAGCAAGATTCATTGCCGAAATGTAAACGCAGTACATTGATATGCCGGGTCCAAGAGGATCTAATTCTCCTGCGTAGATATGGTACTCGCCCGATGCTAATAAATTAAAGGCGGTATCACATAACATAGCTAATGTTAATTTTTCGATATCTTCTATTTTTACGGTGTGCAGATTAGTGGTTATTTCTAATCTTTTCTTTAATGCGTTCATTAAATCGACCTTACAGCTTGTTAGAGAGGAATTCTCTTCGAATCTGTAAATAAGATTCGAAGAATGATTTAAGATATGATACTTTACCATCTTTACATGCTCTTTATTATCGGGCGACAAATACTTATTAACGGAATGCTTGCTTTTAGGTGTTGTACATTCCTTATATCTGTCAGGGTCTATGTAATCTGTATCATTAGGTCCTATTTTTAATATAAATACTCCTGGTATTCCAAAGGCAACACTAAAAATTAAAACCCAGTATTCTTCAATTGCGAAGGCTACTATTGCGATTGCTACAGCTATTCCCAAGGTCAATAACAATCTCGTGATAAAAAGAAACGCTTTATAAGTATAGCATAGATATATAAAGCCTATAAATGTGCCAGCGGATATTACTGTTAATATAAATTCCCTCATTTGATGTCTCCTTACCTTATAACGCTTTGAAATGCCACAGCTTTGCCGAGGATATGGATGGAGTTGAGTTCCTCGCCGATGTATACAAGGGGCTCATATTTGGGGTTCTCGGGGTTCAGGACCAGCTTGTTTTTATCAGGGTAGAAGTAGGCACGCTTAAGGGTAGCCTCGTCGTCTATAAGGACTACGGCTATCTCACCGTTGCGGACCATATCCTGCTTTTTTACTATAACAATATCGCCGTCCATAATACGGGCACCTATCATACTATCGCCTTTAGCACGCAGGCAAAAATCGGCGTTTATGCAGTCCTCTATCTCAATGTAACCGTCGAAGCTTTCCTCTGCAAAAACAGGCTCTCCGCAAGCGATATTACCAAGCACTGGGAGTCTTTTCTTCTTTGGAATAAATATGCCGGGAACGGTAGTGATATCGGGAGAAGGAGTAGAATCTAATTCCCAACCCATTAAATATGCTGGGGTTGTTTCTAGTGCATTTGCAATAGATAATATTTTTGATTGAGGAAGGTCTACGAGTCCTAATTCTATTTTATTTATACTTGACCTTGAGGTGTAACCTGTCTTTTTTGCCAACTCTTCCTGTGTCATTTTTAGAGCCAGTCGTTTTCCTTTTATTCTTTTTCCAAACTCTATTAGATTTAACATTTTTAATACCTCCGTGTGTTTAATGATACCATAAAGTTGAAGTAAAATCAACATTTTTTGAAAATAAATCAAAAATATTTGAAAAAGTGCTTGACATTCAACAAAAAGAGTGATATTATTTGAGTAGAATTAAATTCTACAAAGGAGGTAAAATAATGACTAAAACAGATAAACTGCAAGGAAAAATGAGGGAGAAGGGGTATACTATAAAATCTCTCTCAGCTCAAATGGGACTTTCTCCGACAGGACTTTTTAATAAGATTCATAATAAGAAGGAATTTTTTATAAGCGAGGTCCAAGTTATTGGTGATGTTCTTAAATTGAGCAACGATGAATTGCAGGATATTTTTTTTGCGAATTAAAGTGAATTAAATTCTACAAGGAGGTAAAAAATGGATAATTCAGTGTTCAAAACAAAGGAAGAGCTTAAAAACGGTTCTGCTTTTGTGGACAAGTATGACCTTATGGATATGTTCAAGTGCGGAGAAGCAAAAGCATTGAGCATTATAAGGAGTGTAAAGAAATGCACGGGGGATAAGCTGGGTATTAAGGGAAAGGTTCTTGTAACCGAGCTTAACGAGTGGATGAATAATGTTGAGGTAAAGATTTAGGAGGGGAGTATCAAATGCAAAATTATAAGGGAGGCGTTATGGCGGATAAATACAAGGTTAAGACCATTGTTGATAAGAATATTACGGCGACGGTACATATCCCTATTTTAACGGAAGAAGAGCTTAAGCAAAGGAGAAATATTGTTGTGCAGGCGGTAAGGAATATATTTACAAAGAAAGAAGATCAGATATGAAATTTTTAGTAGGTATTATAACCCTGGTGCTTGGTGGAACGGTGGCGGCACTGGGTGTGGCACTTGGCAAGAGCCGGGCAAAGTATAAGGAAACAAAATACATCCTCGATACTTGGGGAGATAAGACATTTTAATAAATGCAGAACGCAGAATTAAAAAAGGCCCTTCGGAGAGGGAAGCTCCAAAGGGCGAGCCGTATTAACGGCACATCAAGTTGTGTTTATATTATATCACATAAATTATAAAAACGCAAGGAAAAGGAAAAGATTATGGCAAAAAACAAAGATAAAAAACATAAAAGTCCTTGCTTCAATTTCTATACAGCTGATTTTTTAGTTGGTGTCGCTTTTATGAATTATGAGCAAAGGGGAAAATATATCACTCTGCTTTGCCATCAGCACCAAAATGGGCACCTTGCCGAGGATGATATGCTTGCTGTGTGTAGCAAAAAGGATAAAAAGATATTCGAAAAGTTTGTTAAAGACGATAAAGGTCTTTACTACAATGCTCGGCTGGATGAGGAAATTGAAAAGAAACGAAAATATTCAATAAGCCGATCGATTAACCAAGCGGGAAACGGCAAAAAAAGTAACATATGTAGTACATATGAGGGTACATATGTTGAACATATGGAAAATGAAATTGAAATAGATAATGAAATTATAATAAGTAGTGAAGTAAGTAAAGGTAATAATATAACTCTTATACCTAATACTAATACAATTTCATTTTCTAATAACAACAACAGCACGGGTGCGTGCGAGGGGGAGAGATCTCTTTCATACAGAATTGTAAAAGGAGAGAACTTTTCCGCATATCTGTTTATGAATGATGAGCAGGAAGCTGATTTAAGAAGGAGACTGTCTCCGGAAGAGTTGGACCATTATCTTAAAAAAATGGCGGAGCTTACTATGCTTGGGTACAAATTCGGATGCACGGATTATGAGCAAATCTTAAAGATGGTTGATAAAGACCGAAATATAAGAAAGGACAGTAGTTATGAAGAGATATAAGATTATAGGAACCGGCAAAAGACTCAATGAGGAAATTATGGCTATTCTCGATGAGAATGGACGGATACACAAGGTTGCAAGTGCTTATTTCGACTACAAAAAGAATGTATACAGATTGTATCCTGTGAATTATGGCACATATTCAACTATATCGACAAAAATAAGTGTACATCTTAATGATGTGCAGCTCAGATAGAAGGTTCAACATTTTATGTTTATCATGATACTTTATACCTTCTATGTTATGAGCTGTTATGGCGTCGGTTGCATGTGTGTAATGCTTGGCTTTCCCGATTGGATAGCGACGGTTACATATATTGGAAGCACGATTGCTTTTTGTGTGCTTGCTATATACATCGACATCCTTCGGGATGAGAGAAAATTTTATAAAAGAAAATGGGAGGAAGAAAAATGGATAAAAGATTGAAGTTATCTTACAACGAAAAGCTCATTATCAGCGAACGGTATGACGGATGCTGTGCTTACTGTGGAAGAAAGGCTAAAAAGGCTATAAATTTGTACATAGACCATGTGCAGAGGTTTGATGAAAAGGAAGGGGAGATTCATCCCGGCAATTTGCTCCCCGTGTGTCATGTATGCCTGAAGGCAAAGGGCACTATGTCTCTCGATGGCTTTCGTGCTTATCTCGGAGGCTTGAGAGAACAGCTGAGGCAGAATAATACATATATGCTGGCAAGGATTTACGGCCTCATTTTCGAAATGACGACTCCTGTGGAGTTTTATTTTGAAATGGTAGAGAGGAAAAAGAAGGAAGGACAAAGCAAGGACTAAGGAGGACGGTATGGAAAAGCTTATAAATCTTATATCAGAACAGCAGAGGGGACACGAGAACGAGCCTGCCTATATGATAGGCGAGCAATTAAAGGAGATAGCGGAGAGGGAGCCATCTGTAATAGATATTCTTGTAAAGGATCTTGAGACCAACGGAATGGGGCTTGAGGATGTTGCAGCAAAATTCAAGCAGTATGCGGATAAAAACCACGGTAGTGCAAAATGCTTTTGCATTACTCCTAAGGTTGCCGAGGACCTTATAAGGGAGTTTTACGGTTTGCCGAAGGCAGAAGAAAAAACCTTCATGGTTGCAAAAACAAAGAACGAAAGGATGGAAAATAAGATCAATGCCGATTTTATCGACATAGACAGCTTGTTTGAAGAGATATGAAAGAGGAGCTTATAAAAAAGCTTGACGAGCTTATAAAACACGTGCCACGGGAGCTTGAAATTAAAGGGGTTGTCAAAAAAATGCAGGATAGAGGAATGCTTATATCTGACGTTCTCATTTATAAGGTGGCGTATGTGGAAAATCCTCTAACCTGCATAAAAGAGAAAATGGTGCACGTTAAATGCTCATCTTGCGGGGAGGAAGCGTATCTTGAATACGTGCCGGGAGGAGAATGCCATAATTCGTATGGGAATTTCGGTTTTAAGGACCTTGGCAATAACGACGTGACGGATAATATGAGCTGCTTATGTCCTTCGTGCGGTAAGGGTGTTAAGGCGTTGCATATTGGCTCGTTTAAGGCGCACAAAAGTATTGATGACCATATGATATGCACGGTACATAACGTAAAAGGGCATCTTGCGGTTCTTAGCTGGCTCGTAAAAAAAGACGTTACAAAGGACGGAGAGGTAAGATATTTCCAGGACGGTGTTGACGGCTTTATAGTAGTTGACAACAAAATGGTGCGCATTAAAAAATATGTTAAATTTATGAGCTCTTACAGCTGGCTTTATAATTGGGAATATACGAAAACCTTTTCGGATGAAATCGGACGTTGGGAAAAAAGCGAGCTTATCGGATGGACGCAACGAAAGGTAGAGGTCACTAATTGCGGAAATTCTGCTCTTTACGAGTATATGATGGAGGCTTCCAAGGATAACCAAGGCTGTTGGCCCGCAAGATACATACAGACGTATCTTAAGCATAATAACGTTGAAAACCTTATAAGACAAGGCTTTTCGAGATACGTAACAAACGTTCTTAACGAAGCCACGGTTTATAAAGGATATTATTCCTCCGTTTTTCAATTAAAGCAAACGGACAATTTTATAAATTGGAAGGATGCAAGACCCCACTATATGCTTGGCGTCGAGAAGGATGATATACCTCTTGTAAGAGGATTGAGCTTCAATGCTCTTATACTTTTTAAGGAAATATACAAGGTAAGGGGAATTAAGCTTACAAGAGAACAGATAGAAATTGCGGAAACGCAAAAGCTCAAGAGTGTGCTTGGCGCTCTTATAAGTGATGTAAACGGATACACGGTACCCGTTATTAGACTGATTAACTATATAAAAAAGCAAAGGGAGTTATACGGAGATTTTCTCGGGCTTGTTAACATTGATTACATAATCGACTATTGGAATATGCTTTATGAGATTAACGGAGAAATGGTCGAGTCGGAGCTTTTTCCGAAATACATTATGGATGCTCACGATGAAATGACGGAGAGGGTTCAAAATAAGAGAAATCCCGGTATTAACAAAAAGATTAAAAAGAGAATACCGGAGCTTTTGCCTATGGAATACAGCGACGAGGAAACGGGATTGCTTATAAGAGTATGTAGGAGCCAGGGAGAGCTTATCCGAGAGGGAAAGGTGCTCTCGCACTGTGTGGCATCATATGCAAGGAGCTATGCAGACGGAAAGACCGTTATACTTTTTATACGGCACATAGACAAGCCCGACGTACCGTATTTTACTCTTGAATGGAAGAATAACCAGGTTAACCAAAACCGTGGCAAGGGTAACTGCTCAAGGACCGAGGAGGTCGTTATATTTGAAGAAAAATGGCTTAATTATCTTAAAACTTTGAAGGAGAATAAGGATGGAAAACTCAGTGGCAGAAATGAAGAACAACAGTATGCAGGTGCGTGATATCAGCGTTATTACGGCGGAAATAAAGGATATAAACAGACAGGCTCAGAATCTTGCTCTTATATATGCCGTAGAGATGGGAAGGCGGCTTGAGGAGGCTAAAAGCATGCTCTCACACGGAGAATGGGGAGATTGGATTAAGAGAGAATTTGAGTTTTCTCAGTCCAGCGCCAACAACTATATGAAGCTTTATAAGGAGTTTGGCGCCAGTCAAATATCCTTGTTCGGCGCCTCCGTAAATTCCCAAGCGTTTGCTAATCTTTCTTATTCAAAAGCGCTTCAGCTTCTTGCTATACCTAAAGAGGAGCGGGAGGAGTTTGCCGAGGCGGTAAATGCGGAGGACCTTTCTGTAAGACAGCTTAAGGCAGCAATTTCCGAGAGGGATGAGGCTATCAAAAAGCAGAAGGAGGCGGAAGCCAGGGAAAAGAAGTTAAGCGACAAGCTGATAGAAGCAGAGGGCAAGGCTATAGAGGCAAACGTTAAAGCTGCGGCGGTTGACGATATCAGAAAGGAGCTTGATAAGGAAATATCGGAGCGTGCAAAGGCACAGGAAAACGTAAAGGAATTACAGAAGAAGCTGAGAGATGCAAAGAAAAATCCAAGCATCCCTAAGGAAAAGTTGGATGAGCTGCGAGCTGAAACAGAGGCGGCGGTTCGCAAGGAGGCGGAGCTTAATGCAAGTAAGGCAATCAAGGAGGTTGAGGACAGGCTTAAGGCTGCTGAAATTGAAGCGGAGGCTGCTAAGAGAGCAGCTGAGGAAGCGGATGCAAGATTGGAAGCGGCAAAAAAACAGTTGAGAACGGCGTCTCCCGAGGTAACAACCTTTAAGACTCTATTTAATACTGTGCAGGAAACTGTATTAAAGCTCAAGGATATTATAAAAAAGGTTCGTCTTGATGATGCCGACACAGCTGACAGGCTTGATAAGGCGCTTATAATGTTCGGAAGCTCTCTTGTGCCGCCGGAGGAGAGTGAAAAATGATAGGTGTGATGTTTAGCATCCATCCGGAGCAGGTGGAGAAAATATTTGAAAAAATAGGGGAGAGGGATGGAGAGGCGGTATATCGCAAAAACGTTGAGCTTCGGAAAAACAGGCCGAGGCTCAAGGCTCCCTTTCCCGGATATATATACGAGACTGCGAAGAACGGTGGCAGGGGAATGGTTGTTGGAGAGTTTATATGCGACCAAATTTACACCGTGGCTAAGGATATTTCGGAGTATATGTACATAGGCGACGACGAGCTGGACTATTTCTCCGAGGCTGAGGAAAAAGGACTTGATATATGCTTGAATGACTACGAGATTAACGCTTATCTCAAGAACGGTCTTGGATATGGCTTACATATAACAGGACTCGTCAGATATTCGGATCCGATAAGCCTTGAAAAATTCAGCAAACTGGGATTTGGCAGGTGGGTACCGTTAAAAAGACCGCCACAGAGTTGGTGCTACGTTGAGGTAACAGAAAATGAGTAAATGCGAATGTAAAGAGTGCTTGCACTATGATGTGTGCTATGACCGAATAGAATTTGGCGAAACACACGATTTTAAGGGCGAAAATGGAGATTGCGACCACTACAAATCCAAATCCCTGTTTGTTGAGCTTCCTTGCAAGGTGGGGGATACGATTTATGAAATTCGTAACTCTAAAATATTCAATGAAAAAATAGTTGAAATGCGAGTTATTGCTATTACTTTTCTTGTATCAAGTTGTTGTAAACATTTATCTATAACAGCAGAAAACAGTAGGGGAGCAAATTTATTGTTTGAACTTGACGATTTTGGCAAAACCGTATTCCTCACCAAAGAGGATGCAGAAAGAAAGTTGCGTGAGGTGGGGGAATGAATAGAGAAATAACAAGGGAACAATTAGAGAAAATCGAAGATAAGTTGTATTTTGGAGATAGGCAAGGTGCATATGCACTATTAAAAGAATACACAGGAATTGAAGCAAGACCTTATACTGCTTGGAGTTTTTATGACGAGTGCGACAATTATGTTGGAGATAGTGATAATTGCTCTATTAAGGATTTGCTTAAAAACGCATATATTGATGTCATAGAGGAAAGCGAGGAGAACGAATGAAACCTATATACGAGCCAAAAGGCAAAGCAAAAGAGTACGGAGATTTAGCAATTAACATTTATACAGGTTGTCCTCACAGATGTTTTTATTGCTTTGCTCCAAGTGTATTAAGAAAAGGCCGAGAGCAATTTCACAGTTGCATAGAGCCAAGAAAAGATATTGTTGCAGAGGTTAAAAAGCAATTAGAGAAAGAGCAGATTAAGGGCAAATTGATACATTTGTGCTTTACTTGCGACCCTTATCCAACAGGCTATGATACAACACCGACAAGGGAGATTATCAAGGCTATTAAGGAAAGTGGAAACAATGTGCAGATTTTGACAAAGGGTGACGGAACAAGAGATTTTGACCTATTAGACGAAAACGATTGGTACGGAATAACACTTGACGGAATAAAGACCGAAACTGAAAGAGATAGGCTTAATAGCCTTGCAGAAGCCCATCGCAGAGGTATAAAAACTTGGGTGTCATTTGAGCCTGTGACAAATGAAAGAGAGTTTTTTATAGACTTGCATTGTGTACAGTTTGTTGTTGACAAGGTTAAAATCGGCAAATTGAATTATTACCATAGCGACATAAATTGGAAAGAGTTTGGCGAAAAGGCAGAAGCACTTTGTAAGTCGCTTGGTATTGAATATTACATAAAAGATAGTTTGCGAGAGGAAATGGGGGTGTGAGTATGGGCTATCCTAAAATAGAATTACTGAAAAATGGACAATACATACATTTGAATGAGCCTAAAATCGAAACTAAAAACGAGCTTGAAAAGAACAGTTATGTTGCAACGGCAATAACCCAGATTAGGACAAAGGTTGCTAACCTAAAAGACAAGTCTATTTGCGATGCCATTATTAAATACGCAACGGAGCAAGGCATAACGGACTTGTTTTTAATAGACGAGGAATTTATCAAGTCGGCTCTGCTTAACGAAATGCAAAGACGAGAAAAACCTCGCACCAACTTTGACAAGATAACCGAGAACGAGGGGGCTTTGGCTGAGTGGCTTGAAAGTTTAGATATATGTATTTTCCCAAGTAAGTGGGATTGCTATACTAAAAAATACGAAGGGTGCAAACATTGCATAAAAGAATGGCTACAAAAGGAGGTAGAAGATGGCAAATTTTAATTTGAACAAAGTAATATTGGGAGGCAGGCTCACATCGGATGTGGATGTGAGACTGACTGTACGCTTGAATGTGTAGGGTGCCAATTCTTATACGATTGTGAATTTTGCAATAATACCGAGTGCGAATATCACGGAAAAACAGAGGAAGAAATATGTTGGGAGGATGTGGGAAATGACTTTGAAGGAAATAAAGAAGGACTTAAGGAGGATACAGAGGCTCGAGAGGGCACTGGAGAGTAAGCGGGCTATAGAATTGCAGAGCCGAGAGAGGATAGATTATCTTAAGAAGGCAGGGCATCCGAAGAATACCATGGAGGAGAGGGAGCAGGCTATATTCGAGCTTGAGGCTACTATCAAGCTTCTTAATATTCCGGGTTTTATAAAGCGTGCCCACGAGCTTAAAAACAAGTATATTGGCTACATAGACAAGCTGGATGAACAGGATCAGGAGCTTATAAATATGTGCTATATCAATTACAGCGGGACACAGGCAGAGGTGGCTAAAAGGCTGAATTATTCAGCGGATTGGTTGAAAAAGCATTTACATAATGCCTCTTTAAGGCTGTGCGATGTTATAAACAAATCAAATATCGGAGAGGGAGCGTAGGGCTCCCTCTTTTTAACAATATTTTCTTTCGATAAAAGTGTACACTTTTTTACACTTTTGTTTGTGCTATGCTAAATATAGCGAATGTGTTCTATGTTACAGAACACGGAAAGGAGGGGGGAAATGGCGAAGGCAAAGGGCAATGCAAAGAAGCGTGCGAAGCTTACAGAGGCGATTAAAGGCAAGCTTAAGGCAGAGTGTGCCATTAACATGAACAACTGTGATATTGCAGAAAAATTCGGCATAGCGGAGTCCACGGTGCGTAAATATCGCAAGGAATTTGAAAAGGACCCTGATTATGCGAATTTGTGCGACATTAAAAAGCAGGAATTTATTGAGCTTGGCTGGGACACCATTCTTAATTCCTCTCAGCTTGTAAATAAGCGTATTAAGCGTGCTAACAAATCTGAAGAGGAGATGGATAAGCTCCTCCACGAAACTATGCAGGTTATGCTTAAGGAAAGCGATAAATTCAATGCGGCAACCATTGAGGCGTTTGTGAAGAAATTTGTTGCTCTTCAGGTGATGGATATGTCAAAGGTAGCATCCATTCTTGGTACCATATACGATAAGGTGGCCCTTGCGGAAAAACAGCCCACCCAAAATATAAACGCATCCTTTGACGTGACAAGGTTTGAGGACCTGTAATGCAGAATACAGAGTTAAGTAAATTAAGTATTGAGGCGTTGGTAAGTAAGAGAAAGGCACGATGGGAGGAACTACATGATATTGAATATGACCGTAAGCTGAGAGACTTTAATGCTTATGCCATACTGAAGGATGAGCAATTGAGGAATGAGGTTATTAATAAGCCTTATCTTTTGATAGAGTGTTGCTTCTGTATTGTAGACAAAAGGAAGAATACAGTACCGTTTTTCTTTAATGAGGTTCAGAGGGATTTTATATGTAAGCTTGAAAAGCACGGAACCAAAAAGCCTTTCTTTATCCTTAAGGGCAGACAACAGGGATTTACAACGGTTATTACAGCTATTCAGCTTGCTTTTGCGGTTGTTAGGAAGAATTTTTCCGGTTTTACCCTTGCAGACAAGGACGACAACACGAAGGCTATATTTACTGACAAAGCAAAATTTATGTATAACGCCTTGCCCGACATTCTTAAGCCTCACGAGAAATTCAACTCCGTTAACGAAATATTCTTTGATAAGCTGAATTCCTCCTGGCGAATTGCATCGGCTACTCCCAATGTCGGACGAAGCAGAACGCTTAATTTTATACATTATTCTGAAGCGGCATTTTATCGCTGTGGGCTATCTTCTTTGCAAAAATCAATTAACGAAGCGGCAGTGTCGGACGCTATCAGAATATACGAAACAACAGCCAATGGCTTTAATGAAGCAAAGGACCTTTGGGACCAGGGAAGCTGTGTCAACATCTTTTACGAGTGGTGGCGTACGCCTGAGTATGAATGTGACGATATAAGCGTTATATCAAGGGCGGACGGTTGGCTATCGCAAAGAATAGAGTTCCTCAGAAAGAGAGGGATTAATGATAATAAAATAGCGTGGTATTGTTCAAAGTATTACTCTTATGTAGACCCAACTGCTATAAAGCAAGAATATCCTTGTACACCTGAGGAAGCCTTTATATCAAGTGGAGATTGCGTCTTTGATAAGGAGGCTATAAGCAATTATCTTACGGTCTTTAATGTACCGTACAGACTTGGTTATTTCGAATATCGTAAGGAAAATACTCCTGTGCTTGATGAGAACGGAAGAGTTGCGGATTATGAAAGTCGGATAAAGGATATAGTATTCCGTGAGGACAGAAACGGGTATATCCGTATAGTTGAGAATCCGTACAAGGAGGTAAAAAATGGAGTGGAAAGGATTAAACCATATGTTATAGGTGCCGACACAGCCGGAACGGGGAATGACTATTTTACAGCAAAGGTAATAGACAATACAAATGGACGATGTGTAGCAACTCTTCAAAAGCAAAGAATGGACGAGGATTTATATGCAGAACAGTTATACTGTCTCGGTATGTTCTATAATGAGGCTTTTATAGCTGTGGAGGTTAACTACTCGATACATCCCATAAGGGTTTTACGATCTCTTGGATATACCAATCTATATGTATCATCGATATTGGGTACCCAGGGAGATAAAAAAGATAATAAATACGGCTTTTTGACTACACGAGCCACAAGGTCAGTTATTGTTAATAATCTTGTGACGACTATGAGGGATGATATAACCCTTGAAACAGACAGAGAAACGCTCAAGGAAATGACGACATTTATAAGGCGTTACGATGGAAAGTCTGCTGCGACGGATGGAGCTCACGATGATCTTGTTATGGCTTCTGCTATAGCACGGTTTGCAGCAATTGGATACACACGCGATATAGAGGTTAATAAAAAGGCTTTTGTCGAGTTGGGTAAAATGTTCAATATGGAATCTATAAGCCATGACACTTATGTGGAATGGTAGTTGAAATGGAGGAATTATGTTAGGATTTGGGAAAAAAATAAAAAAGCTTGAAAAGCTTATATCGAATATGGAAAGTAAGCTAAACGAGATGAATTCTCGGTTAGATGCCTTAGAAGCAAAGAGAAAAACCGGTAGTAACGGATTGACAACGAGTGACATAATCGATGAATGGCTCAACGGCGATGGAAAGGGGAGAATCTAAGTGAGTGAGAACTACGACGGTTCCATAGTGGCAGCAGAAATATGGAGCCAATATGAAAAAGGAATCGATTATCAAAACAGCATAAGCCTGAGGACTAATCTTCCTAAATTTGTTAAATTCTATGAAGGCGACCAGTGGCCTGCAGCTACTAAGAACACAAAGAATCTTCCACGGCCTGTTATCAACATTATTAAGATGATATGCAGAAATAAAAAGGCAGCTATAGTTTCTTCACCCGTTCGTATCGTCTATAAAAGTCATGACAAAAGCGTGGACACATCTGTATTTAATGGATTTGCTCAATTTGTACAAAAAGACCTTAATCAGCGTTATTATGACAAGGCTGGAATTGAGGATGGCATAAAAAAGGGAGGGTATTTTTTTCACTACTATTGGGACAACAACTCAATAGATTCTAAAGGAAATAAGGTAGGAGCACTTCGCTGTGAGCTTATTGACCCTCTAAATATCTTTTTCGAAAATCCCTGTGAGCTTGATGAGCAAAAGCAAAAATGGATTATTATATCAACCAGGATGAGCTTAGATGCTGTGCGAGCTATGGTAAATGATGAGTCACTCAGAGCTATGATACATGGAGAAAGCGATGGTGATAATCCTTACAACACAAAGGAACAGGGGAACAATAAGCTTATTACTGTTTTGACAAAATATTATCGCAAAGACGGTGAGGTATACTGTCAGCGATGCACAAAAGATGTTCTTCTCGGAGATGCATTTTCCATCAACCCTCTTGTTAATGAAGAGAAGCTCCGTATGGATAATGAAGGAGAGCTTGTGGAGGATAATCCCAATACAGCCTTCCCTGATAAGATTTATGAAAACAGAGGATATGCGAAGGCTTATTTTTATCCTGTTGTCGTAGGAAACTATGAGAAAAGGGACAGATGCATATACGGACTTGGCGAGGTGGAGGAGCTTATACCTAATCAGAAGGCTATTAATTTCTTTGTTGCAATGTCCCTTCTTAATGCTCAGGAGATAGCATGGGGCAAGTACATAACGCTTCCCGGTGCTCTTAAAGGGCAGAGTATAACCAATGTACCGGGACAGGTTCTTGTGGACTATTCCGGAACAGGCAATGGTATTAAAAAGATGAGTGAGCAGGCCATACAGAATGCTCCAGTTAATCTTGCGACACTTCTTATTGATCTTTCCAGAAGTATGTCCGGTGCTACTGAGATTTCTACCGGAGAAATTAGCGGAGGCTTATCTGGTGTGTCTATAGCCCTTTTACAATCACAAGCACAGAAGCCTATTGATGATTTAAGAGACAACTTCTTACTTGTTAAGGAAAAACAGGGTAAGATTATTGCACAGTTTCTGAAGCTGTATTATCTTGACCGTCCATTTATTATGGCGTCTGACGAAAACGATGAAAATGATGTGGAAAAACACTTTACATCGTCAGAATTTACAAACGCCAGTCTTGATATAACGGTGGAAGCCACGACTGGAAGTCGTTCAAGTATTGCAGGTGATATTCAGATTCTTTCTCAAGCCCTTGGCAAGGGAGAGATATCCTTTGAAACATACATAAAGATGTATCCTGACGATGCTATTGGTCATAAAAACGAGCTGCTTAAACATCTTAAGGCACAGAAGGAGGATACACTTTCTATTGTATTACAGAACCTCGATACGGCAAAGAAGCAGCTTATCGAGGACTCTAAGATTATGACGGAGCAGAAGAAAGTAGTTGACAAGGCATTATCCATTATATCTGAAAACAATTCACTCAAAGCAACAATTATAAATATGCATAATGAGGCTGATGCACAGATTAGAGAAGCACAAGGTATCGCTAAAGAACGAGAAAAGGATGCCCGTGTCTTTGCAAATAAAATATACGAAATGCTCGTCAATAAAGATAGAAACCCATAATTAAATTTGGTTTATCAAGCAGAAATGCTTTATAAATACTACTCAGGAACAGAGGAAAAATCCAATATTAAAAGGAGCTAATATGGCTGAAGAAAAAAACATAGCTGTGGAAACAAACGAGGGAGCTGTTACCCCACCTGATAACAACACAGCGACAGGTACCGTAACAGAAAATAATGGTTTTACCGGGACGGAGGTTGTCGACGGAAAAGAAGAAACCCCTAAACCCGATGATGCCGAAAAAAAGCGTAATGCAGAGAATGCACGACGCAGGAGAGAGGCGGAACAAGCCAAAAAAATCAGGGCTGCAGAATTAAATGCCATTAAAAGGATTGTTCCGGAAAACCCGTACACTCATCAACCTATAGAGAATGAGGATGATGTTGAGGAATATCTCATTATGAGAGATATTGAATCTAAGAATGGAGACCCCGTGGTGGATTACTTTAAGTATGCGAGAGATATAAGAGCACAGAAGCAGAATGAAGCACACTCTGCAGAGATGATACATCAGGATATAGTAGATTTTAGCGAGAAATATCCGGATGTAAATGTGCCAGATATCCTTGAGAATGAGGATTTTAACGAATTCGCCGAGGGTAAGTGGGGAAAGAGCACTCTTACCGATATTTATGAAAGATATCGTAATTATATAGGCAAAGTATCAAAAGCTGCTGAAGATAATGCCAAAAGGGTCGCAACACAAATCGCTGCCAATGCAGCGTCCGCTGTAGGAAGCCTTAATAATTCCGGTCCTGCAGAGGAAAATGACTTCTTCACACGAGAACAAGTGAAAGCTATGAGCAGTGCAGAGGTGTCAGCAAATTATGAAAAAATAAGGAAATCTATGAAAAAATGGTAAAAAAGGAGAAATTTTATTATGGCATATGAGAATTTTATTCCCTCCGTGTGGTCGGAGGCTATTAACAGAGGTCTTGAAAGAGCATGCGTATTCGTTCAGGACTGTAACAGACAGTACGAGGGTGAGGTAAAGGAGTGCGGCGATTCCGTACATATTCTTGGTGTAGGCAAGCCTACTATCAGAAAACTCGAAAGAGGTAATGCAAGCGGCGAGATTGAGGGTGCTGAGGAGATAGCGGACAACTCTGTTATTCTTAATGTTAATCAAATTCGCTACTTTAACTACAAGGTAGGCGATATTGACAAGGCTCAGGCAGTGGGCGGACTTATGGATGCTCTCTCCGAGGAAACAAGCGAGGGCATTGCCAACGCTATGGATACATATGTGGCAGACCTTGCGACACAGGCAACACCCCTT
>JAFTJE010000002.1 GCA_017456545.1 Clostridia bacterium | reverse complement strand
GGTTCTGAATACACTACTGCCTTATATTTACCGTCGGGCATTCTGAAATGCTTTACATTTTCCTCCCTCAGCTCCTCTATTTCCTCAATAGAGGTATCCTCTAAGGCAACGATAGGCATAGAAAAGGTAAACAGTATTACAGCCATTACCAGTGACAAAATTGCTATTAACCTTTTCTTCATATTTTTTCCTGCTGATTTTATAAATATTTTGCTGACCGGGGTTTATATATTTTTTGCATTGTAATCAAATTGATTTTCAAAATTATTCAGTAAATTACATTTAGCTCTTTTAGAATATTTTACCATATTACGGTCACTTTGTCAACAAGAGGTTTTCGACCGGTATTGCACATCCTTTTACAAGAGAGTCCATATATCAAAGTTAAGCTTTTTGCCCATTATCAAAAAAACAACATGAAAAATCAAAAACCTTCTATCCAAAGTCAAAGTGCTCAGGATAGAAGGCTTTTTTGCTATTTAATTCCTTTTACTGTTTAATTAAAAGGGATTCTCTGTCTTATAGGGCTGACACTTGGGCTGATTGTAGCCGATATTCTCAGCGTCGAAGTACTTGAATACCTCAAAAATTGCTTTGCCGTAGTGACCGAAGGCTACTGCTCCGTGGTGGGGGAAGCCGTTTTCGATAAGGACATGACGGTAGAATCTGCCCATTTCCTTAATTGCGAAGATACCGATGCCTCCAAAGGACCTTGTAGCCACGGGAAGAACCTCTCCCTCTGCTACATAAGCAAAGAGATGGTTATCTGCTGTGGACTGGAGACGGAAGAAGGTGATTTCTCCGGGGATGATATCGCCCTCAAGGGTTCCGTTTGTAACCTCCTCGGGAAGGGAACGGGCCATAATCATCTGATTCTTCATTTCGGGCTTATTAAGCTTAACGCTGCAGGTATTACCGCAGTGGAAGCCCATAAATGTATCTGTAAGGGAATAATCAAACTTACCCTTGATGCTCTCATTGTACATATCCTTAGGAACTGTATTATTGATATCAAGAAGTGTTACAACATCCTCACTTACGCAGGTGCCTATAAACTCGGAGAGTGTACCGTAAATATCAACCTCACAGGATACGGGAATGCCCTTTCCTGTAAGACGGCTGTTTACATAGCAGGGAACAAAGCCGAACTGTGTCTGGAATGCGGGCCAGCACTTTCCTGCCAATGCAACAAACTTTTTGGAGCCACGGTGAGCCTCTACCCAGTCAAGGAGTGTAAGCTCATACTGAGCAAGCTTGTTCAAAATCTCGGGTTTTTTATTTCCTGCACCAAGCTCTGATGCCATATCTGCCGCAACCTCTGCGATTCTGGGGTCATCGGCGTGCTTATGGAAGGCTTCAAAAAGGTCAAGCTCGGAGTTTTCTTCAATCTCAACGCCCATATTGTAAAGCTGCTTGATTGGAGCATTACAAGCCATAAAGTTAAAGGGACGGGGACCGAAGGAAATTATCTTAAGGTTCTTAAGACCGTAGATTGCTCTTGCAATGGGTAAGAACTCCTTGATCATATCGGCACAGTCCTCGGCATCGCCAACGGGATACTCGGGGATATACGCCTTTACATTACGGAGCTTAAGGTTATAGCTTGCATTAAGCATACCGCAGTATGCATCTCCTCTGTCACCTACAAGCTTATCACCTGTTTCCTCTGCTGCCGCACAGAACATAACGGGACCGTCAAAATTCTGAGCAAGCATGGTTTCGGAAATTTCAGGACCGAAGTTGCCAAGATATACACAAAGGGCATTGCAGCCTGCATTCTTAACATCCTCAAGTGCCTGCATCATATGTATTTCGCTTTCAACGATACAAACAGGGCACTCATAGATATCTCCCTTGCCGTACTTATCCTCATATGCCTTTACAAGTGCCTTTCTTCTGTTTACAGAAAGGCTCTCGGGAAAGCAGTCACGGGAAACAGCCACAATACCAAGCTTAATTTTCGGAATATTGTTCATAGTTTTATTCTCCTTAAATATTATCTTTTATCAATTTTCAGTATATCATAATTTTAATCACTGTGTCAAGGCTTACAGCTCCAAATCGTTAATTACACTGTTGTTACCGTACACTACCACATTTTCTGTCACAACGGCGTATCTCCACTGTGTTGCAAAATCCAGGCAAAAGGTCTCAGCCTGCTCCTTTGTTTCCAGCTCTGCCACATAGAGATTAAGCTCTTCTCCGTTTTCCATGATCGATGAGAAATTGGCAAAGGACACTATATTTTGCTTTATGGCATACTCCTCCTTCATGGATATAATCTGTGCATCTGTGTAAAAATATCCTCCCATATCCATATCCTCAAGCTGTTCTATAACATCACTGTATGTGCTTTTACAGGCAACAAGGGAAAGGGAAAAAACAAGGATAAGTAAAATAGCAATAATCTTTTTCATAAAACCTCACAAGCTTATATATTTGATTCAAGTATATCACAGTCCGTCGGCTTAGTCAAGGCTGCATTTATTCAAGGAGCCCTGTGTCGTTTATTCTAAGCCAGACATATCGGGACAGCCCACAGTCCTCTCTGTCAGGAAATCTCGGTGCAATACGGAATCTTATTGACTCGTCAACACCGTTAAAGCCTCCTCCGTTTATTTCGTCGGGATTGTAGCTTGCGTAGCTTTTCCCATCCTTATCTATCTTTGAAAGATTTGTCATAAATCCGTTTTTTGCCTTTATAAGATAGCTTTTGTTCCCTGTCAGGGCATAGTAGTGATAATCTGCCTCGGCACGCCATATTGTCCAGGCGTGACCACAGCAAAGTGCAGGACCGTCGGCATCTCCCTCCCATTGAGTCTCCCACCAACGCAGAGATGAGCCTCGCATCTGACATATGGGTGTGTTTATTACCCAACACTCGTGCAGGTCTAAAATCTCCTTTGCCCGTCTCAGATATTCATCATTACGCTTTACTCTTGCACAGTAATACAAAAGGGCAAGAGCTGTGCAGGATATGGAGCCGTCCTCCATCTCATCCTCTGCCTCCGATGATTTTTCGCCCTCTGTAGGGAAGGAAACTCCTCTTTTGCAAAGATAGGAGGCCATTTTGTCGGCTACCTCATAGCATCGGTCGGAAAATGCCTTATCCCGTGTGGATAAAAGCTCTGCCATATTAACAATCGGTATCATAGGACAGCACACGGTGGTATAGTCCTCGGGCTCTCCGCTTCCCCAATATACCTCTAAATGTCCGTCCTCCTTAAAATAATGGGAGAAAAGACATTCTGTAGCTCCCCTGGCATAGCGAAGGAATTTTTCATCCTTAAAGCACAGATATGCCTCTGTCAGAATAGTTATACCGAAGAAAAGCTCCTGTACTCTCGGGGACTTATATACATTGTAGGGAGGAAAAACTCCGTGGGGAGTGTCTAAAATCGTAATTTCCTTTATTGCCCTTTCCGGGTCCTGCTCGGTCACTATATCAAGGAGCCAGCCGAGTCTCTTTTCATATGCTGCTCTGTCGGTATCGGTAAGAGTATTACCGTACTTCATCATATATCGCATGGTTGCAGGTGCCCAGCATTGATGCTCACATAAATTTCCGTTGGTGTTACGCATTATTATATCGGTATTCACCGTATCCATGGATTTTTTATAAAGTCCGACTAAGGAGGAGTAGCCGTATAGGGTAACGGTGGCTCCTCTTTTCCCGTCTTTAACCGGAATCAGCTCCGTAACTCCCTCTGCCTTAATTATATATTTTCTTGAAAAATCAGCGATACTCTCGACACCGTTTATCCGTTCTATAAGCATATTCGGTTCTCCATAGGGTATAAGCTCAACAGCGTCGCCTATGGCTCCCCCCGACAAATTATATTCAAGGAATGGTACTCCATACACCTCACTCAGGCGTCCGAGAGCATGGGAAAAGCTATCCACAGGCAGAATTATCGCCCTTATATGCTTTTCTCTGTCCCCCACTCCGTATGCTCTGTCATAATTGGCAAGGAGCTTCAGATTTATAAAGTAATGTGCCCAGGCGAAATGTGAGTAATCCATTTTCCAGCCGTCTGCTCTGCTTAGTATAGCCACCACCAGATTGTTTCCCTCGGGATTGGTAAGATAAGCGTATATAATACTCTTGTCCGACGACATATAGGGAGAGTTAAAAAGATATTGCCGTTTCCAGCCTCCTCCGTTTTTCTTGCCCATAAAATTAAAGGGCAGATTTACGCCGTACTGAGAAAGATTTGTCGCCTGTGCCGTAGCCTCAATCAATATTCCGTCCCGATATTTCTCGATTTTTACGGTAGATTGCGTATTTTCCCCGTACCGTACAGCATTTTTTATAACCAAATCATCAGTTCTGTCATTGTACGGCGTGCCGAATTTTTTAGGCATTATTTTAATATCGTCGGTGTCAAGAGTGTAGCATATACTGATTTCCCCACCGTTAAAAATGTTCTGTCCGTTTCTTTCGTCCCTTATTTCACCGTTTTTTGCAATTACAAGGCTCATTCTGTTTCTCCCTTTTATAATTTTGAGTCTGTAGGGCAGCTCCGTACAATACGATAAGTCTTAAAATAAAGCGGCTTGCCACAGCTGTTTCCTTTGCTTTATAAAATAATTTTATCATAAAGATGTATTAAAAGCAACCAATTTATTGCTTTTAGTAAAGCAGTGTGATAAAATAAAGGCATAAATATCGGAGGTTGCTGAAATGAAGGAAGCAGAGAAAAAATACAGGTCCCTTCCCTTTTGGTCCTGGAATGATAAATTGGATAAGGAAAAGCTTATTAAACAGATAGAATGGATGGACGAAAACGGAATAGGCGGATTCTTTATGCATGCCCGTGGGGGACTCAAGACCGAGTACCTAAGCGAAGAGTGGTTCGACTGTGTTGACGCCTGTGCAAAAAGAGCTGAGGAGCTTGATATGGAGGCGTACGCCTACGATGAGAACGGTTGGCCCAGCGGATTTGTGGGAGGAAAGCTCCTTGAGGATGTGGAAAACAGGGATATGTATCTTACCTATACCTGTGGCGAGTATGATAAGAATGCCCTTGCATCCTACGATATTAGCGGAGACAGACTCATAAGAGTCTTTTCCCCCTGCAAGGAATGTCTTAATGTTTACAGCCACTACTCCACCTCCACAGCCGATATACTGAATCCCGAGGTGGTGCAAAAATTCCTTGACCTTACCCACGAGGAATACAAAAAGAGAGACAGACACGGTATAAAGGGCTTTTTTACCGATGAGCCACAGTATCAACGCTGGGGACACCCATACACAAGGGTTCTGCCAGAATACTTCCTTAATACATACGGCGAGGATATCCTTGACCGTCTGGGGCTTATGTTTGTGGAGAAGGAGGGCTACCGTGACTTCCGTTACAAATATTGGAAATCCATGCAGTCCCTTATGTTAAATGCCTTTGGCAAAATGACCTATGAGTGGTGCGACAAAAACGGATATAAGCTGACAGGACACTATATAGAGGAAAACTGCCTCTGCGGACAGATGGAATGCTGTGGAGGTATTATGCCCTTTTATGAATACGAGCACATCCCGGGCATTGACTATCTGGGAGGGTGGATAGGTAGTGAGATTGCCCCTAAACAGGTATCCAGCGTAGCCTCCCAGCTTGGCAAGGAGCAGGTAATAACCGAAACCTACGGCTGCTGTGGATGGGATATCAATCCCTCAGAGCTAAAAAAGGTGGCAGAGTGCCAATATGTATCGGGAGTAAACCTTATGTGCCAGCACCTGCTTCCCTATTCCGAATACGGACAGAGAAAAAGGGATTATCCCGCACACTACTCCGAGATAAATCCCTGGGTACGGAAGGCATTTAAGGAATTTAACGGATATTTTTCCTATCTCGGTAAGCTTCTGGCACAGAGCAAGGAGCCTGTGTCCGTGGGTGTTTTACACCCCATAAGATCAGCTTACTTTGACTATAAATTCTCCCCCTCAGAGAATTGGCACGGTCTTGGCGATATTTTGGAAAAGCCCTTTGAAAGACTGACAAATGAGCTGTGCTATAAGGGAATCCCACACCATTATATTGACGAAACTCTCCTTGAAAAGTACGGAAAAACAGAAAACGGTGTGATTTTTCTCGGAAAATGTGCCTATAAATATCTTATCCTGCCGGAAATTTTTACAATGGATAAATCCACAGAGGCTATACTTAAGAAATTTGTTTCCGACGGGGGCAGGGTGCTTTTATACGGTAACAAGCCCGAATATCTGGAGGGCATACCCTACAGCTACGATTATCTTGTATCGAATATCACCCTTGATGAAATAATAGCCGACCAGCCCTATACAGTAAGTGAAAACAGCTCTGTACGCACCGTGTACAGAACAGATAAGGATGGCAAATCCTTTATTTACGCTGTAAACCTCGGTGAAAAAACGGAGGTCACCTTTACAGTGAAGGGTGGGACCTCCTTTGATTCCTACGATATACTAAGGGATGAGTACAAGACCATACCGTTGACTGTCCCCTTCGAGTCGGGGCAATCCTATATCCTATATATTTCCGACAAGAAATGCGACACTCCTCCCCTTCTTTCTCCTCTGCATCTCGGAAATGAGTTTACACTTTGTCATAAGGTGGACAACTATTTTACCCTTGATATGATACGCTACTCCAGGGATGGAGGCATAACCTACTCCGAGCCTATACACCATATGGGAATACTTGATATTCTCTTAAAGGAAAGGTATGAGGGCAAGCTGTTGCTTAAATACGAGTTTACGGTGGATAAGCTACCCGAAAAATGTGTTCTCTTGGCAGAGGAGGAACGGACAAGCGTTAAAATAAACGACACAGAGGCGGCAAAAATCGGTACCTGGGAATATGAAAGCAATTTTTACAGGTATGACATTGCGAAAAAGCTCCGTGTGGGCAAAAACGAAATAGTAATAGCCCTTGATTATTATCAGAGTGAAAATGTATACTATGCTCTATTTGGAGAAAATGTAACCGAGAGCCTTAAAAACTGCCTCGTATACGACACCAATATCGAGCCTGTCTACTTAATGGGAGATTTCGGTATTTACGGTGAATTTACAAGGGGTAAGCGAGATGATATTTTACTCGGCAATAATTTCCGTATGGGAGAGCAAAAAACGGTTATTTCCTCTCTTATTGAGGATGGCTTTCCCTTCTTTTCGGGAGATATTACACTTAAGCAAACGCTTACTGTAACAGACACTGCAATGGAGCTTGTTACAGACAAACGCTTCCATTTAATAGATGCCTCCGTAAACGGAAAATATATGGGCAGAATGATGTTTGACTCCGAGCTCGATATTTCCCGTGGGCTTAAGGTGGGAGAAAACGAAATAGAGCTTACCTTAACCGTTGGCAACCGTAACCTTTTCGGACCATTCCACACCGTTTGGGAGGAGCCGGGCTTTGTAGGTCCCGATACCTTTGAACGCTTTGGACACTGGGATAACGGGAAAAACAAATATCTTACAGACTTCTACGCATTTATTAAAACTATTATCTGATTAATGGAGGTAAAAATGAAGCTTTCAGACACTACCGTAAAGAAATTCTATAAGGGTGCTGTTCACTTTGAAAAGGACAGAGGCTACCTAATAGCATACAAATATTCCAAGGCACAGCTTGACTATATGGCAAATCCATCCTACGACCACGGCTGGAGATGGAGGGCAAAAATATCCGGAGGTATACGGCTTGAGCTTATTACCGACGCTACGGAGCTTTCCTTTGACTATACGGCCAGCCACACCCACGAAACGGCAAACACCGTTGACCTATATATTGACAATATCCTTTACTCCGTGTATGAAATTGGTGAAAAATTGAAGGGAAAAATCACCTTTACTATGCCGAAGGGAGAAAAAAGAGCTACTGTATATTTACCCTGTGAAAGTATTTTCGGAATTAAGAATTTCGAGATAAACGGAGGCTACAAATCCGTAAAGAGCAAGGGCCCTAAAATTCTTGTGCTGGGCGACTCCATTACCCAGGGGGCAGGACCTCAGATAGCAAGTGCCTCATACTTAAACACTCTTTCAAGAGAGCTGAACGCCACATTCCTCGGTCAGGGTGTGGGTGGATACAGATATGAGCCCTGTGACCTTATGAGAGTGGACGGCTTTGAGCCCGATAAAATAATTGTTTTTCTCGGCACTAACTACTATGACACACCCCTTGAGCAGTATGACTATAAGGGTGCCGTAAATGAATATTACAGGGTGATTACAGAAATGTATCCCGATATTCCCATACTGTCAATCACTCCCCTGTGGAGGAACAATGATGTGGACTTTGACAGGCTCCATTGGTGCATCGACACAATAAAGGATGCCTGCTCCCACTATGAGCAGGTAATCGTTGCAGACGGATTTTCCCTTGTGCCGAATGTTGACCAATGCTTTAGTGACGGGGTGCACCCCAATGCCTACGGAAGCAGGCTCTTGGCAACTAACCTTATCTCATTTATGAAAAAGAGCAATTTTATAAAATAAGCACAAAAATCACACCCTATCCCGACTTCGGACAGGGTGTGATTAATTTATTATTCGGAGAAAATTATTACAGCTTTATTTCCTCTCCACGCTTTATTCTTTCTCTGTACTCTGCTGTTGCACAGAAGATAACATCGCCTGAGGAGTTTATTGCTGTTTCAAGAGAATCCTGAACAACGCTGATAATAAAGCCAACACCTATCATCTGCATAGCCACCTCGCCTCCAACACCGAGAAGGGAGCAAGCCATAGGAATAAGAAGGAGTGAGCCACCTGCAACACCCGATGCACCGCATGCACCGAGGGTAGCAAGAAAGCTAAGAAGGATAGCCAAGAAGATATTTACGCTTATTCCCTGGGAGAAGGCAGCAGTAAGTGACATTACAGTAATGGTTATTGCAGCCCCATCCATATTGATGGTAGCACCCAGAGGAATAGCTACAGAATAGTATTCCTTGTCAAGCCCCATCTTGTCGCAGAGGGACATATTTACAGGAATATTGGCAGCAGAGCTCCTTGTAAAGAATGCAGTAATTCCCGATTCTCTGAAGCAACGGAATACAAGAGGATAGGGATTTCTCTTAAGTGCTATAGCAACAATAAGGGGGTCCACAACAAGAGCCACAAGAAGCATACATCCAACAAGAACAAGAAGGAGCTTGCCGTAATCGGCAAAAATCTCAATGCCGTACTCACTTACAGAGCCGAATACAAGGCCCATAATACCGAAGGGAGCTATCTGAATTACCCAACCGACAACCTTGGAGATTGCGTTGGAAATATCGGTTAAGAAGCTCTTTGTATTATCGCTTGCCATATGACGGATTGCAAGACCGATAATTACCGACCAGGTAAGTATACCAACATAGTTACCGTTTATTATAGCAGATACGGGATTTGCCACCATATTTCCGAGCAGAGCTCTGAACACCTCGCCCAGCTCCTCGGGAGGATTTCCCGACTCGGGGGGAATGTTAAGAGGCACAGTTACCTTGAAAATATAGCTTGCAATAACAGCAACCACTGCTGCTAAAAATGTGCTTATTACATAGAAGAAAATTACTGCTCTGAACCTTGAGCCTATTCCCTCTCCTGCTTTGGCAAGAGATGCGATAACAAGGAAAAATACAAGCACAGGAGCAATTCCCTTAAGTGCACCTGTAAATATATCGCCGAAAACCGTTATAAAGGTCGCCTTAGGCAAAAGAAGTCCCAATACAACACCGATAACCAAGCCAATGCCTATTCTTAATATTAACGGTGAGTCCACATAAAATTTTAATGCCTTTTTCATACATCCTCCGTTTTTTTGTTTTTTATCCTTATTGTACCATACAAAGGCTATAGTTATAAGGTAAGAAGCTTATCCAAATATTCCTTCAGCCTTGCAGCGTCGCCGTCAAAGAGATATCCGTTTATGCCGAATGCACGGGCACCCTCTATATTATTCTTATTATCATCCACAAAGACGGTCTCCTCGGGCTTTATACCGTAGGTCTTGCACATATAGTCAAAAATCTCGGCACAGGGCTTTACTATACCTATTCTTGCAGAAAAGATGCATCCGTCAAAATTCTTCAGGGCATTTATCTCTCCTGCGTGGTCTGCAAAATAGTGAGAAATGTTGGAAAGAAGCAGAATTTTTACACCGTACGCCTTTTTTATGTACGAAACGAGATCTGCCATACCGTCTACCTCGGGGATATTGTATATCCAGTTGTAGAAAATAGTGTCTGCCACCTCCCAGAGTCTCTCGGGCAGTCTTTTGCGACACTCTGTAAGGGTTTCTTCATTTGTTATGGTGCCTGCATCGAGTCTGTCCCAGTAAAGACGGTCAAAAACCACCCTTTCAAGAAGCTCGGCGTCCTCTTTGTCTGTTACATATCTGCCAACCATATACGCAGGCTCAAAATGGACCATTACCTGTCCGAAATCAAATACAACATTTTTAATCTTCATATAAAAATCCCCCTGCTATCTGTAATTTTATAATATCATATTTCAAAACCCATGTCAACGGAAAGACAACTGTATATTGACAAAAGTTGCTTTTGGATATATAATTTTAAGTAAGAAAACATTATGAGGAAGGCTTATGAAGACTTTTCAACCTAAATTCTTTTCAATATTCAAGGGCTACAGCAAGAAAAAGCTTATAAATGATATTGTGGCAGGTATTATTGTGGCAATTATTGCCCTGCCTCTGTCTATTGCCCTTGCCATAGCGTCGGGAGTAGGTCCCGAAAAGGGTCTGTATACTGCAATTATTGCAGGCTTTGTTATCTCCTTTATGGGAGGAAGCAATGTTAATATATCCGGTCCCACTGCTGCCTTTGCCACTCTTGTAGCAGGTATAGTTGTTACGGAGGGTATTGACGGTCTTGTTATTGCAACCGTAATGGCGGGAATTTTTCTTATTCTTTTCGGTGTTTTACGACTCGGCTCCTTAATTAAATATATACCCCACACCATTACCGTGGGCTTTACCTCGGGCATAGCCGTTACCATTGTTATCGGTCAGCTAAAGGACCTTTTCGGTATTAGCTATCCTGCCGGTACAAATGCAATAGAGGCACCTGAAAAGATACTTGCTCTTTTTGAAAATATTTCCACATTTAATTACCAAAGCTTTTTAGTAGGAGCTATTGCTCTTGCCATCCTTATACTCTGGCCTAAGGTGAGCAAGAAGATACCCGGCTCCCTTATTGTGGTGCTGCTCGGCTCCCTTGCTGTCGGACTGTTTTCATTAAATGTAAATACTATCGGAGATTTATATTCCATTTCTTCGTCTCTCCCCACTCCCTCCCTGCCAAGGCTTTCCCTTGAAAGAATTGTTCATCTTTTGCCAAACGCTTTTACTATTGCATTGCTTGCAGCTATTGAATCCCTCTTATCCTGTGTGGTATCCGACGGAATGATAAATGACAGACACAACTCCAACACAGAGCTGATTGCCCAGGGTGCAGGAAATATATGCTCCGGCCTTTTCGGAGGAATTCCCGCAACGGGTGCCATTGCAAGAACTGCTGCAAATGTTAAAAACGGCGGCCGCACTCCCGTATCGGGGATGGTGCACGCTATAACATTGCTCCTGGTGCTGCTTGTGCTTATGCCATATGCGTCATTTATTCCTATGCCCGTTATCGCAGCCATACTTTTGATGGTTGCATACAATATGTCCGAATGGCGTAAATTTGTAAAAATATGCAAGACTGCACCCATATCCGATGTTGTAATCCTTGTTACCACCTTTGTGCTTACCGTAATATTTGACCTTGTGGTGGCTATTGCAGTGGGACTTATTCTTACTGCCTTTATCTTCCTTAAAAAGAGTGCAGATATGTCGGAGGTGCATCAGTGGGATAACAGCGTCCCCGATGGCAGAGGTAAGGAAATCCCCTACGGAGTGGTTGTTTATGAGATTAACGGACCTATGTTCTTTGCCACATCGGACAAGTATATGAACTTCCCCATATATAAGGACACAAGGGTTATGATCGTCCGTATGTCCGGGGTTCCCTCTATTGATTCCTCGGCTGTGAGCAATATTGAGAATCTCTGCTCCTTCTGTCAGCATCACGGAGTGGGGCTTATATTCTCCCATGTAAATCCACAGCCTATGGAAATTTTCCGTAAATACGGTCTTATTGAGGAAATCGGTGCAGACCGTTTCTCTGCCAATATTGACGATGCCATTGACCTTGCCACAAGGCTTATGAAAATGGAAGAAATCCATACCGAAAACGATTAGTACTTAAGCTATGCTTTACAAATTAAAACGACGGTGAATTTGCTTCACCGTCGTTTTTTATACACATTAATATGTAATATATGCTTTTTTCTACTCTTCACTTTTCACTCTTCACTATTATTTATTACTTCCCTTGTAGCCCCAGACTACTTCTTTTACATCGTGATCCCATGAGCTGCGCCATCCTTCGGGCTTCGACTCGGCCTCGCAATATATTTTGTCAATGGAAGTACATCCATAAAATATATCGTATCCTATATCCGTTACACTTTCGGGAATCACTATACTCTCAAGGGATGTACAACGGTAAAATACCCAGTTGCCTAATTTCTTTATTCCGTTTGGAATTACTACGCTTTTAAGTGATGTGCAATCTTGAAACGCATATGTCGGTATAGCTTCAATATTACCTGACAATGTTATATTTTTAAGTGAGGAGCATGCACGAAAGCCGTCTATTTTCTCCACACTTTCAGGAAATTCTATGCTTTCAAGTGCAGTACACCCAATTATTCTTCCTACACTCTTAACGCTGTTTGGAATATTTATATTAACAATATAAGGATTGAAATAAAAAGCACAATCACCAATAACCTCCGTTCCGTACGGAACTTCAAATTCTTTTTCGGTTTTTTTGCCCGGATATTCCATCAAGGTTTTACCGTCCTTAGTGTACAAAACTCCGTCTACGGATTTATATGCTGTATTTCCTTCTTCAACTGTTATTTTCCTTAAGGAGGAACAACCCTTGAAGATGGTTCTATCTATTTTTGTCACACTGCTTGGAATTACAATTTCCTCAAGAGCTGTGCAATTATCAAATATATCAAATCCCATTGTGGTAAGTCCTTCGGGAAGCTT
>JAFTJE010000043.1 GCA_017456545.1 Clostridia bacterium | reverse complement strand
CCAGCTCCTTGCAGGAGCAAAGAGGCAGGTCGAAAATGCTTCCTTATCAACATAAAAAGGACACCTCATAGGTGTCCTTTTTATGCTGGTGGGGGAAGCTGGATTCGGACCAGCGAAGTCAGTGACAACAGATTTACAGTCTGCCCCCTTTGGCCGCTCGGGAATTCCCCCAAAAATGTCGCAAGCTTGGAGCTGGTGAACGGAGTCGAACCATCAACCTGCTGATTACAAATCAGCTGCTCTGCCATTGAGCCACACCAGCATGTTCTTGCGACGGATGTTATTTTAACATAGAATATTTTATTTGTCAATAGGTTTTGTAAAAAAAATTATTTTTATTTATTCATTTCTATTTTATAATTGATTTTCTTCCAATATAATGCTAAAATATAATTAATATAGGTAAATCGGAGGTTTTTATGACCGATAATGTAAGATATATTGTATCAAAGCTTCTTTCTCTACGGGCAGGAATGTCCCTGGCTGCCAACGAGGCAGACGCCTTAGCTAAGGTGGAGGATGAATATATGGAGGCTGATAAGGAATATCAGTCAAATCTTGTTACCCTGCGTGAGTCGGAAAGAGTGCTGAAAAATTGCGAGAGGGATATTGAAGGGGAAAGATATCTTTTGAAGAAAAGAAGCATACGCAGAAATCTTCTTTTCCTTTTCTTCTTTATATTTGCCCTTGGCGGAGGCGTGCTTTACTTTATGGAGCCCTACAGACTGTTGGGATACGCCTGCTTTGCGATAGCTGTTATTTTCCCCTTTATTGTTTCATTTATAATTGTGCCTAAGGGTAAAAATTATAAAAAGCCCAACAAGCGTCTTATAAGAGATTTGGAAAAGGAATGTGTTAAGCTGAAAAAGAGCATTAAGGAAAGCAATATAAAACTTAAGCAGCTCCGACCTCAGCACGATAAGAATGAAAGAGTGTATGAGAACGAGAGGACCTACCGTACACTTAATGTAAAGGATATTTACGGTGCCCTTTATGAGCAACACAGTAAGCTGCTTCCCACCGATTACTGGAAATATGTTGATATTATGTTCTACTATTTTGAGGCTAAGAAATGCGATTCCATAGAGGTGTGCAGAGCACTTATTGACAGGCTTGTTCAATCGGAATTTTTGGAGAGCTCTTCTGTAAAGGCAACCCACAACCTTAATTTGAGATTTTCTAAGCTTGTATCGGCATCCAGGCTATATCTGGAGCAGGAGCTTGCTACCGTTGGACTTAAGATAGAACGCAGAAATGCTAATTTCAGCGGAATAGTACAGGAAAATAAGCTGTACTCCGACCTTAAGGCAAGGCTTGGCTTAAACAGTCAGCTGCTTTATGAAAATATGGTAAAGCTTATTACAATAGCATAAAATTTTCGGAGCTGTCCTATACGGATTGCTCCGATTTTTTTACACTGTATATTGACAAATTCGTGGGAGAGAAATATAATATACATATAAAAAATTCCAACGCACATATGTGCAGATTAAAAGAGGTGAAACGGTATGGATAAGAGGACAAAACGCATAGTGCTTTCAGCACTGATGGCATCCCTTACCTGCGTAGCTACAATGATAATTAAAATTCCCACACCCCTACAGGGATATATAAACCTTGGGGACTGTATTGTCCTTTTGTCAGCTTGGACACTGGGACCTGTGTACGGCTTTGCCGCATCTGGTATTGGCTCTCTGCTTGCCGATTTACTCTCCGGCTATGGGGTATACGCCCCTGTAACTTTTGTAATTAAGGGAGGTATGGCTTTGATAGCCTATTTTCTGCACAGGGTACTGAAGGGCAAAATAAAGGACATTCTCGCAATGATAATCTCTGCCACCGTAGCAGAGCTGGTTATGGTGGGAGGCTACTATGTATTCGAGGGAATTATGTACGGCTTTAGTGTCTCCCTTGTAAACATTCCTGCCAACCTTATACAGGGCGTTGGAGGAATTATATTCGGTGTAATTCTTGTAAAAGCAATCGGAAAGCACATAAGTGTGGAAAGGTAAATGATATTATGCTTAAAAGAAGAAAAATAGTAAGAATAATCTGTCTTATTCTACTTATTATCGTTGACGCAGTGGCTGTACTCCTTTGCGTAAACGAGCTTACGGAAAAGGGAAAGCTCGAGATACTCCCAATATTAAGAACGGTGGCTATTATCGGTGCTTCTCTTATCTCAATAATAAAAATGTATGCAGGACAGTCTCGCTTGAAGGGAACAGAATACCGTGCAATATATAAAAAGTACATAAAGGATGCATTCCTTACGGATAAATCACAGGAAAAAAGATTTTTTAAGGCTCTTGATTTATATAATGAGGATAAATACAGTGACTGTATTAAAATCCTTGATAAGCTCCTTTGCGAGCTTCCGAATAACAAGGATATGTTTGCTGTATTGTTCTTCAAGGCAAAATGCTATGATGACAGAGGAATGTATGAGCCGGCAATAGAGCTATACGAAAGGGCATTGTCCATTTGGGAGCATTCGGGAGTTGCCTCTAATCTGGGTACCTGCTACGATTCTGTCGGCAATGTGCAGAAGGCAATAGATTCCTATAAAAAATCAATTTCCTTAGACCCCAACAATCCGTATCCCTACAACAATATTGCCCAGCTTGCCATATTGGAGGGCGAATATGAAATAGCCCTTGACTATGCATACAAGGCAATAGAGCTGGACGCTAATCTGAACGCTGCAAGAAAGGGTGCTGCAATAGCCCTTGCTATGCTCGGAGACAATCTCGGCTACCGTGAGGCTATGAGAGGTGGACGGCTTACTGCATCGGACAAGAGGGATGTAATAAATTATCTTGCCAACATGGGCGTGGATATTGAAAACCTATAATTTATATAATGAAGAAAAAGGGGAAAAGTAAATGACGGATATAGTTTTTTCATTTGATACAGAGGATTTTACCTCCTGCAGGGCTGCAGACGCTATATACAGAGAGGCTAAGATTTTAGAGGAGGAGGGAGTGAGAGGCTGCTTTTGTCTTGTGGGCCTTCTTGCCGACCAGCTTGTGAAATGGGGGAGAACAGATGTTTTGGACGCCCTTAAATATCACGAAATAGACAGCCACACCTACGGACATACCCTCCACCCCATGATAAACGAATATACAGATATAGAAAACGCCTACGAGGCAATAGATAGGGTAGTATATGAAGAGGGTATAGGCGTTGAAAAGATAAAAAAAGCCACAGGAGTGGATAAGATTTACTCAGCTGTTCCTCCCGGAAACCAGAAGTCATACGCAGCTATGTACGCCTATCACAAAATGGGTATTCCCGTATATGCCGATACCTTCTGCGATACAGTGGACGGAGAGGGAACCTTTTACTGTAATATTTACCATATGGCATATTACGAGGCTATGGAGAGCTTTTTCCGTGGTGATGAAAGCGATATAATGAAGCTTATAGATAAGATAGCCACAAGAAAAAGGGTGGTAATCTATACTCATCCCAACGCTGCAATTTCCAACGGATGGTGGGATATTCTTAACTACGATAAGGAAAATCTTGTAAAGTTCGGGGAGTTTTTACAGTGCCCTGAGCACCCTGCCGAGGTAACGGAGCATTTCTACAATAATATCCGTACAATGGTAAGGCTTGTAAAGGCAGACCCACGGTTCAGAATAACTACATATGAGGAAATTTCGAGGGAGCTTTACAATGAGGGAGAACGCACAGTTAAGCTCTGCGATATTCCCATCATTGCCAAAAGGCTTAATAGCTCCTTTGAGAGCATAAGAACTCCCGTGTCACTTTCACTCTCCGATATTATGCTTACCCTCCGTGATTTTCTTAAGGGCAAGGAAGAGCATAAGTGTTGGGATGTGTACGGATTTTTAGACACTCCCTACGCCATATCAAGCCCCGTTACCGTAAAAGCCGAGGATATACGGACGAGTGTCGATGTTATTAAGGACTCAGAATTTCTCCCATCCAAAATCACAGTGGGAGGCGTGGATATAGGTCCTGCCGATTGGCTGTTTGCAGCACTGGAGGTGTTGCAGGGTAAGGATAGCGTTACTCTTACTCCAAGAGCACAGCTCCCCTCCCTTGATGTGATTCCCGAGACCCGTGATGCATATTTCAAGGGCACCTGGCGTCACAGCGATTCCTTTGAGGATAAATATCTCTCCCACAGACTTCGCCTACAGGCGTGGACTCTACGCTTTCTTAATAAATAATCTCAACATATAAATAAGGCCTTTTGCCTAAGTTGGCGAAAAGGCTATATTTTGCAAGGATTACCCATATAAACTAAAACACCCCGGCGTATTCTTACGACAGGGTGTTAGTTTATTTAATTGAATCCTCTGATTTGGCAAAGCCTATATGGAGCCTTCCGTTTACACGCTTGAACTCCAAGGGTAGCTGAGAGAGGATAATACCTACAAACATAAGTGAGCATCCAAGGAGCATTGTGCCTGTGGGCAGCTTCTGCTTGAAGATGCACTCTGCAATAACAGAGAATAGGCTCTCCGTTGAGAAAAGAAGTGCTGCAACGGTAGGGGGAGTGAGCTTTTGCCCGAGAATCTGGCAGGTGTAGGCAACACCCGTTGAGCCGATACCGCAGTAGAGAATAGGAATAATAGTAGCAACAATTCCATCCCAGGTAACATGACCGAAAATCAAGCCTGTTAAAATATTCAAAATCGCCACAGTAAAGAATTGGACTACTGAATATTTAAGTGCACTTACTTTACTGATAAACTTATCGATTACAATAATGTGGGCTGTAAAGCAGAGGGAGCAAAAAAGAAGGAGAATATCACCCCAGGAAACTGCAAAGCCCTCGCCACCCATACAAAGGAAGTAAAGACCGCAAAGGGCAATGATTGCCGCACCCCATACCACAGGGGATACCCTCTGTCTGAAAAGAACAAAGCCTGCAATCGGCACAAAAATAAGGTACATACCTGTAATAAAGCCTGCCTTACCGCTTGCCTGGGTTATCTGTATACCGAACTGCTGGAGTGCCGATGCTGCAAACAGCACAACACCGGTTATAACACCGTAAATAAAGGTGCTTTTCATTTTTATTTTCTTTTCATCCCTTGTCATTCCCTTTTCCTTTTCAAAAATGAGAATAACCGGAATCAGGGATACAGCACCAACTGCAAAGCGTATGCCACCAAAGAAAAAGGCGTCTATCTGCTCTACATTATTTGATGCAATCTCCTGAAAGGAGAAGGCAAAGCCCCATACAATCGCTGCAATAAGACACAGCATAGGGGAGAGTATTTTTTTCTTCATTTTTATTGGTTTTCCTTTGCTAAATGACTCAGTATGTCATAAATTTCTTCGTACGATGTGGCAAAATTCAGCCTTTGCCGAGCCTGGGCACCTGTTTTCAGCCCCTTTGTATAGTGGCATATGTGCTTTCGTGCCTCTCTTATACCTATTTCCTCGCCCTTTTCCTCGCAGAGCATCCTTATATGCTCAAGGGCAACCTCTGTTTTTTCGGAAACGGTGGGAGGAGTGTAGGATTTTCCCTCTATCCTGTGTCTTAGCTCATCAAAAATAAAGGGATTACCAATAGCACCTCTGCCTATCATAAGGCTGTCACACTCTGTTTCCTCCAGCATTCTTATACCGTCGTCCCCGGAGAATATATCTCCGTTACCTATAACGGGTATGGAAACAGCATTTTTTACATCTCTTATATATTTCCAATCTGCATAGGGCTCATACATCTGCTCCCTTGTACGGGCGTGTACGGCAATTGCAGAGGCACCGTTTGCTTCTGCTATTTTTGCAATTTCAACGCAGTTTACAGAGTCCCTGTCCCAGCCGGCACGGATTTTAACGGTTACGGGGATGGGAGATGCATCGGCACAGGCTCTTATTATCCTACCGCAAAGCTCGGGGGACCTTAGCAGAGCACTGCCCTCGCCGTTTGAGACTATCTTTTTAACGGGGCAACCCATATTTATATCTATAAAATCGGGGAGAGTGTCGCTTATTTTGTATTCGTATTCACCTGTTGCAAGGGATCTTGATGCATTTGCCATAATATCAGCCTCATGACCGAATATCTGGGCACCAAAGATACCCTCGCCCTCATAGATTCGGGCGAGAGTAGCTGTTTTTTTATCCTTGAAGTGCATAGCCTTGGCACTTATCATTTCACTAACCACAATGTCGGCACCGTACCGTACTGCAAGGTGTCTCATAGGATGGTCGGTAAAGCCTGCCATAGGTGCAAGTATCAGCTTGTTTCCAAAGTCCATTTTTACCCTAATTCTGCATTTACATCAAATTAATCAATTCTGAATTCTGCACTCTGCATTCTGCATTTACTCATTGTCTGTTGTCGTTACCGATTCATCCAGCCCTATGACATGTCTCGGTTGGATTCATTGACGACTGCTACACCTTACCTCTCCCTTATTCACCCACAGGTGCGGTCGAGGACGGTTAATTCTGCATTCTGCACTCTGCATTCTGCATTTACTCATTGTCTGTTGTCGTTACCGATTCATCCAGCCCTCGGACATGTCTCGGTTGGATTCATCGACGACTGCTACACCTTACCTCTCCCTTATTCACCCACTGGGTGCGGTCGAGGACGGTTAATTCTGCATTCTGCACTCTGCATTCTGCATTCTCATAGCTTCTTCATTCATATCAGTTTTGCTTCTGAACAGATTTATATTCATCGTAGTACTTATAGTACGGACAGGTTTTTGTATTCCTTGTGAGGTAGTCTAAATACTCGTCCTCGTCAAGGTCTACTGTGCAGACATTTTCACCCATTTCCTCGTCGTAATCAAAGTACTCGCAGGTTTCACAGCACGCATTCATTATTCTATTGTATAGGTTGTGCCCTGTGCTGTATCCACAAGGGTAACACCCTTTTCCTTAAGATAATTTCTGATTTCATCGGCACGGGCGTAATTCTTCGCCTTCTTTGCTTCCTTCCTCTCCTGAATCAGTGCCTCAATTTCAAGCTCAAATTCAGTTTTGGGAGCCTCCTCCTTGATTTCAACAGGAGCCTCGGGAGCCTTTTCTCTTACAAGATTTACGGAGAGAACAGTATCAATATCCTTAAGACAAGCTATCTTTGTGGCATCGGACACCTGAGCCTTAAGTATATCGTAAACAGCTGTAATTCCCAGGGCAGTATTCATATCCGAGCCAACAGCCTTTATAAATTTCTCACGGCTTGCCTGCACATAGGGTGCATCAACATCGCCACCGTCCTTAAGGTTGTCAATACGGCGAAGGAGCTTTTTATATGTTGCACTCGCCTGGTCAAGAGCCTCATAGGAGAACACAAGGGGCTTTCTGTAATGGGACTGTAAGCAGAAGAAACGGTAAGCAATAGGGTCATAGCCCTTGCTCTCAAGGAGAGAAACGGTAAGGAACTCACCCTTGGATTTAGACATCTTACCGGTTTCGTCATTAAGGTGGTGGACATGGAACCAATAGTTGCACCACTTATGACCGAGATATGCCTCACTCTGTGCAATCTCATTTGTATGGTGGGGGAATATATTGTCAACGCCACCGCAGTGGATATCAAGATACTCTCCACAGTGCTTCATGCTGATGCAGGAGCATTCAATATGCCAGCCGGGATAACCGATACCCCAGGGGCTGTTCCACTTGAGCTCCTGATCGTCGAACTTGGATTTTGTAAACCAGAGCACAAAGTCACTCTTGTTTCTTTTGCTTGTATCCTCAGTAACATCCTCACGGACACCAACCATAAGCTCCTCGGAGGAGTGACCTGTCAATGCATTGTAATCTGCCACCTTGGAGGTGTCAAAGTATACATTGCCGTCTGCAAGATATGCATAGCCCTTTTCAATAAGACCCTCAATGGTCTTGATAAATTCGTCAATGCACTGGGTTGCAGGCTCTATAACATCGGGAGTCTTGATATTCAGCTTTGCACAGTCAGCAAAGAAAGCGTTTTTATAAAACTCTGCAATTTCAAGCACAGTCTTTTTCTCACGCTTAGCACCCTTGAGCATTTTATCCTCACCTGTGTCACCGTCGCTTGTAAGGTGACCTACATCGGTGATGTTCATTACTCTCTTAACATCGTAGCCGCAGTAACGGAGGAACTTTTCAAGCACATCCTCCATCATATATGTACGGAGGTTGCCGATATGTGCAAAGTGATATACTGTGGGTCCACAGGTATACATCTGCACCTTGCCCTCCTGAATAGGCTTGAATTCCTCAAGTGTTCTTGTCAATGTATTATATATCTTCATAATTAAACCTCTCTGTCATCATCGTTTTCTTTTATAGAAGGGTGTGCAGGTGTCTTTGCAATAAATACAATGCATACAACGGATACCACCACACTCATAAGTGTTGTAATAATAAATGTCATATCGGACATTTCGGATACTATCAGGCTCATAGCGTTATAAATCATATGGAAAATTATAACGGATTTAAGGGAGCCGGTCTTACAGAATATCCAACCGAGGAGAATACCTAAGCAGGTAGCGTATATTATTCCGATTGGGTGTCCGTGCACTATGCCGAATGCCAGAGCAGAGGCTACAATAGCCAGCCACCTGTTACAGGTCCTCTTGAGTCCACCCAGCATAAGGCCACGGAAAAGCACCTCCTCGGCAATAGGGCCCACAATAGCCACCGTTAAAAACTGTAAAAACGGGGAGGCAGAAACTATCATCTCGGAGTTCTGGCTCATCATATCCAGCCAGCTCTGTGGCAGGGGCAAAAATGCCATAGCAAGGGAAACCACTATGTTTACCACAAACATCATACATATACCTAGGCAGATGATATAGGGCACCACCTTACGGTTCAGGGGCTTTAGCTCCACCCTCTCCGAGAAGGAGGAATAATGGCTTACGGAGTTGTAAAAAACAGCAGCTCCCAAAAGGAATACAGCGTTTACAAGCAGGGTAAGAGGGATAGCGTATGTTACCGTCAGCTTATTAACCTCCTCAACACTCTGAGGACGGAAGATTATAAGAAGCAGCATGGACGCCATTATGTTGACAATAAAATAAAAGCCGTAATATCCGCCACATTTAACAACGGATAATAAAAATTCGGGAAAATCAAATTTTTTCTTCATATGATATCTCCTTGTGGAGTATAGTTATTATATTTCGTATTAAGTAATTATACAACATAAAATATGATTTGTAAAGATATTAAATAAAAAATAAAAAAAATCAGAAAAAGACTTGAAATCGAAGGAATACTGTGTTACAATAGCCATAGATTAAGCAAATGACCTTCTGCGGAGTACCCACTCCGCAGATTTTTTTAAGCAAAAACCTATATTATGCACGGATAGGAGGAAAATTATGAAGGGAGCCGGCAGTATTGTAAAAAAGGCTACCGAGATTGCTGAGCCTGTGGCAAGAGAGCTTGGCTATACTCTCTGGGATGTGGAATATGTCAAGGAGGGTGCAGACTGGTATCTTCGCTACACCATAGACAGTGAAGAAGGCATAGGCATTGAGGACTGTGAGAAAATGTCAAGAGCTATTGACCCCGTTCTTGACGAGTATGATTTTATTGAAGACGCATATCACCTGGAGGTATCCTCTCCCGGTCTTGAAAGAGATATAAGGACCGACTGGCATATGGAAAAATGTATGGGTGAAAAAATCAGTGTTAAGCTTTATGCTCCCATTGAAGGGGCAAAGGCAGTTATCGGAGTGCTTACAGCCTTTGATCAGGATAATGTAGTGATTACTACCGATAAGGAAATATCCATTCCCCGTAAGGCTATTGCCAAGATGAATGTATATTTCGAGTTTTGATTAGATTATAATATTGAGATTAAATAGAGGAGAGAAAAATGAACAGCGAATTTTTTGACGCCCTTGACCTTTTGGAAAAGGAAAAGAGAATCCCCAAGCAGTATATGCTTGAGAAGGTAGAGGCTGCCTTGACAGCCGCATGCAAGAAGGAGTACGGTGCAGCCAACATCTCCGTAGTTATCGACCCCGAGAAGAAGGATATTAAGGTATACCGTAAATTCCTTATTGTAGCAGAGGTTGAGGACCCCCAGACAGAGATTACCAAGGAGGGTATAGAGATTTTTGAGGCAGAGCAGAAGGAAAAGGGACTCAAGGTTAAGACCCGTTCCAGAAAGAGATCCATCGGCTCCGATTATGAATACGAGCTCCATACAAAGGAGTTCAGAAGACTCAGTGCCCAGAATGCGAAGCAGGTTATTATTCAGGGCGTCAGAGAGGCTGAGAGAAGCCGTATGATGCGTGAATACGAGGATAAGAAGGGCGAGATGCTCTCTGCTGTTGTAACAAAGGTAGAGGATTCTACAGGAAATGTAGTTGTAGATACAGGTATTTCCCAGGCTGTTCTTCTTAAGACAGAGCAGATCCCCGGTGAAACTATAAAGGTAGACGACAGAATCAAGGTGTTTGCAACTCAGGTAGGCACAGAGGGTAAGGGTCCCCTTGTTAGCCTTACAAGACTCCATCCCGACCTTGTTAAGCGTCTTTTTGAAACAGAGGTTCCCGAAATTATGGACGGCACTGTAATTGTTAAGAATATCTGCCGTGAGCCCGGCTCCAGAACAAAAATCTCTGTATATTCAAGAGATGAGAGTGTAGATGCTGTTGGCTCCTGTATCGGTAACAGAGGCTCCAGAATCTCTGTTGTTGTAGATGAGCTTAAGGGCGAGAGAATAGATGTTATCGCATATAACGACGACCCCTGTGAATATGTTAAGTCGGCTCTTTCTCCCGCAACAGTTAAAAAGGTAGATATGATAGATGACAGAACAGCAAGCGTAGTAGTGGCTCCCGACCAGCTCTCCCTCGCTATCGGTAAAATGGGTCAGAATGCTCGTCTTGCAGCTAAGCTCACAGGATACAAAATAGATATCAAGAGTGAATAAGCATAGAGAGAAGAGGATAGTTCATGGAGAATAAAAAGGTTAAAAAAATTCCGTTAAGAAAATGCCTCGGATGTATGGAATCCTATCCGAAGAAGGAGCTTATAAGAGTCGTGCGTACTCCCGAGGGGGATGTGTGTATTGACTTGACAGGCAAAAAATCGGGCAGGGGAGCATATATCTGCAAGAGTGAGGCATGCTTAAAAAAAGCAATCAAATCCAAAAGAATACAAAGCAATCTGGAGATTACACTCTCCGATGAGCTTATAGAGGCTCTTACAAAGGAGTTAAAGGGTGAAGACAAATAAATATTTGTTAATGCTTGGACTTTGTAAAAGAGCAGGAGCCCTTACAGTGGGCGTTCCTCTTACGGTAAAGGCAATACAGGAGAAAAAGGCGATAACAGTCTTCTATTCGGTGGATGCCTCTGCCAATGCCGAAAAAAAGATAACGGATAAATGCACCTTTTACGGTGTCCCCTGCCACAGGACCGAGTACACCTCGGAGCAGCTTGGCAGAGCAGTGGGCAAAGCAGGAGCAGTATGTGCTCTATGTATAACGGATAAAAGCTTCTCAGATGAACTTACTAACCTTAATCTAAACGAAAAGAGGTAAACGATATGGCAGAAATGGTAAAAGTTAAGGATTTTGCAAAAAACTTCGGTCTTGATATAAAGGATGCAATTAAATTAATTGAAAATTCCGGACTTCTCGGCTCAGCACAGGTTGGCGAGGCTGTGGATATGGCTGTGGCTAACGCAGTAGTAAATAAAATTACATTTGACAACCAGGTAAAGATAAAGGATTATCTTGCCGACGGAGATAAAAAGGCAGAAAAGCCTGCTCCCAAGCCCGAGGTAAAGGCAGAGCCTAAGCCCGAGGCAAAGAAGCCCGAGGTGAAGGCAGAGCCTAAGCCCGAGGTAAAGAAGCCCGAGGTAAAGGCAGAGCCTAAGCCCGAGGTAAAGAAGCCCGAGGTGAAGGCAGAGCCTAAGCCTGAGGTAAAGGAAACACAAAAGCCTGAGGCAAGACAGGACAGACCTCAGAAAAATGAACGCTTTGAAAGAGGAAATCAGCAGGCTCCCCAGGGAGGACAGCGTTCCTTCGGAGACCAGCCCCGTAATGACAGACCCCAGGGAGATAGAAATGACAGACCCCAGGGAGACAGAAAGCCCTTTAACAAGGACTTCAACCGAGAGGGACAGGGTCAGAAGGACGGAGCAAAGAAGCCCTTTAATAAGGACTTTAACCGTGACAACGGAAGACCCAATCAGGGTGGCTTCGGTGGATACGGCAAGGAAGAGAGAGAGGATAACCGTCCTAAGTTCACACCCAAGCCCAAGCCTCAGCCCAAGCCCGAGAGCAATGTTATAGAGATAAAGAAAAAGACAGGTGCAACCCGTGTTGTAGATACAAGAATGTCTACAGTAGACCTTTCCAAGTATGACGAAAAGCTTGACAGCTTCGGCTCATACGATAACTACGGCTCAGGTAAGCAGAAGCTTAAGAAGCAGAATAATAAGGATAACTACAGCTCCAAAAAGGATAAAGAACGCAACGCTATGGAAAAGATGAAGCGTGAGGCATTTGAAAAGGCAAAGAACACTCAGCTTTCCATTACCGTACCCGACGAAATTACAGTTGGCGAGCTTGCGTCCCGTCTTAAGGTTGCCTCCAGCGAGCTTATCAAGAAGCTTATGATGATGGGCGTTATGGCAACAGTAAACCAGGTTATCGACTATGATACAGCTTACATCATGGCTGATGAGCTGGGTGCAAAGGTCACCAAGGAGGTTGTTGTTACCATTGAGGAAAAGCTCTTTGACGAGAGTGAGGACTCAGCCGACAGCCTTGTGGAGAGAGCACCCGTTGTCTGCGTAATGGGTCATGTTGACCACGGTAAGACATCACTTCTTGACGCAATCAGACATACCCATGTTACCACAGGAGAGGCAGGAGGTATTACTCAGCATATTGGTGCTTACAGAGTAAATATCGAGGGCAAGGATATCACATTCCTCGATACCCCCGGTCACGAGGCATTTACAGCAATGCGTCTCCGTGGAGCTATGGCGACAGATATTGCAATTATCGTAGTTGCAGCCGATGACGGTATTATGCCCCAGACAGTTGAGGCTATTAACCACGCTAAGGCAGCAGGCGTTGATATTATCGTAGCTATTAACAAAATGGATAAGCCCACAGCTAATCCCGACCAGATTATGCAGGAGCTTACAAAATATGACTTAGTTCCCGAGCAGTGGGGTGGAGATGTTATCTGCGTTCCCGTATCTGCTCATACAAGAATGGGTCTTGACGACCTTCTTGAAACTATCCTTCTCGTTGCAGAGGTTAAGGAGCTTAAGGCTAATCCCAACCGTAGAGCTAAGGGTATTGTTATTGAGGCTAAGCTTGATAAGGGTAAGGGCCCTGTGGCTACTATCCTTGTTCAGAACGGTACATTAAAGAGTGGCGATGTTGTTATCGCAGGTACAGCCGTAGGACATGTAAGAGCTATGACCGACCATAAGGGTAAAATGCTTAAGCTTGCAGGACCCAGTGTTCCCGTTGAGATTACAGGACTTGATGAGGTTCCCTTGGCAGGCGATGAATTTAATGCAGTTGAAGACGAAAAGATGGCAAGAGCTCTTGCAGAGCAGAGAAAGCAGAAGGCTAAGGAGGAAGTATTCAAGGCTAATGCTAAGCTCAATCTTGATGACCTCTTCAGCCAGATCAGTGAGGGTGTTAAGGAAATTAACATCATCGTAAAAGCCGATGTTGGTGGCTCTGCCGAGGCTGTAAAGGCTTCACTTGTTAAGCTCTCCAATGCAGAGGTTAAGGTTAATGTTATTCATATGGGCGTTGGTGGTATTACAGAAAGCGATGTAATGCTTGCTGCAGCCTCCAATGCAATTATCGTAGGCTTTAATGTTCGTCCTGACAAGAGTGCACTTGACTCTGCTGCAAGGCAGAACATTGATATAAGAACACACAGAATCATCTATGAAATCATAGAGGAAATAGAAGCTGCTATGAAGGGTATGCTTGCACCTACCTTCAAGGAGGTAATCAACGGTCATGCACAGGTTCGTCAGACCATAAGAGTACCCAGTGTAGGCACCATAGCAGGAAGCTATATCCAGGACGGTAAGGTTACAAGAGCCTCCCAAATCCGTGTTCTCCGTGACGGTATAGTAATATTTGAGGATAAAATATCCAGCCTCCGTCGCTTCAAGGACGATGTAAAGGAAGTAGCAGCAGGCTACGAGTGTGGTATCGGACTTGATAAGTTTGACGATATAAAGGAAGGGGATATATTGGAAGCCTTCGAAATGCAGGAAGTTACAAGATAACCAAGGAACGGCGTGATGCTTCGTTGTTCCTCATTCACAACCTTGCCGTACGACAGGTACGGCGTCGTCTGTGAATTTGCGGTACGCCTTGCCTGACTTGTTCCTTGGTCATCTTGTGCACTACGGAACATTTTGGTAAATAGCCCTCGACTATCGCAAGATAGCCTTCGTCCGCCCTTTGTGGTACGCCTTGTCTTTCTTGCTCTTTTTATCCGGAAAGCACTACGGAATATTAGTGTAAAAAAAGGATGCTGTTGATTCAGCATCCTTTTTTGCGTTGTCAACTTTCACTATGTAGTGGAAGCAATCGTTAGATTTTTTTATTTTTCTCAACCGTAAGGCGAAACTATTTCTCATTTTAAGCTATTGTATTTCCATTTTGATTATGGTATGATTTTACTAATGATCAAATTAAAGGAGGTGTAATTAGTGAATAAAATATCTATAGAAGAAGCTAAAAACCTTATTTACGGTTCTGATGCTAAATATGTGGCACAAGAGCAAATATCTATATACTATGATAATTTTTCTGGATTATTAGACATTGATCCATATTATACAAATGAATGCTTGGTAGTTAAAAGCAATATGGTTTGGCACATACACGCCTTAAATGAAAAATCAGACATTATTTCAGCCATTCAAACAGTGAAAAAATTGATGTCAGTCGATTATGAAAAACTTATGGTGTTTACCTGGAATTATATTCCCGATGAATTAATAGATAAAAACGGATCTGTTAAATTTGCCCGTGGGTATATGACATACAATGACACATCAGTTCGGGAATTGACATTAGAAGATGCCGAGAAGATTGAGAAATGTTGTTCATTTGATGCAGAAGACAATAATATTGGGAGAGATCTTTCCGAAGAATTTTTGCTAAACTACAGAACCTTTATAAAAGATTCTAAGATTGTAAATCTTGGACTTTTTGAACACGACACATTAGTAGGATTTGCACAGTCCTTTTTAGAGGAAGATCTTAAATTGTCAACAATAAATATATTTGTAAACAGAAAGTACAGAAATAAAGGGTACGCAAAACGCTTGCTTTTTTCTATTTGTGCTACAGAAAAGGATGTGATATATTGCTACAGTTGTGTGAAATCAAACATTGCATCTTCAAATACAGCTAAAGCTTGTGGATTTGAGTTTAAGGGTGCGTATTTGCTTATTCAATAGTACAAAATAGCTTTATTTACTGTTTCTTGCAAACGGAGTATACCTTTCAATTATATCCTTGAACCACGGTTCGGTACGAGCATTGTTAAACCAGCTGTTCGTTTCTATATAATCAAGCTCCCGTTTTACATTGTTGCTTTCATAACCCGAATTTACCTTTGATGTTTCAAAGCTATGTCCTCTTACAAGGAAAGAAGAATGAACAGTTGTTGGGGGAAGCTCATCATATGCCTTTGCATAGCTTAAGCCAAGCTCAAGGCTTTTAGCACAGCTCTCATAATCTTTTTTATATGAGTATCTACCTGCTATCCAAATATAAAGCTCTCCTAAGTGATAATTACTAAAGCCATAGTCATTTTCGTCGTAAATCAGCTTTATAAAATCAATAGCCTTCTTTAATATCCGTATAGCTTCTTCGTTTGTTTCCGTAAACAAGCCGCAATTTCGGATTTTTATATAAAGATCCTCGGACATTTGGTAAATGTTTCTTCTAACACTTGACCACCATTTTTCGGTTCCTCTTTCGTAAAGATGCTCAATAGCATCGCCCTGCATCTGGTCGGGAAGCATTCTTATATATTCAAATGCCTTTTCTTCGTTTCCAATATCTCTGTAAACCGAGCTTAACACATCCATTGCTTGATAACGCATATCGGTATCAATGCTCTCATTTAGGATTCTGTTACACAATGTTATGATTTCATCCTTGTGTGGTACCTTTTCGCAATCGGGAGTAAGCTCTCCCTTTTCTTCTTTTTGCCAATATTCCTCCCAAAAATACGGGTCATAGTAAAGCATCCACAGATATATCCCTAAAATTCTGTTATCGTTTGGATAACTACGGTATGCCTGACAGATGAAGTCAAATTTTTCCTTTACCTTGCCAAGGTTTGCAAGTCTTTTGTATTCTTTTATTATTTCATCTGTTTTTGCTTGCTTCCTTGCCAGGTCAACGCCTAAAAGCTCATCTGTTGTAACATTGAAAAAATTTGCAAGTACAGGAAGCATAGTTACATCGGGTAAAGATGCACTCGTTTCCCACTTTGATATTGCCTGAAAGGATACATTAAGCCTTTCTGCAAGCTCCTCTTGTGTTAAATTCATTTTTCTACGCAGGGCTTTTATTTTGTTACCAAAGTTTTTCATAAGAAAACTCCTTTAAGATTATTTCCTCGAGGTTAATTATATTCTAACACATTTATTTCAGATGTCCATATAAAGCTAAGTGAATATTTTTCTAATAGCGGTAGAATTTTCTATTGAATTGAATGCTTATGTGGAGTTATTACTGATAAATAACCAAAAGAGTAATAAAAAGTAAATTTATCAGTAATAACTTTTGATTTTTGAGTAATTGTTGTTTTCAAAAGAGCTCACACGGATATCAACCTTATTCCCGAAAATATGTGTGAAAGCGTTGTAAATATGTGTAATCATGTTGTTAATTCAAATTAACCGAACTAATTAAGCTCCGTTTTTCTTTAAGGGTTATACTTATACGCAGTGGATTTACACATGAGGTTTCCGTCTTCAATAACCGTAAAAGTCGTGTGAAGCAGACTAAAAAGAAGTAGAATTGTTGAATTTTTGTGCAATTTTAACATTGAAAACAGGCGTCAGTTGTGCTAAAATACTTCATAGTAAAACTGACAATAAACGGAAAACAATTTGGAGGATTTATGGAAAACCAGGTGTGGGCCCGTTTCTTTAGTGAGGGATTCTTCGGATATGGAGAAAAGGGCGATTTTAAGTATTGGTCTTTGGCACATTTTGCTCCGATAATTCTTTTTGGAGTTGCCATTTATTTGCTGTTTCGTTATCGTGAAAAGATAAGGGACTGGAAGCACGAGGGTAATCTTCGCTTCGGTATGGCTGTGGCTATGATAGTATGCGAGATGTCCTACTATTGGCGTCTTGTTTATGTTGGACCGGGCAACCTTGCAGAGCATAATATGCTTGATAAGTTCCCACTTCAGGTGTGTGGATGGACTTGCATTTTAGCAGCGTTTATGATGTTCAAAAAGAGTAAGTTTCTGTATCCTATCTGCTTCTATGTATGCTTTACCTTAGGTCTGTTTCCGTTGCTTACCCCTGCGGTAATTTCAACCACAGGTCCCGGCTATTACAGATATTATCAGTATTGGCTTGAGCATATTATACCACCCCTTTCCGTTCTTTATATGACCTTTGTTCACGGCTACCGTCCGAAGCTTACGGGGATTATAAAGGCTACGGGCTTTATGGCTGTGCTTGTCACCTTTGCTATGATATGCAACTTCAACATTCCCGGCCTTGTTACAGCAACAGAACCCAACTACTCTCCAAACTATCTCTACCTGGCAGTAGGTACTATGGAGGGCGGAGGCTCCATTATGGATGTTCTTGTTAAAATAGCTCCCAATGTCTGGGGAAGACTGCTTCTCCTTATCGTGCTTGTAGAGGCAATTTTCTTTGCAGCATACTTTGTACATAAGGGAATAATCAAGCTTTATGATTATGTGCTGACAAAAAAGCAGGCAAAAACAAAGGAATAATAAAATAAGCACAGAGCTCGGCTCTGTGCTTTTCTGTTTAATATAGCTTTTTTGGAATATCAATAAGACCGGCAAGATAGTCAAGGCTTACATTATAATACCGTGCAAGTGTCTTAAAATGGTGCATAGGAAGCTCTCGTTCTCCCCGTTCGTAGCGACTGTATTGCGTTTGCTTCATACCTAAAAGTGTTGCAATTTCTTCTTGGGTCTTATCAGCATCCTCCCGTAAATCTCTCAGTCTTTGATAAAGCTCCATATTGCACCTCCATAATCATTCTTTACCAAATATACCATATTACCAAACAGTACTATTGACTTTATAACCGTTTGGTGCTACAATTAGTTTGTGCATAGCCGTACGGTAATAAAAGGAGAAAACGGAATGAGCATAATTAAGTAACTGTGGCACATAGATTTTTACCCCTCAGAAAAAATCGGGCTGCAAATGAAAAAATCAAGGAGAATATATTAAAGCTTAATGAGCTTGAGAAAAGGATGATAAAGGAAATGACCGAAGATGAAAAACAATATTTTGAAGATTATTCGGAGATAACAGATGAAATGTATTCCGAGCTTCTTGCCGATGCATTTGACCGAGGCTTTAAGCTTGGTGCAAGATTGATTAAGGAGGCGTTAGAGCCTTAAGCATATAAAATCCGATAAAGTTGACAAAGAACTTAAAGTATGCTATATTATAATAGAAAAGATATTGATAAAAATCAGACACCTTTAACGAATGGATGAAAATGAACACATACAATAAGAATTTAAGAATGATTTTATCGGGCTTGTTTTTAGCCGTGGCGTATTCGCTGCCGTTTCTGACAGGGCAGATACCTGAAATCGGCTCCATGCTTTGCCCTATGCATATCCCTGTGTTGATTTGTGGATTTGTTTGTGGCTGGCATTGGGGACTGGGAGTCGGCATTGCAGCCCCCTTGCTTCGGTCTCTGACACTGGGTGTGCCTGTATTGTTTCCCATGGCTGTATGTATGGCATTTGAGCTTGGAGCCTACGGAGCCATATCGGGAGTTATGCGTAGACTGTTACCTAAAGGGCTACCCTACATATATTGCTCTCTCCTTATAGCTATGACAGTCGGCAGAGCAGTATGGGGTATTGCCATGGTTATCTGCATGGGTATAAAAGGAGGAGCATTTACCTTCGCTGCGTTTATCACAGGAGCTATAACAAACGCCATACCCGGAATTATAATACAGATAGCAATTATCCCACCTATAGTAATGGCTATAGAACGCTGGGGAATCTTTAAGTCCCGAAAGGAGAAGGTCGATGAATGAGGATTTTTCCCTTAATATAGAAATGCTCTGTGATAGGATAGATAAGCTTCTTGCCCAAAAGGAAAGAGTTATTTTCGCAATAGACGGCAGGTGTGGAAGTGGGAAGAGCACCCTTGCCGAGGCATTACAAAGGAAGTACGGATGCACCGTTATACATACAGATGACTTTTTTCTCCGTCCCGAGCAGAGAACGGAGGGTAGATATGCTGAGCCCGGTGGAAATATGGACAGAGAACGGCTCCTTTCAGAGGTATTATCCCCACTTTCGGAGGGAAGAGATACCGTATACCGTCCGTTTGACTGTAAAACAATGGATTTTGCCGACCCTGTGGTGATAATTCCCACACCCTTAACGGTAGTAGAGGGCTCTTATTCAATGCATCCCGACCTTGCTCACTATTATGATTTGTCCCTGTTTTTAACCGTAGAGCCACAAATCAGGAAAGAAAGAATTATAAATCGCAATGAAAAAAGCATGGCAGACCGTTTCTTTACCCTTTGGATACCTATGGAGGAAAGATATTTTACTGCCTTTAATATAGAAAGCCGTTGCGATATAAGTCTTACAACAGATAAAATAACATTCAAAAAGTAAATAAAAACACCTACGGTGACAAAAATCTCTTACCGTAGGTGTTTTTTGCTCTTATTTAATAACCTTTGCCATTAGTCAGTTATTTGCAATGTAGTTACGGAGGTCATTAACATCCTCAGCTGTAATTTCTCCGTCCTCGTTTACATCTGCCTGCTCCTCGTAATATACACATAGTACACTACTCAAATTTTGAGAATTCAATGATTTTAGGGCTTTTATCAAAATGTGAATCAAATTCGGCAAAAGTAACAATTATTTGGTTTTTCTAAAATCCGAATAAGCATATAATTTGGGTAAATTGCCAAATAGCAGGGTCTGTTAAAGTTGACAAGACGCTTTTAATATGTTATATTATAATCAATAGTAATCAATAATCGTGAATATGCCTACGCTATCATGGTAACACATAAGACAAAAAGGATACAAAAAGGATACGGAAATGATAGGAAAAGATTTTTTACCCATAACAAGAGAGGAATGTGATGCCCGAGGCTGGGGACAGGTGGACTTTGTCTATGTGTCGGGAGATGCCTATGTGGACCATCCCTCATTCGGTACAGCTATAATAACGAGAGTTCTGGAGGATGCGGGCTTTACCGTAGCTGTTCTGGCTCAGCCCGATTATAAATCCTGTCTGGATTTCAAGAGGTTTGGCAGACCCCGTCTCGGCTTTCTTGTAAGTGCAGGCAATATAGATTCCATGGTTGCCCACTATACGGCATCAAAAAAGAAGAGGTCCTATGATTATTACTCCCCGGGTGGAAAAACAGGGAGCCGTCCTGACCGTGCCGTAATAGTGTACTGTAACAGAATCCGTGAGGCGTATGGCGATATTCCGATAATTATAGGCGGAATCGAAGCATCTTTGCGACGCTTTTCCCACTATGATTACTGGGACAATAAAATCAGAAGGTCCGTTCTTGTGGATTCAAGGGCAGATATCCTTACATACGGTATGGGAGAAAATATTATTCTTCGCATTGCCAAGCTGCTTGACCGTGGTGTCCCCGTTAAAAAAATCAGAAATGAACGGGGATGTGTCTATCTTTGTGCAAGAGAGGACGAGGTAGGCTATCCCGTTGCAGCAGAATTTGACTTTAACGAGATTAAGGAAAACCCCTATGAATATGCAAGAGCCTTCGGCATTCAGTATAAGAATCAGGATGCCATAAACGGAAAGGCGATAGTGGAGTATTACGACAATAAAAAGCTGGTGCAGAATCCCCCTGCATATCCTCTTGAGAGAGAGGAGCTTGACAGAGTTTACGCCCTCCCGTATATGAGAAGCTACCACCCCGTGTACGAAAAAGAGGGTGGAGTGCCTGCAATTGCAGAGGTGAAATTCTCCATAACCCATAACAGAGGATGCTTCGGAGGGTGCAATTTCTGTGCTCTTGCATTCCATCAGGGAAGGAGTGTCCGTTCACGAAGCATTGAGAGTGTTGTGGAGGAGGCAAGACTGATAACAGCCATGCCCGATTTTAAGGGATATATCCACGATATCGGTGGCCCCACAGCCAATTTCCGTTATCCTGCGTGTAAAAAACAGCTGGAGCACGGTGTGTGCAGTAACAGAAAATGCTTAGTCCCCACACCCTGTCCGAACCTTATAGCAGACCACAGCGAATATATAGAGCTGCTTAAGCAGGTGGAAAGCTTGCCGAAGGTAAAGAAGGTGTTTATCCGTTCCGGTATTCGCTTTGACTATATGCTGGCTGACAAAAGCGACGCCTTCTTCCGTAAGCTGGTGCGAGACCATGTCAGCGGTCAGCTTAAGGTAGCCCCGGAGCATTGCTCATCGGGGGTGCTTCGCTATATGGGTAAGCCCGATGTAAGGGTGTATGATAAATTCCGTGAGAAGTATTTTGCACTTACAAAGCAGTACGGACTCGAACAGTATATTGTGCCATACCTTATGTCCTCACATCCCGGAAGCACCTTGAATGATGCTATTGAGCTGTCCCTGTATCTTAAGGAGCAGGGCTGTAATCCCGAGCAGGTACAGGATTTTTACCCCACCCCGGGCACAGCCTCGACGGTTATGTACTATACAGGCATAAATCCCCTTGATATGAAAAGGGTATACGCCCCCGACGATTATAGGGAAAAGCTTATGCAGAGAGCACTTCTCCAATATAAGCGACCGGAAAACAGGAACCTTGTAAGAGAGGCTCTTGTAAAGGCAGGCAGAGAGGACCTGATCGGCTTTGGCTCCGAGTGTCTTGTGAAGCCGGATATGAGGGTGCAAAGCTCTCAAAACAGTGGCAAGCCTCAGCAAAAGAACGCACCGGCAGGAGCAAAATCCAAGGCGAAAAATACTAAAAACGGTGGCAGATCCGTGGAAAAAAGAGAAAATTCAAGGATTGGCACTAAAAATAAAGGAGTAAAATCATCCACTCCCCCCGACAAAAAGAAGAAAACTCAAAATAAGCAAAAAAAATAATCGGCAAAAGCAAAAAAACACTTGACAAAAGCCATTGTGTGCGTGTATAATATACCTTGTCTTGAAATCAAAAGGGTAAATTGGTTTTTATAAGCACTATGATACGGCTTCCAATTTATAAATTTAAGGAGGTGCTAAAATGTTAAGAACTTATCAGCCTAAGAAGCGTCAGAGAAAGAAGGAGCATGGCTTCAGAAAGAGAATGAGAACTGCTGACGGTAGAAAAGTATTGAAGAGAAGACGCGCAAAGGGTAGAGCAAGACTCACATACTAATTCCCACTTTAGACTCGCGTTAATTCGTGAATTTGATGATTATCGTCAAAATAGAGTAAGGAATCCGATGCGACTGTCGGATTCCTGCTTTTTTGTATTCATCCGCCACCGTGGCGTATATCGGTTAATAGCTGTAATTTCAGCTCATAAATTGTGATATCAAGTACAGGAATCGGCCTGTAAGGAAGGAAGTCCTATGAAGCATATTGCAATAAAAGAAAACCATTTGTATTCCAAGGCTTACGCAAAGGGGCAGAAGTTTGTGTCCCGCAACACAGTAGTTTATGTATTAAAGGACTTCAAATCGGAAAAGCTGATGAAGGCTAATCCTATGAAGGAATATATAAACAGAATAGGACTCACCGTTTCCAAAAAGCTTGGAGGTGCAGTCGTACGCAACAGAGTAAAGAGAATTTTGCGTGAGGGTTTAAGACAAGCAGAATCGGAATTGAGCTTGAAAAAGGGCTATCTTATAGTAATCGTTGCCCGTGCATCCTCGGTTGATGCCACATCAAGCCATATTCACAAGGAATTGACGAAGGCGTTTGCCTCGTTAAATATGATTGAACAATGAAAAAAATACTAAAATTTTTCATAAAGCTATACCGTAAATTTCTTTCTCCAATCCTACCTCAGAGCTGTCGGTTTGAGCCGTCGTGCTCTCAGTATGCATTGGAGGCATTAGATAAGCACGGCGTAATTAAGGGTACTATCCTTTCCGTTTATCGGGTGTTAAGATGCAATCCCTTCTGCCGTGGCGGTTATGACCCTGTTCCCGATAAGTTTACATTTAAGCGACAGGAGCTTAAAGCAGTGGAGCAGGAGGAAAATACAGGAGAAAATAATGTTTGATTTTTTAGCTAAGCTGCTCGGATATGTTATGAGGGGCTGTTACTGGCTTACAAATAACTATGTAGTAGCGTTACTTTTATTTGCTCTTGCTATGCAGGTGCTTTTGAGCCCCTTCGGCATAAAGCAGCAAAGAAATATGGTTAAGCAGGCGAGCCTGCGACCCAAGGAAATGGCTATTCGTAACAAATACCGTGGAAGAAACGATAAGGTTACAATGCAGAAGATGCAGCAGGAGGTTATGGACCTTTATAAGAGAGAGGGCTATAGCCAGTTTGCAGGATGCTTACCCCTTATATTCCAGATGCTTATCATCTTCCCCCTTTACAGAGTAGTTATCCGTCCACTCGAATTTGTAAGCGGACTCAGTGCAGACCTTTGTAAGGTAATGTGTGGCGATCTTAAAATTGATCCCGAGGGCACAACAGCACAGATTTCCGTAATTGCAAAGCTTCAGAATGATGCTTCCGCCTTTGCCAGCCTGTCTCCCGATGCTCAGAAGGCAGTTACAGAGCTTGGCGGTGTAGAGGCACTCCCCAATATGACTCTTTTCGGAGTTGACCTCGGACAGGACCCCTGGAGTGCACTTTCCACAACAGCGTGGCTCCTCGTGCTTGTGCCTATTCTCAACCTCGGATTTATGTATCTGTCACAGTTCCTTTCAAAGAAGTTCGCATACCAGAGCCCACAGCAGCAGGATATGAACAATTCCATGGGTACTATGAAAATAATGATGCTCATTCTCCCCTTGATGACAATGTTCATTACCTTCAAGTTCGCTGCAGCTATCGGTATTTACTGGATTTTCAGAACTATCCTTTCCATAGGACAGCAGACACTGTTCCATTATGTATTCCCGTATCCTAAGTTTACGGAAGAGGATTACAAGAATGCAGAAAAAGCACTTAAGGGTAAAAAGGCAAAGCCCAGAGCATATAAAAATGTAAATTATGATGAGATAGGTGTTCGTTCACTACATCATATAGACGACTAAGACCGCAATTTGTAAAGGACATTCACAATGAGATTAGAATATATAGTTAAAGCCAAGACAGTGGATGAAGCGTACAGAAAGGCGCTTGACCGCTATTCCGCATTGGGTGATATCACAATGGAAAAGATTATCAACCCCGGCAAAAAGGGCTTTCTCGGCATAGGTGCCGTTATGGCAGAGATTCTCGTAATCGTTGACGACGGTAAAGAGGATAGACTCGCTAAGGAAGCAAAGAAGGCGGAAAAGGCAGAAAAAACAGAGAAAGCAACCGTAGCTGCAGAGCAGAAAAAGCCTAAGGCTCAGCCTGTAGTGGCAGAAAAGCAGGAAAAGAAGCCCCAACAGGAGGCTAAAAAGCCCACACCTAAGGTAGAAAAGCCCACACCCAAGGTAGAAAAGCCTGCACCTAAGGCAGAAAAAACAGAAAAAACAGAGAATACGGAAAAGCCCCAGGCTCCCAAGCCGGAAAAGAAGAAGCCCCAGGAAAAGAAGGCTCCCAAGAGCAGCCGTCCCGAGAGAGAGCCTCTTAAAAATGAGGATATCAAGGTTACAGAGCAGGAAAAGCTCCTTGCTATGAACTTCTTGAAGACATTTATTTCCGATATCGGCTTCAAGTGTGAGGTTGTAGGCGACCTTACAAAAAATGAGGAGGGCTTTGTTCCCCGTCTTGTTACCGTTGAGGGAGAGGATGCACGCCATCTTATCGGTCACCACGGTGAGACACTTGATGCAATTCAGTACCTTGCAAACCTTTGCTTAGCTCGTAAGAGTGACTCCGACCATAAGGAATATGTAAAGGTTATTGTCGATATTGAAAACTACCGTGCAAAGAGAGAGGAGACTCTCCGTGCCCTTGCCAGAAAGATGGCAAGCAAGGCACTTGATAAGGGCAGAAGCATACACCTTGACCCCATGAACTCCTATGAGAGAAGAATTATCCACTCCGAGGTTCAGAAGATTGAAGGCGTTTCCACCCACTCCGTAGGCTATGACGAGAACAGAAAAATCGTTATAACCGTGGATAAGAAAAAGGCAAACTGAGAAATATCCAACGGTAAATATTGCTGACAGCATAAAAGAGCAGATCTATTTGGATTTGCTCTTTTTGTTGCATAAAAACGCCAAGGTTAATATAATAAAATATTGACAGGGTGAAAATCCTTTGTTATAATAAAACCGTAAAGAGACGGTTAAGCTATATTTATCTTACAAAATGAAAAGGAGGATGCATATGGAAGAAAAAAACGAATTTTCTTTACAGGAACGAGATTATGGCACACAAATCCTGAGCATCATCCGGAGTGATTGTAATGATGATGAAATAAAGGCACAGCTTCGGGAATATCACGAAAACGATATTGCAAGTATATTTGAGGAGCTGGAGACAGATGAAAGAGAAAAGCTGCTTCAGATTCTCGGTAGTGAGATTATGTCGGAAATCGTTTCCTTCCTTGAGGATGCGGGAGAATACCTTTCGGAAATTGATGCTGACGATGCTGCTGAAATTATTGAGCAGATGGACGCCGATGATGCCGTTGAGGTTCTTGATGACCTTGACGAGGAGACAAGAAGCGAGATTTTCGAGCTGATTGAGGACGAGGAAATAAAAGAGGATATCGAGCTTATCGACTCCTATGAGGACAACGAGTTCGGTAGCCGTATGAGTACAAATTTTATTTCCGTCAAGCGTAGCTACACCATTAAGGAAACTATGAAGGCACTTGTAAGTGAGGCTGCGGAAAATGACAATATTTATACTATATTTGTAGTTAACGAGGACGATTCCTTCTACGGTGTTATTGACCTTAAGGATTTAATAGTCGCAAGGAGCAATGTGGAGCTGGAAACCCTGATTTCAAACACATTCCCCTTCGTTTACGATAAGGAGATAGTGTCCGAAAATATTGAGAGGCTCCGTGGATATTCGGAAAATATGATTCCTGTTTTGTCCGTGGAGAGCAACAGACTTCTGGGCGTTATTACATCAACAGACATTATCGAGCTTGTTGATGAGGAGATTAGCGACGACTATGCAAAGCTGGCTGCTATGAGCTCCGAGCAGGAGCCGGATGAATCTCTTTTTGCGAGTATGAAAAAGAGAATACCGTGGCTTATTGCCCTGCTATTTATGGGACTTGTCGTATCTGCCGTGGTTGGAATTTTTGAAAATGTGGTAGATGCTTTGCCGATGATTGTTTCCTTCCAATCCTTGATTTTGGGAATGGCAGGTAATGTGGGAACACAGTCCCTTGCAGTAACGGTAAGAGCCCTGGGTAATAATGAGGATGATAGCTTTAAGAAGCATTTTATAGCGATACTAAAGGAGATACGAGTCGCCCTGCTTAACGGTATTGTTCTCGGTGCTATATCCTTTGGAATAGTAAGTGGATATCTATTCATTTTCACAGCGTACAGAGGCACCTTTATTCTGTCGGCTGCCGGATGCGTCGGACTTGCAATGTGCTTCGCTATGGCAATTTCGGGCTTGACAGGAGCTGCAATTCCTGTATGTCTGTACAGATTTGGTATCGACCCTGCCGTTGCATCAGGCCCCCTCATTACAACCATCAACGACCTTGTGGCAGTATTAAGCTATTACGGTCTTGCCTGGGCTTTGCTTTTGAATTTATAAAAGCACATCTGTATAAGAAAATCATTATAGAAGAAGAGAGTTAACGGTAGTAGAGCCGTTAACTCTTTTTCTTACTCCCAATTCCAATAAAAAAGGTGCGTGAGACTTAACCTTAATATATGTACCCCATGCAAAAGGAATGTGCAATACCGGTCGAAAACCTCTTGTTGACAAAGTGACCGTAATATGGTAAAATATTCTAAAAGAACTAAATGTAATTTACTGAATATTGTAAATAATGCAAAAACCACAAGGCGATAACAATGCAAAAAGAATGTATAAACCGTAATTAGCAAAATATTCATAAAATTAGGAGGAAAAAATATGAAGAAAAGATTAATAGCACTTTTGTCACTGGTAATGGCAGTGATACTGTTTACCTTTTCCATGCCTATCGTTGCCTTAGAGGATACCTCTATTGAGGAAATAGAGGAGCTGAGGGAGGAAAATGTAAAGCATTTCAGAATGCCCGACGGTAAATATAAAGCGGTAGTGTATTCAGAGCCCGTACATAGAAGGGACTCCGAGGGAAATTGGCAGGATATAAATAATACTCTTGTAGCTGCCGAGGAGGACGGAGTAACAAATTATGCTACCTTTGACGGCAGGATAAAATTCTCCAAGAATATAAAGAACGCTAACGGAAGACTGTTTGAGCTTTCTGAGAACGGATATAAAATCTCCCT
>JAFTJE010000042.1 GCA_017456545.1 Clostridia bacterium | reverse complement strand
GCTTACAAGAGTAAATATTACTTCTATTGAAGCTTGGTGTAATATTGATTTTGAGTATTACAGTTCTAACCCCCTGTTTTATGCTAAGAATCTCTACTTAAATGATATCTTAGTAACAGAGCTGGTTATCCCTAATACCATAACCGAAATTAAGGATTATGCATTCGCATATTGCACAGGTCTTACAAGCGTTACTATACCCAATAGCGTTACTTCTATTGGCGATTCTGCATTCTACGGTTGCACAGGTCTTACAAGTGTTACTATAGGTAATGGCGTTACTTCTATTGGTTATAATGCATTCTACGGATGCACTGGTCTTACAAGCATTACTATTCCAAATAGCGTTACTTTTATTGGTGGTGGTGCATTTTACAATTGCGTCAGACTTACAAGCGTTAGTATAGGCGATAGCGTTACTTCTATTGGTAATGGTACATTCCAAGGCTGTGCAGGTCTTATAAGCGTAACCATTCCAAATAGCGTTACTTCTATCGGTTATAGTGCATTCCAAGGTTGCTCAGGTCTTACAAGCATTACTATTCCGAATAGCGTTACTTCTATTGGTGGATATGCATTCTACGGATGCTCAGGTCTTACAAGCGTAACCATTCCAAATAGCGTTACTTCTATCGGTTATAGTGCATTCGAACGTTGTTCTGGTCTTGAGAGTATTACTATTCCGAGTGGCGTTACTTTTATTGGTTATAGTGCATTCCGGCATTGCTCAGGTCTTACAAGCGTGACATTTGAAAATACTGAGGGTTGGTTTCACAGGGGCAAAAGCATTGATGTTACAAACCCCAACACAAATGCCACACTTTTGCGTGGTAGCAATTATGCTTTGGAACGCAAAGAATAACAAAACAGAAAGAGGATTTCCTGTGGGGAATCCTCTTTTGATTTATATTTTGCATTTATTAATTTAGTATCTTTTTTCGTATGTGTTATTACAACGATGCCGTCTTATTTTACGGAGAAAAGAAGCTCTCCGTATGTAGGTATGGGCCAATACTCAATTGAGGTCATAGACTCCATTTCATCCACTACCTCACGGAGCTTATTCATAACTCCCAAAACAGTATGCTCATAGGATTTAGCAATCTTCTCTGCTCCCTCAAGACGCTTTACAAGGGAGAGATTAAGCTCCAGCTCCTTGGTAAGCTGGTATGCCTGTGCATTGAGGGCTGCAAGCCTTGTGGCAACCTGCTCCTCATATCCTCCGTCAATGTACAGCTCCTTTTTGAGCTTGATGGTCTTAAGAAGCTCCTTTGTGTACTTGGATACAGCAGGCATAATAAGCTGATTTGCCATATCAATAGCTGTAAGTGCTTCAATATTTACAAGCTTTGAGTAGCTCTCAAGTAAAATCTCACATCTTGCCTTCAGCTCTACCTCGTTAAATACCTTGTTGTCCTTGAAAAGCTTTATATTCTTTTCGTCTAAAAGGTGGGGGAGTGCATCGGGGGTGGACTTATAATTGGAAAGCCCTCTTGCCTCTGCTTCTCTTATCCATGCGTCGTCATAGCCGTTACCGTTAAATAGGATTCTTTTATGCTTTTTAATGGTATCTCTTACAAGATTGTGAAGAGCCGGCATAAAGTCATCTGCTACGCTGAGCACATCGTAAAATTCGTTGAGCACCTGGGTAACAGCAGTATTAAGAAAGGTATTTGTATCAGCAATGGAAGCCGATGAGCCAAGCATACGGAACTCGAATTTATTACCTGTAAAGGCAAAGGGGGATGTTCTGTTTCTGTCCGTTGTATCCTTAGGGAACTTAGGAAGAATATGAACGCCGATACGCATTGTTTCCTTTTCCTTAGGGTCGTATTTGGCATCGTTCTCAATAGCCTCTAAAACTCCGTTAAGCTCATCGCCTAAGAATATTGAAACAACAGCCGGAGGAGCCTCGTGAGCACCGAGACGGTGGTCATTGCTTGCACTGGCTACGGATATACGGAGGAGATCCTGATACTCATCAACTGCCTTGATAACTGCACAGAGGAAAAGTAAAAACTGTGCATTTTCATATGGAGTCTCACCGGGCTCAAAGAGATTTACTCCCGTATTGGTGGACATGGACCAGTTGTTATGCTTACCGCTACCGTTTACTCCCTTAAAGGGCTTTTCGTGAAGGAGACACACAAGGTCAAGCTTTTTGGCAATCTTCTGCATATACTCCATCATAATCTGGTTATGGTCGGTAGCTAAGTTTGTGGTTGTAAATATGGGGGCAAGCTCGTGCTGAGCAGGGGCAGCCTCATTATGCTCTGTCTTGGCGAGAACACCAACCTTCCAAAGCTCCTCGTCAAGCTCCTTCATAAACGCCTGAACTCTGGGCTTGATTGAGCCGAAATAATGGTCGTCAAGCTCCTGTCCCTTGGGAGGCTTAGCTCCGAAAAGGGTCCTGCCTGTGTATACGAGGTCGGGACGCTTATAGAAAACATCCTTATCAACAAGGAAATATTCCTGCTCTGCTCCTACGGTTGTCTTAACGGAGGTAACATCCTCGTTACCGAAGAGCTTAAGTATTTTAAGGGCAGCCTTTCCCAGTACCTCCATAGAACGAAGAAGGGGGGTCTTTTTATCAAGTGCCTCTCCACCGTATGAGCAGAAGGCAGTGGGTATGCAAAGTGTTCCATCCTTGATAAATGCGTAGGAGGAGGGGTCCCAGGCTGTATATCCTCTTGCCTCAAAGGTAGCTCTGATACCACCCGAGGGGAACGAGGATGCATCACTCTCTCCCTGCACAAGCTCCTTACCCTTAAACTCCATAATTGCACGGTTATTCTTAAAGGAGATAAAGCTATCATGCTTTTCTGCCGTTATACCTGTCATAGGCTGGAACCAATGGGTAAAGTGTGTGGCTCCCTTTTCGATAGCCCACTTCATCATAGCCTCTGCAACGATATTAGCAGATGTAAGGTCAAGATGCTTACCGTTTTTTATAGTGTTCTGAATAGAATTATATACATTCTCCGGCAAACGCTCCTTCATAACATCGTCATTAAAGACCATAGTACCGAAAAGCTCAGAAATTGTACCCATTGTACCTCTCCTTAAAACAAATAAAATATGCAATCTAATAATATTGCCCACAATAAAAAAATTATACTCTATTTTTATTTTTTTGTAAATACCTTTTTTATATTTTTTGTAAATTTAGGCAAAAGGACATATACGGAATGTTTTGAAAATTAAAATTTCTACATTTTAACCCATAAATTTATATTGCTTTGTGGCGTTATATATGGTAAAATATACTTTTAGAGGGTATTATAAATTTTTGGGAGGTATGATTATGGAAAATAAAATGGAGGGTAAGAAGCTCGTTTTATCCCTTTTTATGATTTTTGTAATAGGTGCGATGAACTCCTATACATACTTTCTTCGTGGAGAGGTTTTTGCATCCATGCATACGGGTAACATAATAAAGGCCTGCTTTGACATAGCAAACGGAAAATATGCTACCCTGTACAGATATTTTATTCCCATAGCTGCATTTATCCTCGGTATTATCTCCCACCAGTTTATAAGAAGGACAAAGCACGGCACCCTGATCTGCTCACTTATTATCCCCGTATGCTACATTGCAGGTGTGCTTATTCCCTTCGGAGTCCTTGACTTTCTTTCAATTACAATTCTCGCCTTCGGTGTAGGCGTACAGCTCCAGATAGTAAGACGGGTAAACGGAGTGGACCTTGCCACAACTATGTGTACGGGTAATATACGGTCCATGAGTGAAAGGATAGCAAAGCTTATTGAGACTAAGGATAAGTCCTATCTTCTCGGTATACTTACATATCTGTCCCTTGTAATCGTATTTGCACTCGGCGTATTGCTAAGTGCCTTGGCTATAATAAATCTTAGATAGGAGTATTGATGTTAGATATATTTTTCTCACCCGAAAGCACAGATTCGGCCTGTGGTATGTTCACCCTTCCACATATAATAAGTCTTATCCTGTGTCTGATTTTTATAGGAATTGCAGTTTATTTTTCAAGAAATTTAAGTGGTGCTGCACTTAAGAAAATCACAAGAATTTTAGCCTATGTATTTACGGCTATGGAGATTATAAAAATAATATACAAGATTGCCCTCGGCTATACGGATAAGCTTGATTATTTTCTGCCCATATCCTTCTGTTCCCTCTTTATCTATTGCCTGTGGCTATGTGGATTCGGTAAGGGAATAGCCTACAGAATAGGCTCTGCTTTTATAGTGGGAGGTTGCTTTACAGGTGGGCTTGCCTTCCTTCTCGTTCCGGCTACCTCCCTTATGATGCACCCTGTGTATCATTATCTCAGCATCCATTCCATGCTTTTCCATTCTGCTATGGTATATCTCAGCATTGTTTACATAATAAAGGCTGTATTACCCATTTTTAATAAAAATGTATTTTACACTTATTGTTCATTTGTATTACTCGCCTCCATTATTGCAATAATGCTCAATATTCTTACAGGCTCAAATCTTATGCTTTTAACCTTCCCAGTTAATATTCCAATCGGAATAATCAACACCGTGGCAGAAAGCATCCCTGCACTCTATACTGCCGGTGCTGTGGCTCTGTATGTATTTTTGCCCTACGGAGTGGCTATGCTTTTGGAAAAACTGATTACAAGATTAAAAAATAAAGCTTCGGATTAAAATCCATAGGGAAGCTAAATATAAGCATTAATCTGATAATACAATAACCGTCCCATCGTTTTACGGTGGGACGGTTATTATTATCTATCTTGTTTATCTTATTCATGGTATTTTGGATAATACCCGAAAATCTCTTTGTATTCCTCTGAAGTTATAATCCTTGCATCATCTTTTCTCAGATTATACATTTCATCATAGCTTATCTTAGTAGTGGATTTGAAATATATAGCACTGTCATCAAGGCTGTCGGGAGCATTAGGATTGCATTCTATATACACATAACCGTCTCTTCTCACATGACAGCGTACTGCCATTGTATAAGCAGTTCCTGTTTCATCAGTACAAGAATCTCCGGTTTCATTGACAGCTTCTCTTGTATCGCTTATTATTGTAATGCTAATACTTCCGTCATTAAAAAAGGGTCTGCCCTGCTCCTCTAACTGCACTTCCTTAAATTGAAGCTCCTTCAAAACGCCAATAATATTATCAATGTCAGTCTGTTCTGTGTAAAACGCCGGAGCATAATCTATTAAGAAGCCGGACACAAGGGTGTTATAATGAAGCATAACCAGCTTGACTTCATCCGTTCCCTCCACAACCATGCTGTTCCATTTATCCTCCCAGATATACTCCGTTTTTTCTTCTGCATTTGCACAGCCAAAGGAGCAAATGCAAATGCAACAAAGCAAGGCTAATGCACGTAGTTTTACGGTTATTTTGTTTTTCATAATTTCCTCCTAATTTTTAACTGTATGGAGCTGTCTACAACAGATACATATTTGTCATTCCTTTTTCAAGCTATAAGTATTTAAGGAAGTTTTTAGAAATGCTGCACTATCGGCAGGATTAGTAAAATCAATAGTATTCCCATTGCACTTCCATCCGGATGCATCCTCAAATGTAGCGGATTCAAGTCTTAAACAATCGTAGAAAGCATACGATCCAATTGTGGTAACGCTATTTGGGATTTTAATATCTGTAATACGCAAACAGCCGTAGAAAGCATACGATCCAATTGTGGTAACGCTATTTGGAATTTTAATATCTGTAATACGCATACAGCCATAGAATGCCCCACTGCCAATAACAGTAACTCCTTTTGGAATTGCAAATTCCTTAAGATTTTCACAGAACATAAATGATCCGTGTCCAATACTCTTTATATCTCCATTGATTGTAATGCTTGTAAGATTGGAACACCCTTCAAACATCCCGTCGGAAATTGCCGTTATCCCCTTGCCAAGAGTGACGCTTTTTAGCCCATCACATCTGTAGAATACACCACTGTTCAGCTCCGTTATTTCGTCCGGAAGCGTAACATCAATAATACCATCGCAATCTTCAAAGGCACGATACCCCAACCGTGTAACGCCTTTACCTAAAGGAAGGCTTGTAAGACTTTTACAATTTTTGAATGCTCCAACCCCTATATATGTAACGCTATCGGGAATCGTAATATTTTTTAGATTGCTACAATAACTAAATGTGTGATTCTTAATAGTATCGACTCCCTCGGGAATTGTAATGCTTATTAAGCTTTCACAATGCATAAACGCAGCTGTACCTATATTCCTTATCCCTTTTGAAATTACAACCGATTTAATATTTTTGCAGTCCTTAAAGGCATTCTTTTCTATTTCTGTTACGGGAAAGCCCTTGTAGGTTGAAGGAATAACAATCTCGGTGTCCGTTTTTTCTCCAATTCCAATTATGGAATAGGAGAAATGATCATTATTCAATCTGTATGCTAATCCATCTATTATAGGCTCTGCTGGTATTATACTTTGAGATTTCAATATCAAGCCACAGTCAGAGCATTCCATCCCGTCGGTAAGTCCTGTCCTTTTAGTAGTAGGAGACACACCGTGAATTATATTGGTTTTTTCATGACTACATGGCACCTCAACTGTTGTAGTAGTGGTATTATCCTCATTGTCAACCGTAGTTGTGGTGTCCTCCTCCCCGTCGCAGGAAATGAGCATAAAAGAGGTCAAGCATAAAAGTATTGTTAATATTGTAAATATTAGTTTTTTCATATTGTCCTCCTTTTTACTTTTCACTTTTACTTATTGCCTTCATTGTAGCCCCAGACTACATTTTCTGTTCCATAGCTAAACCATTTGTCATTCCATCCCTCAGGCTTTGTTTCTGCCTCGCAATATGCAGTAAGTGATGGGCAATTTCTAAACGCTACTTCCTTTATGGTCGTTACGCTACTGGGAATTACTATACTTTTAAGGGAGTAGCAATCACTAAACGCCCAGTTTCCTATTGTTTTTACACTGTTAGGAATATTTATGCTTTCCAAAGATATACATTTTTCAAAGGCGTTGGAGTATATAGTATGTACACCACTTGATAATGTTACTCTTTTAAGCGATGTACATTCTTTGAATGTGTTGTCGTTTAATATTGTTACACCCTTGGGAATTACTATTTCTTCTAAAGCGGTGCAGTACATAAATGAACATCTTCCTATTGTTGTAACACTATCCGATATTGTAATGCTTTTGAGATTTACACTACGAGTGAAGGCAAAATTGTTTATAGATGTTACCCCATCAGGTATAGTAAATGAATCTCCTCTTTTATTCGCCGGATAGTTAAATAATGTCTTGCCATCTTTACTGTATAATACTCCGTCCACTGATTTGAATTTTGGGTTGTTAGGGTCAACACTTATATATTCAAGAGATATTTCTACATACTCACTAGTAACCGCACTGGTAAAAGCCGTCAGTGGAATTTCTGTTACGCTTTCCGAAATAAAAACTGTCTTAAACATATTATAACTGTACCTACCGATTCCGGTTATTTTAGTGACGGGTAACCCTTTATACTCGGAGGGAATTATAATCGTTTCTATATAGTAATAAGGACGAATACCCACTCTGAAACTAATATCTCCTTGATAAAACTCGAAAACATCATCATAGGGTATCCACTTAGCGTACAAGGTTAAGCTTTCTTCCTTGTCCTTTATTTCCTTAATCTCACTTGTAAGGGCTGAGTCCGTATACCAACCGGCAAACATATAGTCTGCCCTTTCAGGAAAGGCTAAGCTTACTGTGTCGCCTGTTTTGTATGTTTTTGGATTTTCTGTGTTGTTTGTTCCTCCGTTTAGCTCATAACTAAGGTTATATGTTACAACAGGAGTCCATTTTGCGTACAGGGTTATATTCTCTGATTTATCCTTAATCTCGGTTATCTTATTTGTAAAAGCTGCGTCTGTATACCAGCCCTTAAAATAGTAATTGTCTTTTGTTGGATTATTTAGAGTTACTATCTCCCCTTTTTTGTATGTAAGGGGATTATCCACGCTGTTTATTCCTCCATTTAATTCATATGTAATACTAAACTCGGGAGGCTTAACAGTTGTGGTGTACTCCTCCCCGTCGCAGGAAACAAGCATAAAGGAGGTCAGACACAAAAGTATTATTAATATTGAAAATAGTAGTTTTTTCATAGCTTTCCCTCCTGTTTTTACAAATATTTCGCTGACCGGGGTTTATATATTTTTGCATTGTTATCAAATTGATTTTTCAAAATTATTCAGTAAATTATATTTAGCTCCTTTAGAATATTTTACCATATAACTGTCACTTTGTCAACAAGAGGTTTTCGACAGGTATTGCATATCCCTTTTATATGGGGTACCCAACAGAAAAAGAAAGGAGAGAACAAATCGAAAACCGAAATGTCCTCTCTTCTTCTGTTTGTTTACCAAAATCCTTGCCGTGCAAGGATAAGGTCTTTACTTCATTGGGATAAAGCTCAATGCCTTAAGCCCTATAAATCATCTCATATCTGCAAGCTCGAGAATAAGCTTTTCTGTCTTTTCCCAACCGAGGCATGGGTCAGTAATGGATTTACCGAAGATGCACTCCTCTGCCTTCTGTGCTCCGTCCTCAAGATAGGATTCTATCATAAGTCCCTTTACAATCTTGCGTATTTCGGGATTGATTACTGTGCTATGTACAATTTCCTTTGCTATACGGGGCTGCTCTGCCCATTTCTTACCGGAGTTAGCATGGTTTGTATCTATCACAACACCGGGATTTACAAGATTTGTCTTTCCGTAACGCTCGATAAGGTGTACAAGGTCCTCATAGTGGTAGTTGGGAAGGGACTGACCGTGCTTATTTACATATCCACGAAGGATTGCATGAGTCATAGGGTTACCCTTGCTCTGTACCTCCCATCCACGGTAGATAAAGGTATGCTTATGCTGACCTGCTGTAATGGAGTTCATCATAACGGAGAGGTCTCCACTTGTAGGATTCTTCATTCCCACGGGGATATCAAGACCACTGGCAGTAAGACGGTGGCTCTGATTCTCAACAGATCTTGCTCCTACTGCAACATAGGAAAGAAGGTCTGAGAGGTATCTGTGGTTATCGGGATAAAGCATCTCATCAGCACAGGAGAAGCCTGTCTCCTCAATTGCTCTCATATGAAGCTTACGAATTGCGATAAGACCCTTAAGCATATCGGGGTTCTCATTAGGGTCAGGCTGATGAAGCATTCCCTTATAGCCGTCTCCTGTTGTTCTCGGCTTATTTGTGTAAATTCTGGGAATTATTACTATTTTATCCTTAACCTGCTCCTGTACCTTACGAAGTCTGGAAATGTATTCCATTACTGCGTCCTCACGGTCTGCTGAGCAGGGACCGATAACAAGTGCAAGCTTATCGCTTTCACCTGTAAATATAGCCTGTATTTCCTTATCGTTCTTTTCCTTAACTGCCAAAAGCTCATCGGAAATGGGATACATTTCCTTTATTTCCTTAGGAGTGGGAAGCTTTCTTTTGAAATCCATATTCATAATAATTTACCTCGTTTCATTTATCGAAAAATTTTCTTCTTTCTGTGGAAATACGCATCATTTCTCTCATCTTTTCCGTATCTCCGTCCTTTAATGTGTTCATAAGCTCTGTGAATTTATCGGAGAAAAGCTCCATCTGTGCAAGGAGCATATCCCTATTGAGCATAAAAAGCTCACTCCACATTGCATCATTGATTTTAGCAATTCTTGTAAGGTCACGGAAGGAGTCACCTGTGTAATCCACAAGATTTTTGGAATCCTTACAGCACATAAGTGCAACTGCTATGCAGTGTGTAAGCTGTGAAAGGAAGCCTATCATCTCATCGTGCTCCTCGGGACTCAGGCATGTTACTGTCTTAAAGCCAAGCTCCTTACCAAGCTCACGGCACATTTCAATTGCCTCATAGGTATTCTTATCAGTAGGGGTGACAATGTAGTTAGCGTTCATAAAAATACGCTTATCACTGTTTTCAACACCGTAAACCTCTTTACCTGCCATAGGGTGAGCACCGATAAATTCCACTCCGTCCTTAAGCATTGCCTGTATATCGTATACCACGCTACGCTTAACACCCGTTACATCCATAAGGATTGCACCGTCCTTAATGCAGTCCTGATTATTCTCTATCCAAGACTTAAAAACCTCGGGATAGAGTGAAAAAACAATAATGTCAAACTGAGATACATATTCCCTTGTTACCTCAGTAACTCCGTGGGCTATAAATCCTCTTTCAAGAGCTAAATCCACGGTCTCCTGCCGTCTTGCAACGGCTCCGACCTCATAGCCCTTATCGGTAAGTGCCTCTGCATAGCTACCTCCGATAAGTCCTAAGCCCACAATTAAAATTTTACTGTCCTTTGTCAGTCTTTTCATAATTTACCTCTACACCGAGAGTAGCCACAGCCTCAAAAAAGTCCGGATAGCTTTTTGATACAGCCTCTGCACCCTCTATTTCTGCTCCTGTAAGAGTAGAAATAACAGAAAGTGCCATTACTATTCTGTGGTCACCGTGCCCGTATAACGGCTCACTCGGTGCTTTTAATTCCTTTGGTGAAATAATATGCACGGAATTATCGTATATCCGTACATCTATGCCGAATTTGGAGAGCTCCTTTTTCATAGTCTCACATCTGTCGCTTTCCTTTATTCGGAGTCTTGCAGTACCGTTTATCACAGCTCCGTGCTTAACACCTGCAACGGCAAAAAGCAGGGGGCCAAGGTCAGGACAGTTTGAAATATCAAGAGTGGGGGCTCCCTCTCCCAACGCCTTAAGCATAGGAATATACGCCTTATCACCTTGATAGCTATGGGAATTCAGCCCTAAAACAGACACTTCCCCACCCAAAATGTTAAAGGCGTCTAAAAATGCACTGTTGGAAAAATCTCCCTCGACTCTTAAATTATTCGGCTTATATATTTGATTACCCTTTATGAAAAAGGTATTTTTTTCTGTTTCCTTAATCTCTACACCGAACCGTTGCAGAGCATCAATTGTAATATCAACATAGGGTCTGCTCTCAAGCTCTGTGGTCACCTTAATAACGCTGTCACCGTCAAGCAGTGGCAAGGCAAACATAAGTCCACTTATAAATTGACTGCTGATATTACCCTTAACCTTAAATTCTCCACTTTTCAATTTACCCTTCAGGGTAAGGTATCGGTCATCATATTCGAGAATTATATTTTGTTCTCTGCATATATCCTCATATGCGCTAAAGCCTCTTGACATAAGTCTCTCACTACCGTGAAATTTAATATTTCCTCCGAATGCTAAGGCAATGGGAATGAAAAATCTTATGGTGCTTCCACTCTCTCGGCAGAAAAATTCCTTACCGTCTGCAAAAAAATCGGTCACATCACTGAATTTTACTGTCCTGCCGTCCCTTATGTATTTTCCACCGAGGGCAGAAATACAGTCAAGGGTGGCACCCATATCCTCACTGTCGGAGATACCGTCAATCTCAAGTGACTTACCTGTCAGGGCTCCACATATAAGGAGTCTGTGAGCATAGCTTTTTGATGGGGGAGCATATATCTCTCCCTTAGCTATACTCTTTCCTATCTTCACTTTCATCTTTTTTCCTTTATTTATCCTTCAAATGCTCAATAAGAATATCCATAGCTCTTGTATAGCTGTCAAAGCCCATGCCACATACCATATCGATAGCTGCCTGTCTTATGTAGCTTACTCTTCTGAACTCATCACGGGAGTTCACATCGGAAAGATGCACCTCCACTGTGGGAATGGATACTGCCTTTACTGCGTCAAGTATTGCAACGCTTGTATGGGTATAGGCTGCGGGATTAAATATTATTCCGTCTATTTTATCATAATACGCCCTCTGGATGGCATCCACTAAGGCACCCTCGCAATTGGACTGATAAAAGGTTACCTCCACGCCTCTTGTAAGGGCATAATCGGTTATCATCTGTACAAGGTCATTATATGTGCTTTTGCCGTATATATCAGGCTCTCTTATTCCGAGAAAATTTATATTCGGTCCGTTTAATACAAGAAACTTCATTTATAAAACTCCTCTTTAATCATATTGCCGACTTCCTCTACCGTACCGTCTGCCATAATCTCCACATCTGCACTGCTTATGTATTTATCATATCTTTCCTCAAATCTCTTTTTAAGTGCTGAAATATCGGAGGAAAGAGGACGGGAAGCCGTAGGCATAAGAAGGTCTAATGAACGGTTCAGAAAATATACTCTGCTGTTCTGCTTTAAGCATCTTACATTTTCAGGACGGAGTATCGCACCTCCACCTGTTGAAATAACAAGTCCGTTCTTCTTCGATACCTCCTCTATAACCTGTGCCTCCACATCACGGAAGGCTCCCTCTCCGTGCTCTCTGAAATATGTGGGGATATCTGTACCGATAATCTTAATTATCTCGTCATCTGTGTCGATAAATTCCTTACCTGTAAGCTTGGCAAGGTACTTACCTACCGTAGTCTTACCGGAGCTTGGCATACCGATAAGAGCTATATTTTCCTTTTGCTTAAGAATGTCCTTAAATACGCTGTCCTGTATCTCGGGGGCGTATTTCTCTCCTGTGAAAAACTCCGAGGCATATACAGCCTGGGACACAAGCATATAGAGTCCACTCTCGGCAGGGATACCCTTTTCCTTAGCGTCGAGAACTATATTTGTACGAAGGGGATTGTATACAACATCTATAAGGCCCATAAGCTTGGGAAAATCAGCAATATCAATAATTTTTCCTTCATTCTTAGGGAACATACCAACGGGGGTGGTATTGAGAATAAAGTCTGCATCGGAGTGTAATTTAACCACATCCCCGTACAAAACATCGGGATTCTCAAATTCTCTGCCCACATGTATGATTTCCTTGGCTCCTAAATCGGCAAGAACGCAGTGACCTGTCTTGGCAGTGCCACCGTTACCCATAATAAGTGCCTTTTTGCCCGAAAGGTCTATACCGTTTCTTAAAATAAGTGCCTTCATTCCCATATAGTCGGTATTGTAGCCATAGAGCATGCCGTCCTTATTTACTACCGTATTGACAGCTCCTATTCTCTTAGCCTTGTCGGATATGGAGCAAAGGTAAGGTATTACCTTTTCCTTATAGGGAATTGTAACATTTATACCGTTAAATTCGGCCTTGGTAAGAAGCTCTCCCAGCTTATTTGGCTCTACCTCACATATATCATATTTATAATTTGCTATTTTTTCGTGTATTTCCTTGGAGAAGCTATGCTTAAGATGCTCTCCTATTACACCGTATTTCATATTTATTTACCTCTTGTAAAAAAGTCTGTACCAAACCTCTGTGCTATCATATCGCACATACATATTGCACTTATACTGTCCACCACAGCACATGCTCTTCGTATTATAGCCGGGTCGTGTCTGCCCTCTATGATAAGAGAGGTACTGTTTCCGTTGGCAAGGTCAACCGTATCCTGCTCCCTTGATATTGAGGGAGTGGGCTTTATGGCAAGATTAAAAACAATGGGCATTCCGTTTGTAATACCACCGTTTATACCACCGTTATTATTTGTTTCCGTTACAACCTGTCCGTCCTTATAGGTAAAGCTGTCGTTAGCCTCCGAGCCACGCATATCTGCCATGGCAAAGCCTGCACCGAATTCTATACCCTTAACACCACCGATACCGAACAGTGCGTGGGAAAGTACACTTTCCACGCTGTCAAACCAGGGCTCTCCGACTCCTGCAGGAACACCTATGATAGCAGTCTGCAATACACCACCTATGCTATCCCTATCACTCTTTGCCTTGAGTATTTCCTCTGTCATACGGGACTCTGCATCTGAAAGAACGGGAAAGCTCTTGCCCTCCAGGGCAGAAATGTCGGTACCGTAGTTTTCAAAGCCTCTGTCGTATACTCCACCGCATTTAAGAATATGGGTGCCTATTTTTATACCGATTTTATCAAGTGCCATCTGACAGATTGCTCCTGCCACCACAAGGGGAGCTGTGATTCTGCCGGAGAAATGTCCTCCCCCACGGTAATCCTCATATCCGTGGTACTTCATCCTTGCAGAATAATCTGCGTGGGAGGGCCTGGGAGTATCCTTGATTTTGGAGTAATCCTTACTCCTTGTATCTGTGTTTGGGATTATTATAGCTATGGGGGTGCCCGTGGTTATGCCGTTGAACACGCCACTTACTATTTTGTATTCATCCTTTTCCTGTCTTGCCGTGTCTATTCCCGAGGAGGGACGGCGACGGGAAAGCTGTGAATCTATATATCCGTAATCAATAGAGATGCCGGGGGCAATGCCGTCTATTACAGCACCGATAGCCTCCCCGTGGCTTTCTCCAAAGACCGTTACACTGACGGAAACGCCAAATGTATTTTTCATTTTATTATTCCTCCGTCTATATATTCCTTCATAGACTGTGCCTTGATTTTTTTAATCTCAAAGCTTCCTATCTCCTCGCAAAGCACCACATTGATTTCATCTCCGTCCATTTTCTTATCATGGAGAATGTAGGATATGAGGTCACTGCTGTCTGCCTCTACGGAAACGGGCAAATTATACTTTTCAAGCACCCTGACAATCCTCTTTGCCACCTCGGGGGATGACATAGGTATCATACCGAGGCCCACACATTCGCCGTGGAGAAGACTGCCGAGGCTGCTGCTTTCTATTGCGTGACCTATGGTGTGTCCGAAGTTAAGTACCCTGCGAAGACCCTTTTCCTTAGGGTCCTTTTCAACCACATCACGCTTGATTTTAAGTGAGCTCTCAATTATTTTGTCGGCATCTCCTTCAAAATCGTCTGTATTTTCAAGAAGCTCAAACAGGTCCTTATCAAAGGTAGCTGCCATTTTAATGCTCTCTGCAATGCCTGAGCTCAGCTGTCGCTTATCAAGAGTCCTTAGCACATTGGAATCAATCACCACGCATTTGGGCTGATAGAATGCACCGACAATATTTTTAACACCCATAAAATCTATGGCAACCTTGCCACCTATGGATGAATCCACCTGGGATAAAAAGGTAGTTGGTATATTATAAAAATCGATACCTCTCATAAAGCCGGCTGCAACAAAGCCCGCAAGGTCTCCGCATACTCCCCCTCCAACAGCAACAACGCAGTCAGTACGGGTAAAGCCCTTTTTGACAAGGACGGAAAGAAGTGCCCTGTAATTGTCAAAGCTCTTACTTGCCTCACCCTGCTCTATACTAACCGTATAGCCCTCCTTACACTGAGCCAGAACAGTCTGTGCATACTCTGTGGGAACGCCCGAATCGGTTACTATAAGAACCCGTCTGTTCAGGTTGAGATATTTATTTAAGTTATTTAACGCACCACGCAAAAGAACTATATCATAGCTCATTTCACCAAGGCTAACGGGTATTATCATAAACACTCCTCCGATTATTTTGAATAGAATACTCCTGCAAGCTTAAGCTTATCGCAGGTTGCCGAGAGCTGACGGAGCATATCCTTACCGTCCTGAGAATTAATATTTCCCTCAGCCTCTATAAAGAAGTAATAGCTCCACATAAGCTCCTTCATAGGACGGGAACGGAGATTTCTCATATTGAATCCGTGAGCTCCGATAATATCAAGGGTTTTGGCAAGAGCACCTGCCTCATTTCTTACAGTAAACACGAGAATAAAGCTCTGGTTCATTTTGTCCATTCCCTTAGGGAGACTGTGCTGTGCTCTTGAGAAGGAGGCAAAGCGTGTTGTATTTGTTTTGCTTGTATGTATCTTACTTGCCAATATTTTAAGTCCGAATATTGCTGCTGTCTCATCGGATGCAACGGCAGCAACGGTTGTATCGCCAAGCTCCTTAACATATTTAGCTGCAAGTGCAGTATTGGGATATACCTGTGTCTGATATCCCCTTGCCTTAATATATTCTGCACACTGGGACAGTGCCTGCTCATGGCTGACAACAGTGCGTATGCTATCAAGACTGGCACCGTCGCAGGCAATGAGATTATGCTCAATTCCTATATCTATCACCTGATTTACATAAAGACTGCCGGAAAACAGCAAATCCATAACCGTGCCCACATCTCCGGCATAGCTGTTTTCTATAGGAAGGACAACCGTATCTGCCAATCCTTTTTCAACAGCATAGTATGCCTCCTCGAAATTGGGATAGGATACAAGCTCAGCCTCGGGGAACATCCTCCTTGCAGCTATATAAGCAAAGGCCCCGGGTACACCGCTGTAAGCAACCCTCATACCGTAATTTAGGCGTGATTGATAGTCTCTTGAGATTGCCATGGTTTCCTTAAGAAAACGAACATAGTATTCTCTTATTACCGTATCCTCAATATACTCGGCATTCTTTGATATAAGCTCGTTTTCCCTGGAGGTATCAAGAATTGACAGACCGTGCTCCTTTTTATACTTTGCAACAAGCTCTGCCGCCTTCATTCTTTTTTCGAAAAGCCTTGCCACCTCGGAATCTATATCACCAATAGTTTTTCTTGCAATTTCAAGCTCGTTCATAACAACCTCTCAATTTTTATTTATCTGATAGTCTTATAATATAATAATATAAAAATTATAAACCTTAGTGTGATAAAAGTCAATACCTTTATTAAAATAAGCCAAAAATTTATACACATTATGCGAGGGAATGCGAATAATATTCACTCAGAGTGAATATTTACAATAAAAAATACAGGGGACCTTTGAAAAATCCCCTGTATTTTTATTTAACATTTATTTTTACTGTCATTTGCCCGAGGGCGTGTCTGTTTTTACCGTTTTACCAGTGCAAATCGTTTCCTCTGTCATCCTCGGACTCTTTTGACTCCCCGTCTTTATTTTCATTCTCGGGGTTGCTTTCTGTATTGGCTACGCCGTTACCGTCGTTATCGTCTCCGTCATAGATTCCAAGTGCCTTTTCAAGCTCTTTTCTCTTTTCCTCGGCAAGGCGTCTCTGCTCTGCCAATTGCTCCTCTCGACGGCGGTTTTCCTCCTCACTCTTGCGTCTCTTTTCCTCTACGAGGGCACGGAGGTCATCCATTGTGGTTTCCTCCTTCATAGCGAGGGCAAACTGTGCATCATCCATAACCTCAAATTCAAGAAGGAACTCGGTTACGAAATCAAGCTTGTGTCTGTATTTTGTAAGTGTCTCAACAGCCAAATCGTAAGCACCGTCAATAATCTTCTTTATTTCTGCGTCTATCTTTGCTGCTGTAGCATCCGAATAATTGGGAGTACTGCTGAAATCTCTGCCGAGGAATACACCCTCATCAGCATGGTCGGAGGCAAAGCGTATTGCACCGAGCTCATCACTCATACCGTAGATTGTAACCATCTTACGGGCTGTTTCAGTAGCTCTCATAATATCATTGGAGGCACCACCTGTATAATCGCCGAATACGAGTCTTTCGGCTACTCTGCCACCGAGCATCATAGAAATTCTCTCAAGCATTTCACCCTTTGACTCGCTGTACTTATCCTCAGTGGGAGGAGTAAGGGTATAACCGAGTGCACGGCCGCTTGGAACTATGGATATCTGGCGTACGGGGTCCTGTGTGGGAAGAACATGAGAAAGGATAGCGTGACCGGCCTCGTGTACTGCTGTGTTTCTCTTTTCCTTATCACTCATCTTTCTGGACTTCTTCTGTGTGCCTACGGTAACTCTTATCATTGCATCCTCAATTTCGGGCATACCGATAAGGGACTTACCGTTTCTGGCAGCCATAATTGCTGCCTCGTTAAGAAGGTTTGCAAGATCTGCTCCTGTAAAGCCGATTGTGGTCTGTGCAATCTTGCGAAGGTCAACAGTATCCTCAAGGGGCTTATCCTTGGAATGTACCTTAAGAATATCCTCTCTGCCCTGAAGATCGGGATATCCGACTGTGATTTGTCTGTCAAATCTACCGGGACGGAGAAGTGCCGAGTCGAGAATGTCGGGACGGTTAGTTGCTGCAATAACTATTGTTCCGCTGTGTCCGTCAAAGCCGTCCATCTCAACAAGAAGCTGGTTAAGTGTCTGCTCTCTTTCATCGTGGCCACCACCAAGTCCTGCTCCACGCTGTCTGCCCACTGCGTCAATTTCATCTATAAAGATAATTGCCGAGGGTGTTTTTCTTGCTGTATCAAAAATATCTCTTACTCTTGATGCACCCACACCGACATAAAGCTCAACAAAGTCAGAGCCTGACATTGAATAGAAAGGAACATTTGCCTCACCTGCCACTGCTTTCGCAAGAAGTGTTTTACCTGTACCTGGAGGGCCAACAAGCAATACACCGTGGGGAATCTTGGCACCGAGCTTTGTAAACTTAGAGGGGTTACGGAGATATTCAACTACCTCCTTAAGCTCTTCCTTCTCCTCATCTGCACCGGCAACATCGGAGAAAAGCACTCTCTTTCCGTCGGGTCCGGGAGTTCTCTGTTTTGTCTTGCCGAAGCTACCACGCTTGGTTGCACCTGTGCCCGAGGACTGTCTCATTACAAACAAGAAGAATATTACTCCAACACCGATAAGGATAATAGTGGGAAGATATGACCAGAACCATGATCTCTCCTCAAGTGGGGGGAAGTCATATTTTTCAAGATTCTGGAGACCTCCGTTTTCCTTCAATGCTGTAAAGTCGTTATAGAAAATGCCTATGTCTCTGAATACATATGTTATTTCCTTTTCGGCTCCGTCATCTCCTATTACAATTGCAGTAATTGTGCTTTCGTTTACAACAAAGCTTTTTACCTTGTCATCCTCAAAATATCCGATAACATCGCTATAGGTAAGCTCCTCCTCCGGATTTGTATCCATAAAGAGTGCTGCAACCGCAAATACTATAATCGCTGCCAGGGCAGCATAGAAAATTATAGTATAAAAACTGTTTTTCTTTTTCATCTAAACCTCCGTTTTTGCCCACAAATGTAGCAAAAATAATTATACATAGTTATTTTTCGTACACCTCGGGCTTGAGAATGCCAACAAAGGGTAATGTACGGTAAAGCTCTGCAAAGTCGAGTCCGTAGCCTACCACAAAATGGTCGGGAATCTCTGCTCCACAGTAATCCGGTGTGAAGTCAACCTGGCGTCTTGACGGCTTATCAAGTAATGTACAGGTCTTAACGCTTCTTGCACCGTTAAGCTTCAAATAATCGATAAGATAGGATAATGTCTTACCACTATCTATAATGTCCTCTACAACAAGTATATCCAGCTGAGAAAGGTCTGAACGGTGAAGATCAAGAATGATATTTATCTTACCTGTGGTTGTTGTACCATTCTGGTAAGAGGACACCTTCATAAAATCTATCTCAACGGGTCTCTTTATCTTTTTCATAAGGTCGGCAAGGAACACAACGCTACCCTTAAGGATGCCGAGCAAAAGAAGCCTTTTGTTTCTGTCTGCGTAATCTCTGTCGATTCTTTCAGCAAGGTCTGTGGTAAGCTTGTCGATTTCCTCTTCGCTTAAAAGTATTTCTCTGATATCGTTTAACATTTTTGTATCCTCCAATGTCTTTATTTGGATTTATAGAAAGTAATTTTTATTTTCTCACCGTTTCCGTTATATTTACATCCGTCACGCAGACATATGTCGTATAAAGCAACAATGCCATATCCGTCGCAAATAATTGGTATCCTGTCCCGAAGATGGGATGGAATATGCTTGTCACAAAGTATTCTTTTGATTTTTTTGGTCATACCGTTATGAAGGATTCTATCTCCATCTCTGCGAGAACGGATAACCAGCTCACCCTTAATTGAGTTCATCGACAGCGTAAGTGTAGAGAGCCTCTCATATACCGATGCATCAAGCTCATTAAAAGATGCTGTTACACCCAGCTCATCTATATGAACAGTATCCGTCAGCTCATAGGAATATTCTAACTTGCAAAGAGCCTCCTTGGGGATAAAATGAACATAATCCCTTTCCCTTTTGAAGGCTAAGCCCGATGAAAGCTCCACATAGCTACCACACTCGGAATTAAAGATAATATCCTCACAGGCACAAATGCCCTTGTAGTCCAAGCTGCGTCCTGCAAGGAGCTTAAGCACCCTTGCCCGTACCGATGGGGACAGGGACCTTATACCGTCAATATCTGCACAGCCCTTATTACAGCTTAACACAAAATCCTTAGCCTGACTTAAAATAAAGCTCTCATCTCGCATAAGTCCCTCTGTCATTCTGCCGATTGCAGAGTTAAGCTCGGGATTGATTTTTTTAAGAGCAGGTGCCACTATGTGCCTTATATAATTCCTTGTATAATCCGTATCCTCATTCGTGGAATCGGTAACATACTCTATATTATTCTCATTGCAATAGGAAAATATCTCTTCCTTGCTGAGATAAATAAGAGGTCTTAGCACATTTCCGTTTTTTGGCTTAATTCCACCGAGTCCGTTAAGTCCTGTGCCACGGGTTAAATTAAAGATAACGCTTTCTAAATTATCGTCTCCGTTATGAGCAGTAAGAATAGCATCAAAGCCACGGTCTCTAAGCTCGTTTTGAAAAACACGGTATCTTTCCTCCCTTGCGGTCTCCTCAATTCCCTTGCCTCTCTTTTCGGCAAGTGACGGAATGTCGATTTTATGTACCACAAGCTCCACACCGTATTTTTTACACATTTCGGAGCAGAAATGCTGGTCTCTGTCAGCCTCCCCACCACGAATCATATGATTTACATGAACACAGACAATTTCCCTTGCTCTGGTGGAAAACCAATGCAGAAGAAGTGATGAGTCTGCCCCTCCGGAAAAGCCTATAATAACCCGACCGAATGCATCCTCCATACCGTGGGTCTTAATGGCATATTCGATTTTTTTATCCATATTGACCCCCATGCCTATATATTGTCGTCTTATATAATACTATAAAAAACCCAAAAAAGCAATATAAAAAAGAAAAAAATATAATTTTAAGAGAGTTTTCGGCTTTTGGACATAATAAATCTTCTTATATTTCACAAACAATACACAATACTATTTACCATTAAGGAAAATATACCCGGACTTTACAAATATTATTTATTGATTCCAAAAGAAGCGTAAGGTATAATATAGTTATGAAAAATAACAGCTTTTATTATAAACTTGCCTTCGATGGATTTAAGGCACTGTACATATTACTTATACTTGCCTCCCTTTTTGCCTTACGCCTTGCACTGTGCCATGGGGATGTAGGATATGCTTATGTAACAGAGGGCTATCTACGCCCTCTTTGTGATGATATTTTGCTTGGAAATCTTATGCTATCGGGTGCCTTTGCCCTATTTTCAAGCCTTTTTTGAATTTGTGCAAAATTACAAATCACTATTCACTAAAAAAATGAATATTCACCAATTTTATGAATAATAATTTGTCAACCCTATTTTTGAAAAAAATTTAAGTTTTACACATCTTATTTTAGGCAATTGCTGAATATTCCACCCTATTTTTCCACTTTTCCACACCTGTTGATGTTGAAAAGTGGATTTTTTTCACGGGGAATCAAGAGTTTTTCACATTTTCCACTAAGTTTTCAACAGGTGGGGAAAGTTTTTTCCAACGCCATCCAACTCCTTTTGATTATAGACAAGCACCTAAGATAATTGGTAAAATTGCACAATTTTTGTTAGTATGCTAATAAAATAAAAATATTTTCGACAATTTTTATTTTCTCTGTTTTCACCAAAAATGTATATTTGCAAAAGCCTAAAATGAATATTGTATTTTACTATGCTTTTCTCCCCATGCAAACATATTTTCAGGGGATTAAAACATAAAAAAGAGCTCATACCTATGTATATAGTATCGGCTCTTTTTATGAAATATTCAAATTAAATTTGTTACTTTATTTCTGCAATATGAGGACGGTGGTCCGATGCCACAGCAGACGGTATATCTGCCGATATTACCGTAATGTCCGGGGACACAAATATATAATCTATCTTCATCCTCGGCTCATCAGATGGCCAACTGAGCAAGGGTGATGGCATAAGGTCTGCCGTATCATTCATTCTTTCCTTTATCGGGGAAAGAATTGGATTGTCGGGCTCCACATTAAAGTCTCCCATTAATATGCATTTTTCATCTTTGATATGCTTCAGTATTGTATCAACTGCATTTTCCTGTTCGTCGGGATTCAAGCCGAAATGTGTGACAAGAACGGTATAACCGTTTTCCAGCTCTGCCTTAAGAAGGCATCTTGTCTCATAATACCCACCCGGGTAGCGTTTTGGCTCCGGGTCGGGAATAATAATTGTTTCTGCATTTCTTATGGGATAACGGGATATGAAGCCGTTGCCGTATTCACCCTCTCTTTCCGTTATAGCCCTCGCAAAGTATGAGTGGGAGAGTCCTGTCAGCTCTGAGAGTATCGATGTCTGCCTATCGAAATCGCCAATACCATTATCGTACATCTCGTTAAGTCCCACAATGTCGGCACCGTAATCGACTACGGTCTTAGCCATTATATCAAAGTCGATTTTCTGTTCCTTGAAATTAAGGCAGTGCTGAGTGTTAAAGGTCATAATTTTCATTATTCAACCACCCTATTCACCATATCACTGTAATATGAGTCCGGGAATTTCTTTACAACATATTTTCTGTTTGAGCTCTCGTCGGGGGTAAAATAGTTAGCTCCTGTTTTCGGGTCTACACTCACACGGGCACGGACTGTATCATAGCCTGCCTCATTTTCATCACCGATAACTGCCATAATAGCAGTCATAGGGTCCCAGGATTCCCGTCCTTCGGGGCATCCCCAGTCTACAAGCACCTGATACAGATAGTCATTATGGTTAAGGGTATTTCCCGTAATAAGACGGGCACCTATCTCCCAACCGAGGAGTGTAATTTCACAGGGGCATTTTTCCAGAACTGTGCTTGCCGCACGGCAGGCAAAGGGGGTATATGAAAGATTAAATTCACGGCCTCCCTGTTGGTCCCATTTTCCTCCCATTATCCACACCTTGTCCACCTTTTTCTCGAAAAGCTCCATTCCCGACAAGGGAGAAATATCGTCTCCCTCACTTAAAAGTGTCATCTCGAGAACCTGTAAAAATCCGATTTCTATTATTTCAACCTTACCCTCAGCCTCGGCTATACAGCGTCTGTAAACTCTTATAGCATCCTCAAAATCCTCATCCTTCTTACAGGTTTCAAGTGCTAAGCGTGGCTGATATCTGTTTTGCCAATCGGTTTTCGGGCAATTTTTATCCACTCCTATGGGGATAATACATTCTTCCCTTTCCAAAAATCTATATAATGAAGGAGCAGAATATTCTGTATGGGTATTAATTCCCACACCTATAAAATTAATTTTTCCCGCCTTATGGCTTCTTGCGAGTACTCTTACAGCAACAGCGTCATCACAGTCCTCGCCCCAGTCTGTTCCTAAAATAAAATTTCTCATAAATGCCTCCTACACAGCATATTTATATTTTTATTTTACTATATTAACCGTAAGTTGTCAAGGCGAGAATTATCACTGCTTATCCTAATATCATTCCTTTGTAAACATATCAAGGCACAGCCTTGTATATCATCAATTTCATAGAAATTGCATATCACCAACACAAGGTGTTGTATATCATCATTGCGAAAGCCTATATACAACCTACTGTTGATGATATACACCTTCGGTGATG
>JAFTJE010000041.1 GCA_017456545.1 Clostridia bacterium | reverse complement strand
GCTCGGCAGAAATAGCTCCAAGGGAGCCTTCCCTGAAATAAGCAAAGCATCCAATTCTTTGGCAATGCCTTTTATTGTACCCTCACGGCACCCATCTTCAAAATGCAAAGCAATTTGAATCGGGTTCGAGGTTTAAGACTCGTCGTTCCGTGTCGGAACAATAGAAGGCGAGGTTTCTTCCCGTTGCGTGTGCCATTTTTTTAATGCTTTTATATTCTGCCATTTTCGCTTGAAAAAAGTACAGTTTTATGGTATAATATCAATAGATATATGTACCCCGGAAAGGAGAAAATATGGCACTTGAAAACAAATTAAGAATAACCGATTCTGCGGAGCTTGCCCGCGTAGAAGAAAGAATAAGCAAAACACGCGCAATAGAACTTTTTGAAACTAATTTCCTTTCTTCTCTTACCTCGGGAACATTTGATGCTCTTTCTAAAATACACGCTTTCCTTTTTTCTGACATATACGACTTTGCAGGTCAGATACGGACGGTGAATATAGCAAAGGGAAATTTTAGATTTGCTCCACTTATGTATCTCCATACCGCACTCGAAAATATCGAAAAAATGCCTCAGAGCACGTTCGATGAAATCGTTGAAAAATATGTTGAAATGAATGTGGCTCACCCTTTTAGAGAGGGAAACGGCCGTTCGACTCGCATTTGGCTTGATCATATACTAAAAAGCGAAATTGGAATGGTTGTGGACTGGAGTCTTGTGGATAAGGAGGATTATCTTCTTGCTATGGAGAGAAGTCCTATCAAGGATATTGAAATTAAGCACCTCTTAAAAAATGCTTTGACAGATAAGGTAAACGACCGACAGATATTTATAAAAGGAATTGACCACAGCTACTACTACGAGGGCTATACTACCTTTAAAGCCGAAGATTTGAAATAATGATTGGGCAGTCGATTTCGGCTGCCTTTTTTATTCTTGCAAGGTGGGTATCCCACTTTGCGAAGCTCTCAGCGATGGGCAATTTGCTGAATGATGGCAATTTGCCCCCTCTCCTTATCCTGTTCCTTAAAAATGAATTTCATATAGTAGAAAACACTATAATTTCTGTAACAATACAATTTTAGAGGAAACGAAATGAGCAGAAATAGCTCCAAGGGAGCCTTCCATGAAATAAGCAAAGCATCCAATTCTTTGGCAATGCTTTTTACTTTATGAAATAATTATAAGCAAGCATATTTAATCATCCTCTTTTTTTAGGACTTGCAAAGATATTGCGTTTATGCTAAAATTATATCATATTCCCGAAAGGAAGGAAATATATGAGCATTAAATTTATTTTATTCGATCTTGACGGCACGCTTTTACCTATGGATCAGAACAAATTTGCAAAGGCATATTTTGGCTCCTTAGCGAAAAAGCTGGCACCCTACGGATATGAGCCTACAGCTTTTATAGACGCTATATGGAAGGGCTCCTATGCTATGGTAAAGAATGACGGAAGCAAGCGAAACGAGGAGGCATTCTGGAATGCCTTTGTAAACATATTCGGTGATAAGGTGCTTAAGGACTATCCTATATTTGAGGACTTTTACATAAATGATTTTAATAAGGTACAGCCCTCCTGTGGCTTTAATCCCGACACTCCCCCCACCGTTTATAAGCTTAAGGAAATGGGATATCGTGTGGTCCTGGCAACCAATCCTCTTTTCCCCTCTATGGCAACGGAATGCCGTATAAGATGGGCAGGACTTGAGCCCTCGGATTTTGAGCTTTTCACTACTTATGAAAACTCCTGCCACTGTAAGCCCAACCTCGACTATTACAGAGACATACTTGAAAAGATAGGAGCTAAGCCCGAGGAATGCTTAATGGTGGGTAACGATGTCAGCGAGGATATGATAGCAGAAGACCTTGGTATGAAGGTATACCTTGTAACCGACTGTCTTTTGAATAAGGACAATAAGGATATTTCCGTATACCCTCACGGAGATATCAAGGGACTTATAGACTATGTAAAATCACTGTAAAATTGAACGCTGTTGTACCGAAAACGCTACAACAGCGTTTTGTATTCCTTATTATAAATAAAATTACTTGAATTTGTATACAACATATGGTAAAATACTAAAAAGGGGATGATTTAGTGAAGAGCATTGCAGTAAGTAAATGTCTTATGGGATATCCATGCCGTTACGATGGAAAAAGCGTACCCTGTGTGGATGTAATAGCCTTAAAGGACAAATATAATATTGTCCCCATATGCCCTGAGGAGCTGGGAGGACTTCCCACACCCCGTATCCCTGCTGAAATTGTGGGGGACAGAGTAATAAGACGGGATGGCACCGATATAACTGCAGAGTATACTCTGGGTGCAAAAATTGCCCTGACCTACGCCTTGGAAAACGGATGTAATATGGCAATACTTAAATCAAAAAGCCCATCCTGTGGAAAAGGACAGATATATGACGGAACCTTTACAGGAACACTTACCCACGGCGACGGAATTACGGTAAGACTTTTTGAGGCAAGGGGCATACAAGTAATCAATGAAAGGGAAACGGATAAGCTGAATGAAAATAATAGCAACTGATTTTGACGGTACATTAAGCTATAACGGTAAAATTAGCGACGAGGATAAGGAAGCAATAAAACGCTTTCGTGATGACGGAAATAAATTCGGTGTAGTGACAGGAAGAGACCTGGAAATGTCATTCTGGGTGAGAAACTCTTTTCCCGACTGCGACTTCATAATTTCGTGTACGGGTGCCATAATTTGTGACAACAGCGGTAAAATCATATACGAAAAAAAGCAGATAGCCGATGATAAGCTTAAGGATATTACGGAGTTTGCCATAAGCCACGGGGCAGGTAGCTTTTCCATATCCGATGGCTTGACCAGGCATTATGTGGATGTAAGAGGCAATATACCCACGGACTTTTCAAAAATAAAGGAATTTAACCACTGTGCCACATGGTTTTATAAGGGAGAGAATGCCGAGGCTCTCGTAAGCTATATAAACGAAAAATACCCCGGTGAGTTTTCCGGATACCGAAACGGAGGATCTGTGGATATGCCGCCTGCCGGCGTTTCCAAATCCACAGGAATCTTAGCTTATGCGTCTATGTTCGATAATCCCGAAATATACACCGTGGGAGATAACTATAATGACCTTGGTATGATTCGTGACTTTGAGTCCTTTGCTGTGTCAAATGCAATTCCCGAGGTAAAGGCAGAGGCAAATCACCGGTGTAACCGAATAGCAGATATGATAGAATTTATAATGGAGGAAAAATAAATGACAGCAAGAGACAGATTTATAAATATTTTTAAGACAAAGATAAAGAGAGAGGGAGCAGACAAGCTTCTTGAATTTCTTATTTCCTCCGATTTTTTTACAGCCCCTGCAAGTGCAAGATATCACAGTGCATATGAGGGAGGACTCCTTGACCATTCCTTAAATGTATATGATTGCTTAAGTGCTTATCTGAGCAGAGATTATGCAAAGGAAAAATTTAAGCTCTCATATTCCGATGAGACCATTGCCATAGTTTCCTTACTCCACGATATATGCAAGGTAAATGTGTATAAGCCCGGATACAGAAATGTAAAGAACGAGCAGGGTAAATGGGAGCAGGTGCCCACCTTTGAATTTGATGATAAGCTCCCATACGGTCACGGAGAGAAGAGTGTATATATGATTTCCCCCTTTATGAAGCTTACAAGAGAGGAAGCATTTGCTATCAGGTATCATATGGGCTTTTCCAATGTGGACGACCAGCGAAATGTAGGTAAGGCATTTGAAATGTTCCCCCTGGCATTTGCCCTTTCCACAGCTGATATGGAGGCTACATATTATATCGAAAAAGAAAATTGAAAAATGTCATAAAAGTTATTGACAAACAGAAAACAGAGTGCTAAAATTAAATAAACCGATGAGAAAGAATAGTAGCGTTTATTGAGCTGTCACAGAGAGATGCGTTTGGTGTAAGCATTACAGGGCGTGGGCGTGAATGGGCTTTTGAGGGCAAGCTGAATCACAGTAGGCTATGACGGAGATGCACCGTTACAGGCATATCATATTGTTTAGTATGAGCAGAGAGAAAGATAGTTATATCTTTGAATTGGGTGGCACCACGGTTTTTCGTCCCAGGCATTTTCGGATGCTTGGGCTTTTTTTGTTCACCTCTTTCTCTGCAAGGAGGAAAAATGTTATACAGACGATGGCGATGCCTGAAACAATCCAATTAAAAATCTAACATCATTATAATATATGGAGGCATAAAATGAAACTTAACGGAATTGATTTTGATACTTATTTTAATAATTACCCTGACAAAAACGGATACTTCGGTAAATACGGTGGAGTATACATTGACGAAAAGCTTAAAAATGCTATGGCAGAGATTACAGAGGCATACTACTCCATCTGCCAGTCAAGAAAATTTATTGCAGAGCTTCGCAGAATAAGAAAGGAATTCCAGGGCAGACCCACTCCCGTAACCCATCTTGAAAGACTTTCTGACTATCTCGGAGGTAAGGTACAGCTTTACGCAAAGAGAGAGGACCTTAACCACTCAGGTGCCCATAAGCTTAATCACTGTATGGGTGAGGCTCTCCTTGCAAAGTATATGGGTAAAAAGAAGGTAATTGCAGAAACAGGAGCAGGTCAGCACGGTGTTGCCCTTGCCACTGCAGCAGCATACTTCGGACTTGAATGTGATATTTATATGGGCTCTGTTGATATTAAGAAGCAGGCACCCAATGTAGCGAGAATGAAGATACTCGGTGCTAATGTGATTGAGGTAAAGCACGGTCTTGCAACCCTTAAGGAAGCAGTTGATGCAGCCTTTGATGCATACAGCAAGGAATATAAGGATTGTATCTACTGTATAGGCTCCGTTCTCGGTCCTCATCCCTTCCCTATGATGGTAAGAGATTTCCAGAGTGTTGTAGGTATTGAGGCAAGAGACCAGTTTATCGATATGACAGGTCATTTACCCTCTGCTATTGTAGCCTGTGTAGGTGGTGGCTCCAACGCAGCAGGACTTTTTGCAGGCTTCTTAAACGATCCTGTTGATATTTACGGCATTGAGCCTCTTGGCAGAGGACCTAAGCTTGGTGACCACGCTGCCAGCCTCAAATACGGTACAGAGGGCATTATGCACGGCTTTAACAGTATTATGCTTAAGGATGAAAACGGAGACCCCGCACCGGTATATTCCGTAGCCAGTGGACTTGATTATCCCTCATCCGGACCCGAGCACGCATTCCTCCAGGAAATTGGCAGAGTTAAATATGATGTAATAGATGATGAGGAAACTATAGATGCATTCTACAAGCTTGCGAGAATGGAGGGAATTATCCCCGCTATCGAGAGCTCTCACGCTGTTGCATACGGTATGAAGCTTGCTAAAGCAATGGACCACGGTTCAATTCTTATTAACCTTTCCGGCAGAGGTGATAAGGATATGGACTATGTAATAGAGAATTTCGGAATAAGATAATAAACAAAAGGCATCTCTGAGAAAATGAGATGCCTTTTATAAATTAAAGCAGAAATAAAAGGACAGAGAGGTAAAATCTCTGTCCTTTAATATTACTTGTTATTCTTTGCAGCCTCGGCTCTCTCTGTTGTTACAGATGTGTTCTCAGCCTTAACCATTTTGATTGTGTAGGATGCTCTGAGCACCTTTTCAACCTTTGTAAAGATAGCCTCATCGTAAATGATAGTTGTACCAAGCTCCTGCTCAACATATTCAACAGCCTGGGGGCGAGCCTGTTCAGCTGTCATACCTGTGTTCTGGGAAAGAATAGTGTTGATCTGATCCTGGATAAGAGCTTCCTTAGCAGCCTCAAGGTCAGCAGGGGAGGGGTCATAGTTTTCCTTCTGAGCTATTGCATAGTATACAAGCTCAACATCCATAGAGGACTTGATAAACTCATCCTTGGTGTAGCCGTAGTACATAAGAACAAAATCCTCGTAAGAGATGCCGTAGAGAGAAAGATACTGAGTGTTAAGCTGCTCAAACTGTCTTTCCATATTTTCATATTCAGACTTGGGATATTCCTTAAATGTGGATTTCTCCAAGAGCTCATTGTTAAGATAGTTGTATGCGTATTCGTTCTTAAGGTAGCTTTCAAACTCCTCAGTTGAGTTATAGCCCATCTTCTTTACAAATTCATCATTGTATATGGGAGCTTCCTTAATGGATTTTACAGTTACCTTAAAGAGAACTGTCTTGCCCTTAAGGTCCTCACTGCCGTAATCCTCGGGGAATGTAGCCTTGATATCCTTTGCAACACCTACCTCAGCACCGATAAGACCGTTTTCAAAATCCTTGATAGCGAGGTTGGAGCCAATATAGAATGCAGCATCCTTTCCTGTGTCAAAGGTCTCTTCCTCACCCTTATCGTTCTTCTTGATTTCACCGTTGCTGTCGAGATGGTAGCCTGTATAGTCAACAACTACCACATCACCTCTTAAGCAGGGCTTGCTCACGAACTCACAGCTGAAGTATACTTCCTTACCTGCATACTTACCGAACATTGCATCGTTGGGGAGAGTAATAATTTTTTCTGTCTTTTTGGTAATCTGGACGCCCATCTTGATAATTTCTTCTTCAAGAGCCTTGTTATAGCTTCCTTCACCAAGCTTATTGATTACCTTGTTTTTAATACCAAGATCGGAGATAACATCACCCTTCTTGTCAATCTTCTTATCAGCATCGAGCCAGATTACCTCTGTAAACTCAAGATTTACATTGATAACATCACCCTTTTTAGCCTTGTAAGGTGTGGAGTAGGACTGGATGTAGGTATCAATCTGCTGCTGGATGTAATCCTCCTTGATTTCAACCTCGAAGCCCTTGTAGTTAATGATTTCTACATACTTTGACATGTCGTCGTAATCGTACTTTCTCTCATCTCTGAAGCAGGATGTGAGGGAAGCAACAAATACGAAAACAAGAAGTAAACAAATAATTCTCTTTTTCATAATGATTCCTTTGCGATTTTATTTGTTTGTTTTTTGTATTTTGTTATTTTTATTTTCAATCGGGCTCTTTACTTCATTCAGCTGGGCATCGTACAATCTGAATATAAGCATGAACACAATATATTGAACAATGGTATAAAGTAATATGTTTTCAAGCAGTGATAAGAGAGAACTTAGCATAATCTGCTTAAAGGCTGTAAAGGTAATATAAAAGTCCATCTGGATAAGATAGGGAAGAACCTCTATAAGCAGGAAGGATAATAAATTTATAGCAGCCATAATAATACAGAATCTTGCCATAGCCTTTTGAACGGGGTTCTTAAAGCTTACAAACTTCTTAAAGTCTGTTCCATCCTCACAGACACGCCTTCTTGACAGCATCATTATTATCCATACGGGTATCATCAGGGTAATAACCAACTGACCCAGGGAATAAAATGCATTTGAAGCCATAAGGTTAACAGTGTTATCCGTGTATGCACCGGTAAGCTCATACATATCCTTGTAATAGACGGTTGAGATTACAGTCTGGAATACAAAGAAGAAAAGCACGGATATAAAGTATATTCCACAGGACTTGAGTCCATCATACCAGCCTAATTTCGCAACTGCGTAAAAAATAGTGGCATATCCGACGAAGTTAGCCAGAAGATCGCATACCAACTTAGCGTAGTAGAGAAATTCAAGCAACGAGCTTTCGGGGTCGGCAACATTTTCAATAGCTATAAAATCCAAAGTGGAAACAAGAATTGATAAAAGCGATGTGCCGAATACCAGCCATAATGAGGTTTTATAGAATTTATTTTTCATATTTCATCCTTTTTGAAACAACATTGCATCTATTGTATCACATATTTACAAAAAAATAAAGTATAAAATGAAAAAAATTTATATTTTTCATAAAAAATAATAGTTAATGGAGGAAAACACTTATATGAATGCAGAAAATGAATTGGATTACCGTGCTCTTGTGGAGAGACTGGAGGATATAGGGGAGAAAAGCCCCTATGTACACATCTCATATATCGGAGCAACGGTAATGGGTAGAAGGATTCCCTTAGTCACAATAGGGAATAAGGACGCCAAGAAGGGAGTACTGTATGTATCCACCCATCATGCGACGGAAAATATCTGTACATCCGTTATGCTGAATTTTATTGAGGATTATGCGTCACTGATATCTACGGGAAAATATGCCTGTGGAATAAATACCCGTGTGCTGCATGAGATGAGAAGGATTTGTATAATACCTATGCTTAATCCCGACGGAGTAGAATACAGATTACACGGAGTGGATGAGAGTAACCCGTTAAAGGAAAGGCTGCTGCAGTATAACGGCGGATGGGATTTTAATCTATGGAACGCAAACGGTCGGGGTGTGGACCTCAATCACAATTACAACGCAGGCTTCGATGAATACAAGCGTATTGAATGCGAAAGTGGAATCACCCCGGGCAGAAGTCGTTACAGTGGAGAATCACCCGAGAGTGAGCCGGAGGTATCTGCAATAACAGAATACATAAATTCCAATATAGATGTAATTGATGGAATACTGACTTTTCATACACAGGGTGAGGAAATTTTCTATAAATCCATGGGATATGAGGCACCGGGCTCAGCATTTTTAGCTAAGAGAATAGCTAAAATGACGGGCTATCGTATTTCCTGTGCAGAAGGCTTAGCTTCTTACGGAGGTCTTACCGATTGGTTTGTGAGAAAATACAATAAGCCGTCATTTACAATCGAATGCGGAAAAGGCAAAAATCCCTTGGGAGTGTCTCAAATCAGCAGTATCTACTTAAAATTAAGAGAAACATTATATACATTCCCGATACTGATATGATACTCTGTTAAGCTTAAACATAGCTTAAAATCGTAGCTTGTATTTCTAAAATTCATTTTTGCATCTTGTATATTGATTTTAATTATAAAATGTGGTAAAATAACAGTAGCCTACAGAAAAGGAGATGCAATAATGAAGAGGATACTGTTAATTGCCCTGACGGTTATACTCAGCATATCAATGGTTTTTACTGCCACATCGTGCAGCACAGATGATGTGGAAAAGCCCACAAGCAACGGTGATATGGAAAAAATTATTAGCAGGGGAGAATTTGTTTGTGGAATTACTCTTTTTGCTCCTATGAATTATTGTGAAACAGAAGGGGATATGAGCACTCTTACAGGCTTTGATACCGAGCTTGCCGGGATGGTAGCCGATAAGCTTAATTTGGATGTAAGCTTTAAGGTTATCAATTGGGGTAACAAATACATAGAGTTGGAATCGGGAAATATAGATTGCATTTGGAACGGATTTGCCTCAAATGTAGATGATTTTGACGGAGTTGCAAGGGAGGATAAGGTGGATTTCTCCTATGTTTATCTTGATAATATGCAGTGCGTCGTTACAAGAGCTACGGACTCTCACCTTTATTTATCCACACATTCACTGACAGGAAAAAGAGGAACTGCCGAGCTTGGCAGTGCAGGGGCATCCTTTATTAAAGACAATACACAGGCGTATATGACGGGTACAGCCACCCAGGAGGAGGCATTGCAGGCGGTAGTTAATAAAAGAGCTGATTTTGCAGTTGTTGATATTGTATATGCCGAAAAGGTTATAGGAAGTGGAGAGTATGCAGCTCTTTCCATGGCTAAGACCATATACATAGACCCGGAAATGTATGCAGTGGGATGCAGAAAGGGCAGTGACCTTGACGAGAGTATAAATGAGGCGTTAATTGAGCTGCTTAATGAAGGAAAAATAGAGGAGCTTGCAGAAAAATACCGGGTTCATATATCGGAAAGCCTGCTTGAAAAAAAGACAACAAAGTAAATTAAAAGACCGTTTTGTATTGATTATTTTGGCAAATCGGTCTTTTTTATTATGTTTAATATGAAGAGGGGTTGACTTTTATGCTTGTTTATGGTATAATTAAAAACGCTTTAGTAAACTAAAGTGTTTACATAACAATATAATTCTAAGGAGAAAAGAAAAATGAAAAAGATAATTTCAGTTATTATGGCGATTCTTATGATCGCTACTTTGTCTCTTTCCTTCACATCTTGCAGCAATGACAAGAGTGACTGGGAGAAGGTTGAAGAGAACGGTAAGCTCGTTTGCGGTATTACAATATACGCACCTATGAACTATTATGACGCTAACGGTGACCTTGAGGCTGATATCACAGGTGACCTTGTAGGCTTTGATACCGAGCTTGCAAAGCTTGTTGGAGAAAAGCTTGGCGTTGATGTAGAATTCAAGGTAATCGAGTGGGGCAATAAGTATATTGAGCTCAATTCCGGAAGCATTGACTGTATCTGGAACGGCTTTACATCCAATTCCAAGGATGATGACGGTATTGAAAGATCTGAGAAGGTTGACTTTACATATGCTTATCTTGACAATGCTCAGTGCGTAGTTGTAAAGAAGAGTGACCTTTCCAAGTACACATCCTCCGCATCCCTTTCCGGTAAGAAGGCTACTGCTGAGGCAGGCAGTGCAGGTGAATCCTATGCTAAGAGTGTAACATCTGCTGATAAGGTTTCCGGCGTAGAGTCTCAGATGAACACATTTATCCAGGTTAAGACAGGTGCTGTTGATTTTGCGGTAGTGGATGTTCTTTTGGCTGAGGAGATTGTAGGTAAGGGTACATATTCCGACCTTGCTATTGTTAGTGCTATCGAAATCGATAAGGAAGTATATTCTATCGGCTGCAGAAAGGATAGCGACCTTGACGAGAAGATCAATGAGGCACTTGTTGAGCTTCTTAACGAGGGTAAGATTGAGGAGCTTGCTGAAAAGTACGATGTTCACATCACATCCTCCCTTATGGAAAAGAAGACAGCAAAGTAATTAATTGAAGGTGTAAAATGTTCTGGCAAGTAACTCTTAAATTTTTAGAGGGCTTTGGAGCAACCTGTTCTGTATTTGCATTTACTCTTATTTTTGCACTTCCATTGGGTCTTATAATATCCTTTGGAACAATGTCCCGATTCAAGCCACTTAAGGCAGTGATGAAAACTATTGTATGGATTGTAAGAGGTGTTCCTCTTATGCTTCAGCTTTTCATTGTGTATTACGGTCCCAGTCTGTTGTTCAAGATTCCTATCGGCGATAAGTTCGTTGCCACCATTATTGCCTTTTCAATTAACTATGCCTGTTATTTTTCTGAAATATTCAGAGCAGGTATAGAGGCAATTCCCAGAGGACAGATAGAGGCAGGGCAGGTGCTTGGAATGACAAGATTCCAGATATTTACAAGAGTCACACTTATGCAGGTGGTAAAGAGAATTGTTCCTCCTATGGGCAATGAAATTATTACTCTTGTAAAGGATACTGCATTGGCAAATACTATAGTGGTTGCGGAAATCATATATCATGCAAAGACTATTTCAAATACCATTGCTGAAATATGGCCACTCTTCTACACAGCTGTATTCTACCTCATATTTGTTGGTGTTCTCACATTGCTCTTTGGTTGGCTTGAGAAGAAATTAAGCTATTATAAGGTGTAAAATATGGAATTTTTAGAAGTACAGGGAATATATAAGAGCTTCGGTAATGTAAGCGTCCTTCGTGGAATAGATTTTACACTTTCCAAGGGAGAGGTCCTTTCCATAATAGGCTCATCCGGTAGTGGTAAAACCACACTTTTAAGATGTATTAACCTTCTTGAAAAGGCTGATGAGGGTACCATTTCCGTAAACGGAGAGGTAATAATCGATGCCAAGGAGGAGGACAGCTATACCGACAAGCAGATAAGAAATAAAAGACTCCGTATGGGTCTTGTGTTCCAGCAGTTTAATCTTTTTCCTCAGTATAATGTAATTGATAACCTTACCTTAGCTCCCAGGCTCAGGATAAAGGAGAATAAGAGCCTTACAAAGGAAGCAAGAGCAGAGGCAATCAAGGCTATAAATAAGGAGGCCGAGGAGCTTCTTGCATCTGTCGGTCTTTCCGATAAGGCTAAGTCCTACCCCTGTGAAATATCCGGAGGTCAGCAGCAGAGAGTTGCTATTGCAAGGGCACTTATGCTAAAGCCGGATATACTTTGCTTTGATGAGCCTACCTCAGCTCTTGACCCCGAGCTTACAGGCGAGGTTTTAAGGGTTATAAAGGAGCTTAAGTCCGGTGACAGAACTATGATTATAGTTACTCACGAGATGGAGTTTGCAAGGAATGTTTCCGATAAGGTTATGTTTATGGCAGACGGAGTAATTGAGGAGATGGGAACACCCGAGGAGGTTTTTGATAACCCCAGGAGTGAAAAGCTTAAGGCATTTCTTCAGAAATCCGACGAGAAATTTTAATGAAACTGTTGAATTAAAAAAAATATATGATAAAATGATTATTGGTGAAAGCCGATAATCATTTTATTTTTTGAGGTATATTATGGAGCTTAAGGGTAAGAAAATTAATTTTTTAGGTGATAGCATTACAGAGGGACACGGTACCAGTGATTGGGGTACTAAGCCCTTTCATCAGCTTTTGAGAGTAAGATGTGACCTTGCAGAGGCACGCAATTACGGTAAGGGTGGAACAAAAATCGCACGCCTGCCCGTGGTTACCGACCATCCCTTTGACCAGGACTTTAATCTTCGTGCCGTGGATATGGAGCACGATGCAGATGCAGTAGTGGTTTTCGGCGGTACCAACGATTTTGGACACGGTACAATTCCCTTGGGAGATATGGATTCAAGAGATGTACATACCTTTTACGGTGGACTTCATACACTTTGCACATTCTTAATAAATACATACAAGGATAAGCCCATTATATTTATGACTCCCCTCCACAGACTTAACGAGGTTATGGACCATAATAACAGAGTAAAGGAAGGAAATAAAAATGCCCGTCCCTTAGTGGATTTTGTCCGTGCCGTGCGTGAGGTTTGTGAGTTTTACGGTATTCCCGTCCTTGACCTCTACCGTGACTGTGCAATGTACGGTCAGAACTGGGCATGGTGCGAGAAGTATATGCCCGACGGTCTCCACCCCAGTGATGCAGGCCACGAGCTCATTGCAAATAAATTACAGAAATTCCTTGAAAATTTCTAATAAAATAAGGACTGAATTATCAGTCCTTTTTTCTTTTCAAAAATCAACTGCTGGTAGAATGATTAGATATTTATCAAATCACTATTGACAAAAAGTGATTAGATAGCTATAATATCAGTAGAGATGTGTCACAATGAAAGGAGAACTATTATGACAGCAATAGAGATAGATAAGGAAATAGAGAATATAATTTTGGAATTACATAATGAATGTCAAGGCAGGCTTGCAGAGATTTCAAAGGAAAACAGGCGGGAGAGAAAAGCAGTTCAGCTTGAGCTTGCAATGTACAGTCTTGGTTTGAGAGCAGGAATCTTGTATTACACCACAGGCGATAAGTCAAGCTCGATAAGGGTGAGAAACCGTAGATTCGAGAATATAATTAATATTTTTTATCCGGAGATAAAAAAACTTTATGATAACGCCGATGACGAGGAGAAGCTAAAGCTTACTTGCTCGTTACAGTGTGAAGCATTTTTACGCAGCCAGATGTATGACCGTTATACTGAAGAGCTTAAGCAAGCAAAAATGGTTAATGACATGGAAGTAATATTTGAAAATACCATTAAAATCGGTGCTCTTGATAATATGTTTAACGCCTATGAGGAGTGGAGAGTAAGCAATAATATTTATCCTCATATGTTCAAGGTCAAGGGGAATGTAAAATGAAGGAAAAGTTGGAAATATTAAAGCTACTTGCAGATAAAACACGACTTGATATATTAAATGCCCTCATGAAGGAGGATTCATATATTGAAAAAATAGCGTGTGATTTATCCATAACTCCCGCTACAATTTGCTACCATCTTAAGAAGATGGAGAGTGCAGGAATGGTAAAGTGCAGCCGTTCGCAGTTCTATATGATATATTCTTTGAATAAGGAAATATTCGACAAGCCTCTTATAGAGCTGGTAAAGAACGATGCCCTTTTGGAAAATTCAGAGGATAGATACAGAAAAGATGTCATATCCAACTTTTTTAAGTTGGGTAAGCTTATTTCCATTCCCACACAGAGAAAGAAGAGAGAAATAGTCCTTGCTGAAATATCCAAGAGCTTTGAGAAAGGAAAAATTTATTTGGAAAAGGAGGTAGACGAAATTATCCATAGGTTCCACGAAGACCACTGTACCATAAGGCGTGAAATGATAGCCTGTGGTCTTGTGAAAAGGGAAAACGGAAAATACTGGATAATTTAAGCTATGAAAAAGATAATTATATCTGAAAAAATCAAAAAATACCGTAGGGAAAACAATTTGACACAAGAAAAATTTGGTCAAATTATGGGTATTTCTGCCCAGGCTGTGTCCAAATGGGAAAGAGTTGAGTGCTATCCCGATATATTTATCTTACCCGACCTTGCCAGACTTTTTAACTGCCGTGTGGATGACTTTTTTATATTCAAATAAAGTAAATATCAGAGATTAAGAAGGTATGAAATGAAGGAAATAAGTATAGAAAAAGCAATTTCAATTTTGAAAAATAACATAATTGAATATGCCATGGAAATAGATAATCTGAATTATGTATCAAAGGACAAAACAAAATGTCTTGATTTTGAAAATGCATTTGTAATTATAACTAAAGAGAAGGAAACTTTTATAAGGATAATACCAATAAATGCTTTGTGTGATTACAATGAGATTTGGGAACAAATAAAGAACAATGAAAATATTTGTTTGTCTGTTAATGTTTATAATGAAAATGAAGAAAATGTCAGAGGAGTGTTTGAAAAACACTTTGATTCCATAAGAGTCGCAGTGGATTATGTTTTTGTGAATAGGTCTGAACACGCCATAAATGGAAATATAAGAATTTTAGTGGAAGAGGACAAGGATGCTTTTGTATCAATGGAGAACACTCCACAGCAGTATCGCCCACCACTCAATATTCTTTTTTCCGTTTTCGTAACAAAGCGAAGCGGTGAAATAATTGCATATTATGACGGAGAAAGAATATTAGGATACCTTTCATATAACAGCCTGTTTGGTGATGTATATGATGTAGATTATATTTATGTTTCGCCATCTCATCGTGGAAAAGGCATTGGCAAACAGCTCGCAAATGCATATGCTTCCATTGTCAAGGGCAGAGGAGGCATTGCATATTGGAGCAACGCTAAAAATATTGTCAGTGAAAAAACTGCAAAATCAGCAGGCTTTGTATTAATAAGAAAAGCATTGATATTCAAATAAAATAACGCCATTGACTTAAAAAATCAATGGCGTTTAGGATTTTTTATGACATTTTATTTAATAAATGAAGAAATTGCAGCACCGATTACAGTACTGTACTGGGCGTTTTCGGGAACTATGATATTTGTGTCGAAGCAACGGTTGAACATATCAACCACATTTTGTGTCTGGGACATACGGGTAAGATTTCCCGTAAATACAATATCGGAAATACCGTACTGTCTGGATGCAAATACAGCCATCATTCCGACGGTTTCAAATACCATATTAATAAGACCCAAGGCAATATCGTTTTTAGATGCTATATCGCTTACTCTGCCGAAATTAGCAGCAGTAAGCTCAGCCTTTAGACCTGCGTTCTTTTTGGAAAGGTGGCTTACCTTAAGGTCTATATTTTCAATCTTTCCTGTCTGTGCTATTTCGTCAATGTGCTGTATGGTGTCAAGTCCGAGCATCTTTTTGGAAAGACCCATAAGAGTACCTCCACCAACACCCGTACCTCCAAGGTATTCCGGCTCACAGCCGTCAACTGCGTGAACAATAGCAGTGCCCGTACCCATGCTTACAATGATAGCATCCTTAAAATTGGACAGGTAAAGGCCACCAAGACCGATACACTTAAATTCGGGAACAGTCTCGCATTTAAGATTATAAATGGGCTTATTGATAAATGAGGAGCCGACACCTGTAATCATAACCCTTTCAATATCGGAAAGAGAAAGATTATTGGTCTCCGTAAATTTACCGAGAGCACCGTAAACCGAGGTTATCGGGTCATTGGCAGTAACGCAAAAGGGTGCCATCAGATTTTTATTTTCGTCAAAGCCTACTATTTTAGTGGTGCTACCACCTACATCTATTCCAATAACTACTCCCATATGTACCTCCTGCAAGCTTTTATACTTTATATTTTAACATCTTTAACCGTAAAAATCAATATTATTATATAAATTTGCCATAAGGCAACATAAAAAGCAGAGATTTCTCTCTGCTTTTATATGTAAATTATTTTTCAATTCTGGGCATCCAGGGACATGTAAGCTCTGGAATTCTGTAAACGGGCTTTGCCCATCTTACAGCATTGGTAATAACTCTCTGTACATTTTCGTTGTAGAATGTAGGATATGTTTCGTGACCGGGCTGGAAGTAGAATACCTTACCGTTTTCTCTGTGCCAGATGCATCCGGAACGGAATACCTCGCCACCGTTGTACCAACCAACCATAAGAAGCTTATCAGGGTCGGGAATACCAAAGGGCTCCATATATGTTTCCTCTCCCTCAAGTTCAAAGTATCTGTCGGTAATGCCCTCCATAATAGGATGGTTATGGTCAATTATCCAGAGTCTTTCCTTATCGTCACTCTCTCTCCAACCGAGATTACAGGTTGTACCCATAAGAAGCTTAAAGGGCTTGGAGTGGTGAGCAGAGTGGAGGAATATAATACCCATTCCACGGAGAACAGCCTCCTTAACCTTAACAGCGATTTCATCGGGAACCTGACCGTGGCGAACATGACCCCACCAGATCATAACATCGGTATCCTCAAGAAGCTCGTCTGTGATACCGCAGTTTTCATCATCAAGAGTAATGGTTCTTACCTGCATATCCTCGTTCTTGCCAAGAAATTCAGCAATAGTCTTGTGCATTCCCTCTGGATAAACAGCCTTTACCTTTTCCTCTGTCTTTTCATGATAAAACTCATTCCATACAGTAACCTTAATCATAATATTTCTCCTTCTAAAGAAAATTTTACTACGATAAGTATACCATATAATGTAAATAAATTCAAGGCTAAACCACTAAAAATATTGACACAGGGTCAAAAAAATGATATTATAGTGTTAGAAAAAATAAGGAGAGCATTATGGTTCATTTAGGTAACGATTGGGACGGTATTCTTGACGGTGAGTTTCAAAAGGAATACTATCTTAAGATAAGAGAGATATTGAAGACGGAATATTTTTCCCGTACTGTTTTTCCGCCTATGAACGATATATTTAACGCCCTTAAATATACACCGTTCAGCAATACGAAGGTTATTATTCTGGGTCAGGACCCATACCACGAGATAGGACAGGCACACGGGTTATCCTTTTCCGTAAGGAAGGGAATTAAGATTCCTCCGTCTCTTGTAAATATCTATAAGGAGCTTCATACCGATATAGGTATGGATATTCCAAGCCACGGAGAACTGACAAGCTGGGCAAAGCAGGGAGTACTGTTGCTAAATGCCACACTTACAGTAAGAGAAGGACAGGCAAACAGTCACCAGAATATCGGATGGAATATATTTACCGATGAGGTTATAAAAAAGCTTGATAAATCCGATAGCCCCATGGTTTTCATTTTGTGGGGCGGTAACGCAAGAAGTAAGAAAAAATACATAACCAATAAGAACCATTTTGTAATAGAATCCGTACACCCCTCCCCACTTTCTGCATATAACGGGTTCTTTGGCTCCCGACCCTTTTCAAGAGCAAATGATTTTTTGGCATCCCACGGTGTAACACCGATAAATTGGAATAGCGTAAATGAATGTGAGGTAGAAAAATGAAAATTTCAACAGAAATATGGTCAAGTGCAAATATCCTCGGTGAGGAAAGGGCAATATACGAGCTTGCTAAGGCAGGCTTTGATGCCTGGGACTTTTCAATGTTTGAGATGGCTCGCATAGACTGGAGCACTTATAAGCTACAGCCCTCCACCCATCCCTTAAGCGGCAACGATTATGTAGCCTTTGCAAAGAAGCTTCGTAAAATCGGTGAGGACAACGGTATCTTCTGTAATCAGTCACACGCACCGTTCCCTTCATATGTTCCCGAAATCAGAGATATGCTTAAAAGAGCAATTGAATGTACCGCTATAGCAGGGGGACAGCATTGTATTATCCACCCCGACAATAATAAAAGTGCAGAGGAGAATGCCGAAATGTATTTTGAGCTTCTTCCCTTTGCCAAGGAGCACGGAGTTAAAATAGCAACAGAGAATATGTGGAACTGGAACGGCAATGAGGACCATGCATCCTATGCAGCCTGCTCTCATCACGATGACTTTCTTGCTCACTTAAACGCAGTAAACGACCCGTATTTTGTAGCCTGCCTTGACATCGGTCACGCAGAGATGAAGGGGCTTGACACCTCTGCAAGAAAGATGATTCTTACTCTCGGCGACAAGCTTGAGGCACTTCATATTCACGATAATGACAGATGGCACGACTCCCACAGAATTCCTTTCTCTATGGATATCAATTGGGAGGAGGTTGTTTCTGCCCTTAAACAGATTAACTATAAGGGCGTATTCACCCTTGAGGCAGATGCTCATATTCGCACAACTGCAAAGACCGAGGAGGAGACACTTAGGGAAATAGCAAACCTCCAAAGTGCTGCCCGTCGCTTAGCAGATATGTTTGAAAAAGCATAAAATGTCATAAAAAACCAAAACGGCTTGAATTTTTCAAGCCGTTTTACTATTTTATAAGAGCTTAATATAAATGAAAACTTCGCTTCCACGCTTATTTAACATTTCACAATCTAAAATAAAGCCAAGCTTTTCGTGAAGGCGTATGCTGGCAATATTGTTTTTCCTTATTTGAGCTGTTGCTATTTTATATCCGGATTTTTTAGCGTAATCATATGCTTGCTTCATAGCCTCATATGCGTATCCCTTACAACGGTACTCCTCGAAAATTTCGGGACCTGCACTTATGATATAATCATTGTGCTGATACAGAAAAATACATCCGACTACTGTATCTTCATCACAGACTGCAAGCTTTTCGGAATATTTACCGTTAAATTCAAGGCTGTCCCATTCCTTAAGCATGGTAAGTATTTCATTCTCCGTCTTGCTCGGAGACATTCGCTTTAGGACCTCTATATCTCCCTCGTTAAAATTTCTCAGATGTATCATGGACTCTCCTTTACAGTGGGATTTTTGATTATAGGGAAAAAGCAAAGTCAATAGCCTTAAATATAATATTTTTACGCATTTCGGCAGTCATTTTCCAATTCCATTTTTCTTCATTCTCCTTCAGTGGGTGAATATCTGATACCATAAGTATTGATACAGCTTTTATGCCTAAATATTGACTTACACTGAAAATAGCAGAGGCTTCCATATCAACGCCAACTGCACCCTTGTTACGCCATAATTCTTCTTTTTTGTATGTCTGTCTGTATACTGCATCAGTGGAAACAATAGGATAGGAGATGCTTCCTTTCACATTTTTAATTGCTTTACTATACAGTAATTTATCGGGCTCAAAAAAATCGGTTTTGCAATGGTAATGCATTGATGTACCTTCCTCCGAGTAGGCAATATTGGGTATTATAATATCTCCGCATTTGACCCGGTTGGAAAAACCACCAATCATTCCAACAGAAATTATATTTTTAACTCCGTATGCGTTTAATATTTCAACAGTATCAGCTGCCTGGGGTGCACCTCTGCCACCGTCTAAAAGGCAAATTTCATTTTCATTTTTAATTTTATAAATGGGACAAGCGTTCAAAAATCGAGGTAAGCGTTCCGATATCAGCTCAACATCGTAGCCTTCTTTGATGTAATTCATACCACTCATATAAAAAATCACAGCTGTTTCAGGTAATGAGAAGCTACCACATTTCGCATGAGCAGAGTTGATTTGTTCCTTAGCCGTAATTACAGGCTTAGATGTATCGAGCTTGTCAAACCACATCGAGCTTACCCCCTTAATTTATAATTTATGTACTCTTTAAGTGCTATTTCAATTGGCGGAGAAATGTTATCGGGAATTTTATCAGGCTCAAAAAATTTCAAGTCTTCCACTTCACTTTCTTGACAATGTAACTTGCCGCTATAATCCTTACATATATACACGATATCTATATTTGAAACCTCATCTCCGTTAGGGTATATATAATGAGTATCTTTCCCGGAAAAAACTCCGAAAAGAGTAAGTTTGTTAGCAATTAATCCTGTTTCCTCGAATAACTCTCTTTTTGCTGCATCCTCTACCTTTTCGTCAAGCTCTACAGAGCCGCCGGCATAACCCCAGCAATGATTATCTTTTCTTAATTGTAAAAGAATCCTTCCTTGATTATCTTCAACTATTATACTCGCACCAACCTGCATTAATGGTCTGTGCCCAACCACTTTTCTTAAATCTAAAATGTAACCTGACATAAATTCTCTCCTTTTGTTATGTTACCATTATAGCATATGAGTATACGGAAATCAACGGCTTGAATTTTTCAAGCCGTTTTCATATTTCAAATTGTACCATTTCTGCAGTCTTTACGGAGAATGTCTTGTTTTTGTTAGAGTAGGGGATGTTATTTTCAATATGGTATATTACATTAATTACCCCTCCGTGTGTTATAAGCAACACATTGCCCTTAGCTTTGTGGATGAGCTTTTTGAAGTTTTCCCAAGCGAGGTTGATTCTTTCGAAAAATGCTTTTGGGCTTTCGCCTTCCGGATAGCATTCATCCCATTCAAGAGTATTCCAAAATAGAGTTGGATATTTTTCTTTGGCTATGTCATTTTTCATTCCTGCGAGAACGCCGTTGTTGACCTCTCTAAACAGGGGTAAAAATTGCACCTCTATATGTAGCTTTGAAGATATAATTTCTGCCGTTTGTTTTGCCCTTAATAAATCACTTGAGAAAATATCAGTAATGTTAAGTGTTGGATTTAGAGAAAGCTTTTCGGCAAAAGCCTTAACCTCCGATACCCCTTCCTCTGTCAAAGGAGCATTACTCCAACCGCCCCTGACAGCATTATCGTCCTTCCCGTGACGCACAATATAGCAAATCATGGATTCTCCTTTGCGGTTTTGCAGGATGATATTAACAATCTTCTTATATTGCCGCAAACTTTTTCTGTTTTTGTAAATGTATTCTCATCAATTCGGCCTGTTGCAAACAATAGCTTCAGCCAATAGCTTGTTTCGCTTGACTCTTTCAGGGCAATTTCGAATTTTGAAAGCATATCTGATTTACTCTGCCCATAATTTGCCTCGCGTATATTTGCATAAACACTACTCGAACTTTTGCTAATTTGAAAAAGAGTGTTAGATGACGCTTTGATGCTTTGGCAGAGAAATTCTATGTTTGTTGCCAATTGCTCAGAATATGTCAATAAATAATTTTTAGCCATAATATCACTCCTTTGTAAACATATCAAGGCACAGCCTTGTATATCATCAATTTCATAGAAATTGCATATCACCAACACAAGGTGTTGTATATCATCATTGCGAAAGCCTATATACAACCTACTGTTGATGATATACACCTTCGGTGATG
>JAFTJE010000020.1 GCA_017456545.1 Clostridia bacterium | reverse complement strand
ATTCATCATATAACAAATCAGCAGAGAAAGCAAGAGTTATATTCCGACTTCGTCGGAGTGATATGATCGCGTGCGCGATCGTGATATTGAAGCCTTACGGCTCCAGTGGTATTTTATTCGCCTCCAAACTCGCGTAGCGAATACCACTCGGCGATAGCCGAATATCACTAAGAAGCAATAGAACTCGCCGCAGGCGAATAAAACTGCCCAACTTCTCATAAGGAAGTTGGGCAACGACAGCTTCTTTTTAATATTCTTTAGGGGACTTATTTTTATAAGTGGTGAACCTGATGGTGTATCCGTTTGATTCCACGGGCTCGCTTTCGTATACGCATTCCATACCCGAAATATTATCAAGATTTTCGTAAAACCCCTCGGCTTCACCGTCGGCGTCTACCTTTGTAATAAGAAATTCATCGCAGTAGGGAAGCATGGTCTTATAGAACATAGCTCCGCCTATAACGTAAATTTCGTCAGAATCATATTTTTTAAGCTCACAAAACAGCTCATCAAGTGTGTGTACAACTGTGCAATCATCACGTTCAACCTCTTTTGGTGCAAGAACAATGTTTGTTCTGTTCTTAAGAGGCTTGCTGCCGGGGAAGGAAAGCAAGGTGTTGTAACCCATACAGCAAACCTTACCCATAGTGGTTTTTCTGAAGAATGCCATATCCTCGGGAATGGAGAAAAGAAGATCGTTCTTTTTACCGATGCCCCACTTATTATCAACAGCTACAATAGTTTTCATCAGATAGCCACCTCAATCTTGTCCTCAAGCTTTGTATACTCATAGCCCTCAAGCTTGAAATCGTCTACTGTGAAATCGTAGAAATTCTTGATTTCGGGATTTATCCACACCTTAGGTGCAGGATACTGAGGATTTTTAAGAATCTTTTCAACAATGGGAACGTGTCTGTCATAGATATGTGCATCTGCAATTACGTGTACAAGCTCACCGGCCTTAAGTCCGGATACCTGTGCAAGCATCATAAGAAGAATAGCGTATTGTACAACGTTCCAGTTGTTAGCTGTAAGCACGTCGTTGCTGCGCTGATTAAGAATGCCGTTTAGTGTGTCACCCGAAACATTAAAGGTCATTGAGTATGCGCAGGGGTAAAGGTTCATTTCGGAAAGGTCCTGATGAACGTAAATATTTGTCATAATTCTTCTGGAGGCGGGGTTGTGCTTAAGGTCGTAGAGAACTCTGTCAACCTGGTCCATCATACCCTCCTTATACTTGTGCTTAACGCCAAGCTGATAGCCGTAAGCCTTACCGATAGAGCCGTTTTCGTCAGCCCAGCTATCCCAGATATGAGAATTAAGGTCATTTATATTGTTGGATTTCTTCTGCCATATCCAAAGAATTTCGTCAATAGCTGACTTAAAGGCAGTACGGCGAAGAGTGATAATAGGAAATTCCTCCTGAAGATTGTATCTGTTTACAATGCAGAATTTCTTTACAGTATGTGCGGGAGTACCGTCCTCCCAATGGGGACGTACATTCTGGTCGGTGTCCCAATGGCCGTTATCAATTATTTCACGGCAGGTTTTAATAAACAATTCATCAGCTCTGCTCATAATAACTCCTTAGCTTATTAGCATTATCAATTAATTATATCAAAATCATAAAATATTTTCAATAGAAAAAAGCAAGTTTTAAAATATAAGGAAAAAATTTAGCAAAAAAGAGCAGAAAACTAAGGAAAAATTACCCTAAAAAATATTTCCAAAAAATTAAAAAAAGGTATTGACAAGAAAAATAAGTTATGATATAATAGTCAAGCATTAAGCATGAGTTAGTTATGGCGGAATAGCTCAGAGGCTAGAGCATCCGGTTCATACCCGGCAGGTCATAGGTTCAAATCCCATTTCCGCCACCACTCATGGCCCGTTGGTCAAGCGGCTAAGACGTAGCCCTCTCAAGGCTGAATCATGGGTTCGATTCCCGTACGGGTCACCAAAAAAGGAAACAGGTACATCAAGTACCTGTTTTTCTTTTTTTGTGCCCGTCCGTCCATCGACCCATATTCAAAATGCTCGGCATTTTGAATTGGGTTCGTGGTTCATGGCTCGCCGTTCCGCGTCGGAACATCAAAGGGCGAGACATCTTCCCGTACGGGTCACCAAAAACAAAGGCAGGACAAAGGTCCTGCTTTTTTGTTTTAGTCTCACTCACAAATTTCGATGATGCTATGGATATCTATGCGAGGGATTGTTGTTGAGATTTTACCGTTTGAGGTATGCTCGATTGGGAGCTGTATTCCCTCGGGTTGAAGAATGAGCTTCCTTGCGCTTGGTGCTGAAATTGAGAGTTTAACATCAATCACAGGGGGGATATAGTCGTCAGTGGTGGCGCATCTATCGGCATGTGTACCTCCTGCGTTGATAAGCTGTATCATTGTTTTGCCGTCCTTTTTAGTTGCTACTACTTCAAGTCTGCCAACTGCTGACTCGATTTTCACAAGTGGCTCATAAAGGCTAGTTATCTCTTTCATTAGCTCTCTGTGCATAAACTGTGTTGCGTTTAGATATTGAGAGCCTATATCAAAGCCTATGGCTGTAATAGTTCCCTCTCCGTATGGGACTGTAACGGAAAGCTTGGCAAGGTCTATGGCTGGCTTTTCTGAAAAGGACGCGTTTGTCTTGCCATCTGCTACAATCTCACATGGTGAGAACAAAGCTCCATAGTTCATATTATCGGTTGTGAAGCAGTACGGAATGTATTTATTTGAGGTTTTGTTATTGTGTCCGTCCTCTGAGCCTTTAATTTCAGTTTCAAAAAATTCTGCGTGCTCCTTGTATACAAAAGGAGCGCCTGCTTTAGCAAAGATTGAGGTGGTATTTTTACCTGCTAGTACAAGATTTCCACCATTTTTTGCGTACTCTAAAAGAATTTCTATGGTTTCCTTTTCAAGTCCACTATAAAGCTCCGGCACGACGAACATTTTATATTCGTTTATGTGCTTTTTCAATGTATGCTCACATACGATTTCAAGTGACTCTCCAATATCGCAAAGGAGCGCTGTCATTCCCATTACCTTTTCATATCCAGTTCTTGAATACAAATGAGTTGATTCCTTGTAACGGTCATATGTGGACAAAAGAAGTGCAACCTGATGAATTTGATTTGCTCTATGGCAATAGGGCTTACGCTCAAGAACGAAATTGGAAAGCTCCTTTAAGCCCTCAAGCTCCCACATTCTTGGAGAGCCGTCTCTGTTTTGTGGAACATAATTCTGAAATGCTCCACCTATTGCGATAACTGCAGATGCCTCTTGCTTTAATTGATTTACATGCTTAGGCACATAGGCTGCGTGACCTGCAATATTATTTCTAAAGTTCCAGGACATCAAATCCCATACATAGCCCTCCTGTTGTGCGAGTGCTCTTGCTGCGTAGCGTGCAGAATTAAAGGAGTTAAGTGGGTTTAAGTCGCCTGAGAGAAAATCGACATTTACAGACACCTTCTCCGGCATATGGTCGCTAAATGCCCAGTTTGAGCATATTTCGAAATTCGGGTATTTTTCGTGAACTGCATCTATATAATGACTAAGATATTTTTTGAAGAGTGTGCGATGATAGTCTCTGTATTCGTGAAAATATGGGTCCTTGTCGGTGGCTGGGATTTTGCCATTTAGTTTTATTCCCGTTTCCTTTTCAAAGTCTTCAAGGGTTTTTTCTGAAAAGTCTGCAAGAGCCATCCAGCACTCGCCATCCATCCACACTCCGTCAACCTCATATTCTCCTGCAAGCTCCATTAACTGTGGAATTAGTAAGTCATCTGCATAAGAGCCATTTAGCTTAGTTGAGCCAAAATGACGATAGCCATCTGCCATAAGAACTCTTTGCTCCGGATGCTCACTACAATATTTCACATCATACACCCCAGAATAGTGCATATAAAGAGCTATATTTTCTTCTTTTGTTACTCTTCGCCACAGCTTTAGTGTATCCTTGGCAAATTCAGGCATTGCGTTACCTATCTTTGACGGATATGAGGTCCAGCCCGGATGTCCCTTGCAGTCTATTTGGATAAAATCGGGCTTTAGAAGGTGGCATATTTTTCGAATGTCCTCTTCCTTTAGGTTCTTTCCTTGTATTCCATCGCTTGGGGTTGCGTGAAAATCAAAGTGCAATCCCCAAAAGCTTTCCTTTCTTCTTTTCATATAACCTCCTTTTAGTGTCATATTCTACAGCTTACTTTAAAATTATACGCAAGGGTGCACGCCATACGGTAATTTCAGATGAAAGAAATTCATCTCTAGTAATCCCCTCAAGGTCGGAAAGAGAGTTTACCTCCTTGCCATTAATAGCAACAATTACATCGCAGGGCAAAATACCCTTTGATGATGCCTTTGCAAATTGGTCGACATCGCAAACAAGCACACCGTTATGACCTGCTGTTGCAAATACTGTCATTTCACCGTCGGTTTCGATATTTTTAATCTTCATATCAAACAGAGTAATAATATTGGACTTAGCCCTTTTTTGATTTTGATTGATTTTTGGTAAAGCAGGAGTTCTTGCAAGCCTTTTTAGTGGCTCATATCTTACGCCGAACTCACGGGGGAAGTCTTCAAAACCACAAATTTTTGGCGAAACAGGTGTGTAATCACTGTGCCTTACATCTGCAAAAATGCACCTTGTTTTAATTGAGCCCTTATCCATACCTGTAATTTTTTCAAGCTCGTGTGCTTTTTTTATACCCTTTGTATTCTTTGAATGTAAAACATTGAAATCAATGCTTTTTCCAAAACCGTGTTCCATTAAAATCGGCTGATATTCCGTGAAAATAATGTTATTTTCAACCACATCCCCACTGTTTTCATACCAGACATGCATATGCACTGAGTTGTTTACAGTTATATTGTTATGAACATATCTGCCGAAGCCCTCTCGTAGCTTTATGCCACCGTTTAAGCATAAATTATTGTAAATTTCATAATTTGATGAGCCGTCATCAAGGTCAATGTCCCATCCTCTGTCACAACGGAATCTGCTGTTTCTTATAACCGTTTTGCAAAGGCTGTCAAGGTAGGCATACTTGTAAATTTCATTCTGTGCAAGGTCACTCAAATGCCAGTATCTGTCCCTACCCCAGGAGTTAAAGCTGCCGTGGTCACCCGTTTCCTTTACCGTGTCAAACACATCGCAGCCGTCAATGATATGACCGCCAAAGGTACCCTCGGAAATATTTATTCCCGCACGGGAAGCGTCATAAATGCTTGTATTGATAACGCTAATACCGTAGGACATTGAAATTTCAACGCCAGTCGCCTGCTTTTCAACTGCACCAACATGCTCAATTAAGCAATCTTCAACAGTGCAATTTTTTGGATACTCACTACTCTTAGGGCCTCTTTTTTTGTCTATTTCAAGAAAGCTTTGGCTCTTGGTAGCCTCAAATAACGGACTCCTTACCGAGCTTGGCTTGCCAACAAAGCAAACACCGCTTGCACCGAGGTCTTTGAAATGGCATTTTGAAACCGTAATGTTACTGTTTTTGCCATCAACGAAAACGCCGTTTGTGCCAATGTCAAAAAGAGAGCATTTTGATATGGAGCAGTCACTTGAATTTGTAAAATATATCGCACCACCTCTGTAAATGGTCCAGTCACTTCGTAAAAGTGGCTCGCTTGTGAGCATAAAGGTTCTTTTCGCACGCCTTATTTTGATATTTTCGACGCTTACATTTTTGCATCCCTTGAATACGAAAAAGCTTGAATTTATGCAAATTTCAGCACTGCTCAAGCTATGTCCGGGCTTCGGAATTACATAAGCACGCTTATTTTCCTTATCAAAATACCACTCTCCTGGCTCAGTCATCTCCTCACGCACATTTTCAATGTACTTGAAGTCGGAGTGCATACCCATTTGTCTGTTATTTTGCCATCCTCCGATATAGGTAAGATTGCCGTTTTCATCCTTGCCGGTCACCTCATAGGAAAAGCCGCCCCAATTATGTAGGTGCATTGCATGAATGTAAGCACCACCGGGATTTTTCCACTCATCAGCCTTAGCCCTTGATAAAATATCTCTTGAAAATCCACCGAATATTCTTATATTGGGATTATATTTAGGGAAGCGAGCCATTTGATATTTTTCGCCGTCAATATAAAGTGCATCGGCATCATATTCCGTTCTTGCAGAAAATACGCCATTACCCTCATCTACCCAGCCATCAATTTTTGCACAGCCTTGTATAACGGTATTTTTTTCTCCGCGAATCTCTATATTTTCACCCCTGACCAAAATGGCATGAGTAAGATTGTAAATTCCGTTTTTTAAGCAAATAACCGTTTTTTCACCCTCTCTGTGACAGGTAAAACCCCCGGCCTTCTTGCTCTTAATCAATGATGAAAGCCTTGCGTATGACAGCTTTTTCAAATATTCCTTGCGATGCATCGCCTCTTTTTTGTCAGCATACACTTCAAAATAGCAAAGGTCAATAGGCAATTTTTTATAAAGAAGCTCAGAGCACATACCAAAGCCGTATTTACCTTCGCCTTGTGTTAAATAGGTATAAAACATAATCCACCTCAAAAGTGTTTTTCTTAATTATATCGCGAAGAGTAAATAAAGTCAATTATTCATAGCAAATATTATTTGTTTTTCTTGCTGATTTGTATAGCTTTTTTGAATTGCATCAGCATTGTCATAGTATAGGAAATAAAGCTTCAGTATTAATTTTTATCAAGCTAATGACATTGACATATGGATAGATTCCGTGATATAATCAAATGAGATATAATGAGGTAAAGCGATTGTATGCTGCAATATAAACGAGGAAAAAAGGAGTAAGTATGAACAAAAGGATTTTAAGAGATAAGATACTCGGGTGCTTTAACGGTAAAAATGTAGGTGGAACACTTGGTGCTCCCCTTGAAGGGAAGAACGGATTTTTTGATGTTGAATATTTTATTCAACCCAATATTGTGAATAACCCGCCACCCAATGATGACTTGGATTTGCAAATTTCTTCCTTAAATGCCGTAAGACGATTTGGACGGTGCGTGAATTCGGAAGTTTTGGCTGAATACTATAATATATTTGTTAACCCAAGCTGGGCAGAATACGGTGTAGGCAAATCAAATTTAAGGCGTGGTATTCCCACACCCATTTGCGGATATCACGCCAATAGCTATAAGGATAGCTGCGGCTCCTTTATCCGCAGTGAAATTTGGGCGTGCCTTTGTCCGGGACATCCCGAGCTTGCAACTCGTTATGCATACTTTGATTCCTCGATTGACCACGCAGACGAAGGAATGTACGGCGAAGTGTTTTGGGCGGCTATGCAAAGCTCTGCTTTTGTAGAAAGCAATATAAGGAAGCTGATTGATATCGGGCTTAGCTATATTCCTCGGACAAGTGCTCTCCATAGAGGAATCACTCTGGTTGTTGACTGCTATGAGGATGGTAAGACATATGAGGAAACAAGGGATATCATTTTTAAGGAAGTAGCCGGTGCCTTTTCGTACCAGCATACAAAGCTGAAGGATATCAAGCTTACAGAGTACCAACCTGCCCCCGCCGGATTTGATGCTCCTCAAAATATAGCAATTGCCATTTTGGGCTTGCTGTACGGTGAGGGGGATTTTGGCAAGAGTATGCTTTTAGCCGTAAACTGCGGCGAGGATGCGGATTGCACTGCAGGAAGTCTTGCGGCAACCTTGGGCATCATTCTTGGAAACTCTCATCTTCCCGAAAAATGGATAAAGCCTATTAATGATGTAATTGTTACAGCATCTCTTAATACCTTAGATTACGGAATGACCGTGAACACACCGTTCTTCCTACCTCATTCCACGCAGGAATTGACGGATGAAATTATTAAATGTATTCCAAAAATGTTAAGCGTCGATACATATGATATAACGGATGAAGGCTTGATTGTATTTCCAAAAGACGATTTTTACTGTAAGGATACTGATGATGTGTATTACAAGGGGGCGTTCGGTAATAGAGGAAGCGAATATTTCAATACGACTGAGCTTATGAGCTTGCCACATTATTCTGTTTTCAAAGAATTTTCTCTTTTCAAGATGCAAGCAATTTATGAAAATGATTTCTTTTTTGAAAACGGTAAAGGAACCTCTGTCAAATTAAAAATTTATGACAACGGAGAGTCGAAGATTCAACATTGGCTTACCATTCGTGCATATACCTGCGACGGGGTGGAAATAAAAGAAAAGGTTTCCACAGCACCCTTGAACAATTGCAACGGTGATGTAATAGAGAAGACCTTTCATATTATGCCCACTCAGGTTGAAGGGGATAAATTCGATGTTATTTTTGATATATCTATGGAAGGTCATGCAAGCATGAATTTGCTTAAAGTAAGTTTTTTTGCAAAATAAATTGATTGCTGAAATTTAGAATATACTCCATTTTCGGTTCGACACTCAAATATAGCGGCTCGCCGACAAAACAAACAGGACACTTGATTGAGTGTCCTGTTTGTTTTATTGACGGTCCGTATGAAACGAATCAACCCGTCCTCTTGCTTGCAAGAGTTAATTTTATTTTTAAGCAATATAGCAGAAGGTTAAGCAGCCATCAATCACTTTTATTTATTCTCCCATATATTTCTGTATTTCCCTTACATCAACCTGAGATAATCTTATATTTTGTTTTACGGATATTGCTGCAGCAACACCGGCAGCCTCTCCAATCGCTATGCAAACAGACATAATTCTGAAGTTGGAATGAGCAAGATGCGAGCCACTGATATTTCTTCCTGATAAAAGAAGACAATCTATATTTTTAGGTAGTAAACAGCCATATGGAATAGTGTATTCATTTTTTTGCTTCCAACCGTGCTGAACTCCGGTTTTATCAAGGCTTGAGCCTGTCAAATTATGCACATCAAAATTAAACCAACCACGCCTTACAACCCAATTATCATAATACCTTGCTTCTAAAATATCATCCTTGCTAAGCGATTCTATTCCCTCAAAATGACGGGTTTCACGAACACCTATTAATGATGCTGAGCTCATCAACCAGCAGTCTTCATAGCCGGGTACATATTCACGCAAAAATTTGATAATAGGCACTATTTGAGAACGGCAAACAAACACGCCTTTTGTTAAGCTTTCGCTATCTGTTCCGTCAATTTCAATTGCGTTTGTCATATTACAGCATACAGTACCGGGCATTGGTTGTCTGTACAGCAAAACATGACCCGCAGGAAACGGCAAGAGCTTTTTTGCCAAGTCTTGAAGCTCGCCCTTATCCGTTTTTACCTTGGTTTCAAATGATGGTGGAAAGACAGCTCTTTCAAAATCAACCCCTCCAATGTTAAACATAATTGTACAAGGTTGCATTCTGCCATCATTTTCTCTACCCTTAAAATAGGGAACCCCGGCAGAGGCGGCAACATCACCGTCGCCTGTCGAATCAATTACACGCTTTGCTTTTATAAATCCACGCCCACTTTTGTTTTCTACTATTACACCAATAATTGCTCCTTCATTAACGACTGCCTTGCATACCATGGTGTAATAAAGAACTCTTATTTTTTCCTTTTGGACCATTTCCTCAAGGACGATTTTCTGTATATCATGATATATTGCATCCTTGCCACAGCCGTTTTCCTGTGCCCATCCGATATTCTTTGCCTTTTCGTATGTCAAATCCCATATTTCGGGCATAATTTTACTTGATGATCGACCTCCCCAATTGGACATCATGCCTGCTGTTGCAATACCCCCAAGGCATCCCTGTGCCTCCACGAGCATTACAGATGCTCCTAAACGGGCTGCCATAATAGATGCTCCCATTCCTGCAGGACCTGCACCGCACACCAAAACATCTACATCTGCAATTTGTGGAATGTTATTGATTTCTCTTATATAATTTTTCATTTTCAGCTTGCCCTCTTTACAATAGTTTAATTTCATTGTATAATACAAAATAACAGAAATCCTTTGTTTTTTAATACAATTTCTTCAAATAACAACTATTTAGAGGTGATATATGAGTAATAAAATTTTACAAGATGTTCTACGGTATATTGATTTTCTAAAGGACATGGGATATTATATTTCGTTAAGTGGTTTTGATAATAAATTTGAACCTTATACAAGTAAATTATTAAATTATGAAATTCATCTTCACAGCATTTGCTTTTATCTTAAACAAAATCAGGGTACTATTGGAAAATGCATCTTGAATAAGAAAAAATTAAATGAAACAAAAATCACAGAGCCTCTTTATTCCTGCTGTTATGCAGGTATTGAAGAATATATTGTTCCTATATTTTATCAAGAAGATAGTATAATGCGTATTAACATTTCCGGATATAGAGATAATCTTCAAAAATCTAAAAAATTTGCTGAACGAATTTCAAAAAAATGTGATAAAAATTTTCAACAATTGTATTCTGAGCTATCACCTAATCCACCGTCTTTAGAAGATATTATGAGATTTGTTAATCCTTTAAGGTACATGATTACAGAACTGTATAAGCATTGTCGGATGCTTAACAAAAATGCAAATGAAATTTCCCCTACAAAGCAAATTTACTTGAATGCAATACATTATATTAACGAAAATTATACTCAACAAATCTCTTGTGAGTCTTTATCATCTGCTTTGAATTATTCACTTTCCTATATCCAATATATTTTCAAAAAGGAAGGGAATACAACAGTAAAGGCACAAATAATCAAGACAAGACTGAGCAGGGCGAAATATTTATTGTTACATTCGCAAATAAGCATAACAGATATTGCTTTTGCTTGCGGTTTTATGGATTCAAACTATTTTTCAACGGCTTTTAAGAACAAATACGGCATATCTCCAAAAAAATATCGAGCAATGTATCTCGCTGTATGAACAAAAAATTTTGCAAAGGATAAAAGCAACATTATCGATAGTCTGTGTTTTCCTTGATATATGCCAATGACAGATATTTTATCCATACTCAAAATATTTTGATAACCACATACGATATCATGCATAAATGAATATAAGCCTTCAATTAATGCTTGACTTACCGACAAAAAAGGACACCCAAATCCGGTGCCCTTTTTGTTTTATAAATCTCTTATATCAATCTTTTTCAGCCTGACGGAATCTATATATTTGCTCTTGATTTCCATAGCAGTTTTCATATGTGGCTGGGTCATATGTACTTTTTGGTGCTCAGAGCTTTCCCATTTTTCATAAAGGGCAAGAGCTTTTGCATCCTCGTTTGAATAATAGTATTCATATGCAAGACAACCGTCCTCGTTTCTTATAGCGTCAAGGACTCCTTTATCGGTAAGCTCCTTAACAAACAGCTCTCTGTCTCCGTCATTCTTTGCCTTGTATATAACTAAAATTGTAAAGCTTTCCATTTTTTCTCCTTTATTTCTATTTTATAAAGTACTGAATAAAGACACTCATAGGAGTGTTTTTGTCTTGTTGACTTTTTTTGGATATAAATCGGCAGTTATTTTTTCCATATAACAGGTGATATGCCATCTGCCTCTGCCGTAAGAGTAATTGTCTCGGTATCCTTATCTGCCTTTAATACTACGGTTAGCTGCCCACGGAAAAGGTGCCACTCAGTGTCTGTATAACGGGTAAGGTCAGTAAGATGCCCACTTCCCACGCCGAGAATTTTAGCTCCTTTGGTCTTGAACTTAACAAGTCGGCTGTCACGGGAGCAGAGAAGTCCGTTTTTATCTACAAGAGATACATTAATGTAGATAAGATGTGAGTCGGGCTTTGCTGTTGACCTCGCAAGATAGCTCGGCTCCTTGGAAATAATAAGCTTTTCAGCCACTCCCTCTGTGCAAATAGAGAAGGTACCTGCGATTTTGCCATCTTTTAGTGATGTAGCCACAACTTGTCCGGGTCGGTATTCTGTCTTAAAGAAGTATATACCGTTTTCCACTCTCTCGGACCTGCCAATTTCCATTCCGTTTACAGAAACAGTAAGAAGATCACAGTCAGCAAAGACATAAATACCTGCCTCCTTGCCCTCATAGCCATCAAAGCACCAGCTGTGCTCACATTCATAAAAGCCCCAGGCACTTGGAGAATATGGACGCAAAAGACCCTTTGGATGGACGCAGGCAATATAAGGGTCCCTACGCACTCCCCATGCAATTTCACGGAGATATGACTGTGGTCTTCTTCGTCCGCAAATATTAAAATCTCCACAGTTTGAAATATGGTTTGGATGCCTGTCAGCTAACAAATCATCGGGCTCCGGGTAATGATAGTTTATGTGTCCTATACCGGTCTCACCGAAATAGTCCCAGGCAGTCCATACAAAATCTCCGAGGATTCGTGGGTTGTCCTTCAACTGATTATAAGTGGTAAACGCACTTAAGGGATAGGTTTCTGTGTTTACAAACAGCTTATCGGGAAAACGGATAAGGTCACGGTCAAGACGGTATTCCATATAGTTATATCCGATTATATCCACAGTGTCGGCTGTAATTGCGATTCTTTGTGCGTAATAATCCATAACATCAGCACCCAAGTCCTTGGTTGCGTTTTCCTTTTCAAACTCTTCCTTATTGTCCCAAAGACAGCAGAAGCAGTGGATAAGAGGACGGGATGTGTCCAGGCTTTTTATTTTATTCGCAATATTTCCGGCTATTTCATATCCGTAGCCACGCCCCGATTTTTGAGGTATTTCATTACCTGTGCTCCACATGATTATGGAAGGATGGGGACGGTTTCTGAGAACTATTTGCTCAGTCCACTTTATATAATTGTCGTCAAAAAACGCATGCATATCATCTTTTTGCTTACCTTCAGTCCAATAATCGAACAATTCGTCGATTACAAGCATACCCAAACGGTCACAAGCGTCATACAGGTGCTGTGACTGTGGATTGTGGGAAAGACGCACAGCGTTAAAGCCTGCCTTTTTAAGTAAAGCAATTCTTCTGTATTCTGCATCGGGATAGGATGCTGAGCCTATTATACCGTGGTCGTGATGGATGCATCCTCCGTGCAGCTTTACAGACTCACCGTTAAGTAACAGTCCACGCCGACAGTCGGCAATAATTGTTCTTACACCGAATACGGTCTCATCCGAGTCCTTGCTGCCGTTAAGGATAAGAGTCACCTTCATACGGTATATATTAGGCTCATCTATACTCCATAGCTTGGCATTTTCAAGCTGAAAACGGGTGCTTATGCTGTTTTTACCTTCTGTTGCATATACACGCCTTTCAAAGGAGTGTACAGGGAAACGCTTGCCTTCCTCATATATATCAAAGCTTAGCACTCCCTCCCCACGGGAAGAGGAGAAAAAGCTTATTTCAGCACCCATATAAGCAGTGGAGCCTATAATATTTTCAGTATAAGCAAAGGGACCGTATGGGTCAAGATATGAGGAGTCGGCAACACAGAGAAATGTATCACGGTACATTCCCGAGCCCGTATACCAACGGGCGTTTGGCTGCCACTTGTTATTTACCCTTACAGTAAGGATATTATCTCTGTCATAACGGAGGTATTCGGTAAGCTCGACATAGAAGCTGTTGTATCCGTATTTGTTTATATAAATCAGATTATAGTTTATAAGTATTTCGGTAATACCGAAGGAGCCGTCACACATAAAAAAGTATTTTTTACCCTTTTTTGATGCAAAGGATTTTTCATATATCCCGTACCCACCGGGAAAAAATCCTCCCGCACCTCCGGAGGGGGCATTCTCACTTCTTTTCTGACCTATGGAAAAATCATGTGGGAGATGGACAATTTCTGATTCACCGTCGTTTAGCCTGAAGCTCCAATCCCTGTTGAAATTCATCCTTTTCATATATTGCTCCTTTAATTGAAAAGATATTTTTTCTTTATTATAACATGTATCTGCAGTCTAATCAACAAAAACTCTCTGCCAAGCACAGCTTTTTTGCAAACTGTAGATATAAGTTGACACAGCTTTTGTCGGTGTGATATAATTATAAAAAAATATAGAGGTAAGGTGTGAAAGTAAATCCGTGTGAATACAAAAAACCTCTGCTAAATGATAAGGTGAATGAAATGTGTATTGATAGCAATAGCTTTACAGGGAACGGAAAAGAAAAAAAGAGCCCTCTTGTTGTTATGTCTGCAATTACGGGAAAGCCGAATAAGGATAAGATACGGAGATATCTTAGAGGCTTGAATGATAACGGTATTCAGCAGATTTTACTGTATCCCCGTTCCGGCTGTGAGCTTGAATATCTCTCGGAGGAATGGTTTTCTACTATTGAGGCATTTATTGAAAATGCAGAGCAAATGGATATGAGCATATGGCTCTATGACGACTTTAACTGGCCATCGGGAGACGCACAGGGAAGAGTTACAGCTATAGAAGAATACCGTCTTATGTCAATAGAAACAAAGGGAGAAAATATGGGTAGGATATGTCGCAAATCAAGACATAATTCCGAACTCTTTGGTGAGAAATTCTTTCCCAATCTTTTATCCCATGGTGCCGTTGACTATTTTATTAAATGCACCCACGAGGAATATTACAATCGGTTTGGAAAATATTTTGGCACAGTTATAAAAGGAATATTTACCGACGAAGCATCGGTAGGCTACTGTGCTGAGGGAAGCTCTATTCCGTATTATTACGGAATGGATAGAGATTATTATACCCGTTACCACCGTGATTTTTATAGGGATATGGAAAATAGCTACGAAAGCTTTTACCTCAATGCTGTGGAGCTTGTGTCCCGGCAATTTTATGACTGCTATATTTCAAAAATAGCAGATTGGTGCAAGACCCACGGAATAGAAATGACAGGTCATTTTATGAGTGATGCAGGTCCCTTCTGGTCGGTAAAGCATAACGGCAGATTTTTGGAAAATCTATCCGGGTTTTCCCTACCCGGAATTGATGAAATAGAAACCGATTTTACAAAGGATAGCGAGATGTCTCTTTTCGGAGTGGCTGAATATGTTGGAAGAGAAAGGGGAGCTATGGCAGAGCTTTTTGCCCTCGGTCCCTGTGATATGAGCTATGCAAAAAGGCGTTGTATGATATATCTTTCCGCCTGTCATAAAATCAATAAATATTTCCTTGCCATATCTCATCTTGATATGCGTGGGAATATGCTTGTGACAGATTTTTTTAATAATTTTTCCACCGATCAGCCTGATTTTCACGCTATGAGGCTTCTGTCAAAGGAAGCAAAAGCAGCTACGGAATATGCAAGGAAGGACTATACTCCGGACCTATATATCCGTTATCCAACGGTTCTGTCTATGAAGCATATAGTAGATGAACCGGATCTTAGCTGTCTGTTGAACTTAGTAAACGAGCTGACATATAATCAGATACAGTGGAAGTATGCCGATACATATGATGTTACTGGAGATATTCCTGTAGTAGAGCTGACCGACTCTCTTGAATTTACCGTGAATGGACAGAGTACATCCATAGAGGAAATATGTAGGGCGTACGGTGATAAGGCTGTGCTTAAGAATGCAAAGGGAGACACTCCCAAGGGTGTTTTTGTAAGGAAATTCAATGACGGTAGCATATTGGCGTTAAATTTATTTGCCCCATCCGGAGAATATTTTATTGATGGGAAAAGAGTCTTTATGCATAAGTACGATGTGCTTTTTTCTGCAATACAGCCACAGCATAAGGAAAGAGAGCTAACAGATAGCTTTAGTGTGAGGTATTGTAATGACAATATAATCCGTGCTATGTATGTAAACCAACATACCGTTGCAAATATAAAGAGTGAGGGCGATTTTTCAATTCGCCTTGCGGTCAGAAAGGGTACAGACGCATGTATAAACGGCACTCCTGTATCAGCTACGGAAAATGCAGATACACTCTCCGACGGTATTAGGGAGCTTTACTGTATGTCGGATAAAATTACTCTTTCTATGGGTGAAAGCCAATTGATATCGAGCAATGACTTTAAGTATATGCCGTCGGTTTTTATTATAGGGGATTTCAGCTATGAAATGCATAATAACGGCAGGTGCGATATAACTCTTACGCACCGTGAAAAAAGCTATGTGGCAGGAAAAAAGCTATATGACTACGGCAAAATTGAATTTGTGTCATCGGTCACAGTCCCCGACGGAGTAAAGGGAATTGAAATAGTCGGAACAGAATTGTATACCTGTATCTATGCAGATGAAATATTCATCGGAGAAAAAGCATTTTCGCCGTATGTTTACCAAATAAATTCGGAATTATGGAATAAGGAAGTGGAAATAAGGGTGGTTCAGTATTCAAGCATTGGACCGATTTTCGGAGATGTGGACTACTGGGATAAAAGCAGTATGCATTCTCAGTGGAGAGGAACTCCATCTACGGAAAGGACCTGCTTTGGCTTTGATAAAATCAATTGGATATATTAAAAATTCTTAAAAGGAGAACAAGCTATGATGAACAGAAAACAGGTGCTTTCTTATTTTGAGGAAAATAAGGATTTTTTTGAAAATACCGTATTACCCAATATTGAAAAATACCGTAAGGGAAAAATAATGCTCTGCATCAGGGACGAAAAGGGAGCTCCCATTGAAGGTGCAAAAATTAAGGTGAAGCAAACAGGCCACGAATTTAAGTTCGGTGCCAATATCTTTATGCTTGATGAGCTTGAAACAGAGGAGAAGAACAGAATATATAAGGAACGCTTCAAATCTGTTTTTAACATGGCAACCCTGCCATTTTATTGGAACTCTGTCGAGGAGGAGAAGGGTAATCCCCGTTATGCCAAGGATTCATATAAGTTTTACCGTAGACCTGCAATAGACCTATGTATAGAGTTCTGTGAGGAAAACGGCATTGAGCCAAGAGAGCATGCCTTGGCATATGAGCATACATTTCCATCATGGCTTTCCAATGCAAGCGTTGAGGAAATTAAACAGGAATATACAAGAAGATGCGAGGAGATTTCCGAAAGGTATGCTGATAAAATACGTACCATAGAGGTTACAAATGAAATGCTATGGCCCCATGACGCAGGGGTAACAAGGTTCTACAACGAGCCCGATTATATTGAATGGTGCTTTAAGACGGCGGAAAAATATTTTCCAAAAAACCAACTTGTAATAAACGAGTTTACTGGGGCATGCTGGGGAGATAACTGCCGTACAACAGACGCATATTATTCATATATTGAAGCAAATAAGCTTAAGGGTGCAAGGATAGATGCCATCGGAGCTCAGTTCCATATGTTTGAATCAAGAGAGGATGAAATAAAAAAAGCTAACTATTTATATAATCCGCTTCACCTTTATGACCATATGAATATGTATGCTAACCTAATTAACCATTTACAGGTAACCGAGATTACTATTCCCTCATATTCAAACGAAGATATTGATGAGGAGATTCAGGCAAAATTAATAGAATATCTGTATACGGTGTGGTTCTCACATCCTGCAATGGAGCAGATAATCTATTGGAATTTAGTGGATGGATATGCCTATGTTTCCAATCCAACTCCCGAAAAAATAAGAAACTCCCAAGGAAATATGACCGTTGGAGAGAATGTATATTACGGTGGGCTTTTACGATTCGATATGTCACCTAAGCCTGCCTTTGAGACTCTTGACAGGCTCATAAACGAGAAATGGCATACGGAGCTTTGCGGCTCGGCTGAGGGAGGCTCCTTTGAATTTCTGGGCTTTTACGGAGAGTACGAAATAGAAATTAAGACAGAGGAAAAGACCGTAACCAAAAAAATAAGTCTTTCCAAGAACGGAGAGAATAAGGTTGACATTACATTATAAAAAAAGAAAACGACGCACACATGCATATTGATGAATTGACGGCAAGCCGTCATGAATTGAAGCCTTGCGGCTTCATGATTTGAAAACTGGCGTTTTCATGAATTGAATTGCCCTATTTTCCAATGCCGAAGGCAATTCACGCACCACAGGTGCAATTTATGGCGTTAGCCAATTCATGCCCGTAAGGGCAATTCATTGCTTTGTGTCCTTAAGGGCACAAAGCATGGTGCGTCGTTTTCTTTTTTCTTTCTTTTTTGAGTGCTATAACAAGCTGCTTTTATAAATTTCGAGCTCTATTTCCTCCGAAATCGGGAAGGGACAGGAGGCGGCATTCCTTGCTTTAATAGAGGTTTTTACAAAGGCTTCTAACTCGGATGTCGTAAAAATTACGGTACGGGGCGTGATTTTTGTGATATAATTCTTAAAATCCGTCAGATTTTCAAGCCCAAGTGCAGAAAGCACGAAGGTAACCTTATCCGGCAACACATCATTCACTCTTAAAAGGTATTCGTATATCAGATGTCCGTTTGCCATACCGTGGGGTATATCCTTAAAATATGTGAGCTGATAGCCCATGGAATGAACTATTGTGGTGCCTGTCTGGGATATAACGATTCCACCTATTGAAGATGCAAAGAGCAGCTCTGTACATATATCTCTTGTGAAATTTCCTGTGTATAAGCTATGGAGATGCTTGCCTAAAATTCGCAAGCCCTCAAGTGCCATGTAGTCGGTCATGTCCGTGGCTCTTTTATTGGTATAGCCCTCAATAAGGTGGCACATAGCATCAACTGCTGTGTTCCTAGCAACCTGCTTTGGCAGACCCTGTGTGTATTTTCCATCCAAAAATGCATTTTTGAAGAACACCTCAGGAGATGAAAAGCTCCTTTTGGTTTGTTCCTTGTGTAATGTTAGGATGGAGTAGGGTGTAACCTCGCTTCCTGTTCCTGCTGTGGTAGGAATGGCACACATGGGAAGTGGCTTGTTTTTGTATTTCCCGTCAAAAATACTGTACAGGGTAAAGTCTGTTCCCTCCCTTGGCTCGTTTACAGTATAGACAGCAATAGCCTTGGCAGCATCAAGCGGGGACCCACCTCCGATGGCGATTATAAAGTCTGCACCGAACTCACGGCACACACAGGATGCCGTAGCCATTGATGATATTTCGGGATTGTTTTCTATTTTATCGTACACACAGTAGGGGATTTTTCTGTCCTCGAGCACTTTTTTAACATCGGAGAGAGCTCCCGAAAGCTTGCCGGAGGATTTTCCCGTTACGATAAAAGCACGGGAGCCGAGAATAAGGGAGTCGGGATTTGATGTTACTGCATTTTCCCCTTTAATGATTTTGGTAGGCATAAAAAAAGTTGACATATATAGTACCCTCCTTAAGTATATTTTTATGATACAACATTTTCTTCGGCTTGTCAATGGTGGTGCAAATGTGAAAAGTAACTGATTTTTTGGGGTGTTGTGTTGAATTTTGTATTATAAAATGTTATAATCAAAATGTATACAGTAAAAGGAGGATTTGACAATGATATACAGAGTTGGTGTGGATGTTGGCTCCACAACGGTAAAATGTGTCGTTCTTTCTGACGGAGATGAGGTTCTTCACTCCGTATACCTTAGGCACTATTCTTTGGTTAAGGAAACTGTTTTAGAACAGTTAAAAGCTATATTTCATAAATTCACAGGAAAATTCAAGATAGCCATAACAGGCTCTGCAGGACTTGGACTGTCTGAGGCGTCAAGATTGAATTTTGTACAAGAGGTGCATTCCGCATCCTTGGCAATCAAAAATCTTTATCCGGATGCAGATGCTGCAGTTGAGCTTGGTGGAGAGGATGCTAAAATACTGTTCCTTACAGGTGGTGTGGAGCAGAGGATGAACGGCTCCTGTGCAGGTGGTACAGGTGCATTTATAGATCAGATGGCAACACTTCTTAAGGTTTCTGGAGATGAGCTTGATTTTCTTGCACTTAAGGCAGAAAAGAAATATCCCATAGCCTCTCGCTGTGGAGTTTTCGCTAAAAGTGATATACAGCCTTTGCTTAATCAGGGTGCATCCATAATGGATGTCTCGGCAAGCATTTTTCAGGCTGTTGTAGACCAGACTGTAGCAGGTCTTGCCCAGGGTAGAAAAATACAGGGTAAGGTACTTTTCCTCGGTGGACCTCTTCACTTCTATAAGGCACTGAGAAAAGCCTTTAAGGAAACATTGGGGCTGGATGATGAGCATGCCGTATTTCCGGAGCTGGCTCCCTGCTTTATGGCATACGGTGCCTCTCTTTATGCAGGAGGCTGTGAGGGAGAGCTTGATTCCGAGGAAATACTCACAAGAATTGAAAACAGTAAGCCGACACAGGGTGTTGCCTCCTTTGAGCCACTGTTCAGTGATGAGGAGGAATATGCACGCTTTGTAGAGAGACATTCCAGGGCTTCGGTGGAAAGCATAGATATTTCAACATATGAGGGAGATGCGTATCTCGGTATAGATGCAGGCTCCACCACAACAAAAATAGTGCTTTTAAGTGAGGATAAAAAAATACTTTATTCCCACTATACCGTAAATAACGGAAGACCCCTTGATGTAGTGTGTGAAAGGCTCAGAGAGTTGTACAGTCTTATGGGAGACAGGATAAAAATCGTCTCCTCTGCCGTAACAGGCTACGGTGAGGATTTGTTAAGATCTGCATTAAAGGTGGACTTCGGTATTGTAGAGACCGTTGCTCACTTTACTTCAGCTCTGGAATTCTGCCCCGAGGTTGATTTTATCATAGATATCGGTGGACAGGATATCAAATGCTTCAAAATCAAAAATAAGGCAATAGATAATATAATGCTTAACGAGGCGTGCTCCTCGGGCTGTGGTTCATTTATACAAACCTTTGCAAATGCCCTTACATATCCTGTTGAGAAATTTGCTAAGCTCGGCTTATATGCTAAAAATCCTGTTGAGCTGGGCTCTCGCTGTACAGTCTTTATGAACAGTGCAGTAAAGCAGGCACAGAAGGACGGTGCAAGCATAGAGGATATCTCTGCCGGAATTTCCGCATCCGTTGTAAAAAATGCGATTTATAAGGTTATCAGAGCAAGGTCCACCTCGGAGCTTGGAAAGCACATAGTAGTCCAGGGTGGAACATTCCTTAATGACGCTGTGCTCCGTGCCTTTGAGAGGGAGCTTGGAATCGATGTTATAAGACCTCAGATAGCAGGACTTATGGGAGCTTACGGCTCTGCACTCTATGCTATGAACAGGAAAAATGACACCTCTACATTAATCACAAGGGAGGAGCTTTCGTGCTTTACATATAAATCAAATACGGTTACATGCCGTGGATGTACAGCCCATTGCTCCCTTGATATTCTGAGCTTCGGTGACGGAAGAAGATTTGTGTCCGGAAACAGATGTGAAAAGGGACTCGGTAAAAAGGCAGAGGAAATTTATCCCGATATATATTCCTTTAAGTATGATTATCTTAAGAGCTGTGTCAAGATGTGTGAAAATCCGAAGGCAAGAGTAGGTATTCCCCTTTGTCTTAATAATTACGAGCTTTTACCCTTCTTTAGTGCTATGCTTCACCGTCTTGGCTTTGATACCGTTATTTCCGATGACTCCACAAGAAAGACCTTTGTAAACGGACAGCATACCATACCCTCTGACACGGTGTGCTATCCTGCAAAGATAGTCCACGGACATATTCTCAACCTTCTTGAAAAGGGAGTTGACTTTATACTTTATCCCTGTCAGAGCTACAATATTGATGAGGGCAAGGGAGATAACCATTACAACTGTCCCGTTGTTGCCTATTATCCGGAGCTCCTTATGGCAAATATGGAGGAGCTTAACAAGGATAATTTTGTTTATCCCCATATTGATTTGAACAGAAGAAGGGACCTTGTAAGAAAGCTTGAAAAGATATTTTCCCCTTACGGAGTGACGGTAAAGCAGGTGGAGGATGCCGTTTCATACGGCTTTGATGCTCTTATGGAGTATAGAAGGGCAATAACAGAAAAGGGAAAGGAATTAGTTTCCTTTGCCAGGGAGAGAAATCTTCCCATAATTGTCCTTGCAGGAAGACCGTATCATCTCGACCCGGAAATAAACCACGGTGTGCAGAAGCTTATATCCACACTCGGTGCCGTTTCTATATCTGAGGATGCAGTATGCGATTTTGAAAAAACTCCCAATCTCGGAGTTCTTAATCAGTGGACATACCACTCCCGTCTTTATACATCGGCGTCCTATGTAGCAACTCAGAAGGATATGCAGCTTGTACAGCTTGTGTCCTTCGGCTGCGGAATAGATGCAATAACCTCCGATGAGGTAAGGGCACTGCTTGAAAAGAACGGCAAAATATATACACAGCTGAAAATAGACGAGATAAGTAATTTCGGTGCTATAAAAATTCGTTTAAGAAGCTTACTTGCAGCGATAGAATAGGAGGAAGTATGGAAAATAACGAATATGTAATGTTTACCAAGGAAATGAAAAAAACTCATACTATCCTTGTGCCTAATATGCTTCCTAACCATTTTAAGATTATTATCAGGCTTATGAAAAAGTACGGCTACAATATGGTTCTTTTGGAAAACTCTGCAAGAAGAGTTGTGGATGAGGGATTAAAAAGCGTACATAATGATACCTGCTATCCTGCACTTTTGGTAATCGGACAGTTTCTTGATGCACTTAAGAGTGGGGAATACGAGCTTGACAAAACAGCTCTTCTTATAACCCAAACGGGAGGAGGCTGCAGAGCTTCGAATTATATCCACCTGCTAAGAAAGGCATTGGCTACGGATTTTCCCGAGGTGCCCGTTATTTCTCTTAACTTTTCCAATACAGAAAAATCCGACGGCTTTAAGCTTACTGTCGGTATGGTGCTGGGATTAGTAAACTGCATTTTTTACGGCGACCTTATAATGACTCTTTATAATCAGTGTAAGCCCTATGAGATATGCGACGGAGATACGGATATTGCACTTAATGAATGTCTTGAATATATGTATGACAGGATAGAAAAGGGAGGCTTTGGCAAGCGTAAGAAAAACTATCGGTATATAATTGATAAGTTCAACAGCGTAAAACGAATAAAGATAAGAAAGCCCCGTGTTGGAATCGTAGGAGAGATTTATGTAAAATATTCTCCTCTTGCCAATAACAATCTGGAAAAATTCCTTCTTAAGGAGGGCTGTGAGCCTGTTGTTCCGGGACTTATGGATTTTGTGCTTTATTGCATTGTAAATTACATAAACGACGGAAAGATATATGGCTTCAGCAATATGAGGACCAGGATTTGCTCATTGCTATACAGACTTTTAAGAAGGATGAATAAAACCGTAAATGAGCTACTTGAAAAGAACGGATTTACTCCTGCTCACGATTTTGAGGAGCTTCGTAAGGAGGCAGACGAGCTTATTCATCAGGGTGTAAAAATGGGAGAGGGATGGCTCATAACTGCAGAGATGGGATGCCTTGCAAAATCCGGCACGGAAAATATTGTATGCACTCAGCCCTTCGGATGCCTTCCTAATCATATAGTGGCAAAGGGTATGAGTCGCCGTGTAAAGGAGAAATATCCACAGGCAAATATAGTTGCCATTGATTACGACCCCAGTGCAACCAATGTAAATCAGGAAAACAGGCTTAAGCTGATGATTGCCAATATCGGCTCAACACAAAAGGTATAAAAAGAAAAGGTTGTTGCGTACCAACAACCTTTTTTCATTGACAAAAAAGAGAAAGTGTGATAAAATTTATGTGTAAAAACTCACAGGAGAATTTGTATGAAGATTTCTTTGATTATTCCTTGCTATAACGAGGAGGAGTCCTTACCCCCTCTTTATGAGGCTCTTAAGGAAGTAACAGGCTCAATGCCTAATTATGATTTTGAAATGATTTTTGTCGATGACGGCTCTAAGGATAGGACTTTGCCTATTCTTAAGGAGCTTGCCGAGGCTGATGAGAGGATAACCTATATATCCTTTTCCCGTAATTTCGGTAAGGAAGCGGCAATGTATGCAGGATTTTGTAATGTAAGTGGAGATTATGCTGCAGTTATGGACGCAGATATGCAGCATCCCCCGTCACTTATTCCCGAGATGGTTAAAATTCTTGAAACAGGGGAATACGACAGCGTAGCTGCAAGAAGAACTACCCGTAAGGGCGAGAGCAAAATCCGTTCCTTCTTTTCAAGATGCTTCTATAAGCTTATGGGTAAAATTTCCGACGCTAATATGAAGCAGGGAGCAACCGACTTCCGTCTAATGAGGAGAGAAATGGTGGATGCTATTGTATCCATGTCGGAGAACAACCGTTTCTCAAAGGGTATATTCGGTTGGGTAGGCTTTAAGACCTATTGGCTTCCTTACGAAAATGTGGAAAGAGTAGCAGGAAAGACCAAATGGAGCTTTTTTGGACTACTTAAGTATTCCACAGACGGAATTATGAGCTTTTCCACAACACCGTTGAAGATAGCGTCCTGGAGTGGACTGTTCTTTACCTTCTGTTCAATAGCACTGCTTATATTTGTCTTTATAAGGGCAGCTTTGTACGGTGACCCTGTTGCAGGCTGGCCGTCAACAATTTGTATAATTTTGTTTATCGGTGGTGTTCAGCTATTCAGCTTAGGTATTATGGGACAGTATATTTCAAAAATGTATGTAGAGGTTAAAAACAGACCTCATTATATAGTATCCCAGACCAATAAAAAGGATATAGTGAGAAAATAATATGGACAAGCCCGTATCACACGAAGGACACAGAAAAAGACTAAAGGCAAGATTTTTGCAGGAGGGATTGGAATCCTTTGAAAAGCATAATATCCTGGAGCTTTTGCTGTTCTATGCGATTCCGCAAAGGGATACAAACGAAATAGCTCATAGGCTGCTTGAAAATTTCGGCTCCCTTCACGGAGTATTTGAGGCTGATTACGAGGAGCTTTTGAAAATCAAGGGCGTAAAGGAGAATACAGCCACACTTATAAAGCTTATTCCACAGATTGCAAGGGAATATCTGTTTGAGGAGATATCACAGGAGACCGTATTTGATACTGCCGAAAAGATAGGAAAGTTCTTTGTAAGAAAGTATATAGGAGAGGTTAATGAGGTAGTGTACCTTATGCTTCTTGATAACGGATATAAGCTTCTTAATGTTGCAAAAATACACGAGGGTAGCGTAAGCTCAGCAAAGGTCTCACCGAGAAAGATAATGAATCAGGTGGTAAAGTACAATGCCTCAATGGCAGTTGTTGCCCATAATCACCCAAACGGAATAGCCGTTCCGTCAATGGAGGATGTTAATACTACTTATTCACTTCGCAGGACATTAGAGAGCTATGAGGTAACTCTTGTGGAGCATATTCTCGTGGCAGGAAATGAGTTTTTCCCCATAATGCATAAAACACATAACCCGAATATAAAAACAGAAGAGCACGAAAAGCTGTACAGACGAATAGACATAGGTAATGAAGATAAATGATAAAAAATCCTGCGTATTGCAGGATTTTTTATTTTTCATCTTGCAATTTATAAATAAAGATGATACAATAGTAAGGCACATTCGCCTGCATAGTTAAATGGATATAATAAACCCCTCCTAAGGGTTAGTTATGGGTTCGATTCCCGTTGCGGGTGCCATAAAAGGCATTGCCAATTCTTTGGCAATGCCTTTTATTGTACCCTCACGGCACCCATCTTCAAAATGCAAAGCAATTTGAATAGGGTTCGCATTTCTGACGAAAGACAGCGAGTAGCTTGCTGACTCGGGGCTCGGCAGAAATAGCTCCAAGGGAGCCTTCCCTGAAATAAGCAAAGCATCCAATTCTTTGGCAATGCCTTTTATTGTACCCTCACGGCACCCATCTTCAAAATGCAAAGCAATTTGAAT
>JAFTJE010000040.1 GCA_017456545.1 Clostridia bacterium | reverse complement strand
TGTACGGGTTCTGAATACACTACTGCCTTATATTTACCGTCGGGCATTCTGAAATGCTTTACATTTTCCTCCCTCAGCTCCTCTATTTCCTCAATAGAGGTATCCTCTAAGGCAACGATAGGCATTGAAAAGGTAAACAGTATCACTGCCATTACCAGTGACAAAAGTGCTATTAATCTTTTCTTCATATTTTTTCCTCCTAATTTTATAAATATTTTGCTAATTACGGTTTATACATTCTTTTTGCATTGTTATCGCCTTGTGGTTTTTGCATTATTTACAATATTCAGTAAATTACATTTAGTTCTTTTAGAATATTTTACCATATAACGGTCACTTTGTCAACAAGAGGCTTTCGACTCATATGGACTGTATGTGTAAGTACAAAAGCCTCAACTCGGATGAGTTGAGGCTTTATATTATACAGAGTAAACTTTTGAATACTCTTCAAGCTGTTCTACGAACTCGCCCTTACCGTCCTTAAGGCTTTTAAGGTATTGGTGAAGGTCCAGGGAGCCCTGTGCCATTTCGATAACACAGCCTGCAACATTGGAGCAGTGGTCGGATACTCTCTCCAGATTATTAAGGAGGTCACTCCAGATAAAGCCCGCCTCGATGGTGCATCCACCGTTCTGCAATCTTTCGATATGTCTTGTACGGAGCTTTTCCTTAAGATTATCTATAACCTGCTCAAGAGGCTCTACCCTCTTAGCTGCTGCAATATCGTTACCTACAAAGGCAGTATAGCTGAGCTCTACTATTTCCTTAACTGCAGAGATGATTACGCTAAGCTCTCCAAGAGCAAAGTCTGAAAATACTATTCCCTTTTCATTAAGCTCCTCTGCCGATTCCATAACATTTACAGCATGGTCGGAAATTCTTTCTATGTCTCCTATAAGGTGAAGAAGCTTAGCAGATTCTCTCATATCCCTATCCGTCAACGGGAAGGTATTGAGCTTAACAAGGTAGGAGCCGAGGATATCCTCATATTCGTCAACCTTATTTTCTTCCTCTATTATTTCCTTACATATATCCTCGTCATAGGTGTTAAGCTGGTCAAGAGCCTTATAAAGAGATGCCTTACTGATGCTTGCCATCTTTTCTGTTACTACACGGCACCTTTCAATAGCTACGGCAGGAGTAATCATAAGTCTTTCATCAAGCTCGTTAACCTCTTCCTTCTGGTCTGCTCCCTTAGGCTCGGGAATAAGCTTCATAGAAAGCTTTTCAAGAAGTCCTGCACAGGGCAGCATAAGTGCTGTACAGCCGATATTAAATACAGAATGGCAGATAGCTATTGTAAACTGGTCTGCACCTTGTGTCAGCAAAGGAATGTCAACAACAGCACGAATGATACTGAATAATGAAATAAATACTGCTGTGCCTATTACATTAAAGCTCAGGTGAACTATAGATGCTCTGCGAGCATTTCTGTTAGTTCCGACAGAAGAAATAAGAGCTGTTACACAGGTACCGATATTCTGACCCATAATAATCGGAATCGACATACCGATAGAGATTTTTCCTGTGGAGGAAAGTGCCTGTAAAATACCTACTGACGCAGAGGAGGACTGAACAACAGCTGTAAGAAGTGCTCCTGTCAAAATTCCAAGTATGGGATTGTCAAAAAGTGTGAGAATAGAGGTAAAATTAGGATCAGTCTTAAGCCCTGTTACAGCGACGGACATGGCATCCATACCGTGCATAAGTGTGGCAAAGCCTAAGAGAATAACACCTATATCCTTCTTTCTGTTGCTCTTGGAGCCCATAAAAAGAATGACACCGATAAGGGCAAGGATAGGAGTAAAGGAGCTGGGCTTGAATATCTCCACAAACCATGCTCCACCGTCTATACCGGTCAAGCTAAGGAGCCATGCAGTAACGGTTGTACCTACATTGGCACCCATAATTACATTTATTGCCTGTCTTAATGTAAGGAGTCCTGAGTTTACAAAGCCTACCACCATAACCGTAGTAGCCGAAGAGGACTGAATAACTGCTGTAACACCCAGACCTGTTAAAAAGCCTGCCATCTTACCTGTTGTCAGCTTGCCCAGAATGGTTTTTAGTCCACCACCTGCTGCCTTTTCCAAATATGAGCCCATAAGGTTCATACCGAAGAGGAACAGACAAAGACCACCGACTAAAGCAAGTATATCCCAAAAATCCATATAACTCTCCTTTTTTCAATTATATATTTTTTTGTTTTATCTTAAAAAATGCCATATTTCGCATTGTACTTATTATAACACAATTCTACTATTTTGAAAAGGGTAACAAAATATTTTTTTGTATTTTCTGGAAATTCATCTCGTTTTCATTGCAGATAAATATAAAGCGTGATATAATCTAAATGTAATTTTACTCTATAAGGAGAATAGTAATGAACTTAACTGTCAAAATACTTAAAAACGAGCTTTGGTACGGAGGCTCCGTGGCAGACGCTATGAAAGGGCCCTTTGGATGTGACTCGGTTTATGATTTGAATATGGAGCTTGCCTTGAACCAGACTATGCCCCTGTATATATCCACCAAGGGAAGGTATATCTGGTGTGAGGAGCCTATGATTGTGCATATAGAAAACGGTGAATTTAAGCTGCGTGCCGACAGTGATATTATACTTTGTCAGGCAGGAGACTGCCTTAGGGATGCGTATCTCTCCGCATGTAACAGCCATTTCAAATTTACAGGAAAGGTACCTCCATTAAAATTCTTTGAGAGTGCCCAATACAATAGCTGGATGGAGCTTGACTACCATCAGAATCAGGAGGATATCCTTAAATATGCCCACGGAATAGTGGATAACGGCTATGAGCCGGGTGTACTTATGATTGACGAGGGCTGGCACACAAGATACGGACTGTGGGAATGGGATCTTGTCAAATTCCCCGACCCGAAATCCATGATCAAGGAGCTACACGACCTGGGCTTTAAGGTTATGCTATGGGTAGTGCCCATGGTTACTGCCGACGGTCAGGGCTTCAGTATGAGCTACTTTCCGTATAATAATTACCTGGACGGAGCAAGTGGAGAAAAGAAATACTTTCTCCGTACCGATGAGGGTAAGGTTGCACTTGTGGAATGGTGGAACGGCTTTAGTGCCATGCTGAATATGTGCAATCCGGATGATGTGGAATATCTCGATACAATACTCCGTCGCCTCATAAACGAGTACGGTGTGGATGGATTTAAGCTTGACGGCGGTGTAATAGAGGGATATAACAATATAAATATTGCAAACGGTAAGCAAACAAAATACACACCTGCCGAGCTTAATATCGCCTGGAATGAATTTGGCACAAGATACGAGTACCACGAATACAAGGACACCTTCAAGGGTGGCGGAAAGCCTGTTATCCAGCGACTCCGTGACAGGAATCACAGCTGGGATAATGACGGAATAGACACCATTATCCCCTCTGCACTTCTACAGGGACTTATAGGTCATCCCTTTATATGCCCCGACATGATAGGTGGTGGCTGGTGGTCTCTGAACTATACTCCCGGATTCAAGATCGACCAGGAGCTTTTTGTAAGAATGGCACAGGTAAGTGCTCTCTTACCTATGATGCAGTTCTCCTGGGCTCCATGGCGTGTGCTTGACGAATATCATGCAAGGCTCTGCCTCGAGGCAGCAAGGCTCCATAAGAATTTTGCACCCTATATTATAGAGCAGGTAAAATCATCGGCAGTCACCGGTGAGCCTATCGTAAGGCATTTGGACTATGAATACCCACACATGGGCTACGAAGGAGTGCTTGATCAATTTATGCTTGGTGACCGTATTCTTGTTGCTCCGGTTATTACAAAGGGTCAGACAGAAAGAAAGGTCATCCTCCCCGAGGGCAAGTGGAAATATCTGGGCAAGACAGAATATGAGGGAGGAAGCACAGTAACCGTTCCCTCACCTATTGATATCCTACCCTACTTTATAAAGGCTTAATACACTGACAGTACATAATAGAAAAAGCATCCCGAGGGCAATTACTTCCCTCGGGATGCTTATTCTTTCAGCGAGTCATTACCTATACACCCAAAAATGACACGCCATATTAAGGAGATTATTTGCTTACAGTAGGCTGGTGCACCACTCCCACGAAAAGGGGTAATCCATCAGCACCGGTTATTACAAATATAAAGGGTCTGTCTGCTCTGAAGGTTTTTTCCGGCTTGTTTGAATTTACAGAGCCCGATACACTTACTCCCGTAAATGCAGTACCTGTGCAGCCATCCTCGTTTACGCTTACACGGACACTGTGCTCGGCATCTGTCACATATATATTCTCTCCGTTATCATCCTTTACAATACCCGAAAAATCAGCCTCGTCCTTATCAAAGCAATCTGTAACGCCCATTTTCTCAAAGCCGTCCTCAAGGTCCAGTCCGGAGGAAATATCAAATTTGGGAACGGTTATTTCAATTACCGCATCCTCCTTATTTGCCCATTTGCCGTCGGAGACTATAAATTCCAGCAGGTCATCATCATTCATCAGCTCATCCACGGAAACATTCTCGTTGGGAAGGATGAAGTAAACGCTTCCGCTTTCATCAAGCTCCTTGGATGTGGCTGTAAAATTATTTCCGTAATAAAAGCTGCCGTACAGCTCTATTTTGTTCATATATTCACAGCTGATATTACCGTTGTCTGTGTGGAATACTCCTGTTTTTGTTCTGGAATCGGCAAAAAGGTATTCCCAGCTTGCCTCATAGGATATGGTTGAGGATATGGAGATGACAGTATCTCTGTGAAGTGGCTCTCCATTCATATACTCTGTCATGGGATTTCCTGTCTGGTCCTTTATCCAAGCCATATATTCCTCATTGTATCTGTCAGAGCCCATTTTACCCGTGTACACGGATGCGTAATATTTATCTGCAAGAATATTGGCAGTGGGTACAGAATACTCTGACCTATCGCTTAGCCATACGGAGCCTGCGATTATACTTCTTACCTTGCCGTCGTTTCTGTAATTGGCATTCCAAAGTGTATTTGCCCTTGTGCGTACCTCTTCTATAGAATTACATCCGAGTGCATTCATAGCCTGGGCTCTTGTATTTCCCTCGGATATTTCAGCTATCATTGCAAGAGACATATATGTGTTCAAAGGGGAATAGACGGTATTTTTTCCGTTTGTGTTTGACAAAAATATGCTTACACTGTTTTTAACAAAGGGCTTAACCTCATTTTCCTTGCCAAAATAGGACTCCTGCCTTGCTATATCCGACTCCCACTGCTTATGAAGGCTATCATAGTCGTCACCTGATTCTGCCATTGTGGGATATTTGGTCATTCTGGGATACTCTGCCAGGGATAATGCCTCTACCTTAGTTACCAAAAGTGCGTTCGGGCCTGCAAAAAATACATTTGTGAGCACTATGACTACAGCAAGGGAAACAGCAATAGGAGCAAGCATCCATTTCTTGAATTTTACACCGTGTCTGTGCCGTTTGGTTCTGATATTCTTAACACATTGCTCTTCCACCGATGCTTCTTCTACATATTTTGAGTCAATTAAGCCAATGGCTTCTATTAAATCTGTATTTTTCATACATCTATCCCCTCCTCTGTTAAAAATTTTTTTAGTTTTTTTCTCGTCCTGAAAAGAATAATCTTCACTCCACTTTCGCTTATGCTCTGTGACCTTGCAATTTGGGACACAGGATGCAGGTACCAATATCTTTTTATAAATATTATTCTGTTTTTCTTGGGCAATGACTCTAAAAAGCGATTGAGTAATGATGCCATATGCATCCTGTCCACTATTTCCTTATCCCTGCTTGAGGGAATACACTCTATAAGCTCATCAAGAGCTAAATCCACATTTCCCCCTCCACGCTTTTTACGGTGCTTTTCCTTATATCTGTTAAGGGAGAGCTGTCTGCATATCATACCGATATAGGATGATAATGCATCAGGTTCATTGGGAGGTATGGTCTGCCACAGCTTGAGATATGTGTCATTTATTATTTCCTTTACATCCTCGTCATTCTCAAGAATGTGCTTGGATATGCTATAGCAATAATTCCTGTATTTCTGATCGGTTTCCTTAATTGCATCCTCGGACCTATCAAAATACAGCTTGACAATTTCATTATCCTCCAATATTACCCCTCCCTTCCGAAATTTTTATCCTTATATATTTTAACAACAAAAGAGTCTCTTCGGTTACTTATATTCCAAAATTCTTATTAAAATATTTTGTTAAAAGCTCTGTTGCTTTATTTTTTAAGAAAAAAATCCCTCCCTGCATACACAGGGAGGGGCTTCTTGTCAATTAGTTGTATTTCTTACGGGCTGTGTACTTGGTGTGGAGGAGGTGATGTGCCTTCTCTGCACCGGGAGCACCGAAATACTCGTCATAAAGTGCCTTAACTACAGGGCTCTCGTGGGACTTTCTGAGTCCGTTTGCATCGTCTGACTTATAGAGAACGGATGCACGGAGTGCCTTGAGGTCAACAAAGTTGCGAACTGCATCGAACTGGTAGGGCTGACCGCCACCGTTGATACATCCACCGGGACAAGCCATAATCTCGATGAAGAGATAGTTCTTCTCGCCGGACTTAATCATTTCGATAACCTTTCTTGCATTTGCAAGACCGCTTGCTACACAAACTGCAACCTCTGTACCGTTGATGGTATATGTTGCCTCCTTGATACCTGTTGTTCCACGAACATCGGTAAATACAAGAGCCTCATTGTTGCCACCGAGGAGATTGTTTGCTGTACGGAGAGCAGCCTCCATAACACCACCTGTTGCACCGAAGATAGCACCTGCACCTGTTGCAATAGCAAAGGGATCACCAAACTCGCTGTCGGGAAGCTCGTTAAAGTTGATGGACGCACCCTTGATCATCTTAGCAAGCTCTCTTGTTGTAAGAGCTACATCAACATCAGCGTGGAATTCGTCTCTTTCAACCTCGAACTTCTTAGCTGTACAGGGAATTACGCTGACAACGAAGAGGTCCTTAGGATCGATACCGTTCTTCTCGCAGTAGTAGGACTTAAGAAGAGCACCGAACATCTGCTGAGGAGACTTACATGTAGAAAGGTTAGGAAGAAGCTCGGGATAGTTGTGCTCACAGAACTTAATCCAACCGGGACAGCAGGATGTGAACATGGGAAGGGGCTTATCAGACTTTACTCTGTTGATAAGCTCATTAGCCTCCTCAACAATAGTAAGGTCAGCTGTTACATTCATATTGAACGCTTCAACATCGCCAAGCATCTTGATAGCTGTTACCATCTTGCCCTCTACATTTGTGCCAACGGGCATATCGAAGCACTCACCGAGAGTAGCTGCGATAGAAGGAGCTGTAAAGAATACTACCTTCTTTGTAGGATCGGAGATAGCTGCCCAAACCTTGTCAACATTGGAAACCTCGGAAAGAGCTCCAACAGGACAAGCTACGATACACTGACCACAGCCAACACATGCTGTGGAGCCGAGACCCAATTCAAAGGGGCTGCCAACATGTACATCATATCCACGACGGATATTACCGATAGCACCGACAGACTGCATCTTGCCACAGGCAGCGATACATCTCTGGCAGTTTATACACTTGTTGTTGTCACGAACTACATAGGGTGTTGAGTAGTCGATGGGCACAAGCTCATCCTCTACCGCAAATCTGTCCTCGTCAAGACCGTAATCAGCAGCAAGCTTCTGAAGCTCACACTTACCACTTCTCTCACAGGAGAGACACTTTCTGTTATGTGTGGAAAGGATAAGCTCAAGAGTTGTCTTTCTGGAGGCACGAACAGCAGGTGTGTTTGTAAGCACCTTCATACCCTCCTCAACGGGGTATGTACAGGAAGCTGTAAGTCCTCGTCTGCCAACTATCTCAACTACACAAACACGGCATGCACCGATGCAGTTGATGTCCTTCAAATAGCAAAGAGAGGGAATATCTATACCAATCTGCTTTGCAGCCTGTAAAATAGTTGTTCCTTCGGGAACGCTTACAGGAATATTGTTAATTGTTAAGTTAATCATTTTCATTATGTTATGCCCCCTTATTCTGTGTAGATTGCCTTGAACTTCTTACAGTTGCCAAGACAAACACCACACTTGATACATTTATCCTGATCGATAACATGAGGCTTCTTAACCTCTCCCTTAATCGCCTTAACAGGACAGTTACGAGCACAGAGTGTACATCCAACGCACTTGTCGGGATCGATAAGGTAGCGTGTAAGCTTCTTACACTTGTGAGCAGGACAGGTCTTGTCTACGATGTGAGCAAGATACTCATCACGGAAGAACTTGATTGTGGAAACAACGGGGTTGGAAGCTGTCTGACCGAGAGCACAGAGACAGGAGGACTGCATATGCTTGGAGAGCTCCTCAATCTTCTCAAGGTCTTCCATTTCGCCCTTACCGTCTGTAAGCTTTTCAAGAAGCTGGAGCAAACGCTTTGTACCGATACGGCAGGGAGAGCACTTACCACAGGACTCCTCACAAGTAAACTCGAGGTAGAACTTAGCAATATCAACCATACATGTGTCCTCATCCATTACGATAAGTCCACCGGAGCCCATCATTGAGCCAATCTTGGAGAGAGATGCAAAGTCGATGGGAGTGTCGATAAATTCAGCAGGGATACATCCACCGGAGGGACCACCTGTCTGAGCAGCCTTGAAGGTCTTACCGTTGGGAATACCGCCACCGATGTCCTCGATGATCTCACGGAGAGTTGTACCCATAGGAACCTCAACAAGACCTACATTGTTAATCTTACCGCCAAGAGCAAATACCTTTGTACCCTTTGTATCCTCTGTACCGATGGATGAGAACCAATCAGCACCCTTAAGGATGATCTGAGCTACATTGGCATATGTTTCAACATTGTTAAGAACAGTAGGAACTTCGAAAAGACCCTTAACTGCAGGGAACGGAGGACGGGGACGGGGCTCACCACGCTTACCCTCAATGGAAGCCATAAGAGCTGTTTCCTCACCGCATACGAAGGCACCTGCACCGAGACGGATATCAAGGTCAAAGCAGAAGTCTGTACCAAAAATGTTCTTACCGAGCAAGCCCATCTCACGAGCCTGATTAATAGCGATTCTGAGTCTTTCAACAGCGATAGGATACTCTGCTCTTACATATACATAACCCTGCTTAGCACCGATTGTATAAGCTGCAATAGCCATAGCCTCGATAATAGCATGGGGGTCACCCTCAAGAATGGAACGGTCCATGAACGCACCGGGGTCACCCTCGTCTGCGTTACAGCATACATACTTAACATCGCCAACGGATGCCTTAGCAAACGCCCACTTTCTACCTGTGGGGAAGCCTGCACCACCTCTGCCACGCAAGCCGGAGGCAAGCATTGTGGAGATAACATCATCCTGGCTCATGGATGTCAATACCTTATGTAAAGCTCTATATCCGTCTGTTGCAATATATTCTTCAATCTTAAAGGGGGAGATTACGCCACAGTTACGGAGTGCAATACGCATCTGCTTTTTGTAGAAGCGAATCTTACCGAAGGGAAGAACCTCACCGTTCTCCTGTACTGTTTCGGGGAAAAGAAGATCCTTACATACATTACCGCCAACGATGTGCTCCTTTACAATACGGACAGCACCCTCGGGAGTAGCCTGGCTGTAGAATGCTCCTTCAGGATATACGATAACGATAGGACCAAGAGCACAGTAACCAAAGCAGCCTGTCTTTACAACGATAACATCGTCACAGTTGTTAGCCTTAAGCTCAGCCTCAAGAGCCTCAACAACCTTACCGCAGCCTGAGGAGGTACATCCTGTACCGCCACAAACGAGAATCTGCTTTCTGTACTGGGAGTGCTGAGCCATTTCCTCAGCGTACTCGCCAACGAGGTTACGAGCCTTAATTATAGGCTCATATTGAGCCTTAATTTCATTAAGTCTTTCGATAGTCATTTTCATTTTACTCAGTCCTCCTTAGCCATATAGGATTCAATTACTTTTACTGCCTGCTCGGGAGTTACCTTACCGTAAACCTCTCCGTTTACTGTCATAACGGGAGCAAGACCACACGCACCTACGCAACGGCACGCTTCAATTGAGAACTTTCTGTCAGGTGTGCATTCACCACTCTTGATACCGAGCTTCTCTTCAATTGCTGTGAGAACTCTGTCAGCACCCTTAACATAGCAAGCTGTACCAAGGCAAACGCTGATAATGTACTTGCCCTTAGGTACAAGTGAGAACTGTGCGTAGAAGGTAGCTACACCGTAAACCTCACTCATGCTAACATCCAAGCCCTCAGCAAGCATCTTCTGCACCTCATAGGGAAGGTAGCCGTAAATGCCCTGTGCCTCCTGCAATGCAGGCATAAGACCGCCGGGCTGTTCCTTGTACTTTGCGATTACTTTTTTGAGTTCAGCCTCCTGTGCGGGAGTGCCCATAAACTCAATTGAATTTCCATTACTCATAAAAATCCTCCTGTAATTTATATTATTTCGCACTTGCATTATATCATATAATATGTTATAATTAAATTGACAGAAATGCAAAAGTGTAAACTAATTTGTAGACAAGAGTCGAAAAAAGGAGATTTTTTAATGGTCAGTGAGGTAAATATTGAAAAAATTATGCCGAAGGTAGTCGCTTCTCTTGATAAGCTGTTATCAAAAACCGATTTTGACTCCCTTACCATAAAAAGCATTGCAGAGGAAATGGGTATTTCCCGTCAGTACTTCTACCGTGCCTTTGCAGACAAATACGCACTTGTTGTTGACCTTTTTGAATACGACCTTAAAAGGGGGCTTGAAATATTCTTTTCCCCGAGATTCTGCTACCTCCATACCCTTTCCTACATTTTAGAAAACAGAAAAATTTATAAGAGCATCCTTTCCTCCTCCTACGGAAAATATCTTTACGATGTTATGTATAATTACGGAATCGAGCTTGTCCGTGCTATGGCAGAATATATGAGTGTGCGTAGCTTTACAAAGGAGCAGGACAACCGTCTCCGTCTCTATTTTGCCGGGGTCACCTCCCTGCTTTCAAGGGTGATAACAGGTACTGAGCATTTTACCAAGGAGGAGCTGGACAGAATATTCTATGACAATATCCCCTCCTTTGTCAGCTTCTTAAAGGATGAGACCGTAACAAGGGACTACATCCTATACAAGATTATGAAGTACAGAGAGGGTCATATTGTATAAATGCAGAGTGCAGAATGCAGAGTGCAGAATTAAAAGTAATGCAGAGTGTAGAATTAAAAGTAATGCAGAGTGCAGAATGCAGAGTGCAGAATTAAAAGTAATGCAGAGTGCAGAATTAAAAGTAATGCAGAGTGCAAAATTAAAAACAGTAATGGGAATTTTTCGACTGCGAAGGAAAATTGACCTTACCTATTCTCTCTTGCCTATATCCTTCGTGTTGCGAATGCCGAATCGGAACGAATATTTCCCCTTGCTGTAAATTTTTTTCAAAAAACTTAAAAACCCTATTGACAAACCGAAATAACGGTGCTATAATCAAGGCGTTAGCAGAGGCTAACTCCATTTTTCAGGAGGCAGAGCTATGACATTACGCACAGCAGAGGAAGGAAAAGAATACATCATTAAGGCTATTGAGACAGATGATGAAGAGCTTGACTCATTCTTATTCTCTCTCGGTTGCTTCAGTGGAGAGTCTATTACGGTTATCAAAAAACGCAAAAGCGGTTGTGTAGTAGCTATCAAGGACGGTAGATACAATATTGATAATGACCTTGCAGACGCAATAGTAATATAAAAAAGAAGAATTTTTCTCTTCTTCTTTTTTCGGGGCCACGGTTAGCAAAGGCTAACTCTATGGCACTCAAATCATATTGATACTTATCAGGAGGAACTCTCAATGAGAATTGCTTTGGCAGGCAATCCTAACAGCGGTAAGACCACTATGTACAACGCCTTGACGGGAAGCAACGAAAAGGTGGGTAACTGGGCAGGCGTTACCGTTGACAAAAAAGAACATCCCATCAAAAGGTCTCTTTACCAAGGAACGGAGGAGCTTGTGGCAGTTGACCTGCCCGGTGCTTACTCCATGTCTCCCTTCACATCCGAGGAGAGTATTACAAGCTTCTATGTAAAGAACGAAAATCCCGATGCTATAATTAACATTGTGGATGCAACAAATCTTAGCAGAAGCCTGTTTTTTACAACTCAGCTTCTTGAGCTCGGTATTCCTGTTGTGGTAGCCCTCAACAAGGCTGACATCAACAAAAGGAAGGAGACCAATATCGATACAAATGCCCTCTCCCAAAAGCTCGGATGCCCCGTTGTGGAAACAGTATCCACATCCGCAAAGGGTATGAGAGAGGTTATAAAGGCCGTTTCCTCCATTATCGGAGCAAAGCAGAATGCCCCATTTATTCAAAATGATATTGACCTTTCAAGCAAGGCTGAGGTTGAGGCAGAGGACAGACGCCGTTTCGCCTTTGTAAACGATGTTGTTTCCTCCGTTGAAACAAGAAAGGTCTTTACCAATAAGGAAAACAAGCAGGATAAGGTTGACGCTGTTCTTACGAACAAGTGGTTCGGTATTCCGATTTTCGCCGTTGTTATGCTGGCAGTATTCTGGATATCCCAGTCAGGTCCTGCCGTATGGCTTGCCGATCTTCTGGTAGGCTGGCTTGAAGCAGGTCAGGAGGCTCTTGCAGAGGCTATTAACAGCGACTCTGTATGGGCATCCATTCTTATTGACGGTATTATAGGCGGCGTAATTGCCGTAATCGGATTTTTACCGCTGGTTATGGTTATGTATTTCCTTATTGCACTTCTCGAGGACTGCGGATATATGGCAAGAGCAACAGTTGTTCTCGACCCCATATTCAAAAAGGTAGGTCTCTCCGGTAAGTCAATTATACCGTTTATAATCGGCACAGGCTGTGCAATCCCCGGTGTTATGGCATGCCGTACCATCCGTAACGAAAGAGAACGCCGTTCCACGGCTATACTTGCTCCCTTTATGCCCGGTGGAGCTAAGCTTCCCGTTATCACCCTTTTTGCCGGTGCATTCTTCGGTAACGGGCCTTGGGTCGGTGCACTGATGTATTTTATAGCTATACTCATTATTTTCTTCTGTGCTCTTTTAGTTAATCTTATTACAGGATACAGAAATAAAAAATCATACTTTATAATGGAGCTTCCCGAATACAGACTCCCCAGCATAAAGAAGGCGGCTATCTCTATGGGACAGCGTGGTTGGTCCTTTATCGTAAAGGCAGGAACCGTTATTCTTGTATGTAACTTTGTAGTTCATTTAATGCAGAACTTCAACTGGAAATTCCAGATAATCGAGGAGGGCATGGAGTCCACATCCATCCTCGCTACAATCGCTACTCCCTTTGCATACCTGTTTGCACCTGTTGTAGGCGTGGTTGCATGGCAGCTTGCCGCTGCGACAATCACAGGCTTTATCGCTAAGGAAAATGTTGTTGGTACTTTGGCGGTATGCTACGGCATCTCCAACTTCTTTGACCTTGACGAGCTCGCTATGATAGAGGGTGCGGGAGCAGATGTTGCTGCTGTCCTCGGTATCTCAAAGGCTGCAGCCCTGGCATTCCTTATGTTTAACCTCTTTACACCTCCCTGCTTTGCTGCTATGGGAGCTATGAATGCTGAGCTCAAGAGCAAGAAGTGGCTTTTCGCAGGTATAGGACTTCAGCTTACTGTAGGCTACTCTATAGGATTTATTGTAAACTTCTTTGGAACCGTATTTTCACCCACTGCAAGCTTCGAAAAAATATGGATGCCTATTCTCGGCTGGTGCATTGTTGCAGTTGCAACCGGTATTATTACATACATTATCATAAGAAATCAGAAACGCTTTAAGGCTGAATACGAGGCCAAGAAAAAAGCAAAGTCATAATTAATATACGCACAAAGCAGAAAGGAACGGTATGGAGCCCATTGATATTATTGTAATAGCTGTCATATGTCTGATTATAGGTGGTGCATCAGCCTATATTATCAAGGCTAAGAAAAGCGGTAAAAAATGCATCGGCTGTCCCGACAGTGCAAGCTGTCATTCAAAAAAGAAGGCCTCCGACAGTCATTCCTGCTGTTCGTCCTGCTCTACTTGCTCCTCCTGTTGTTCATCCTGCTCCTCCTGTAAAACAGACAGCGAGTCGGACGAAGGCAACTGAATAATTATATCGGCTGTTGTATAAAATCAACAGCCGATTTTTTTCTTTAAGCTACGATTAAAGTTTACATAATATAATTGAACATAGATACAATAGTAAGAAACAAATATTAAATACAGAGGATTTTTATGAAAAAAATAATTTCAGTGTTATTGGCTTTTGTGCTGATATTACCCTGTACCCTCCTTTTTTCCTGCTCGGATGAGGAGGAAATGCATACACCTGCACCCATAATCCTTACAGACACCTCGTCAATGGATTTTTCCTTTACGGAAAGGGATATTTCCGCATCCTACGGAGACAGTGTTAGGAGCCTCACCTTCTCCGGTGACAGCGTGACGGGTGGAGCAAGCATAGTAAACGGCATCCTTACCATTACGGAGGAGGGAACATACATTCTCTCGGGGAATGCTGAGGATATATGCATAACCGTAGATGCCCCCGAGAAAAAGGTACAGCTTGTGCTTGACAGCTTTTCTATTTCAAGCAGTGTCGGATGCCCCATATATATCAGGTCTGCCTCAAAGGTATTTATCACCCTTAAGGACGGGACCGAAAGCACTGTATCTGACGGTAGCGATTATGAAATTACAGACGGAGACACAAATATTGACTCTGCCATATTTTCAAAAGCCGATCTTACTGTAAACGGTAACGGAGCACTTAAGGTATCAGGCAATTACAGGCACGGTATAGTATCAAAGGATGACCTTATAATTGTTAATTCCAATATCAGTGTAAGCTCTGTCGGCTGTGCCGTTGACGGTAAGGATTGCGTAAAAATAAAAAACGCCACCCTCGATATTAATGCAGGCAGTGACGGCATCCGTTCCAGTAATGACACGGAGCAAAGCCGTGGATTTATATATATTGAGAACGGAAAATTCACAATAACCGCAGCAAACGACGGAATCCAGGCAGAAAGAATATTAAAAATATGTAACGGTGAATTTGTTATAAATGCGGGAGCCGGACAAGGCTATGAATCAGGAAAGGGGATAAAGGCTTCCTCCGATATCCAAATCCTCGGGGGAGTGTACAAAATATACTCCTATGATGACAGCATACATTCCAACAGCACAGTTAAAATATCCAACGGCAATTTTTTGCTCAGCACAGAGGATGACGGAATACATGCTGATGCCGACCTATCCATTGAGGGAGGAGATATATGTATTTCAAAAAGCTATGAGGGTCTCGAGGCCGAACGCATTTTGATTTCCGGTGGAAAAACAGATATTTACGCCACCGATGACGGATTAAATGCCTCGGGTGGAAATGACGGCTCCGGAATGGGAGGTCCCCACGGAGGTGGCGATGCCTTTGTCTCATCTACGGCAGAAATATCAATTTCGGGTGGGTATACCCTTATAAATGCAGACGGAGACGGCATAGACTCCAACGGTGCAATCTATATAACCGGAGGAACAACCCTTGTATCCGGACCAACAAACAGTGGAAACGGCAGTCTTGACTACGGCTCGGAGGCAAAAATTTACGGTGGAGTCCTTATCGCTACCGGTGCCTACGGTATGGCACAAAATCTATCCGGTGCAGTCAACCAGGGAGCAATACTGACCGTCACAGGCACAAGAGCAGGAAAAACCTCCGTTGCACTTTGTAATGAGGACGGAATAGCTGTAGCCTCCTTCACTCCTGAAAAGGCATACCAGTGTCTGTTAATCTCTGCCCCGGGTATACAGGAAGGTGAGACATATGCGGTGGTTTGTGGAGGTACGGTATCAGGTGCAGACGAAAACGGCTTTGCCAAGGACTCCGTAATATCCGGTGGCAACCGAATTGTTGAAATAGAAATGTCCTCACTTCTCTATGGCTCCTCGGGTATGGGAGGTGGAGGAATGGGTGGTGCACCCGGAGGAGGAGCACCCGGAGGGATGCCCGGAGGAGGACGCCCGAGATAGGCTCCGAATGATAAAATGTACCACGGGTATTCAGTATTCGCAAACAACCTTGAATATACAATTTTCTTATCTCCTTTATAAAAAAAGGCTCCCGATGTGTGGATAAAATCCACCTCGGGAGTCTTTTTATGTCAGTTAGGAAATACTGCCGTTATTTCAAGATATCCGTTATCTGTATATTTAGCGGATATTTTTCCCTTATGGGACTGTACTATCGCCTTGGCAACGGAAAGCCCGAGCCCGTAGCCACCACCCGTCGTCCTTGACTTATCTCCTCGCCAGAAACGGTCAAAAAGCCTCTCGCAGTCCTCCTTGGTCATATTATCCGTTCTGTTGTAAACTGTAAGGCATATTGCCTTACCCTGCTTATCGAGAATAAGATATACCGTGTCTCCCTCACGGGAGTACTTTACTGCATTGTCGAGAAGAATGGACAAAAGCTGAGTAATTGACTTCTCATCACCCTTTAATGTAAGCATTTCTTCGATACATATGTCTAATTTCTTGTCATTTTTCTTAAAAACGGATGCAAAGGAATTTGCCCTCTCCCTGACTATTTCCGATATTGGAAGCTCTATAAAGGGGAGCTTATAGCTATCCTCCTCCATTCGGGAAAGAAAAACAAGATCGTTTGTCAGAGCTGCAAGACGCTTTGTCTGGCTCCTTATATCATCAATCCATTCACTCCTTCCGTTTTCCATTTCCACAAGCTCGGCATCGGCATCTATTACGGCAATAGGTGTCTTCAGCTCATGACCCGCATCTGTAATGAATCTCTTTTGCTTTTCTATAGTTTCGCTTACAGGGTCGGTAATAAGCTTGGACAAAAAATAAAGAAGAGCAAAAACAGCGAAAAGACCGACAGCGGATATTGATACGCTTATTGTTATAAAATTCCTGTTTACGGAAAGAGCCTCAGAGCAGTCAATAAAGGTAACTCTTGTTGTGTCACTGCCCTCATCCACCAGATATCTGTAATTACCCAAAAAGCCACGGATATCTCCCTCTTCTATAACTCTGTCGGCAAGTCTTATTGCACTTGCCTCATCTATTGCAATTACATGGTCGGTAATTACAGACTTTACACTGCCGTCTTTTGAATAGGTGACAGAAAAAAATCTGTATTCATAGGGGATACCACCCTGTATATCCTTACCTCCGTTCATATGGGGATTAAGAGGCTTAAAGGGGACATCGGGGAATTTGCCCTGATTTTTTGATATGTAAATCAAGGTCTCGTCTGCTCTGTCCACCATTCTGTTATAGCTGACTATATTTATTGTCGCAATTATCACGGCAAGAACGCAAAACAGAGATATCATAGCTATAATAATAAATTTCCAACGAAGTCTTTTTATCATAGCAAATCCTCCAGGGAGTATCCTGCATTTCTATGTGCCTTTATCTGTATATCGGCATTGAGAGCCATAAGCTTTTTTCTGAGATAGGAGACATATACCCATACAACGCTTATCTCGGCATCACTGTCATAGCCCCATATTTTTTCCATAAAGGTCTCCGTTGATACAAGCCTTTTTGGATTACGCATAAGCATTTCCATCATCTGGTATTCCTTGTTGGCAAGCTTGTAGCTTCCCTCCGGGGATATGAGCTCATAGCTGGCACAGTCGAGAGTTATATTTCCGAGCCTCAGCTTGGAGTCACTCTGTCCTCCGTCTGCCCTTGTCATAGCCCTTATTCTTGCCAGGAGCTCCCTTGTGTCAAAGGGCTTTGTAAGATAATCGTTAGCTCCGTAATCAAGGCCTGAAACCTTATCGTCTATTTCCGACTTTGCAGACAAAATAAGGACAGGCGTGTTTATTTTATGGGCTCTTGCAGTTCTCAGTACCTCTATTCCGTTCATATACGGCATCATTATATCGAGTATTATTCCGTCATAATTTCCCATGAGTATATAGTCAAGTGCATCCCTGCCGTTATACACCACATCAACGGAATAATTATTTTTTTTCAAAATAGCCTCAACAGCTCTTGATAAGGATTTTTCATCCTCGCAAAGAAGCAATCTCATATCTGCCCTCCCTTATGCTTTATTAAAGAATCAGACGCCGACCCACGGCGTCTGATAAGCTTTCACAATAATCAATAGGCTGTAAGACAATCCTCTGTTATAACAGTGCTTACTGTCTTAGTCTCACCGTTTCTTATAATTTCTATATAAACGGTCTGTCCTACTCTCACATCAAGCATAGCATCAATTATATGGTGCTGTCTTGTAACCTTTACGGTTTTTGAGCCTATGGTAACACTCTTTATAATGTCATCCTTCTTAAGAATCTCACTACCGAGACCTCCTGTTGTTACATCGTGTACCTTTATTTCCTCGCACTTTACAAGCATTCCTGTTTCTGTATCGTAATATGTGGAAAGACCGCTTGTGGCAATGCTTATTCCAAGCATTCCTCTCATAACAGTCTCACAATCCTTGCCGTAGCAGTAATCAATTATGTTGTCTGCTATGGCACGGGCAACGCTTGAGGGTATGGCATAGCCGATGTTTTCAACATTGGCGTTAATTATCTTTGCGTTTATAACTCCGATGAGCTCACCGGATGTATTAAAGAAGCCTCCTCCCGAGTTACCTGAGTTTACCGCTGTATCGGTTCTCATAACTCGCATGGTTACCTCTGTGCTGCCGTCACTGCCTGTAAGAGTAATATACTCGGAGTCTACGCTTATAGCTCCTACTGTTACGGATATACCCTGTGACTGAGGGTTACCGATTGCTATTGCACTCTGTCCTACAAAGACCTTGTCGGAGTCCGCAATCTTTACAGCCTGGGCACTTCCACTCTTTACAGCATTTCTTAGCACTACGCTATTGTCAACACGAAGAACGGCAATATCGTAATTCATAGATCCACCCACATATGTAGCGGGAATGCCGTATTCCGAGGACTCCATACCGTAAAGATATACCTTTATATCCTTAGATACACTTCCTGATGCACTTGTTGAATCGTAAACCACATGGTAGTTGGTTATGATAAAGGCATCACCCGTGCTTGTAAGCTTATAAATTATACCGGAGCCTGCAGCACCGTTGCTTCCGAACAGGCTGTTACCGTAGGTGCAATATATACTTACAATGGACCTAAGACCCTCGTTTGCTCCCGTGGCAACATCGGCTCCCGATGGGTTGATTGTAACATTATTGACAATTGTATCGCCACCTGCCTCTGTAACAGTATTATTGTTTCCTCCGGGTGTCAATCCGAGACAAGAGGTAAGTGATACTACAAGCATTACTGTTATCATTGCAAGGGAAAAGCCTTTTATAATCTTATTTTTCATTGTTATGCTCCACTCCTTTATATTTACTTATTATATCCAAAAAACTTAATTACAACTTAAATACGACTTATAATTTTTATATTGCTGTACTTCTGTTAGTATATTATATGATATCACAAAAACCGTGTAATTTCAATATATATCTTTATATCTTCATTTTTACAAGACCGAATTTTCATTTTTCTGTCACCTGAAATTAAAAAAGACTGTCCGTGGGACAGTCTTTTATAAAGCTTATTTGATTACTTAAGCCTTTTTTATTTCCGAAAGAATCATCTTAAGAAGATCCTCTGTTGTGGGATTAGCCTCTCTTTCAAGTCTTGCCTTTTCAGCTGCCTCAGCATCTGCCTTAGCCTTTTCCTCAGCTGCCTTCGCTGCCTTTGCATCAAGGTATTCCTTAACAGCCTTTTTGTCTGTAACTCTCTTACCCTGAGCCTTAAGAGCCTTTTTGTCCTCTTTTGTAAGTCTGTCATCAACAAGGTCAAATTCCTTCATTCTGTTTATGATTCTTACAATCATAAAGAGCACGAATGCGATAAGAAGGAAGTTGATAATTGCGTTAATGAATGCACCCCAGTCTATGTAGATGGAGTTTGCAAGGTCAATTGTCTCCTTTCCTGTTTCGGGGTCTTTAACTGTTGCCTGCTTAAGGAATGTGTAAACCTCGGAAAGGGAATTTGCACCGAAAATCTGTGCAAGAACCCAGTTAATAATGGGCTTTAAGATATTGTTGCTGAGAGCATTTACAATCGCTGTGAAGGCACCGCCGACAATAACACCGACAGCCATATCAAGCACATTTCCACGGGTGATAAACTTTTTGAATTCGCCAAAAAACTTTTTCATATGCTTCTCCTTTATTTTATTTTCTAAACTGATTATACCTTAGAGTCGGTAATTTGTCAATAAAAAATATTGATTATACTTTATTTGGCAGAGCAAATGTGATATAATCAGAATGTAAATTACACCCAAAGGAGAAAAAGGATGTTTAAGCTTTACAAGAAAAAGGACAAGGATTTTTTAATACTTAATTTAACAGATGTACACACGGAGGACAACGAGCTCTATGAGGACAGCGTTAAAAAGCGTGTGCTTGTGAACACGGTTACCGAGGTTGTTAACAGAGTAAGGCCCGACCTTATTACCTTAAGTGGGGATCAAGCGTGGGCAGGTCATTTCAAGGCTATTGAATTTTTAAGTGAGCTTATGGAGAGCTTTAATATTCCCTGGACCCTCGTTTGGGGAAATCACGACCACGACAGAGGGGACGAGGTCCTTGATAAAACTGCCGAAATATTTATGAGGGGCAGGAATTTTATATATGAGCATGGACCCGTGGAGCTTGGTAAGGGAAACTTTGTTATCGGCATCTGTGAGGATGATAAAATCGTGGAGGGGCTTATCCTTATGGATACCCACAACCGTATTCCGTTTATAAATAAGGACGGCAAGGAGGACTGTGGATGGGGTAAGCTTTACGCTAACCAGATACAGTGGTACAAGGAGCAGGTATGTAATCTTACAGACCTTGGATGCAAGGACACTACTATTATAATTCATCAGCCGATTTACGCATACAGGTACGCTATTTCCTCTGCTCTCAAGGAAGGAATTAACCCTAAGAGTGTGTCTGTTGAGAACAGCTATAAGGGAGATATCTGGAAGGATGGCTACAAGGATTCCTTCGGTATAAATCACGAGGATGTCTGCTGTCACCTTGTGGATGACGGCTTCTTTGACACGGTGACGGAGCTTGGCTCAACTAAAACGGTTATAGCCGGACATGACCATGTAAACTACTCATGCATACCTTACAAGGGTGTTCGTCTGACATACGGTCTTAAAACAGGTATGGGTGCATACTGGAGGCCTGAATTAAACGGCGGCACTGTGCTTACCGTATCATCCGACGGTATCACAGATATCAGGCACGAATTTGTCGACGCCACCGATTGGACTAAATAAAATGAGTATTGGCACAGATTGTATTATTAAAGCAAAAGCCGACGGGAATTTATTTTCCCGTCGGTTTTTATTGTTTTTAAGAAAGCTATATTACTTATTGCTCTTCCTTATAGCCCCAGACTACTTCTTTTACATCGTGATCCCATGAGCTGCTCCATCCTTCAGGCTTTTCCTCAGCTTCGCAGTATACTGTAAGATTGTTACAAAAATTAAAAGTTCCTGCCTCTAAGGTAGCCACACTATCAGGGATTATTAGAATTTCGAGAGAGGTACAACCATGAAATACTCCGTTTTCTATAGATGTTATACTATCGGGAATAGTGATATTTTTAAGAGAAGTGCAATCTTCAAAGACTTGAAGACTTAATATTGTTACACTACTTGGAATTTCTATACTTGTAAGAGATGTACAATTAGCAAACGCCAATGTTCCAATAGTGGTTGCTCCGTCCTCTATAGTTACGCTTTTGAGAGACGAACAGTCACTAAATATCCGCCATCCGACAGTTTTGACACTGCCGGGTATTACTACACTTTCTAATGCAGAGCATTTCGAAAAAGCATCGTATCCTATGACCTCGACTTTGTTCGATATAATTAAGCTTTTTAATGAAGTACATTCATAAAAAGCACTATTCCCAATTTGAGTTACGCTGTTTGGAATTACGGCATTTTCAAGGGAGATACACTTAAAAAAAGCATAGGAGCTTATTACCTTAACAGTATCAGGAATAGTCACACTTTTAAGATAGGTATTAAATGCAAAAACTCCAGCCTCCATGGTTTCTGTACCGTTTGGAATAGTATATGTCTCTTTGGTATTTCCGTTAGGATAGGCAACCAATGTTTTACCGTCTATGCTATATAAAACACCATCTATTGATTGATAATATTTATTATTTGATTCAACATCTATTCTTTTAAGAGCATTACATTCAGAAAATGCTGCTGTTCCGATTGATACCACACTATCCGGCAGTATAATATATTCAAGTGATTCACACTTATAAAATGAATGATGTCCTATTTCAATTATACTATCGGGAATTGCAATTCTTTTGAGTAAACCATTAAAAGAAAAGGCATAATCTGATATTCCGGTCACCGGTAAATTCTTATATGTGGAGGGTATTATTACTGTGCTTGCGTTATTCATAAAATCACTCACAATATATTCTCCATCAGATAAGGTAAATTCGAAAACCTCATCATAGAGTATCCACTTAGCGTACAAGGTTAAGCTTTCTTCCCTGTCCTTTATTTCCTTAATCTCGTTTGTAAGGGCTGAGTCCGTATACCATCCTGCAAACATATAGTCTGCCCTTTCGGGGAAGGCTAAGCTTACTGTGTCGCCTGTTTTGTATGTTTTCGGATTTTCTGTGTTGTTTGTTCCTCCGTTCAGCTCATAACTAAGGTTATATGTTACAACAGGAGTCCATTTTGCGTACAGG
>JAFTJE010000001.1 GCA_017456545.1 Clostridia bacterium | reverse complement strand
TCTTAAACTTTTCTCTTCATTGTTCAATTTTCAAGGATCTTTCTCACTCGCTCCCGCAGAGTGCCTTGCTATTATATCACCTACTTCTTCCTTTGTCAATACCTTTTTTGAATTTTTTTTTAGTTTTTTTATTATTTTTTAAGCTTTGGAATTAAGCACAAAAAAGTAATGAATAATAAGGATATATATGATAAAAATAACGAAAGTGAGATGCAAAATGAATAACGAAAAAAGCACAAATAACCCTGAAAACGACAAAATTGACCTTATCGAAAAAAGCGGAGCAGTAAAGGAGGACAGAATATACTGCATCAGTATAGTCGGACAGATAGAGGGGCATTATATTTTATCCCCCGATCAGAAGTCCACAAAATACGAGCATATAATCCCTCTCCTTGTTTCCATTGAACAAAATAAGGATATTGAAGGACTGCTGGTAATTCTTAATACCATGGGAGGAGATGTTGAAGCAGGCCTTGCCATTGCCGAGATGATAGCGAGCATGAAAAAGCCAAGCGTTTCCCTTGTGCTCGGTGGAGGTCATTCTATCGGTGTGCCCCTGGCAGTGTGCACAACAAAATCATTTATTGTCCCATCTGCCACCATGACAATACATCCCGTACGCATAAGCGGAACTGTGGTAGGCTCACCTCAGACCTACTATTATTTTGAAAGGATGCAGGACAGAATAACTAAGTTTGTATCCTCACATTCCGGAATATCCGAGCAGGACTTTCGTAATTTTATGATGAGAACCGACCAAATCGCAACAGATACAGGCTCTATTATTGACGGATACGAGGCACAAAGCTGCGGGCTGATAGACCGTGTGGGAGGACTTAGTGATGCACTCTGCGAGCTCAACAGACTTATAGATGAGACAAAAACAGAATAAGGTACGAATCCTATATATAGCTATATATAAATAATATGAAGAAAACCTTGCTTGACATATGAATGCTACGGTGATATAATTGTACTATACAGCCTACAAAGAAGGAGTAATAAAAATGAAGGACAAAATTCTGACAGGCGTTTTTGCTGTGGCTTTAGCTGTGCTTATCCTCACCACTTCCATAGGGTTACCCATTTATTTTCGTCCCTTTTATTATATGCAGATAAATCCACTCGACATCCCGGAACACACAGGTATGGATTATGAATCGGTAAAGGAATCCTTTGACGCAGTGCTCAACTATCTGACATTGCCGGGATATGAATTCAGTACAGGGGAATTTCCCCACTCGCAGGAGGGTGCCGACCATTTCAAGGATTGTAAGGTTTTATTTGATTTGAACATTGTTTGCCTGATTTCTTCCCTTCTTGTAATCGTGGCATTATATATATTAAAAAAGAAGAAGCTATTTACTCCCTGCCGTCCCTATAAAATGCATATTTCCTTTTCTGTAAGTGCATATCTGCTCGGTCTCTTTGCGATTATCGGACTGTTGGTTTCCCTTGATTTTTCAAAAGCATTTGAAATTTTCCATAAAATATTCTTTCCTGGAAAGACAAATTGGGTATTCAGCTCACGGACTGACCCTATAATTCTTGCTCTGCCACAAGCATTTTTCAGAAATTGTGCTATACTCATAGTTTCCTCTATTCTGATACAGACTCTGTCAATGATAATTGTGAATTTAGTATTAAAAAGGAAAAGGACTAAGGAAATAAAATAATTTAATCCCCATTACGGAGCTTTGAAGTGAACCCAAAAGTTAGACACTTTTGGAGGTGCATATCACTTCCGTAATGGGGATTGCTTTATTTATTTTTCATCAGTTCAAGAGCCCGACTGCAAAGGGTCTTAAAGCGTTCCTCTTCCCTAACGGAATTGAACCATGCCCAGCTATTGTTTTCTGCCATGGAGTTGTAAGGTATCCACATACCGGGGTCGATGCGGTATTCAAATTCAAGAGGCTCCTTTACTCCGTTTGCAAAAATTGTGTGTCCCTTGCCCTTTACAATTTTTGCTCCACCGAAGAGCACCTCATTGCCTGCTGAAAGCTCTGCTCCCTTTTCAAAGGAGCTCCACCTCTCAAAATAATCGAGTGCTATTTCCAGGTATCTGTATCCGTCCTCTTTTTCCCCATTCCCAAAGTGAGCAGCACTTCTCACAAGGGATACCCAGCCGTAAAGACCTGTAAAGCCATCCGGCACCTTACCGTTTCCGGCAGATTCAATAAGAGCCATATTGTATTTATGGAGCTCGACAGAACGCTTAGCATCCCATGCATTATAGCTCGGACGGGCTATGAAATGTATGAAAAGATTAAGACTGTTTACTGCAAACTGCATATGAGCCTCCTTGTGCTTACCGTTGTTCCAAAGCTCGGTTGTAAGAAGCTCATTCCTTATATTACTGTACTGAGTAACAGGAGCCTGAATCCTCCGTATGCCTGTTTTATCCTCAAAAATAACAATATTTCCCGTCTCGTCCTCTACATATGCATAGTCCACCATAGCAATATATCCGTCCGTAAGGTCCTTTGCCTCATAATGGCGTTCCATACCGTCGTCAAGAGGCATATATCCGTCACCTTTGCCTTTATATGATGTAAGCTCATATACTGCACTCATTGCACCGTCTGCAAATTCATGCTCACAGCGTACTATACCGATGCCCTTAGCAAAGTAATACACCTTGTTACCACCACGGTATGCCCAGCCATCCTTCATACCCTCTATATCAAGAGTAAGCTTAATGCAGTCATCAAATGTGCCTGATTTTGTAATAACGGGGTCGGATTTTTCGCACAAAATCTTAGTTTTTATGTTTTTGGTTTCCCAAAGTGTGTATTCCACAGTTGGAGTAGCACCAACCCTCCATTCGTCGGACCATATGCAATTTGCAGCATCCTGTAGTATTCCGTAAATATCATTGTAAAGAAGGGGCTGTCCAGCATTTCCGAGAGAAGAAGTGTTCTTCCACTCGAAATTCCACTTGCGTGAGGAATTGATTTTTATTACGCCGTCTTTTTTAACCACGGCTTCTCTCGAAAAGAAGTTCCAATGACCTGTAATATCCGTATCCGGTGTAAGATGCTTAGCTGTTCTCATAAGTCTGCGAGCCAAGGCACATGCAAGCTTTGTGTGTGCCTTTTCCATAGGAGTTTTTGCAAGAGCCTCTGCCCTTTCTATATATTCTGTGGTGTCTTTAAGCTTTTCGTTACCGGATTTTGTCCTGTCAAAGTATTCATTTCGTATTGCCTGAATCATATCAAGCCAGCAGTCCTTATTATAGCCAATACGCTCTGTATAGCTATCTTGGGAAATACCCACATAATCCTTATCAGTGTATACAACTTCAAAATCAGAGACGGAAACAGCATATTCGGGAGCAAGCTCGCACACATAGTGCCACTTATTTCCCTTTGCCATAGGTAAAAGACCTGTTCCTCCTACTACATCACAGGAGCTTAGCAACATAGACTCGGTGTTGCCGTAAATCGTATGAGAATGCTTTACAATGCCAATGCCATCCTTATACCATGTAAGATAAACGGATACATCCAGATTTCTATGAGTATAGACAGTTTTCCAAAGCTGACAATCTTCAAAAATACCGGCAGGAGTGTCTATTGTTTCCTTATCGCTTACAAAAATAAGCTTACTGTTATCGCTGCCGACATACTCCTCTCCAACGGTTATATCAGCAAAAAATTTTCCGTCGCAGAGGGATGAATTATAGAATACACCTCTTACATCCGTATCCACAGATTGAATATATCCCTCTCCTATGCTGATATTATTCCAACGGAAAAGCTGCTTATCGATATACCTGTATTTTTCCACTCCTGAGGTTATTGAGTATTTATATTGATGCTTATTTTTTAATTCATTATTCTTTTTATTGAATATTTCAATAGCCCTTGGTGCAAGTATATAGTGCTCATTTGTTATATCAACTAAATTTTGCACCTTATTTAAGGCTTCCTTGCCTTCTTTACTCTTTCCGTTTTCAAGATATTTGTAACCGAGCCAGAACCACTCGTACGCCAAGGCTTTTGTAAACCCTGCTTTTTCAAGCATGGGAATCTGCTTTGCTTTCATAAACTCGGTTCTTGCATCGTAGGGAACCTGCTCATCCTCTCGGGCTACAATAAAGGTCATTACATCCTCATTTCTGCCCTTGATAGCTGCCTCCTTTATTTTTGCAAAATGCTCATTGGATTTATCTCCGTTGGTCCACCACCATCCACTCTCCAAAACATCTGCAAGAGCATGATATTTTCTTGCACTCTCGGGCAGGTCCTCAACCTCCCTCAGCACATCCTTGTATACGACCTCAAAGCCGTCCTTACAGTTTTTGATTCGCCAGAGCTTAAGCTCCTCCACTTTTTTCATTACTCTTTCCACAAGAGTATCATTCCATTTTTCGTTCATAGCACATAGCTCCTTTCTTATTTTCCTTCTTCCGTCGTGCAGCTGCCATTTTACAGTGCCTTGAGATATACGCATTCTGTCTGCTATATCAACAATAGAAAGCCCCTCAAAATAATAAAGCTGTATAATGGTACGCACCTTTTCTGACAGCTTGCTTATAGCTGTATGCAGCTCATCCCTTTCCTCAGAGGCTACATATCTGTGCTCGGGATCGGCATCCTTATCATCGGCTATATCCCCGTATTCCGAAAGGTCCACGGAAATAAAGCCACTGTACCGTCTCACCATATTCATGGCACAGTTTTTTGCTATCCTGCAAACCCAGGACCCGTACTTTTCCTGTTCCTCCAATGTATCCAGCTTCATCCACGCTGTAACAAAGGCGTCCTGAGCAGAATCCTCAGCCATAAACTGATTATGTGTTATTTTCATGGCCGAAGCAATGACCGTACGCTGATACCGAGATACCAAAGCCTCATATGCCTCCTGCTCTCCCACAAGGGTAAGCATTACAAGAGTTTTGTCGTCCTGATTTTTGAAGTGCATTTTGACCTCCTTTGAATTATTGAAGCGTTTTTGCGTCTTCACAAGATAAGACACGGAACAAATGGGAAAGGTTGGGTGAAAAGTAAAATTTGCTATGAACAATTTAATTTTATCACACAAAGCTTATTTATACAAGAAAAAACGAGAGCTATAGCGTTGTGCCATTAAGGATACAACGCATTGATATCAACCCCTTATGGGATTGTCAAAGGAAAAGGACAGAGAACGCAAAAAGTCTCTGTCCTTTTTTCTTTAGGTAAGTAATGTGTTCTATTGGATTTTAAGAAGCTGCCATAAGAGTACTTCTCTGTTCTCCCTGTTTCTTCATTATTATCTTTTACTTTCTTTGAAGAGCCCTTATACCCTCAGCAAGAGCAGAGATAAACACATCTGCCTCATCTTTGGTATTTTCGGGGCAGAGGGACACACGGATGGAGCTGTCTGCCTCATTATCAGTAAGTCCGAATGCCTTAAGAGCTGAGCTTACCTTATTTGAATGGGACGAGCAAGCCGACCCGGAGGAAACATATATACCCTTTGCCGAAAGATAGTGCAGCATTGTTTCGCTTCTTATTCCCGGCAATGTAATATTCAGAATATGGGGTGCATGGCGTATAGGAAGATTAGGCCTTACCTCTGTATCGGAAATCCCTTCAATTATATATTGACGAAGATCATCCATTTTTGCAATTTCGGAATTAAGCTCTGCCATATGCTCCTTTACAGCCTCTCCGAAGGCTGCTATTCCGTATACATTCTCAGTTCCCGAACGAAAATTTTCCTCCTGTCCTCCACCGTATACAATGGGGACTATCGACTTTGCTTTTATAACCTCAGGAGCTATATACAGTGCTCCCACGCCCTTTGCACCGTTTACCTTATGGGCACTTATGCTTATTAAGTCTGCGTTTATACTTTTCCTTGTATATTTTACCTTCATATACGATTGAACGCAGTCAGCGTGAGTTACGCACCTTGGTGACAGGGATTTTATCAGTTCAAATGCCTCCTTAATTCTGTAGAGGGCACCTGTCTCATTATTGACATGCATAAAGGATGCAAGGACAGCATCCTTGCCGTTTTCCCTTATAAAGTCCATATCCAGCTCGCCTCCACGAGTAGGAACACGAAGAACTGTATATCCCTGCTTTTCAAGACAGGAGACCGTTGCCTCTACGGAGGAATGCTCTCCTGCTGTTATAAGTATTTTTTCATTTCCGTTTCTTTTTTTGGCGTTTATGACTCCGAGGATTGCCATATTATTTGCCTCTGTTCCTCCTGAGGTGAACACAAGCTCTCCCCGTATTCCCCTCTGGATTCCGAGAGAGGCAAGAATGATTTTTCTTGCCTCCTCTTTAATATGCTCTGCATCTACGCCACGGGCATGAAGAGATGAGGGATTGCCAAAATGCTCCTCTATAACCTCCATCATCTTACGCCTTGCACCGTCCGACATTTTAGTGGTGGCACTGTTATCAAAATAAATCTCTGTCATATCAGTTAAACTTAAAATTCTCAACTATACGGTTTACTTCTTCCATATTGGCTTCATAGCCATTCTCTGTAGACATATATACAATTACATACATGCTTCCACGGTTTTCCACACCTATAACAAGGCACTTATATTCGCCGTTTGCTGTGGTAAGCTTATATTCTGCTTTTCTTGATGAAACGCCTGCCACGGTTATCTCAGTAGGCTCGGTTATTATTTCATATTCGCCAACAAGGGAAAGCTCATACTTATAGTCCTGCCACCAGGTTTCGTAATCCTTGATTTTATCGTTGTAGCTCCACTGACCCACCTGTATGCTCGACTTGTCCTTCTCCGACACATGTGCCATAGTCACACCTGTCTGTATATCTACTATCCAGTTTTCCGGAATATAGAGAGTATAATCAACTACATCTGTATTGCTTGCAATCTTCATACCATCGGGAATATTCTCTTCATCCTTAGGCTCTCCCTCTGTCGGATAGAGCCTGTCCGTAAAGCGAAAGCTCTCAAGCATGCTATCCACATCCTCCATATTGGCTTCAAAAAGGTCACCCTTCTCATTCTCTACGGAATTATAAAGAATCACATAAACGCTGTCACCCTTTATTACACCAACAACCATACATTTGTAGGTGTTGGAAACAACATTTTCCTTACCCGAATCTGTGATTACGGTGCTGTCAACCGTGATCTTATATACAGCCTTTTTACCTGCTATACCGTCTATTACTATTTTTTCATTCTGAGTAATATACTGCACCTTGCCCGCACCTGTGAGCTCCTCCTTATACTCATTCCACCAAGAGTCAAGATTGGTCACCTCTCCGTCCAGCTTTTTGCTCATTACCTGAATTGAGGTAAAGTCGGTGGATGAGGCATGTGCCATTGTAACGGAGGTCTGTGTATCTATTATCCAATACTCGGGCACAAAAAGTAGATAATTAACCATAGCAGTGTTGCTTGCTATCTTCATATCATCGGGAATCGGCTCCCCGTCGGGTGCCAAATCCTGACTGCACGAGGTCAGCAGGAGTGCAGTCAAAATAAGTGTCAGTGTTAAAATAAGTGCTATAAGCTTTTTCATTTTCAAATCCTCTCGGCAATGGCACAGGTAAGCTTGATTGCTTCCTTTACATCGCTAATATCTATCATTTCATTTGTGGAGTGAATGTAGGCTGTCGGAATGGACAAGGCTCCCACAAGGCATCCCATTTTTGCTGTCTGTATTGCTCCTGTATCCGTTCCACCCTTCAAAAGAATCTCATCCTGATATTTTATATTGCTGTCAAGACAGAGCTCTCTCATTTTTTCCACTATTTCATAGGAGCAAATTACAGAGGCATCCTTTATTTTTATAGCCACTCCCCCTCCAATTTTTACCTTTGTCTTGGGAGATGTGGGCTTACCTCCGGCCGAGGTAACATCTATAGCTATTCCTATATCCGGCTCAATACGGTAGGCTACAGGCTTAGCACCACGAAGTCCAACCTCCTCCTGTACGGTGAATACAAAATACAAGTCGTTATCCGTAGGCTTTACATTTTTAAGAGCCTCAAGAAGCACAAGACAGCCTATTCTGTTATCAAGAGGTCTGCCTGTATATATATTGCCGTAAAGCCTTTTTATGTGGGGGGCGTGTACGAAATAGTCCCCTATGCTTACTCTTTTTTCTGCTTGCTTTTTACTCCTTGCACCGATATCAATACAGAGTGCATCAACCTTTGGAACTTCGTTACTGTCAGATGGCAGAGCCACTCCACATACACCTCTTTCGGATACCACCTCCGAATATGATGCCGAAAGTGTATTTATTCCTCCTACATTTCCAACCCGTATAAGTCCCTTTTCATCTATAAAGGTAACAAAATAGCCTATCTCGTCCATATGGGAGGCAAACATTATTTTCTTTCCCTTTCCCCTTTTATGGGCTATAAGGTTGCCCATAGGGTCGATAATTATCTCATCGGCGTATTTCTCTGCCTCTGCCTTAATTACCTCTCTTATTTTATCCTCTCTGCCCGACACACCTGATGTCAGCACAAGCTTTTTTAACAATTCGGTCATAATTACTCCTTAATAAGCCCGAGGGCTATTTCATACATTGCCTCCAGGTCCGTGTACTTAACCACATTCGCCCGGGAATGAATATATCTCGAGGGGGCGGAGATAAGTCCCACCCTTACTCCACATATGCTTTTTTGTATCGCAGAGGAGTCATTTCCCCCGGAAATGTACTTATTTAGCTGATACGGTATATTATTTTTCTTACAAATTGATATAAGCTTATTTACCATATCCTTATCATATACAGTTGAATTATCCATAAAGGAAACAATGGCTCCGTCACCGAGGATGCAAACCTTTTTCTCGTCGTCCACGCCATATATATCCTGTACAGCCTTTGACTCTATAACCAAGGCATAATCCGGATTTACATATTCAGAGGCACATCTTGCACTCGAATAGGATATTTCCTCACGGCAGGTAAATGCAAACCATAGGTCGTATTCCGTATCTGCTCCCTGCTTGATTGCATCTATCAGCTTACACATTATGGCACATCCGTGTCTGTCATCGAGAGCCTTACACTTAATAAATCCGTCTCCGTATTCCACATATCCGGAATCAAATATAAAATAATCTCCGATATCTGCGTATTTCTCGGCATCCTCCTTTGATGTGGCTCCTATATCAATAAACATATCGTCTACCTTAGGGAGCTGCTTTTTCTCATCATTTGTCAGAAGATGAATGGGCTTTGCAGATATAATACCCTTTATTCCCCTCTCGGACACTACCCTTTTGGCTCCAAGCACTAAAGGGTTCATACCACCGACACAGCCGAACCTCAAAAATCCGTCCTCGGTAATTCCCTTAACCATAAAGCCCACCTCATCCATATGGGCGTTTATCATAAGTCTTGGCTTGTCCCTATTTATTACATGAAAGTACAGGTTTCCTACCCTATCCTCTGCTATTTCGCAATTCTTCGGCAGGTCCCTTTCAATATACTCTCTTATCACGGACCTTACTCTGTCCTCATAACCACTCGGTCCGAATTCCTCACTTAGCTTCTTAAGTAATTCCTTCATATTGCCTCCAAATCGGTCTTCTCTGTATATGCGACTCTAATCAGAATATCGGCAAGAGACCTTATATCCTTAAGACAAACCGTTTCAACAGGAGTGTGCATAGAACGGAGAGGTATGCTCATAAGAACGGTGGGAATACCCTCTCCAGTTACCGATACAAGGTCGTTGTTTGTATAAGTGTATGAGGGCTCACAGATTCTTTGATATTGCACGCCCTCCTTATCAAGCAGTCTCATTACACCCCTTGTCAATTTTCTGTCGGTAAGAGCCGATATATCTACGGATGCTCCCTTGCCGCATACAATGCTGTCATAATCCTTATCGCCCTCAATAGCTCCGAAATTAACATCTGTAATTATCGCCATCTGAGGTCTGATACGGCAGGCAGAAAGGGCTGCACCGCATTTACCCGTTTCCTCCTGAGCAGAGACCGTAACATATATATCATATTTAAGCTCTTCTGCACTTATACGCCTTACGGCATCAAATACGGCACATACGCAAGCCTTATCATCCAATGAGGCAGCAGCCACAAACCCGTTCTGAAGCTCGGTATATTCTCCGTTTATAACAACAGGGGCACCAACAGGTACAAGCTCCTTTAATTCATCCACGGAATAGCCTGTATCTATATAAAGCTCCTCAAGCGTCGGAACGCTGCTCTTACTGCCCGACTTACTAAGGTGGGGAGGGATAGAGGATATCAAGCCGTAAATTTCCCTTTTACTGTATACTGTAACCTCGGCAGAGGGAAGAATACGGGTATCGAGTCCTCCGATATTGGTGACAGAGAGAAATCCTCCCTCCAATATATCGGTAACCATCATTCCTACCATATCAAAATGGGCATCTATCATCAGCCTTGGGGCGTTATTATTCAGGCTTTTTTTCACAAAAACAAAGTTGCCAAAGGAATCCTCACTTACCTCATCAAAATACTGACGGGCAATTTCAAAAAGCCTTGTGCGACTCTTTTTTTCAAATCCGGAAACCGTCATAAGCGAGCATAGCTCCTTTAATGACTCTTTTATAAAATCCATTTTATAATCCTCTTACTATTTCCTTGAATTTATTTGCTTTCTCCTTATAGTTTTTGAACATATCATAGCTTGCCGATGCGGGAGAAAGAACCACACTGTCTCCGACCTTACAGGCTCCGGAGGCAATTTTTACGCTTTCGGTAAAGCTGTCGCAAAGCACAGTGTCGCATATTCCACTCAAAGCCCGAAATATTTTTTCACTGTTTGCTCCACATATCACAGCACATTTGATTCCCTTAAGTCCGTCACGGAGGCTATCGTAGGACAGGCTCTTGTCATACCCTCCGAGAATTACAGCTGTCCTTGGCTTATCAAAGGATGATAAAGTAGCTATCGTCCGTGATGGGGTGGAATCAATAGAGCTGTCGTAATATTTGACTCCGTTTTTTTCAGCGATTAGCTCCATTCTGTGTGAGACTCCCTCAAAGGTGGAAACACCGTATTCCAATCTCTTTATGCCTACATACGGATACACAGCACCTATTGCAAGGCATGCATTGAGAATATTAAATTCTCCACGGAGCTTTATGCAGGACATAGGCAATACAGCCTCCCTGTTTCTGTATATCCATCCGTTTTTCGGGTAGACATAGCTATACCTGTCAAAATCAGCTTTGCTCATATCCTTAAGCGTGGCATATGTAATATCAGTACTGCTATCCACAAGAGATGACAGAGCACAGGTCTCCGAGCAATCCATATTAAGTACTGCTCTTTTAACACCCTTAAGTATATTTGCCTTTGCCCCCACATACTCTCTGTGAGATGAATGTATATCCATATGGTTGGGTGTTATATTTGTAATAACAGCACATTCCGTCTTAGGGGTCAAATCAATAAGCTGAAAGCTGGACAGCTCACAAACGAGAATATCCTTTTCCTTAAGCCTGCCCATATAGTTAATAAGGGGATATCCGTTATTTCCACCGTAAAAGGCAGACAGCCCCTCAACATCAAGAATATGCTTGATAAGTGAGCATACCGTCGTCTTTCCGTCGGAGCCCGTAACACCTATTTTAAGACAGCCTATATGGGAAAGAGCAAAGGATACCTCGGATGTGATAAGTCCCTCTCCGGTAATACGGTAAGGCATACAGGAGGGTGAACGAAACACCATATCCTCACAGGTATCAAGATATCCGTCACCGTAGATAAGCTCTATCTCCGATGGGACATCAACATAATCCCTTGACCTTACCGTAAAGGAATAGCCGTAGCCCCTGAGCATCTCATATACTGCTCTGTTTGATATACCGAAGCCTATTAAGGATATTTTTCCGTTAGTCATATAATCTCCTTTTTATTATACTAAATTTTGCGAATGTATTTCAATACCATTTTAATAATATTTTATTATTTAATAAAAATTTACATTTACAAGCAAATAATATCTATCAGGTCGGAAAGCGAACGGGCACTGTCGGTCATAAGCAAGGGATACATGCTGCCCGATGTAAAGCCCGGCACTGTATTAAGCTCATTAAATACAACTCCCTCATTTTCCGTAACAAAAAAATCAGCCCGACACATTCCGTGGCATCCCGTGGCAGAAAACAGCTTTTTTGCATACTTTTTTATTAAATTCTCACACTCCTCCCCGATTTTTGCGGGGATTATGAGCCTTGTACTCTTATTTTGATATTTTGCCTTATAGTCATAAAAGTCACCCTCGTACTCGATTTGTCCTATTTTTCCAAGGATTATTTCTCCGTTCCTTTCAAGAATGGCAATTTCTGTTTCCACCCCAGAAATTGATTTTTCCACAAGAACAGAATGGGATATTTCCAATGCATTTTCTATACACAGGGTAAGGCTTTTTTCATTTTCCACTTTATATACTCCAACGCTGGAGCCCGAGGACACAGCCTTTACAAACAGGGGATAGCCTATTTTTTCAGCCCTTTTATATATTTCATCCTCCGTGTAGGTGTCTCCTTTGTTAAGGACAAAAAAGCCTGCAACGGGTACTCCGTTTTCTTTTGCTATCAGCTTTGTAAGATATTTATTAACAGTAAGCGTTCCTGCCTCGTTATCACATCCGAGGCACCTTATCCCCATAACATCAAATACAGAGTGAAGAATACCGTCCTCACCGTATGCACCGTGGATAATAGGGAATACGGTGTCCGGCTTTATCCTTTTTTCCTCCCCACAACAAAAATATGTAATTTCTCCCGTATTTATAAATAAGGATACAGGATATTTTTCCGTGCTGTATACCCATTCTCCGTTTTCTATCAGGCACTCATCCCCACAGTAAGCATACCATTCTCCATCCCTTGTTATTCCTATTTTATGTATCTCAAATTTTCCCCTGTTAATATGCTTAAGAATACACCCACAGGATTTAAGAGAAACGGAATATTCTCTACTCTTGCCTCCAAAAATCAAACACAGAGTCTGCTTTTTCATAATAATCACCCCAAAATAATCTTTCGGCTCACACAAATTATGCAAAAATAAAAATGATACCGACATCCAATCAGTATCATTTTATGCAGTACTTAATTATTTGTTAATAAGGCATGCCCGTACATTACCGCCGTAATCGTAAAGTATCTCATAGCCGGAATACATTTTATTTTCAACCACGGAGTCAAGAAGAGCCCTCATAGACTCGCCCTGGTCATAGCCGAACTCAATAATAATACTTCCTCCTGCCTTCAGATGGGAACAATTGTTGTATATTATGGGTCTTATAATATCAAGACCGTCCTCTCCACCGTCAAGAGCAATATAAGGCTCCATTTTAACCTCATCGGACAGGGTATCCATATCCCTTGTAAGTATATACGGTGGGTTTGCAACAATTGCATCATATTCCCCCGTAAGGATATCATCGGTTACATCGGCTTCCATAAAATTACATTTTTCCGAAATTTGATGCAGCTGTGCGTTTTTACGGGCCATATTAAGGGCATCCTCCGAAATATCCACAAGGGTAAGCTCCGTAATATCGGGGCGATACAGAAGGAGGGATATGCCTATACAGCCACTCCCTGTACATAAATCTGCCACACGGCCCTGTTTTTTTACAACATTTATAGCCTTTTCCACTACAATCTCGGTATCCTGTCTGGGTATTAGGCACTTATCGGAGACAAGAAAGCTCTTACCCATAAAGCTCCATTTACCAAAAATGTGCTGAAGGGGTATTCTGCTTTTCCTTTTTTCCACAACGGTAAGTATAGGTCCGTCATCGTATTCTCTGTCCTTATCTGCAAGAATGGAGGAGGGGCTTACGGAAAAAAGATGCTCCAAGGTAAGGTATGCCTCCCATTTTGCCTCCCTTGAGCCTGCATCGACAAAGGCACTTATTATTTCATTGATTTTCATTTTCTTCTGAGATATTTTCTGTATTTACAGACACATCCTCGGCATTTTTCGTTGTTTCGCCTAAGGTCTGTGTCTCGTTTACACAGGCTTCGGGCTCCTCTGCCTTGGCGTTGATTTTATTTTCTCTTTCCGCCTTGGCTATCGCTTTCTTTTCCTTAAGCTCGGCAACCTTCTTTTCTATATCCTTCTTTTTCATTGCAGTAAAGCCGATATGCTCAAGATTGTCCTCTACATCCATATCATACTGCTCCGTATCAAAATCAGGGAATTCCTCGGGCATGGAGGATTTGATTGCACAAATAGCAATAGCAAGCTGACCCTCATCCGGCTCCTTAGTGGTTATCCTCTGCATCCAGAGTCCGGGAGCTGAACAGATTTTGGTAAATATATTATCGTGCTTGCCTGCAAACATAATAAACTCGTAGCCTATTCCCACAACAAGAGGGAGAATAGCAAGCTTTATTGCTGCCCTCAACCAGGTGTTATCCCATACAGGAATAAGCATACCCGTAAAAATTCCGATTATAAGCATTACAAACATAAAGCTTGTTCCGCAACGGGGGTGAAAGCGTGTGCATTTTTTGGCATTTTCGGGGGTAAGCTCCATTCCCGCCTCATAGCAGGCGATGGATTTATGCTCTGCTCCGTGGTATTGGAACACTCTCTTTATATCCTTCATCAAGGATACAATAAGCATATACGATATAAATACAAGAATCTTGATAACACCCTCTATGGCTGCCTTAAGATACCTGTTTATATCACCTGTAAAGTGCTCCAGCACTCTTGTAAGAAAACCCGGCAGCCACATAAAAAGACCTATGGCAAGGGCAACACCGAGTATCATGGAGATTATCATTATAAAGGCGGTTCCTGCTCCACCCGATTTCTTTTCCTCATCCTTTTTTTCCTCTTCAAGCTCCAATACCGCTGTGGACTTGTTTATTGTCTTGAAGGAAAGAACAAGGGATTCTACAAATCCGATTATTCCACGCAAGATAGGAATATTAAGCCATTTGTGCTTTTTTCTGACGGAAACGAATTTTGATTTCTGTATATCTACGCTTCCATCCTCTTTTCTCATAGCGAGGCATACATCCTCACCGTTCTTCATCATTACGCCCTCAATAACCGCCTGTCCGCCAACCTTGTTGCGACGGCATGAAAGCTCACAATTTTTATCCATTAAGTTTTCCTTTCTCTCTGTCAAGATAGCTCTGGAGTATAAGAGATGCACTCATGGCATCTATTATATCCTTTCTTTTTGCTCCTCTTGTGTTGGTTATATTAAGTATAGTATGGGCATTAGCCGTAGAAAGCCGTTCGTCATAGAGCTCGACCTCTATATCAGTAAGCTCCCTTAGTCTTTCTGCAAATGCCCTCGCCTTTTCGGATCGGGGACCAAGGGTACCGTTCATATTTATAGGATGTCCAAGAACTATCTTACCGACATTATTTTCAATAGCGAATTGGGCAACTCCCTGTGCTGTTTTTTCGAAGCCACCCTTTATACATCCACAGGCACTGGCAAGAAAGCCTGTTATATCCGACATTGCAAGACCTGTCCTGGCGTCTCCAAAGTCAACGCCCAATATCCTTTTATTCATAGCTTCCTCCCTTTTTTAATGTCAGTCCCGTATAAAAAATCAAAAATGTACATTCATTGTAACACATTGAAAAAACAAATTCAATTATATATTGTAAATTTTTTATAATACACAGTTGCATTTTCAACAATTTTGTGGTATATTATTAGTATAAGTAAAAAAATAAGAAGGAGTGATTCGTAATGAAAAATAGCTTTGTTAAAGGATTTTTAGCTTTTTGTGCTGTAATGCTCTCTTTCGCAGCTGCTATTGCTGTAGTAATGCAGGTATTCAAGAAGTTCTTTACAGTTTCTATTGAATTCAGCCCCAAATATGAGAATGACGAGTGTGAATGTGAAGATTGCTGTGAAGAGGTAGAGGCTGACGACAGCATTGAGTTCAATCTTTGTGATGAAGATGCAGAGGCTGAAAACGCATAATTAATCCAAGCTCCAATATGCAAATTTATAGCGTAGCGATTTTCGCTACGCTATATTTTTATTCTGCCATACTAAAATTTTATCCTTTTCATATGCTCAAAAATGCCCTGTGCCATAAGCTCGCTTCCGTAAGCATTGGGATGAATACAATCGGTAAAGCACTCCTGAATATGAGGAATAAGGTACCATCCGTCTATAACGCTGATATTAGGGTATTTTGCACACTCTGTTTTGATTTTTTCACACACGGCGTTTAACCTCTCGGGATTATACCCCGGGTCGAAACGGTATATGGGTGTTATACTAATAACAGGTATATCTCCGTACACCCTGTTTAATGCATCATAAAATTCTTCTATATTTTTTTCATAATCGTAGCTTAAGTCCTCGTGATAATTAGTGCCGAGAGCCACAAGGATTTTATCAGGTACAAAGCCTTCTATCGGCATAATGCTTCCCTTTTCGTATCTGTATCCGCCTATCCCCTGGGCAAGTATTTCATAATCCGTTTTTCTATAGAGGGAGTTTATGTAGGAGGAGCCCGAAATTTTTGCACCGTAGCCCTGAGTAATAGAATCTCCGATAGCAAGAAGCTTTTTATTCCTTGCCCTTACAGATTTCCATTTACCGTTAACGGTAAGGCACTTAATCCCAACAGGAACATCTATGGGTAAATACAGTGTAATCTTTTTCTCCCCGCTTTGAAGAGTAAAGTCTGCTACGCCCTTACCTCCCCCTGTAATATGGTACACTCCCATGGCAAGATCGTTTACATAAAGGTCAATGGAATTATCCCCGGAATACACCTCGGGAGTATTGTAGAATAGGGATATCCCTTCGGCATCTGTGATAAATTCTATTTTAATTCCCGCCTGAAGCTTAGCACGGGTATACCAGAATTCATCCCTTTCCTTAAAGTGCTCAAGCTGTTTTTCGGAATAGTGATAGGGATACAGATATCCCTTGTCCTCCTTAAAAAAGCACGCACCCTTTATAAGTCTCTTTATAGATTCAACCGAAAGCTTCATATACACTCCTTAGTTAAGTCTTATACTTCTTGTAATCAGAAGAGCCTGCAGCACCTTGCGTACGGAGGTCATATCGGATGGGTGGTCGAAAAGCATTTTTGCAATATCGGCAGGGACCTCTTTTCTTTCCCTTGACGCAATGTCAAAAAGCATATTTTTCTCATCTGCTGTAAGCTTAGTCAGAGTGTTTATCATTCTCATCTGCACATCAGCGGGAGGAGGACAAACCTTTCCCGAGGCTATATCATAAAAATACGGCTTGCCGATACCGACAGACTCATAAAATTTCTGCTGTGTAAGTCCTTGCTTTTTGATAGCCTCCTTCAAAAAATCGCCAAAGGTCATATTGATATCCATAATTGTCTCTCCTTTTCGGTATGTCTGTATACTTACATACTAACACATGACCTTCCGTTTGTCAAGAAAATCAGAACACTTTTTCAATATTATTTATATAGGCCTCCATTTCAACAAGCTCTTTTATTTCTTTAGCTTCATTTATAATTTTATCCTGCTCTTCGTCCTTCAAGCCGAGAAAATAGCCAAAAGCTCTTGTATTCCCCGAAAAGGCCATTTGCATATACACAGGCATATGGTCATTTATTATATCAAACATAATTACCTCCGTAATATCCTTGTATATATATTTTCTCACTCAAACAATAAAATATGGATGGTAATTACTTCTTTAACTTGACAAACGGATAATTTTTATTTATAATAAATTCGAACTGAACCGGACGGTTGCGCGGTATGTCGCCGAAAGGTATTACCGTGAGGAAAGTCCGTGCTTCATAGGGCAGGATAACTGATAACATCAGCCGAGGGTGACCTTAGGGAAAGTGCAACAGAAAATTACCGCCATTTTATGGTAAGGATGAAAACGCGAGGTAAGAGCTCACGACACGCCATGGTAACATGGGGTGGGTGTAAACCCTATCCGAAGCAACACCGTATACAAGAACCTTTATTTGCCCGATAAGGCTTTTTGCCGTTCTTGTGGGTGGCACGCAATATTTTGCGAAGCGTTCCGGTGACGGGACGCAAAGATAGATGACCGTCGATTACAGAACACGGCTTATAGGTTCAGTTCGTACAAAAAAGCGATAATTGCCAAGCAAACGGTAATTATCGCTTTTTTGTTTTATCAGTTAGGTCCTTGTAATAATTATCCGACAAGGGAATCAAACACAAGCATAAGGGCAAAGCCCACAAGAAGTGAATAGGTTGCACCCGTTTCATTACCGTGAGAGTGGGTCTCCGGTATCATTTCATCACTTATAACATAAAGCATAGTGCCTCCTGCAAAGGCAAGAGCAAAGGGCAAAATGGCTGTTGAAATGCTGACAGCAAAATAGCCCAACAGTGTTCCCACTATTTCCACGACTCCCGTGGCAAGGGCTATTAAAAATGTTCTTCCCTTTTTCATTCCCGTAGCAAGCATGGGTGCAATTATTACCATACCCTCGGGTATATTCTGAAGTGCTATACCTCCTGCAATTACAAGAGCCTCAGCTGTATTTCCCGTACCGAAGCCTACTCCTGCCGCAATACCCTCAGGCAGATTATGAATGGCTATTGCCATTACAAATAGCAAAACCTTATTAAGCTGCTCTTTATTATGAGGGTGCTCCTCCCGGTCCACTCCGGTCATTCTATGAAGATGTGGCACAAGACGGTCCATAAGATTTACACAGAGAGCTCCCAGGAAAATTCCCAATACGCATACGGGTAACGCATATTTTCCACCCAACTCTAAGGATTCACCTATAAGACCGAACACAGCAGCACTGAGCATTACACCACCTGCAAAGGCAAGCACTATGTCGTTAAATTTATGACTCGTACCCTTAAAAACAAAGCCAAGCAAGGAGCCTATCACAGTTGCTCCCCCGACGCCGAGGGCAGTAATCAACGCTATTTCCATATTATCACAGCCTTTCAGTATGCATGCTGCCATTATACAGCAATGCAAAGAAAATGTTAATATATTGTATCAAAGAGCCGAGAGCTCCTTAAAGCTGTCCTTAAGTGCAGGATAAAGCTTGCTGTAAAGACCGTAGTATTCCATATATTCCCGATGATTAGCCTCATCGGATACTGTCTTTCCTCTTTCGGAGATACAGATATCACAGCCCTCCTCGACAGTTTTGAATACACCGGAGGCAACTCCGCCGAGAATAGCCACTCCAAGAGCAGCACACTCCTGGGAAACAAGGGTCTTTACATCTATTCCGTACACATCTGCAAGTATTTTCTGCCAAAGCTTACTCTTTCCTCCTCCACCACAGATAACCATATCGGACACATCTATGGAAAGGTCCTTAAGAAGCTCCACACAGCTGTACAGAGAGTAGGATACGCCCTCCATAACAGCTCTTGCCATATGTGCACGGGTATGCATTGCAGAAAGACCGAAGAATACACCCCTGGAATTTACATCAAGAATGGGTGTTCTTTCGCCCATAAGATACGGAAGATATATAAGCTTATCGGAGCCTATTTTGACAGACACACTTTGAGCATCAAGCTCCTTATAGCTTATATCCCTTGCAAGAGTATTTCTGAACCAGTTAAGGGAAAGCCCTGCTGCCTGTGTAACTCCCATTACATGCCATTTCCCGGGTACAGCACAGCAGAAGGTATGTATTCTTCCGTTTTTGTCAAAAATCGGCTTATCTGTATGAGCAAAAACCACTCCGCTTGTTCCGATTGTAGTAAATGCCTTACCTGTCTTACAAACTCCGGCACCAATTGCGGCGGCAGCATTATCTCCTGCACCACCTGCTACAACGGTACCCTCCTTAAGTCCTGTTTTTACGGACGCCTCCTTTGTTACACAGCCTGTTGCCTCAGGGCTCTCATACACCCTTGCAAGCAAGCTCATATCTATACCGAGCTTGTCACAGACCTCCTTACTCCAGCATCTGCCCGCAATATCAAGAAGCTGCATTCCCGAAGCGTCGGAAACCTCCGTAGCATATTCGCCCGTAAGCATAAATCTTATATAATCCTTAGGAAGAAGAATATGTCTGCATCTTCTGTAATTTTCGGGCTCATTTTTCTGTACCCATCTTATTTTTCCTGCAGTAAAGCCCTCTAACGCAGGATTGCAGGTTATTTCCATAAGTCTGTCGTGCCCGATTATTTCCTCGATTTCACGACACTCCTCGGTGGTTCTTCCGTCGCACCAGATTATTGCATTACGGATAACCTCATTATTCTCATCAAGCATTACAAGACCGTGCATCTGTCCCGAAATGCCGATACCGCATATTTCTCCGTCAGTAGCCTTATCCGTGAGGTACTTAAGAGTCTTACATACAGCCTCCCACCAATCCGTGGGCTTCTGCTCTGCCCACCCGTTTTTCGGCTGATAAAGGGGGTATTCCTCTGTACAGGATGCAATCTCCTTGCCCTGTGTATCAAAAAGTACGCTTTTTGTTCCCGATGTGCCTACATCAATACCTATTAAATACTTCATTATATTTCCTCCTTGCTCCGCAGCTCTGTCTGCAATGCAATATTTGTGTTTTTATATGCTTATTTTACCATATAAAAAAATCTTATGCAACAGAAAAAACAGGTTTTTTCAAGACATATATTGCTTTTTATCCACATTTATGGTATCATAACTGAACAAGATGGTTTTTGGAGGATATTATGTCTTTGTTTTTTCAAAGTGAAAAATGTGCCTCGGATAAATTTCCCCGGCTGAATACAAATATAAAAAATATCAATTATATGGCAGATGCTTCCGCTTGCGTAAAGCTCGTTATTGTAAATTCCGGCTCTGTAAATGCTACCATCAACGGTAAAAGCTATACAGCACAGGCAGGTGATATACTTTTGATTTTACCCGGCGAGATACATTCCTTTGCATCAGACTCAAGCGATGTAGCTATTCTGAATATACCCTGTAACGGAGATAACGATGATACAGATATAAACAAATGTGTATCCGGCAACCCGGTTATCAAGGGCTCCTCTGTGCTAAGCCGAGAGCTACGGGATTATATAGGTATCATAACAAAGGAGCTTAGTAACAAGGGACCCGGCTATTCCTATATGGCTAAGGGTATTGCAGGTGTTCTGGTATCCTCTCTTATCAATTCAAGAGCAGTAAGAGAATTGACTCCCGACGAGCTGAAAAAGCAGGAGGCTGAGAGTACTCTGCTTATGACTGTAAAGGAATATATAAGGGAAAGCTACAGGGAAAATATTTCATTAGAAAGCACATCTGCTCATTGCAATCTTTCTCTTTTCTATTTTTCTCACCTTTTCAAAAGAATCACAGGTGTGACATTTTACGACTATCTCACATCATACAGGCTTGATAAGGCATTAGATATGCTGCTCGAAAACAAAAAAATCCTTAATGTGGCATCCGAATGCGGATTTGCAACAGTAAGGACCTTCAACCGTTCATTCAAGAGCTTTTTCGGTTGCTCCCCATCGGAGTATTTAAGCTCGAACAGATAACAGGAGGCTCTATGATAAAGGCTATTATATTTGACCTTGACGGAACGCTGTGTGACACCCTCGACGATATACGGACGGGTGTAAACTCCGTGCTCGAAAGACTGGGCTATAAAACCAGAACAAAGGATGAAATACATAAGTTTATAAACAACGGTGCAAGAGAGCTTATAAGACGGTCTCTCCCCAAGGATGTACAGAGTGTGGATTTCATACTTGAAAGTGCCCTCTCCGATTACAACATGGAATATGCCAAGTGCTATTGTAACGAAACCCACGCTTATGATGGAATAGAGGAGCTCCTTATTGAGCTTAAAAGCATGGGATACAAATTGGGTGTGCTTTCAAATAAGCAGGACCCATTTGTAAAGGATATAATAAACAGAATGTTTGGGGACGATACATTTACATTTGTAATGGGTCAATCCGGATTCCCACCTAAGCCCGACCCTTCATCTGCCTTGTATGTAGCAAAATCTATGGGTGTAAAGGCTGAAAATTGCATATATGTAGGAGATTCCGATGTGGATGTGGAGACCTCTTACAGAGCAGGCATGGCATTTATTGGTGTAAAATGGGGATACAGGGATGAGGAGGTGCTCCGTATGGCAGGTGCATCTGCTTTGGCATCTACTCCCTTCGAGCTTTTACAGAGTATTATTGATTTGAGTGCAGAGGAAGACGCATAATAAAAGAATCACCACAGTCCGATTTGACTGTGGTGATTTGTTATTTAACTTAGATCTTGAATATACCAAATACATCAAGAATTGAGGAAACAAGTATAGCAACAAGGAACACAGGTGCTATATATTTTATTATTACATTAAAGAGCTTCTTTGCCTTGAAGGGAGCACTTATCTCTACTTCTTCATGAATTGCCTTGGGCTTGAGAATAAAGCCGATAAATATACAAGTAAAGATAGCCACGATAGGCATAAGAATACTATTAGACAGGAAATCGAAGAAGTCAAGGAACTGCAAGCCTATTATCTTTACTCCTCCGAGCAGACCGTAGCCGAGGGCAGAGGGCAAGCCGAGTACAAGACATCCTGCAAGAACTATAAGACATGTTATCTTTCTGTCTATCTTAAATTTATCCTGAATAACAGACACAACGGTTTCTGCCAGGGATATGGAGGAGGTAAGAGCTGCCAGAAGCACTAAAATAAAGAACAATGCTCCTATAACCTGTCCACCCCAGATTGTATTGAATACCTTAGGCAGTGTTTTGAACATAAGAGACGGTCCTGCTGCAAGATCACCCTCTCCGCCAAATACAAATACCGCAGGGATAATCATAAGACCTGCAAGAAAAGCAACTCCCGTATCAAAAATTTCTATCTGGTGAACGGCTTTTTCAATATTTACATCCTTCTTCATATATGAGCCGTAGGTAATCATAATACCCATCGCAAGGGACATCGAGTAGAATAGCTGACCCATTGCGGAAATAACTGTCATAATCGAGAATTTGGAGAAATCAGGCTTGATGTAGTATACTACGCCCTCCCATGCACCGTCAAGGAACATTACATAAATTGCAATAAACAAGGAAAGAACAATAAGAACAGGCATCATTACCTTGCTTACCTTTTCGATTCCCTTTTCAACGCCGAAAAGAACAACAACCATTGTAATTGCAATACATAAAACAAACCAAAGAATCGGCTCTCCCGTACCGGAAACAAATTTGTCAAAATATGTTACGGTTTGTGTTGTATCGCCGTTTACAATAGTTTCCGACCATGTTGTATCGGCACCGTTTCCCGATATAAACATAGCAAGATACTTCATTACCCATCCACCGATTACAGAGTAGTAGGGTAAAATAAGCATAGGTATTATTGCACCGAGATATCCGATAAACGCAAATTTTTTATTAAGCTTGGCAAAGGCTCCCACAGGGCTCAAGCCTGTTTTTCTTCCTATTGCTATTTCAGCCATCATAAGAGTAAAGCCAAAGGTAACTGCAAGAATTATATATACAAGAAGGAATATACCTCCACCGTACTTTGCGGCAAGATAGGGGAATCTCCATATATTTCCAAGACCGACAGCACTTCCCGCTGCGGCAAGAACGAAGCCTAACTTACCGGTAAAAGAGCTTCTCTGTTTTTCCATATTCTTTTCCTTTACAAGTTTTATTTCAATAATTTTCTAATATATTATTCCATATTTCGCCAAAAATATCAATACCTTTCACATTTTTTGGTCAAAAATATGTGCTAAATATTTAATATTTTGAAATAGTTGTTCTTATTTTCGCACATAGCGGCAAGAGTTATATACGGTATATTATCAATGACTGCATTTGCTCCCAAATGATAATGCCCCTGTAAAACAAGCTTGACTCTTCCACTTTGCTTTATAATTCCTCTTACCTCTTCACTGTTTTTGATAATGTGCCATTCTTGTACACTCGGGTCCAGATTTTCGTGTACGAGAACTACACATTTCCTTGAAGTATCATAAAGAGCTTTTTTCAGAAATTCTATCTGCTGTGGGGGTAAATTGGAATCCGTCCACTCTACTCCCGCAATGTCAAATCGCACCATATTGGAACGGTAGTTAGCATCAAGAACTATAAAATCGAGCTCCTCTGTGCTTACTACATAGGGAGGAATCCTGTAGCCTGCCTTTTCTACAAGCTCCTCTGCTTTCATCATAAGATAATCGTGATTACCCGGCACGAGATAAAATGGAATACCGTAGGAGTTAATAAGCTCCATAGCCTCTATAAAGCACTTCTCCACCGTTTCCTTAGTATCTGTGGGACCGTGATCGGTAAGGTCTCCCAAGCAAAAGCAAATATCCACGCCCTCTTGCTTAAAAGCCTCCATCGATACCCTTATTTTTTCAAGGGATGCCCGGGAATCCCGTCCACCTCCGAGTTGAGATTTACAATAGTGACTGTCCGTAAAAAGTCCTATTTTCACTCCTCATCCCCCCAATAATCAACCTGATGGGGTAAGCCGATATCCTTAGCATGGAATACAGGCTCCTTACCCTCTTTTCTCTGCTTTTCATAATCCCTTATAGCTCTTACGCCATACTTACCCAGGATAATTATAACAGGAATGTTTATAAGTGCCATAAGACCCATTGTAATATCAGCAATATTCCAAAGAAGATCTGCTGTAAGTCCCGCCCCCACAAGAATCAAAAGAGAGCAAACGATGTAATATCCTCTTGTAAACCATTTGGAGGGCTGACGCTTGAATATATGAATCACAGCCTTGTCTACATAAAAGAGATTTCCCAGCAGAGTGGTAAAAGCAAACAGTACCATTGCCATAGTGATAAATATTGGGCCGAAGCCACCTAATGTGGCACTGAGTGACTCCTGAACATACTGTGCATCTGTCATTGTCGGTGTAGGGACAACTCCTGAGCACATGCACATAAATGCAGTTGCGGAGCATGCAAGAATAGTATCTATAAACACGGAGAGGACCTGAACAAGCCCCTGCTTTACAGGATGCTTTACATCAGCTGATGCAGATGCATTGGGTGCCGAGCCCACACCTGCCTCGTTTGAGAACAAGCCTCTCTTTATTCCATACATAATACAAGAGCCTGTAAATCCTCCGAAGATTGCTTTGAAGTTAAAGGCATCCTTGAATATAGTGGCAAAAACCCCGGGGAGAGTGGTTATATTCATAATTACGACAATCAATGCGACAAGAATATAAGCAATTCCCATAATGGGAACCATAACTCCCGTAACCTTTAATATTCTCTTTCCTCCACCGATAAGACAGTATGCAACGGCAACAGCTATTATAGCACCTATTATCCAGGGAGTTGCATTCTCATTATAGAAGCTATATACCGAAAAGGTTGACTGAAGATTGTAGGATGCAAGCATATTAAAGCCTACACCGTAGGTAAGAATAAGAAACACAGAAAATACTATTGCAAGGGGGCGACACTTAAATGCTGTTTCAATATAGTAGGCAGGTCCGCCGTAGCAGCCGTCGGGGCCTCTTTTTTTATAAATCTGTGCCAATGTGCTTTCCATAAGTGCCGATGCACTGCCTATAATAGCAATTACCCACATCCAGAATACGGAGCCGAAGCCACCGCTTAATATAGCTGCGGAAACTCCGATAATATTACCAGTTCCTACTCTTGATGCAGTAGACACCATAAGTGCCTGAAATGAGGAAACTCCCTTTCCGTCCTTTGGTTTTTCCGTAACGGCACGAAGTTGCTCCTTCATCAAGCGAAAAGGTGCAAACCTTGTACGAATAGTAAAATACACTCCTGCTCCAACAAGTAGGATGATGAGTATATATGTATACATCACATTACTGATGCCTGATATTATATTTTCCAACATAAAAGCTCCTTAAATGTACATTTAACATATTTTAACATGTTTTTCAAAATAAAGCAATATATTCATTCTCTTTATTTTGAAAATGTTTTTATTAACTATTTTACCTGAAAAATTGATTTTTTTGTGCTTATATGCTAAAATAAATTTGAAAATGCTTTTCAAGGAGAATCTGTTATGGAAAAAAAGCTTATAAATTCTTATCCCGCCTCAAATTGGTTCGATTCCACACCTGTTGGTAACGGTAGAATCGGTGCTTCCGTTTACGGATGCGTTTATGATGAAAGAATACTCATAAATCATGAGGCTCTCTTTAACTATGCAAGAACTATGGAGATACCGGATATTTCCGATTCTCTTGCCGTGGTCAGACGCCTGATGGATGAAAAGAAATATGCCGAGGCAGAAACATATTATACTAACGCACTCAGAAGCACGGGATACAATGCATCCAAGGGTAAGTTTTATCCTGCATTTGATATCCGTATGATATTCGGCACCTTAGGGGCTCCCTATGAGTATAAGCGAGAGCTGGATATGGAAAACGGAGTCTGCACCGTGTCCTACAAGGAAAACGGAGAAACAGCTACCCGTACCGTGTTTGCATCCCAAACCGATAAATATGTTATTGTAAATATCAAAAAGCCTTCTCCCTTCAATATGATATTTGCCCTTGAAAGGCACGACCTTTCCGACTGGGTCGATTACCGTAATTGTGACAAATTCGAGAGCTTTTCCCGTGATGGGTATGTATATTCCCATTGCGAAACAGAGGGCAAGCTGAACTACTCGGGAATAATAAAGGTGCTCTATACCGACGGACAAATGACCCATATCGAAAAAGCAAAGAAGCGTAAAATAGATATGGAGGGGGCATTGGTTCTCGACAACAGTATAAAAATCGAAGGGGCTACAGAGGTTACTCTTTTGCTCAATATCGAAAACAAGGCTAAGGGCTTTGATAAAATGCGTAAGGAAGTGGATAGATTTACGCTTTCCTTTGATGAGGCTATTGCCCGTCACACAAGAAAATTCCGTTCACTGTTCAACGGAGTCAGACTTAACCTTTGCTCCGACTTGAAAAACAAATCAAATGAAGCGTTGCTCCTTGAGGGATATGAGGGTAATATCGGCAATATGCTCACAGAAAAGATGGCGGATTACGGAAGATACCTTCTCATCTCATCATCAATGAACTGCAGCTGCCCTGCCAACCTCCAGGGCGTGTGGAACGGTGCATACTCTCCTGCCTGGGCGTGTACATATTTCAATAATGAAAATATACAGATGGCGTATTGGCAGGCATATGCAGGAGGTCTTGCCAAGGCTGTGCTGCCACTGTTCAATCTTTATGACAAATTCAAGGATGATTACAGGGAAAACGCAATGAGGCTGTTCGGATGCCGTGGCATCCTCCTTCCTCTGTTTATGGATAATTCCAACGGAAGAAAAGACAATTTGCAGCCCCATGTTCTGTACTGGACAGGAAGCTCTGCGTGGATAAGTGCTATATACTATGATTATTACTTATACACAGGGGACGAGAAATTCCTTTTGGAGAGAGCATATCCCTTTATGAAGGAGTCTGCTCAATTTTACGAGGACTTTCTTGTATACGATGAAAACGGTAAGCTGAAATCCTACCCATCCGACTCTCCCGAGAACAGACCTCTCGGTGATTATGAGGGCTCAGGTGAAATAAGCTGTAGCATAAACGCTACAATGGACTTCGCTTTGGTTAAGGAGCTGCTTACAAATCTTGTTTCTGTATGCGATAAATTAAGTATAGACAAAGAAAAGGCAGAAAAGTGGCGTAGGATGCTTTCCGATATACCGGAATATGAAATTAATGAGGACGGTGCCATCAAGGAATGGATACACCCCGACTTCAAGGACAATTATCAGCACAGACACCAATCCCATATCTACGGTCTTTTCCCCGGTAACGAAATAAACGAGCAGGATAACAAGACTATTTTCGATGCTATGAAGGTAGCCGTGGAAAAGCGTCTTTGCATTGGCCTTAAGGATCAGAGTGGATGGAGCCTTGCTCATATGGCAAACATTTATGCAAGGCTTGGAGACGGAAAAAGGGCAAAGGAGTGTCTGGATTTGCTTCTTCGATTCTGCACAGGACAAAATCTTTATACATATCACAACGACTGGAGAAATATGGGCGTAACCCTTAAGTACATTCACGGAGGACACGCACCCTTCCAGATTGACGCAAATATGGGCTTTACCGCTGCTGTTTACGAGATGCTTATGTACTCCGACCTTACAAAAATAAAGCTGCTTCCCGCAATTCCCGACAGTTGGAGCAAGGGCAGTATAAGTGGGCTCAATGTCCGTGGAGGACTTAAGGTTAGTATCAAGTGGGGCATTAGCTCTGTAACAGCCACCGTTACTGCAGACAAGGACAAGACAATAAATGTGGGCTCTCCCGTTAATTATTGCCTTAAAAATCCGGAAATGTACGAAAAAAGCTGCTACGGTAGTGATTTTATATGTCTTAACCTGAAAAAGGGCGACAGAATTGTACTCGAGTATACTAAATAAAAGCAGTGCTTACAAATAAAAAGGACAGAGAGTGTAAAAGCTCTCTGTCCTTTTTATGTCAGTAGTGTCATATTTTATCGGAGTTAAAGGCTGTCCTTTAGAGTATATCATTTGTAGTCTGCCTTTAATTTATATTAAGGACTTCAAATACTCTATACTTTCCTTTGCATCCTGAAGGGCATCCTCGTACCAATCATCCTTTTCATAAACGAGGTATTCTATATTACTATCCTTAATTGCCCTCATAATAGACGGAAAATCAACCACTCCCTTGCCCAAAGGAGTAAAAATCATAGAATTATTCTCTATTTTATAATCCTGTAAGTGAATAATTTTACTGTAGTGTCCGTGCTTTCTTATATAATCTGTCGGATTCACACCACCGTAATTCAGCCAGCAAACATCAAACTCGGGAGAAACAAGGCATCTGTCAAAGGTATCAAGCATTCTGTCAAGATGGCGTTTCCCGTTATGGAATTGAAGCTCAAAATCGTGATTATGGTAGCAAAGCTCCATACCTGAACGCTTAAGCCATGTGCCAAGGGTATTAAAGCCCTGAGTCAAGGTAATTAAACGGTCATAGTAGATTAATTTGGATATGTCTATGCAAGGAACTCCCCAAAATTTCACACCGAGTGTCTGTAAAAACTGAATCTGCTCCTTATATTGCTCCTCTGTTGTGCTGCTGTCATAGCCCTGATGAACAGAAGCACCCTCTAATCCATACTTGTCAAGCAGTGCTCTCAATTCCTCTGCACTTTTGCCGAAATATCCTGCAAATTCTACGAACTCAAAGCCCATTTCCGAGACACGCCTAAGGGTATTTTCTACGCTTTTCTCCATCTCGCCACGAAGAGAATACAACTGAATACCGATTTTAAGCTTTTTCATTTTTTCTTTCCTCAATGTAATTCTTAAGCATAAGCAACCAGTCTGTCTGAATAAAATCCACATCCTTGTCGATAAGCCATCCCCATCCCTTATCGGGGCCATCGGTCAATGATATATCGTCGGTCTTATGGGCAGAAATAACATCTGCCTCGTTATAAATAATAGAATTTGCCCAGATAAGTCTTCCCTTTTCGTGCATGGACTTAATATATTCATCGCTTACACACGGGTCGTCCACCTTACCAAAAAGTATCTCGGCACCTATTACATTAATGCCGTCTGCCTTAAGTCTGTCAGTAGAGTTATCCTTGCCACGCACAAGGGGAACGAACATAAAGTCGGGGGCATATTTCTTTACACCCTCAAGACTCTTTTCATCCTCATAGGTTTTTACAATAACCTGCTTCTCCACGCCTGCCTTGCGTATTTCATTGGAAATACCCTCTATATCAGTCCAGAATTTATCCACATTTATGTATACCTTGTCCTTAAGAAGGGCAAACACCTCAGAGAGTTTTGGCACCTTGTAGCTCGTGGCAACAGAGTCCTGATTTACAAGGAACATAGCGTCCACCTCAGAGGAATCCATTTCGGATATTAGCCTTTTGCTTCTTAAAAATACATGCTCCATGCCGGGATGAAAAACATAATACACGCCATCCTTGGATTTGGAAACATCTATTTCCACAACATCAGCCCCCTGGCTGAGTGCTATTTTATACGCTGCAATAGTATTGCATGGAATATTAGCTCCACAAACTCCTCTGTGAGCAACCAAAAAGGGAGAGTCCTTTTCTTTTCTGTTTTCGAAAATACTTTTGTTGAAATCCATAGTTTATACCTCCATATAAGTTAATTATACATCACATTGAAAAAAATAACAATATGTATACAACAAAATTATATCTTTTATCGGTGTCGAAAACAAATTTTACAATTTGAAAAAAAGTATTGACATTATAAAAATAATCGTGTATAATTATATGGCAAACTAAGAAACGGCGGTTTGTGCAACCTTGGTTGCGTACTTTTATGGAGAAGTACTCAAGTGGCCGAAGAGGCGCCCCTGCTAAGGGTGTAGGTCGGGTAACCGGCGCGGAAGTTCAAATCTTCTCTTCTCCGCCAACAAAATAGGACACCATATCGGTGTCCTTTTTTGTTTGGTGAGGAGATTTGAGCTTCATCAGTGTCGGTTACTCGGCGTGGAAGCATTTTCGCCGCCCGCACCCTGTGGGTGATGAAGGACGGTGGAAATGTGGGCAGCTGTCGCTGAATTCGACTGAGAACTGTCCGAGGGAAGAATGAAGCGATAACAGCAACCGTTCGCCCTTGTGGCGCAAATCTTCTCTTCTCCGCCAACAAAATAGGACACCATATCGGTGTCCTTTTTTGTTTGGTGAGGAGATTTGAGCTTCATCAGTGTCGGTTACTCGGCGTGGAAGCATTTTCGCCGCCCGCACCCTGTGGGTGATGAAGGACGGTGGAAATGTGGGCAGTCGTCGCCCTAAAGGACTAGCTTCGCGTCGCAAAACTCAACCGAGCTTGCGTCTTCGAGAGAGATGAAGTGAGTAGATGGTCAAAGCAGAGATTAAACGGAATGATGTACCTAAATGCCTGAAATGTGGAACAGGTGTATGTTGAAATCAGAGCTTAGATGTGTTATAATTATTTTGCAATTGCTTTATTTACCACCGGAGGGGAAAATGGGAACGCTTATTATTTTCAATGTCATTTTGATGCTTATTATAGCCCTTTTGCTTTTTGCAGTAAAAAAATGGGTGCGTAGCGACAGGGCGAAGAAAGTGATTTTGTTACTGGCACCCATTGTTACTATCTTATTTCACTACAGCTCATTTTTATATCATTCTATATTTACCGGTGCCGGTATTGAATATGTGAGCAACACCCCAAATCTCATTTTACCTATTTATCCGTGTAATGTTGTAATGTGGTGTGCTCTCGCATACGGTCTTATTTCCAATAGGGAAAGCAGATTTGCCCTTCTTCTTTCCGATTATATTTTCTGGTTCGGCATCGCTTCGACACTTGTTGGTATGTTTGCCAATGTGGATTTTATTATGAATCCAACCTTAGGAGATTTTGAGGTGACAAAAAGTATTGTCGCACATGCTACACTTTTGTTCAATGTGATGCTTATCCCCGTGCTTGGACTTCTTCGTCCTAACTTCTTTAGAAATATGCGTAATATGGTTATATCCGTATTGGTTATGTATTTAATTGGACTATACTGTAATCTTATTTTTAGTGCACTGGTTTCGGAAGAAGCTGCATATGATATCAACTCAATGTTTATTATTCATTCACCGTTTGAAGGAATGCCATTTTTACGCTATCCCGTTATAGCCCTGGTCGGACTTGCTATTTATTTTATCATTTTTACGGTATGCGATATTATTACTACTCCTCGTGGTGACCGTTGGTATAATCGTGCTCTTAGGACCTTAAACAAAAAATAAAAGTGGCACATTGATATACTCTTATAATGTAAAAAAGTATAGGGAGGCGAAAAGACCTCCCTATTTTACTTGACAAAATTACATTATAGAGGTAAAATAAAGGTGGCAGAATTTAAGGAAAGCGAACATCCGAGAGATAAAGACGGAAAGTTTACGGATAAGAGTAATAAAAAACTCAATAGGGATATTAAACTAAAGCTACTAAAATCGTTAGAATTTTTTAAGAATAGAAATTTCTCAAATATTGAAGTTGACCGAGACTATCCCAAAGAGGTATATGGCTTTGCTAACAATAAATTATTAACAACTCCTCATCATATTAAACATCAAAAAGAAATGGGATATAAAAACTCCAAAGATTACGAACAAGGAGCAATAAATTTTTGGAAAAACGAAAAGGGTGTTTATTACTATAGTAGGGCAAGACAAAGATTTTATAAGTATGATGAACCGACTAAAAGAATTATGGTGGCAAATAAAAACAAAACGATACATACTTTTTATATTGCAAATAAAACGGATTTTGAAGTTACTAAAAGGTGGGATGATTTAGTTGAAATCTAAAGAAAATGGAAAATGTTATATTTGTGGTACAGAGTTTGATATTAACACAGATATATGTCCTCATTGTGAATGGTGGTATTTAGGTTATGAAGATAAACTTGATAAAAATTACATAGAGCCTAATAATACTATTTCTATAGCACAAGCACAAGAAAATTATAACAAAGGTTTAACTGTATTTGGAAATCCATTACTTAATAGAAAATAATATAAAGGACACCTAACAAGTGTCCTTTTTCTATGCCGATAAAGGGTTTAGGCGTTCGATTCGCCATATCGGTACAAGGAGCCATAAGGCAGATAATCTCCATAAAAATCTAAACCAACGCAGCGAGGTTTACTGTGCCACGGGTTTTGTAGCTGTATCCACTCTTATGTTTGGAAACCAATATATTTGAGCCTTTAGCTTAAAATACAATTTTCATACACTCCTAAGGGGATTTTATCACCGGGAGTGCATTTTTTAATAAAGACACTTTCTGAACAATGCTTTTTTCAACAATTTGTTGTAATTTCTCTGATTCCATGGTAAAATATGTACATAGAAAAGGAGAATAGCTATGAAGACTAAAAAAATACTACTGACTATATTTGCTTTAATTATTTCCACATGTGCTATATTCCTGCTTTCCTCCTGTGGTGAATGTGAGCATTCCTTCGGGGAGTGGAAAACCGTGACTCAACAGACCTGCACAGAGAAGGGCGTTAAGGAACGGGAGTGCACTCTATGTGGACACAAGGAAACCGGAGAAATAGAAATACATACACCCGAGATAATTCCCGGAGCTGCACCGACCTGCTCTAAAGCAGGAGTTACCGAGGGTAAAAAATGCTCTGTGTGTGATGAAATACTATTGAGCCAAACAGAGCTGCCCATAGACCCACAAGCCCATGTTATAACCGTTATTCCGGCAATAGAGGCAACCTGTACGGGAGTCGGCTTTAGCGAGGCAAAGAAGTGTACGGAGTGTAATACCTATCTTGTGGAAAGAGTAAAGCTGGATAAATTGCCCCACACACCCACAAATAAGGAGGGCTCAGCTCCTACCTGCATGGCTTGGGGTAGTAATGACAGTACCGTATGCTCCGTGTGTGATGCTATTATGGTATACGGATATCCTATACCTCCCTTGGACCACGATGTGGACGAAAACGGAATTTGTAAAAATTGCAAGCTCCCCTATGAATACAGCGACGACCTTGAGTATGTTTTGAGTGAGGATGAAACCTATTATATAGTAAAAGGAAGAGGACAATGCACCGATAACGATATTGTGATTCCCGATATGCACTTAGGAAAGCCCGTTAAGGAAATCGGCAACGGAGCCTTTTATATGGACACGAATATCAGCTATCTGAAAATAGGTAATAATGTGACTAAAATAGGAGACAAGGCATTTTTTAGTTCTGCATCCTTCTCCTACCTGCAAATTCCCGATAGCGTGACTTATATTGGAGCTCTCGCCTTTGATTTTTGCACACAAATAACCATAGTTGACATAGGTGCAGGGCTGGAATCTCTTTCTCCCACTGCATTCCACAGAGCTACAAATATAAAGCGAATTATCGTATCCGAGGATAATGATAATTTTAAGGCTGTTGATAATGTACTGTATACAAAGGACGGAAAGGGTCTTGCCTTAGCAGCAAGAAATGGGGCAGATAGCTTAGTTGTTCCCGACGGAGTGGAAAGCATATGGCCCACAGCCTTCTATTATTCACAGTATAAAACAGTTACCCTGCCAAGCTCCGTAAAAAGCATAGGAGAAGAAGCCTTTTACAGAGCTCAGATAGAGAAAATCGAGGGTGGAGCAGGGCTTGAAACCATAGAAGCTCAGGCCTTTACAGGCTCTAATCTTTCGGAAATTACCTTAGGAAATAAGCTTACCCTTGTGGGCGAGCTTGCCTTCAGCTCAACAAAGCTTAAATCCATAACCGTTCCGGGGTCTCTTGCCGAGATTCAAAGAGGAAGCTTTTTCGCCACATCATCTCTTAAATCCGTTACTATAGAAAATGGAGTGAAGATTATAGGAAATGAAGCATTCAAGGGTGTATCCATATCCAATATAATAATACCCGATTCCGTGGAGAAAATTTCATCCTCTGCCTTTACAGAATGTGCAGAGCTGACCTCTGTTACTATAGGCAAGGGAGTTACAGAGCTTAATAATAATGCATTCTTAGGATGTAGTAAGCTTGCTGTTATAACGGTAAGCGAGGAAAATACTGTATATTCATCCGTGGACGGTGTACTTTGCACCAAGGATAAGACAGAATTAAAGCTGTATCCTGCCGGAAAGAGTGGATTTACAGTGCCCTCATCCGTAAAGGTTTTGGCAACGGGCTCGGTACAGAGCTATATGGGAAAGGAAATTACCCTCCCCGAGTCAATAGAAACTATATCAGTCTCTGCCTTTTTGGGATGTGACAATCTTGAAAAAATCATTTTAGGTAAAAATGTTTCCACAGTAAACGGAGTCTCCTTTAACGGATGCGTAAAGCTTAAGGAGGTTAAGGTAAGCGAGGAGAATGAAGTCTTTTCCGATGTTGACGGTATCCTTTGCTCGGCAGATAAAACAAAGCTTATTTACTTCCCATACGCAAGAACAGACTCGGAAATTCCTTCTTGTATAAAGGTAATATGTAGCGCTTCCTTCTCAAATTCGGGAATAAAGGAATTGGTAATCCCCGACACTGTGGAGATTATTGAGAGCAATGCATTCAACGGATGCGAGGCAATTACAAAAATAACCGTTGGTAAGGGTGTTACTACCATTGGCGACGGAGCATTTAAGTACTGTACCTCCTTGATTTATCTGTACATTCCCACAAATGTAACAGAAGTGGGTGTAGATGTAGTATTCTTTAATGCGTATTATGTGCAGGTATACTGTCAGGCAGAATCCAAGCCCGACGGCTGGAACGACGAATGGAACAGCTACGGTGCTCCCGTTATTTGGGGACATGAATTACAATCAGCAGAATAAACAGTCAATATATAATATGAATGGCTGTACAGCAATGACAGATTCCCATAAAACGGTAGAAATACAATAATAATTTCATATAAAAAATCTCAACCGAGACAGGTTGAGATTTTTTATTTTGGTTATATAAGCTCAAATTTTGCAAAGGGAACGCAGGTGGAATCCTTACCGATAAAGACCTCAAATTCGCCTTTTTCAGACACATGCTCCAGCTTTTGGTTCCAATAACGGAGCATTGGCTCGGTTATTTCAAAGGAAACGGTTGCCTCCTCGCCTACATCAAGCTCAATCTTTTCAAAGCCCTTAAGCTCCTTGACAGGTCGAACGCAGGAGCCTTTTACATCTCTTATGTAGAGCTGTACAGCTTCCTTACCCTTATAGTCTCCTGTGTTTTTGATTTTTGCACTTGCAATAATTTTTTCGTCCGATTTCATTGTTGATGCACTAAGACTCATATCACTGTATTCAAAGGTAGTGTATGACAATCCGTAACCAAATGGATACAGAGGACTGTTGGGCACATCAATGTAGGATGAGGTGTATAGCACACGGTTAAGATCATCCTTCGGAAGCTTTGGTCTGCCTGTTGTGTAGTGATTGTAATAGATGGGGCACTGACCGAGAGCACGGGGGAAGGTCATTGTAATCTTTCCACTTGGCACAGCATTACCGAAGATAAGATTAGCACAGGCGTTTCCACCCTCTGTACCCGGCATCCACATATTAAGAATAGCAGGGGCTGTGCTGTGGAGTCGGCTGATTGCAAGTGGTCTGCCTGTAAACAGAGCCACAGCCACATTCTTATTTACCTCGAGTATTTTGTCAAGCAGCTTGTACTGTATCTCGGGTAGTTGGATATCTGCACGGCAGTTTGCCTCTCCGGAATAGTCCTGATGCTCGCCTAAGCAGAGTACAACACACTCACTGCTCTTAGCAAGCTCCACTGCCTCATCAAAGAGAGATTCATCCTCTGAGTAGTATTCAATATAACAGCCGGGGGCGTATTTTACTCTGTCGCCAAGCAGATTTGTAAGTCCCTCATATACGCTTACGGTTTCTTCGGCTCTGCCACCGCAGTGCCAGCTACCGTGGATTTTGCCTGTTGAGGCAAGAGGACCTATCAAAGCCACGCTTGATACATTCTTGCTAAAGGGAAGGACACCGTCGTTTTTAAGGAGAACGGCACTTTGCTCAGCACCCCTTCTTGCAAGGGCACGATGCTCAGTGGAGAGCTGCACTCTCTTAGATTCCTCTATATTTACGCTTCTGTACGGATTGTCAAGAATTCCAAGGGATTCCTTAAGGTCAAGTATTCTCAAAACGGATTTATCAATCTGCTCCTCTGTAACCTTGCCCTCGTCTATAAGAGCACGAAGATGCTCGGCATAACAGCTCGACATCATTTCAATATCGCACTCTGCCTCAATAGCACGGAGAGCTGCCTCCTTTTTATCCTCACAGGCACCGTGAACTATCATTTCCTCAACTGCACCGTAGTCACTTATTACAACACCGTCGAAGCCCCATTCATCTCTTAATATATCCTTCATAAGGTGCTTATTACCGACACAGGGTACGCCATCTACAATGTTAAAGGCTGCCATAAGCATTTTAACCCCGGCATCAATCGCTGCCTTGTATGCCGGCAGATAGTATTCACGCAGGGTGCGTTCGCTTACATCAACCGTATTGTAGTCACGGCCTGCCTCTGCTGCACCGTATGCGGCAAAATGCTTTACACAGGCTGCAAGATTATATTTACCCATATCGCCCTGGAATCCACGGACTGTCGCCTTCGCCATTTCGGAGTTAAGGTAGGGGTCCTCACCGCTTGATTCCATAACCCGTCCCCATCTGGGGTCTCTTACAAGGTCTACCATGGGTGCGAAGGTAACGCTTACACCGTCAAGGCTGGCTTCCTTTGCTGCCATGGAGGCAAGCTCACTTGCAAGCTCACGGTCAAAGGAGGCGGCAACGGCAAGATTAATGGGATAAAGAGTACGGTGACCGTGTATTACATCCTGCATAAACACAGGGGGACGCTTGCTCTTGCTTTTGTCAAGATAATTTGTAAGGGCATCTATCATAGTTTCTGCCCCCACAAGATTCAGGGATGTGCCCACATCATAAATCATTTCCTTGTTAAGCTTTAATTTGCTGTTGGGACCTGTTATGACCTCGTATGTACTTCCCTTTGTTAAATATGTAGCTGTAGTAATCTGCTCAAGATGATAAATTTTATCCTCAAGAGTCATTTTTGCAAGAATTTCCTTTGTTCTTTGGCTCATTTTTACCTCCGTAAATCTGACATTTATTTATTGCTTACGCTTTTATTATAGCTGATAATTTCTGTAAAATCAACATTCTTCCTTTATAAATTGAATTACTCCGGCACTCCATCCGTGGCAGAGACTGTGACGGAAGCCCTTGTAGCAGTAGGCACCGTAATCTCCGTGTATATCCCTTTCTCCGACCATGGGGTACTCATCTGTACGGCAGGAGCCATATATCCACTCTATATCAAAGTCCTCCCAAAAGGATGTTGCCCCCTTGTCAAGCATGCCTCCGTAGTATTCCTTCATCATTTCAATTGCTCGGCTTTTATCGAAGGATGCCACAGTTTTAAGAATATAATAGCTCATAAAGGTAGACATTCCCTTGGCTCCACCCCGTACAAGGAGCTCTTTATCCTCCTCGTCAAGCCCAACAGCAAGGAATTTAAGCCCTGCCACCTGCTTACTTTTCTGTACGGTAATCTTTTTTGACAGCAGACGGGCAAGAGTGTTTTCGGCTGTCTTTATATCCTTTCCGTAAAGGGAGAGGAGGTTTATCGCCTTTTGCATAGCGATTATGTTTATAGCTCTGACTCCGTTTATTTCATCGGGCTGATTGCTTGTGGGCCAATCCACAAAGTAGAAGGGGTAGTCAAGCTCGCCGTCCTCCTTCACACAATTTGATATCTGATTTACAAGGTCCTTAAGGTACGGTATCTGCTTGCTCACATAATCCCTGGCACCGGTTACCTCGTAATAATCTGCCAGGATAATTATCCACCACATTGAATACATAGGAATATTGTTCATCCAACGGGGGAGGGGAGTCTGGTCCTTTATAAAATCAAGGGATTTTTCTATAACGGGCAATCTGCCGTACAGGGATGTCAGTGCCAGCATTTCCGGATGGCTGTCCCCAATCCATACAAGACGGTCACGCTTTACCCCGTCCCATAAATAATCCTGACCTGCACATAAATCTACGGTACGCTTTGCCGTTTCGTATATTTTACGGATTAGCTTATCCTCTCCACAGTAGCGAAAGACAGCCTTTCTTTTCAGAATGTGATTAACGGCAATGACAGATTTTAATACAGTCTCACCGTAAAAGTCCAAACGGACAAAACGGAAGCCTGTGTTTCCAAAGGTCATATCGGAATAATTTTGCAGCTCGGTGTAAAAGTCTCTTGTGGCGTGGTCGTTTGTGGCGTTTTTATCCCCTCCCAAGTCGGAGCAGCACTCTGTCAAGCTCTCACCAAAACGGATACGAACCTTAACACTTTGTGCCAGATAGGTAAGGATACGGACACCGCCGTTCATCTCCTTGCCATAATCTAAAATAACATACTCACCGTTATCAAAGGTGGCTGTTTCCTTCTCTGCAAGACCTATCTGCATAGCCTGTCTCTTCAATAAGGCATTACAGCTATTTACAGCCTGATAGTCCTTTATTCTTTCCGGGAAAATGTACTCTGTCATTTTGTCTTCCTTTCATTATATTAAAAGTATAATAGCCAACGCTTTCTCCTACGATTTATTATATCCTAACCTCCTGTATTTGTCAATAAATGGTTTTAATAGGTGAAAATCCAAAAGCAATATAGACAAGTAGGATAATTAATGTCCTTATCGGGATTATTTTATATGTGATATAGCAAATGCAATATAAGTGAATATTATCAGGAGGAATATATCCGTAAAAGCATAAATGTTTATTGTTGAATCTTAATAAAGTTTGTGTTATAATAATGAAAAAAAGGAAGGAGATAGCTATGAATAGAAAAGTAAAAAAGAGAATTATCGATACTGTCCTCACCGTTCTGATTCTTGCAGTCTCCTTCGGAATCAGCATATTACTTTAGAAATTTGATGTATGGGAGCAGATCACAACGCTGTTTGCCTTTTCTGTGTTCCTTATATCCTTAATAACCGATGGATATCTGTGGGGTGTAATATCGGCAATTTCGAGTGTGTTTATTATTAATTATACATTTACATACCCATATTTTGATATGGATTTTTCAGCACCGTCAAGCATTATATCGGCAATCATTATGCTTGTTATCTCCGTGCTTACAAGTGCGTTTACTACAAAAATGAAGGAATGGCAAAGAGTAAAGTCGGAGAGTGAAAAGGAACGGATGAGAGCAAATTTGCTTCGTGCGGTATCTCACGATTTGCGTACTCCTCTTACAACTATATACGGAGCAAGCTCTTCCATTGTTACAAATTATGAGAAGCTAAGTGATGCACAAAAGATACAAATGGCGAGTTGCATCCAAGAGGATTCCGAATGAACGGAGATAAATAAAGCTTTCGGATGTGTGAGCCGAATCAGTTTGCTTCTTCTTTGCCGTTTCTTTACCGGCAATATGATATAATATGACAGAACGGGTTAAATTCGGCTTGCTTGTAAATAATCAAGTGTTTATCGCTTGTAAACTATATAAAGAGAGGACAACCTATGGAATTTTTAGAGTTTTGGGGACAGATGACGGCAAATCCACTGCTGTTTGTCGCTGTATTACTGACACTCGGTGTTATTTTGGTTAACGGTTGGACAGATGCACCAAACGCCATTGCCACCTGTGTCGTAACAAGATGTATGCCACCGAAGGCAGCAATACTGATGGCGGCAGTGTTCAATTTTCTCGGTGTATTCATAATGACGCAGATCAGCAACAAGGTTGCCGTTACCATTACGAGTATGGTGGATTTTGGAGAAAATTCGGGCGAAACCATTATTATTGTTTTGTGTGCGGCGATGCTTGCAATCGTTATTTGGGCAACGCTTGCTTGGATGTTCGGAATTCCAACCAGCGAGAGCCATGCATTGATTGCAGGTCTTACAGGTGGTGCTATGGCATTGACAGGTCTTAATGCAATTGTATGGAACGAATGGAGTAAGGTTCTGATCGGTATAGTGATTTCGGTCGTACTCGGCTTTGGACTCGCTTGGCTAATTGGAAAGCTTGTGACTCGGATTTGTTATAAGATGAACAGACCGAAAACCGAGCCCTTCTTCAAGGGAGCTCAAATTACCGGAGCTGCGGCAATGGCATTTATGCACGGAGCCCAGGACGGACAGAAGTTTATGGGTATTATTCTCTTGTGCGTGTTCACTCTGCAAGGCACGGGTGCTGCCGCAGCCTCCTTTGCAATTCCAACCTGGCTTATGATTGTTTGCTCGCTTATTATGGCGGCAGGTACGGCAATCGGTGGTAAAAAGATTATTAAATCCGTTGGTATGGATATGGTTAAGCTTGAAAAGTATCAGGGCTTTTCGGCAGATATTGCTTCGGCAATTTCACTTGTCTTTTGCTCAGTGTTCGGACTTCCCGTATCTACCACGCATGTAAAGACCACCTCTATTATGGGTGTCGGTGCGGTAAAGCGAGTATCTGCCATCAATTTCGGTGTAGTAAAGGAAATGGTGATGACCTGGATTCTTACATTCCCCGGATGTGGCTTGCTTGCGTTTCTCGTAACAAAAGTGTTCCTGCTTATATTCAACTAACAGAAAGGAAAAATCTAAAATGGCTAAAGGCGATAAATTTTATTTTGAAAATTATATGGAGTGTGCAGCTCTTGCAAAAAATGCGGCAAACTATCTTGTTGAATGTCTTGAAAACTATGACGCAAGCAACATCGAAATGATGCTTGAACAAATGCATACATACGAGCACAGTGCAGATATGAAAAAGCACCAGATGAATGAGATGCTTGCCAAGGCGTTTGTAACGCCGGTTGACCGAGAGGATCTCGATATGATGAGCCAACAGCTCGACACAGTGCTTGACCTTCTTGAAGAAGTATTGCAGAAGCTTTATATATACAACATCCAAACTATAGAGTCTGCTGCAATCGAATATGCAAGGCACCTTGTAAAGGCTTGTGATATTCTTTGCGAAATTATGGAAGAATTTGAAAACTTCAAAAAATCAAAGAAGCTGCACTCTCTCATTGTTGAATCAAACGATGTTGAGGAGGAATGCGACAAGCTGTATCTCACAACCATGCACGAGCTTACGAAGAATTCCACTGATGTTCTTACAACTGTTTCATGGTACAAGATTTATGATTGCTTTGAGGCGTGCTCAGACGCTTGTGAGCATGTAAGTGAATGTGTTGGATCCATAGTAATGAAAAACACTTAATCGGTTTCTAATTTACTTTTACATAAAATTAGAAAAACTCGGTCAAAAAAAGATATGAATCTATTTTTTGACCGAGTTTGTTTTATATGAAAAGCCCTTATTACTAAAGGTAGGTTAGAATTTTTTTGTGGAACAGGTGGAATGAAAATCGAACGGCTTACAGAATCAGAATTGCTGATACAGTATTATTTGAAATGTAATCATTGAGGAATAATGTGGAAAATATGAAATCGAACACATTGACTTATTTTTTAATCCGTGGTAAAATTGTAGTGAAAAACTATTTTTAGGAGAAGTTATGTACGATATAGCAATAATCGGTGCAGGCGTTATAGGCAGTATGATAGCAAGGGAGCTATCCTTCTATGATATAAGCGTGTGTTTGGTTGAAAAGGAAAATGATGTTGCCACAGGTGCGACAAAGGCAAACTCTGCAATAGTTCATGCTGGATTCGATGCAAAGGTAGGTACACTAAAGGCTAAGTTAAATGTGAGAGGCTCAAAATTGATGCCTCAGATTGCTGAATCCTTAGGCGTAAAATACATAAATAACGGCTCACTTGTAGTAGGCTTTAACGAGGAAGACGAGAGCACTCTTGGGGAGCTGTTGAACCGAGGTAATATAAACGGTGTTGAGGGATTAAAAATCCTTAAAAGAAGCGAAATTCTAAAAATCGAGCCTAACATAGGTAAAGATGTTACCTGTGCTTTGTATGCACCAACAGGTGCTATAATCTGTCCGTATGATTTAGCAGTATCTGCAATAGGAAATGCCATGGATAACGGTGCAGAGCTTAAATGCAGCTTTGAGGTGACGGAAATAGAAGACAAGGGTGATCACTATGTAATAAAATCAAAAGATGACCGGATACTTTCAAAGTACATAGTAAATTGCGGAGGTGTATATTCTGATAAAATAGCCGGCCTTGTAGGAGATTCTTCATTTAAGGTGCATCCTCGCCGTGGAGAATATGTTCTTTTGGATAAGGAAAGCGGAGGTATTGTGTCTCATACAATATTTGCAACTCCGGGCAAAATGGGTAAAGGTATACTTGTTTCTCCAACGGTTGATGGAAATCTTCTTTTAGGACCAACTGCAATTGACATAGAGGATAAGGACGATAAATCAACCACTTGTGAATTTTTTGCATCTATCTATGATATAGCCGAAAGAAGCGTTTCCAATATTCCCAAAAACAAAACCATTACTTCCTTCTGCGGACTTCGTTCTGTAGGTAGTACAGGAGATTTTATTATCAACTCTCCTAAAGAACGCTATGTAAATGTTGCAGGTATTGAGTCCCCCGGACTTTCCGCATCTCCCGCCATTGCAGAATATGTATGCAACCTTTTAAGCAAAATCGGACTCACTCTTATCAGAAAGGAAGCCCCAATAACCACAAGAAAATCTATGCATGCATTTAGAGAAGCAAGCGTGGAAGAGAAAAATAAAATGATAAGGGAAAATCCATCCTATGGAAAGATAATTTGCCGATGTGAGGGTGTTACCGAGGGCGAAATTCTTGATGCCATTCGTACTCAACCAAGGGCAACCGACCTGGATGGTGTAAAAAGGCGTACCCGTTCCCAAATGGGCAGATGCCAAGGTGGATTTTGCAGTCCTTACATAATAGAGCTTCTTTCCAAAGAGCTTAATTTACCATACGAAAAGATAACAAAATTCGGTGGACAATCATATGTAGTAACCGGTAAAACAAAGGAGAAAAAAAGATGACAGAGCTTGTGATTATAGGTGGTGGACCTGCCGGAATGAGCTCCGCAATATCTGCCTACGAAAACGGAATAAGAGATATTCTTATTCTTGAAAGAGATGATAAGTTAGGTGGCATTCTTCGTCAATGCATACATAACGGCTTTGGACTCCATAAGTTCAAAGAAGAGCTTACAGGACCCGAGTATGCATACAGATACGAAAAAAAGGTGAAAGAGCTTGGAATAAGTGTTAAGCTTAATACAATGGTCCTTGAAATAACAAAGAATAAAAAAATAATAGCCTCGAATAGTGAGGACGGAATTTTTGAAATAGAAGCAAAGGCTATTATTCTTGCTATGGGTTGTCGCGAAAGAGCAAAGGGAGCTTTGAATATTGCAGGCACTCGCCCTGCCGGTATTTATAGTGCAGGCACCGCACAAAAACTTGTCAATATGAAAGGGTATATGCCGGGCAAGGAGGTCGTTATTCTGGGCTCTGGCGATATAGGTCTCATTATGGCTCGCAGAATGACCCTTGAGGGAGCTAATGTTAAGGCTGTATGTGAGCTTATGCCATATTCTTCAGGACTCGCAAGAAATATTGAGCAATGCTTAAACGACTTTAATATTCCACTGAAGCTATCTCACACCGTAGTAGCACTTCACGGAAAGGAAAGATTAACAGGAGTTACGATTGCTAAGGTTGACGAAAACCGTAAGCCAATCAAGGAAAGCTATGAGCTTATCTCTTGTGATACCCTGCTTTTGTCATGTGGTTTAATTCCCGAAAATGAGTTGACAAAGAGAATTGGAGTAGAAATATCGCCTGTAACAAACGGCAGTGTGGTTGACCAAAACAGAGAGACCGTTATAGAGGGAGTTTTTTCATGTGGAAATGTCCTACATGTTCATGATCTGGTGGATTATGTGTCAGAGGAAGCAGAAATAGCAGGTAAAGGTGCTTCCGATTACATTAAAGGGGTTAATAACAAAACGGTAAATATTCCTATTTCAACCGACGGAAAAATTCGTTATACTGTGCCTCAGATAATAACAGAGAAAAAGGACACAGCCCTGTATTTCAGAACATCAAATCCGTACAGAAATGTAAATATAAATGTTTATGCAAATGATAAGCTGGCTCTATCAAGAAAAAAGCAAAGAATAGCACCGTCAGAGATGGAAATCTTAAAAATTGATAGTAAAATCCTTGAGGGAGTATCTAAAATAAGGCTCGAGCTGGAGGAATTGTAATGAAAAGAGAATTAACCTGTATAGCATGTCCTTTGGGATGCAGCCTTACTGTAACATTAGAAGGAAAAAACATATTGTCCGTTGTCGGTAACACTTGCCCAAGAGGAAAAGAATATGCAATAAATGAATGTACTGCCCCTAAAAGAATGGTAACAACTACAATCCGTTGCGAAAACGGAGAGCTTGTTTCTGTTAAAACAAGCCAACCTATTCCTAAGGAAAAGGTCTTCGAGGCTATGGAAATAATAAACTCAACCATAGCAAAGCTACCACTCACCATAGGAGATGTGATAATTCCCGACCTTTTTGGAAGCTCTGTAGTAGCAACCCAATGCAAGGAGTAGGAATTTTCAAATAATCTAAATGCATGAGGACAGGTGTGGTTTTCTTCTTTGAAAAAGGATGCAACTTGTGGTTGATGATATGCAGCTTTGCTGATGAGGTGCACACTCCGTGTGATGGTATGCCATTGCTTCCGCAATGGATAAACAAAAAAAGGACACCGATATGGTGTCCTATTTTGTTGGCGGAGAAGAGAAGATTTGACTACTACGCTACGCTTTGTATGGGTGCGACTAACCACTCAGCCAAGGAGTCGGGGCTTTCGTGGAGTCTTACCGCATCCCGCACCGAGTAACCGACACTGATGAAGCTCAAATCTCCTCACCAAACAAAAAAGGACACCGATATGGTGTCCTTTTTTGTTGGCGGAGAAGGAGAGATTTGTTAAATGTCATATTTTGCCGTTATTTCCCCTTATTTTGCACACTTTTTGTCTTAAAAACGGTTAAAAATTGTTCAAAAATACTGCGTTAATTATATTTTTGTACCTACCTTTGTACCTAAACAAACAGACCACCCGAAAGTGGTCTGCTTATTTTATTTATATCGTTTTAATAGATATTCTTTATTCTCTGCTGAAAGCTTTGAATTTGATTTAATGAATGACACCATCTTTTCCTTATCCACTTCTGATGTGTATCCGAAATAATTGAACAGCAGATATTTCTGCTCGGCAGACAACGGAAGAGACTGAATATAATCTCTTATCTTCTGACGAATATTATCGCCCTCTCCTGCGGATTTTTTAATCTCGTTAACCTGTGCCACCGCCATTGCCAACACCTTAATGTCAATGAGCTTACCATACACCAATTTTTTATAGTAGCTCGAATCGGATTTATAGCTTATGCCGAGTCCTTTTTCTGTGGCTGCTGCAAAATAATAATCGTTTACGAATTTGATGGCCTTACTTTGTGATTCCGCACTCAAGGAATCGAATCCTGAAGTGACAACTATATCGTTAATTACACCGTTAGCCCTTCCGTATTCCTGAGTGATAGATTTATACTGTTCTGCTGTTAACTCATATTCAACGCCGGCAACTATCACCTTTTCAGATATGGTCCTCGGGAGACAATTGTATCCATTTCTGTATAGATTGGAAATAACCTGCATAGTCTCGCTTGAATACTTACTGCCCTCTCCGGCACTTGCAAGAGAAAGGATAGTATGTATCTTAACCTCATCCCCTTCCTCTATAGCCTTGCTAAGATCGGAGGAATAAGACTTCCCGTAAATGACATCAGTTATCATATAGCCAAGTGATCCTTCAGCAAATCTGTTTATCATTCCGGCGGTAAAATTATAAACATTCCTTGTAGGAATACCCGAAACTTGTCCTACAGTAAAGAACAAGCTCTTGAGTACCTTTGCTATCTCCTGCTTCGAAACATATTTACCACTTATTGCATCACCAATGAGTACAGCTAATGATTTTACCGAAGAAAGCACATTGTTGAATGAATCTGTAGCGAATGTACCCACATCATATCCCTCAGAAAAATATGAAACTGCATCTCTTATGAACGGGAACATACCTATAAGATTGGCACCGAAATCCTTGGCAAATGTAACAGCATCGTTTTCCTCGTCATCCTTGTTATAAAGGTGACGAAACGCCATAGATACAAACGCCATAAACATAGCAACTGTTACGACAGAAGTTGTTGTTTTAGCAACCTCTTTTTTTGCTTCCTTCAACTCATTTTCAAGCTCTGTAGTATTTTTGCCATTCTGTTTTGCAAGATATAATTCTCGTCTTATAGTATGATGCTTTCCTATAGCACCAAACCAACGGCTCCAAAGCTTCATAGCATCAGCCGAGAACATTGTAAAGCTCTTTATTATCTCTCCGGACCTTCTCATTACAGCTGACCGTTCCGATGCAAAGGAGTTCTGCTGTGTCTCGAATATAATCTCCGTAAGAAGCTCGCCGGCTCTTATTTTGTTTTCCTCACTGCCAAGAGCAAGACCATATCTCTTATTAACCTCTATTTGGCATGCCGCAAATAACTTCTTTACAACCATACGGTCCACTGCACCGATGGGCTTCATCATTATATTACCGATTTTACCAACCTTATCAGATACCGACTGTGCTTTGGCTATTTGCATATCTCTGTTTCGTATTTCCGCAAGAGCACAGTATTCGTCTACATCCGTTCCATCTATAGTAAAAGCTTTAAGCATCGAGCTTTTGGAAAGCTTATTAAACGCCGCAAGGTAAGACGAAAGCTGTGTAAACCACACCTTTGGATTAGCACCGAGCTGATATGTAGCGTAACTACTGCGTAGCCAGTTTATAATGTCGGCACCCGGTTGTTGCTCCAATCGTTTGCCCTGTACATCATTAACTAAATCGACCAGATATTTCGAGCCCTCACCCCAAAAAGCATCAAGCTTATTTTTTATTGTAACGGGATTATTTTTGTTTTCAACGGTATTGAAATTCCAAAGCTTGTTAAAGTTGTCCACTGCTATGGCATATCCCACATATCTCGCTATCCCCTCAATATGAGTTGTCATAGTATCGAGAACGCTTTTAACAACAAGCCTCTGCTTAGCTCCTTGAACGGTATTTTTATTAAAGTATGCTGTATTTACAGAATCTGCTGCAAAATACATCTCACTCGACTCAATACTTGTGGCATGGACACGGAATATAGGGTAATAATAGTCCGTAACTATATTACTAAATCCGAGTCTTACCATATCTGTATCATATTTGTAATCTCTACATTTTTTGTAAACACTTTCAACGATAGATATAAACTGTTTGTCCTTCTCTGTAAAGTTAGCCTCAATTCCGGATATATCCCCTACGGTAAGGCCCTCGAGCTTATCAATATTGCCTTTTTTGCCTTTGTACTCAAAGCCGTTCATTTGTAGACCCTTCTGTGCATGACATCTTTTATTTGTCATATATACAGAAATAGCGATATCCATAGGAACACTCTTGCCATCTATATTAATGGTTCTTTTAGAAAGAGTGTTAATATACTTCTTGTTTTCTTTATTCTTAAAAAACTTATCCAGTTCAGTAAGGATATCAATTTTTGTTTTGGAATATTTTATCTCACCTTCCCTTAGCTCCTTGAGTATGGCTGTTGCAAAGCCCTGACGGTATCCGTCAAGTAATTCACATACATATTGAGGATCACCTATGCTTTTAAGGAATTTGTTACGGTAGAATTTGGTGATAGTATTGTCGTTATTTTTCGCCCTTTCTGCCGTTTTCATGTTACTTTCGACTATATCGCTGATGTCATGATACCTACCGTCACGGTAAATCTTTGTATAATTTTCAAGAGTGGCATAGACCCTTTGGAGAACCTTGAGTATATTTTTTAGCTCTACCACATTGATAGGGTCATCCCGGCGGAATGCAATCTCTCGAATAAGCTCCTGCGTTTCAGAATCTATCCTTCCTTCCAAAGACTCATTCTTGTCAGAATACCACACGGTCAAATGCTTAAAGGTTTCTGTTACAGATTTAACACTTAAAAGCCCACCACGAAGAGTCTTGATATTATCATAAACATTTCTAAGGGCCGCATCCTCAATTTCTGTTGCATTAACATATGTGCCTTTTTTCAAGTCATTAAATTTACGGCACACAGATAAAACCTTAGAATATGTTTTGAAATATTCTCTCTCTATGTTTTTATTAAAGAGAGTATGTATATCATCCGCTACATTTTCTATAAGCCGAGCCTTGCCATCAGCATCCTTCGCAAACAAATCCTTTACCTTTGTAGTTATACTTTTTTCTGCATCGTTGATAATGCTATTGGCCATATCATATTTGGTCACAAGCTCGGTAAATATATCTGCCTCATTAATCGCACTGATTCTGATACCATATTCCGAGAGCTCCTCTTTAATAACATCGGTAGATACGCCTCGCCTTTTTTTTGCACCCCAGGTTCTTATAAGGTGTGAGGCACGGGTATCATATACAGTCTTAATATCCTCCAGTATAGCTTCAAGATTTATCTTACCCTTATACGAATTAAGAATATCAACAGTTCTGCGTGCCTCCTCTACATCTACACGGTCAGATATATCGTACTGCTCACGAATAACAGCCTCGTTGCAGATGAGCTCAGCTATATCGTATACCTTGCCCACATAAGACTCCATATCATTGGTATCAGCAATATGAGTAAGCCTGTCGATTATGTCCTTGCGAGCTTCCTTAGGAATATAAGCCATTTTAGTGTCCGCAGTAATACACTTAAAATGGTCCTCCATAATATAGGATATAATGTTAATTCCTTCTTCATTGGTCAACGCCTTAGTTATTTTAAGCGGTCTCTTTGCTTTTTTAACTTCTTTCTTTTCAGAGACTTCCTTTGCTTCAGCTTTATTCTTAGGCTTTGGAGGATGCACCCTTATATCACTGTTATCCTCCGGCAGTACATGACTATCTGTATTAAGATCGTCCCATGTTACGCCTTTGCCTGTGGCTTTTTTAGAATTTCTCTCATCAATGTTGACATTTTTCAGATTTTGTGATATACTATGTATGAACCCGAATTTGTTTCCCCCTAAAGGGACTTGTTTCCCACAGGCTTGGAACCATTCTTGGGTTCTTTTTTTATCTTCGTTAAGATAAAGGATATTTTCATCTGTAATTATTTTCTCAACATCTCTTCTTAAATTATATGTTCTAATCTTGCTTATATCATTACCAGCTCTATCCTTTGAAATTGTTACACCTAACATCATAGGATGGTTATTAACAAAAACATTTCCAAAAACATTAACCGTATTTTCTTCCGTGAATTCAGTTATTGCTATTGGATGTTCAATAATATTAGGAATTTCCTTTAATAGCCCAATCGTTAAATATGACGAATGCTTGCTCATATTTTTATTGATTTTTGATACATCATATCTTAAAACGCCACTTGGCATTCCAACAAGGCACAAAGGATGTGAACTGTGTAGCTCACCAACCTTAACATAAGAACCGTGACTTAAAGATTTCCATTTGTCGATTTGGGACTCGAAATATTTATCCTTTATAAAACTTTGATCCTTTTCTTTTGACGCTTTCGAATCCCTCTCCTCATCCACACCGTGCCCCTGCTCGGTGTTTTCTTTTTCCTCATCGTCACTTAGATCGCTTAAGAGAACGCCACCGTGAGATGCTTCGAGTGCTTTATCAAATGAATCAAGGACCTTTTTAAGAGTCTTTTTACCCTCTTTGGATGTGGAGCTGTCGTGAGCAAAATGGAATATAGCCTTAAGCTTTTCAAATACTCCCTTGTTTCTTGCTCTGAGCTTGGCAAGGGCGGATGGGCTTGAAAGAAGGTGTCCTACAAGGTCAGCTACCTTCTCGGTTGAGAGTACATATTCTGCCTGTGCCTTTGTTAGATTATCAATATCAATTTCAGAAAAATCCACATTCTTGTATGTATTCTGGAATTCATCCATTGAAAAAACAGCAAAGGCAAGGTTAGCAAGCTCCTCGTATTCTTCTGTTCCCTCTGTTGTATGTACAATTTCGTGAATGGCTGCAACTGCAACGGAAAACTTTTCATCGAATTCCATATTGTTATTTATGTATATAACACCTGTACTGATATCAACAGTCATTCTTGTGTTAGCATCCATATCATCGGATATGACTACAGAAGCACTATTTTTACCAAATATATCTTCGATAAGCTTCTTACCCTTGATAGCATCCTCACTAAGCTCCACATCGGCACTGACAGCTTTATATTTAAGATTTGCCGAGAGATTGCGTAGATTATTACTAATAGCTCCGGGATTTATATTGTTTGCTTTGGCACCGACATATTTACCTGTTTCATTAAATGCCATTTTGAAAGGCGTTTTTTCAAGGGATTTAAGGTAGTTTTTACGAGAGTTTTCACTCATCTGCATAAGTTCACCTTCTATCCCGATAAAGGAGTCATGTATAGCCCTATCGTATCTTACATCTGCGTCTGTGCCTTTGAGATTAGCCGATATATCACTGACATATGATATATAATCGTCTGCCCTTGAGGCCCTTGCTCCACCTCTTTCACGGTTTGCAGAGTTTCTTACAAAATTCTGTCCTCCACTCATAATGGTACCAACAGCACCACCTGTAAGGAATGTTTCGCCAAGACCTTCCTGCACCTCGGCATACTGTTCATCCAGGCTTCTGGTATCGACCCCTGTAGCCTTTTTAGCTAAAGGATCAAGCATATCAGATATAACCTCTTCAGTGCCCTCTGCAACAAAGCTTTCTGCAAGTTTACCGATACCCTTAGATGTTGCTTTTCCAAGTGTCGTGCCGGCCGTGAGCTTGCCTGCTACAGTTCCACCACCGAAGTTAAATCCTCCAAGCTTTTCTGTCAGAGCTTCTATAGATCCTCTAAGAGTTCCGTACGCTAACGCAGGACCGATAGCTGCACCGTTGTTTAAGGCTTCTTCCGTGGCGTTGCCCGCTGCACCTGCAGACATTACGAAAATGCCCGAGCCGGGGAGCACAGCATTTGAAACAACGGCAGGTACCATCCCTCCAACTCCTTCAATAACATTTCCTGTGAATTCTCCGACTGTATTCCCACGCAAAAGCGAATGGTCATTCCACTGGTTTCCGGCAGCAACATTTTCATAAGTCCAGTCATATCTAACGGCTTTTTCCAGCATGCTCTGTTTTTCTTCATCGCCGAAAAAACCACTTATACCAGCACCTATACCCAAGCCGTAATCCACAACGCCTTCTATGCTTTTAGAAGCACCCTGAGTAAATCGAAACATTGCATCAAATACAGTTTGTCCTCCGGTTTTTAGAGCCTTAGTAAGGTCAGAATCATCCTCTTCAACCTTTAGAACAGAGTTGCTTGCAACCGCACCCATTCCATATTTTCCGTACCTTAAGTACGCATCCCACAATTCACTCACATTATCCCCCCTACTTTATCAGATTGCTCTTAAAAAAACTACCTTTGATTTTGTTTTGAAGATTTGTCTTCTCCGTATTTGGCTCTTCTACAACCGGTATCCATCGTCCGTCTTTATACTCATAGGTTTCACCATCAAAATCACGAGTAATTTTTTTGTCGGTTTTGAATTTTAACAACATCCCTTTTGGAACACCGGCTATATCATTGTATTGCATCATCAAATTTGCATCCAGTTCAGGATCAAGCTCGTCTACAACGCTGTTGTAGTAATCAATATAGTCTTTAACGCTGATTGTTTCATTTTTGACGCCCTCTCCGAGGATTTGAAGATTACTCTTATAAGCATTTGTAAGATTATCCTTCGCCTGGCTTAATATTGCAAGATTTTGAGCATCTATATCAGCTATCTTTGAAAGCTTTTCATTCTCCATAGCGGAAGCTGTTCTTGCGTATTCTTTCAGCAAGTTATTCTGCTCAGTTTCATACTTAGATATAGCATTTCGCTTCTGACCTTCTTGAGCAGAATACGCTTCAAGTGCAGTGCTCTCTGCCATTCCGGTACCGGATATCCCCGAACGCTGATTCAATTCAGGGATATACCTTGCAAGACGCTGTTCAAAAGCATTCGCCTCCTGAATTGCTCTTGCCTTCTGCTGGTCAAGTTGTTTGCTACTATCATTGTAGGCATTTGAGGCTGTCTTGGCTGCATTTTTGTACTGTTGGAGGATTAGATCTTCCTTCGTTTTATTTTGTTCAAGTAATGATTGGGATTTAACATCCTTCCCTTTGAGAGAGTCGTAGTATTTTTTATATTTCGCTACAGTTGACATTTTTTATTTTCTCCTTTGCATAAGCGTTAAATTTCTCCAGCATATCTATCTTGCGAAGCATACTGCCATTGCCTTCCGTCTTGATAAACATATACGCATTCATCATCTCAATGGCTCCAAACACAAGATACAACACCACCTGAATTGCAGGCCACAACAGGTTTTGCCAGGACGCATCATCAAGAATTCTAAGCGTGTAATATCCAAACGCCATTGCACACATTAGTTTGCTTAATATCTGCTTTCTGTTACAATCCTTCGTATACTGTACAGGATCTCCTCCAAAATTGTGGGGGTCCTCTATCTTGGCCCCCTCTGAGGTAAGAGTCGAGGATAATAGAGGAGTTAATTTTAACCCTTGTGCATAATGTATCGCCTTCCTATCAAGGCGTATTTTCCTTTTGTACTCTTTTTTTAGAGTTTTATCGGTATATTTTTTTGTTTCGGGAACATATTCACCGATATATAATCCTTCAGTATCAAACAAATCATCATATCTCAAACCTCGAGGTGCCAAAATTTTGGTTCGCATTTCTTTGAGCACCCTTTTGCTTTCAATTTCACAAAATTCGTCTAAAAGGTTCATATACGGAGTTATCTGATCCACCTTCTTTGAATGTAACGACCGTGTATTTATAAGTTCTATATCGTCATTACCGTAATTAATGCCCGTTTGACGCAATAGAGCTGTAATGCAGAATCCCAAAACTGCAGAAAGTGCTCCATCACCGAGTATTTCGTAGATAGTTTTTCCTGATTCCTCAAGGGAGTAGAATCCCTTGAAGATATACAGAACGGATATAAGAACAGTAAGAATGATACCTATATTTTTGAATATAAAATTTCTCACATTTGTCCTACTCATTGTTTCCTCCTCTGAAATACTGTTCAAGAACCTCTTTAACCTGAGAGCTTGTGGCTCTCGCTATCTTGTCCGTATGAATGCGATCCTTAAGGCGTTTTATAGGTATACGGAAAAACAAAATATCAATCATTTCTCCCACAAGTGCTAAAAATGAAAGAATAATAAGATCTTTGAGTATAGCGTCAAGAAGATAAGAAAGGAGAAAAACAATCGCATATGTAGTCGTTCCTGACGGTATTTTAAGCTTGTCCATAATCTTAAGGAGCATAAGTATTGCACATATTACAAATCCTGCACTGAGCTTAACAGAATCGACAACTGTGCTTATATATTTATCCTTGTTGATAACAATGTATATGGTAAGAGGAGCAACCGTTGAGACAAATGAAGCAATATATAGCATGCACAATTTTCTTTTCACTCTGACACCTCATTAAATTTATCTGATACGATGGCTATCTTCCGTGCATTTCCACTTCTAACAGCATCCGGTATTGATGCAAATCCCAGGTTAAAAGCTTCCATCAGTAAAGCATTTTGTTCTTTTAGAGTCTTATACTCATTCTTAAGCATTTCATAATCCTCTTTTAGCTCAGGAATATCGCTGATTTTTTTCTCTATCTCAGAAATGCCGTTTTTAAGCTCAGATTTAACACCTTCGAGTGTATCGGCCACAGCTTCCTTTACATCGTTAAGAGCTCCTGTGGAGCTGTTAAGGGTAGATATGGTTCCTTTGATTCTTTTAATCGTAGTAGCAAGAGCCAAAAGTGATGTTATAACTCCAGCGGCAATGGGAGCTATTTTTTCCATAAGATATTCCTTAAGGTCGGTGTCCCCATCCCCCTCGTCTACTTTGGGCTCCTCGGAGGCTGTGCCCCCGTCTGTGCTCTCGGACTCAGGTGCAGATGCATCGGGCACTGTATCGGGTGCCTCG
>JAFTJE010000039.1 GCA_017456545.1 Clostridia bacterium | reverse complement strand
TGCATCAACTGGAAGGGCGAAAAGTGGGATAAGGCTAAGTATGACAAGAAGGATAAGGTTAATACTTCTGCTGCTCATCCTAACTCCAGATTTACAGCTCTTGCAAAGAACTGTCCTTGCATCTCCTCCGAGTTTGACAATCCTGCAGGCGTTCCCATCTCTGCTATTGTATTCGGTGGCCGTCGTGCTAAGACAGCTCCCCTCGTATACCAGTCCTTCGGTTGGCAGCACGGCTCCTTCGTTGGCTCCATCATGGCTTCCGAGACTACAGCAGCTGCTGCAGGTGCAGTAGGTGTAGTTCGCCGTGACCCCATGGCAATGAGACCCTTCGTAGGCTATGATATGGGTGACTACTTCCAGCACTGGCTCGATATGGGTAAGAAGATTCCCAATGCTCCTAAGATTTTCCATGTTAACTGGTTCAGAACAGATGACGAAGGTCACTTCATCTGGCCCGGATTCGGCGATAATATGAGAGTTCTTGACTGGATTCTTGCTCGTTGTGAGGGTAAGGTTGAGGCAAGAGAGACAGCTATCGGTTATGTTCCTTATGCTAAGGACATCAACATCGAGGGCCTTGAGGATATCACTGTTGATACAGTTGAGGGTCTTCTCTCCGTTGATAAGGCTTCCTGGCTTGAGGATGTTGAAAACATCAAGGCGTTCTACGCACAGGTTGGTGCAAGAGTTCCCGCTACTATGTACGAGGAGCTTGCAGCTCTTGAAGCAAGACTTAACAAGTAATATAGCTTAACTTAAAAGAGAGTGCTACGGCACTCTCTTTTTTGGTTGACAGCATTACAAGCTTTATGCTACAATAAAACAAAAGGGGGGAAATACAGATATGAATTATAACGAATACTCATCCCTGCGAAAGGAAAAGGACAGACTTGAAGAAAGGCTTAATGATTATAAAGCCCTTCAAGCAAATCTTCAGCGGAGCAAGAACAGGCTTTCAAGAGAGAAAAAAAGCTCTGCCATGAAAAAGGTTTTTCACAATATATGGTTTCCGTTCAGTATAGACGCTATCATAACGGTATTCAGCACAGCCATCGGCTTGCTTGTCACCATCATAATGGCAGGAGCAGTTCCTTTTGTTATTATAGCAGGCTTATTCTGTATAGCTGTTGATATAGTATGGTTGTTCATTTATATTGTTTTCTCTCCGTTTATCGCCATATTTGTTGCTGCAAGCAAACCCGGAAGAGTACGCAAATGCAAAGCAAATTACGAGCTGCTGCTTCATAGAGTTGAAAGCTTTAATGTGGCAGGGCTGAATGCAAGTATAGAACAGTGTAACAGACAAATATATACAATTGAAAGAGATAATCCCACCTTCTCAGATAAATATGAAGGAAAGAGCCTTGTTATAACAAATTCTGTAAGGGAAACTCAGTTTTATAAGGACGCCTACGACAAGCACCTACGAGAATATATGGGTTATCCTCCAAAGGAGGAAAAAAATTCTCTTCCCGATTACGCAACAGATGTAACCCTCGACCTTCACCCCGGGGATTATTAATATAATACTTTCTATTAAAAACAGCCAGGCTTGAAGTGAACCAAAGATGGTTCACTTCATATGCATGGCTGTTTTTAGTTTTATATATTCAAAACAACATAAGTCGTAGGCATTTCAAGAGAATGCCATTCGGTACTTAGAAATTGTCTGTCAATTAGAATTGTTGCGGGAATACATACTGCATTTACAAACTTGTCCGTGGCAGCAATTCCATTTACTTGGTCTTGCAAATGCTTGGGTGTATGCGAGCTCAATATACGAGCACTTGTGTCATTCATTTCTTTAATAATGGATGACAGACTATCACATACAAACCGATCGGCAAAATCTGCGATTTTATTGAATTGCTCTGTCGTGTAAACCGGAACGGTTGCTTTATATGTTTCATTCTCCTTGATAACATATCCCTTTTTTATCATTTCTGCAATTGCTTCAAGGTCATATTCGCTAAAATTCTTCTTTTCGCCTCGACAAATATCACAAAAAATATTGATGTAGCGTTCATTACCATAAAAATCGTGATGATCTCCTTTACGATTTTCAAAGCTCAAATAATCAAAGAAATTTATGCTATCCCCTTGCTTACTGTATGCACCGCAATAATTAAACATATGCTTGCGTGAAAGCTTTTCCAAGCACCAAAGGAAAGCGTTTTCTCCCCACCCTGTTTTAGGGGGATAGGTTGTTTGGTTATTCACATCGCAAATTTTTCTGAATAGAATTGCAACAAGCTGCCAACGCAATGTATTCTCCGAAAAGTCATTGTTGACAAATCCTATTGCCTTATAATCCTCCATCTTTTCTTCAATAAAATCCCTCATTTTATCAGCATTAATATCGTGATACTTTATAACAGCTCGTTCAATCTCGTTGGCACATTCAGTTGAAATAATAACTATATTTGATTTATAGTGTTTACCATCCTTAATTATGATTTTTTTATCCTCAAGAGCCTTGATTTCATCATCAAGATACGGAAGTGGAATACCAGTTTCAAGACTGATCTGTTGAACGGTTAACGCATCATTATAACATGAACTAACAATATTTTGTTTGATTTTACTTTGCATAAAATCATAAAAACGATTTGGTCCTTGACCGTGGTACATTGGATGCAATGTTTTAGGATTATAGCTAAGCTCTCCGAGATTTCTTTCCATATTCATTCCCTCTTTCAATATTTTTCTCGATTTGAAAAGCAGATATTTCACCATGCTTTCCGTAATATTTAAGGATTGAGCAATTTCCAGACAGGATTTTCCATCAATATAGTACAAAATAGTAGCTTTTCTGTGTTTTTCCGAAAGGAGAGAAAGCTCCCTGCGTACAAGATAAATGTCACTATTATCCTCTATATCAAAAAGATCCTCATCCGACGCCATATTTTCGTCCAGCTCACAGGTAATATTTTTCAGCTTCCTTTTATACCAATTGTTATAAACATTATTGGCTACTGACCACATAAAGCCATAAAAAGCGTTTTCATCTCTTATACTGCCCGAGGATTTAATAAGCTCATACAGTATATCCTGAGAAAGATCCTCGGCATCCTCTTTATTTGAGGTTTTAGCCATACAGTATGAAAAAATAGTTTTTGCCGCGTCTGTCAGCTTTTCGTTAAATTTGCTTTCGTCCATTTGCTCACCTCCATTTCAGTTTTTTAGAAGCTTCTGCCATTATAGTGAAAGAAAAAATCAATCGGTTAATTTTTTTAGAAAATCTCATAAAATATTTTATCACAATTTTCAATATATATCCAGCTGAAAATGAAATCCACACTGTGGATGAAAACTGTTTTACAGATGAAATCCGTCCCGGATGAAACCGACTGCGTCTGATATTAAAAACAAATCGGCACCCGAGGGTGCCGATTTCTTAATACATTCCGCCCATTTGGGGTGCAGCGGGAGGAGCAGGATTTTCTTCCTTCTTCTCTGCTACGATTGCCTCTGTTGTGAGAACGGTGGATGCTACGCTTGCTGCATTCTGGAGTGCACTCCTTGTAACCTTTGTAGGGTCTACAATACCACATTCCATCATATCGCAGTATACTTCCTTATATGCGTCGAAGCCGTATCCAATCTTTCCGCTGTTTTTAACCTTATCAACGATAACTGCACCGTCAAAGCCTGCGTTTGCGGAAATCTGACGGAGGGGCTCCTCGAGAGCCTTAACCACGATTTTAACACCTGTCTTTTCGTCACCGTCAACTGTGTCAACAAGGGCAGAAACCTTTTCAATTACATTGATGTAGGCTGTACCTCCACCGGCAACGATACCCTCTTCAACTGCTGCACGGGTAGCGTTCAAGGCGTCCTCTATACGGAGCTTCTTTTCCTTCATTTCTGTTTCGGTAGCTGCACCAACCTTGATTACTGCAACACCACCGGAAAGCTTAGCAAGTCTTTCCTGGAGCTTTTCTCTGTCAAAATCAGAGGTTGTAGCCTCGATACCTGCCTTAATCTGTGCAATTCTTGCCTTGATATCCGATGTATCGCCAAAGCCACCTACGATAATTGTATTTTCCTTATTTACCTTAACCTGTCTTGCTCTGCCGAGAAGCTCCAGTGATGCATCCTTAAGCTCATAGCCAAGCTCCTCTGTAATTACCTGACCACCTGTAAGAACTGCAATATCACGGAGCATTTCCTTTCTTCTGTCGCCGAAGCCGGGTGCCTTAACAGCTACTACTGTAAATGTTCCTCTGAGCTTGTTAAGAACGAGAGTTGTAAGTGCCTCGCCCTCAATATCCTCAGCTACTATAAGAAGCTTTCTGCCTGCCTGTACTATCTGCTCAAGAATGGGGAGAATCTCCTGAATATTTGTAATCTTCTTATCTGTAATAAGGATAAGTGCGTCGTCAAGAACAGCCTCCATCTTATCCATATCGGTTGCCATATATGCAGAGAGGTATCCTCTGTCAAACTGCATACCCTCTACAACCTCACAATAGGTCTCTGTGGACTTGGATTCCTCAACAGTGATAACGCCGTCGGAGGTAACCTTTTCCATAGCGTCGGAGATAAGCTGACCGATGGTCTCGTCTCCTGCAGATACTGTACCTACTCTTGTAATATCCTCCTTACCGTTTACCTTCTTGGAGTTAGCGATAAGACCCTCAACAGCACAGTCAACTGCCTTCTGGATGCCCTTACGAAGAACGATGGGGTTAGCTCCTGCTGTAACATTCTTCATACCCTCTCTAATAAGAGCCTGAGTAAGAAGAGTAGCTGTTGTTGTACCGTCTCCTGCTGCATCATTTGTCTTGGATGCAACCTCACGAACGAGCTGAGCACCCATATTCTCACAAGCGTCCTCAAGCTCAATTTCCTTAGCTATTGTAACTCCGTCATTTGTGATAAGGGGTGAGCCGTATTTCTTATCAAGAACTACATTTCTACCCTTGGGGCCGAGTGTGATTTTAACTGTATCAGCAAGCTTATCAACGCCTCTTAGCATAGCGTTTCTTGCGTCTATTCCATAAAGAATTTCCTTAGCCATTGTAATCTCCTCCTTACTCTACGATAGCGAGAATATCGTCTTCCTTAACTATTACATATTCCTCGCCGTCAAGCTTAACCTCTGTACCTGTATACTTACTTACTATAACCTTGTTACCAACCTTAACCGTCATAGGAACAAGCACACCGTCACGAACCTCTCCGGGTCCTATTGCTATAACCTCAGACATCTGGGGCTTTTCCTTTGCTGTACCTGCAAGAAGAATACCCGACTTTGTGGTTTCCTCTGCTTCTACATTTTTAAGTACTACTCTGTTTGATAAGGGCTTTATTGTCATTTTTAATTACCTCCTTAAGCTTTAGCACTCTTTCTTTGTGAGTGCCAATTACATTGTATATTCTATCCCCACCTATATATAAAATCAAGGGGTATAGACTATTGTTTACAAATAATTAACAATCCTCCTTAATATAATAATCTCTATATGATGAATATATTATTTTTGGTGGTGATTTTATGCTTGATGGCTTTATTTTTATTCTTTGCGGAATTGTGTTACCCTTATTTCTTCTCATAACAGGGCTTAGGTACGGGTGGAGGCTGAGATTTTTTTATATTCTTCACCCTGTAAGAACAGCAAAGGAAATCAAGAGTGGCAAGGGTGGATTTTCTGCTCTTTCCCTTGCCCTTGCGGGAACTCTCGGTATTGGCAATATAGCCGGTGTTGCAAGTGCTATTATAATGGGAGGTCCCGGGGCTGTTTTCTGGATGATATTGTCAGCATGCATAGCTATGGGAGTCAAATACGGTGAGACCTTTTTTGCCATAAGGTACAAAAAAATCCATAACGGTATCGCTTTTGGTGGTGCACCGTACTACATAAAGAAGGCATTTCCAAATAAAAAAGGAGCTATACTTGCCCTCGCTTTTTCCTTTTTATGCATCGGTAACTCCCTGATAACCGGAAACCTTGTGCAAATAAACGCAATAAAGGATATTTCACCTCTTAGTCCTCTTATCTTGGGTGGAATATTTGCTATTCTCCTTCTTACGGTTATCCTCAAGGGAGTGGATAAAATAAGCTCCCTGACCTCCCTTATAATCCCTTTTCTTACCCTTACCCACACTTTTCTTTCTCTTTGCATTATTTTACGGAATTATCAACACATCCCCACGGTTTTTTCAGAAATAATCGCAGAAGCCTTTAATTTCAGGTCTGCCCTCTCAGGCGTCGGAGCCTTTAGTATACTTACAGCTATCCGATACGGAGTCAGCCGAGGTATATTATCAAATGAGGCAGGCTGTGGTACATCCCCAATAGCTCATGCCTCCTCCGATAATTCACCGCATATACAGGGGTGCCTCGGTATCTTAGAGGTTTTTGTAGATACTGTGCTTCTATGTACTATCACTGCACTTGTTATCCTGATTTACGGTCAAAGAGATTTATCTCCAATAGAATGGGTGTCAAAAGCCTACGGTCATTATTTTCCATCCTTCGGAGAAGGCTTTATACGGATTTCCTGTCTTATATATGTCTTTTCAACCCTTATATCTCAATTTTACTACGGTGATAAATCCCTGTCTTATATCACAAAAAACAAAAGCATCCACACTTTCTTTGCCCTTTTATCTGCCACGGTGTGCATTATATCAACTCTTATACCCTCGGAGATTATGTGGTTGGTTTCCGACTTGAATATTGCTCTTCTAACGGTTTTTAACCTTATAGCCCTCAATCTACTCATTAATAAGCTAAAGTAAAAAACAGGACACAGGGTCCTGCTTTTTACCATTTTATTTTCTTTTCATCTATGTGCCTTGAAAGTATCTCCTTTATGGCATCTGCATCATTACTGCTTAAGGTCGATATATCAACTAAAAACGCCTGATTACTTTCCAAAAACAGATACAGCTCTCCACCCCGTCTGACTGCTTTTTTTATAGCAGAATATTTTGTCCTGTTATTTTCCTCCTCGTATTTGGTTTTGGCATAGGTGAGTAGGGCTTCATCACAAAAGGTATACTCTACCCTTGCGTCAAGGGACCTCGACTTTTTCACCGTAAAATACGGCATAGCAATGTGTAAAATCACACAAGCCACATCAAATACAACTATTAAGGAGCATGCCATAAGCATTTTTAGGTAAAAGCCGTAGGTGAGAGTAAAATATGTATAATATCCCATAATTCCTAAGGTTGCAACAGACATAAAAATCCAGAACGCCTTTTTTTGTAATGATATGAAGTGATTGAATCTTATTAGTCTGCTTTTATCGTAAACGGTAGTAGCTTTTATTTCCATTACTAATCCCCTTTCTTTTTAATTATTTTATCATAAAAGCCCATTTATTGTCAACACCGTACACACTGTAATTACAATGTCCTCGGGCTTACTTATCTTATATGAAAATTATGTGATAAAAGAGCAAATTTTTTTACAAAATTATTGACTGATGAGATGAATTAAATTATAATATTTATATATTTTATATGTTAAATGAAAGAAGTGATATTATTGCTAAAATTACAGGGAATTACCAAAAACTATGTAATGGGTGATACCGTTGTAGGTGCACTCCGTGGGGTGGATCTTGAATTCCGAAAAAATGAATTTGTATCCATTCTCGGTCCCTCGGGCTGTGGCAAAACGACCCTTTTGAACATCATCGGCGGTCTTGATAAATATACAAGCGGTGACCTTATTATAAATGAAAAGTCCACAAAGAAATTTACTGATAAGGATTGGGATGCCTACAGGAACCACTCCATCGGCTTTGTGTTCCAGAGCTACAACCTTATTCCTCACCAAACAGTGCTCTCCAATGTTGAGCTTGCACTTACCCTCTCCGGTGTTTCTAAGGAGGAGAGAAGAAAAAGAGCTACCGAGGTGCTCGAAAAGGTAGGCCTCGGAGATCAGCTCAATAAAAAGCCCAACCAGATGTCGGGTGGACAGATGCAGAGGGTTGCCATTGCAAGAGCTCTTGTTAACGACCCCGATATACTCTTAGCCGACGAGCCCACAGGTGCTCTCGACTCCGAAACCTCCGTGCAGATTATGGAGATACTTAAGGAGATATCCAAGGAAAAGCTTATTATTATGGTTACCCATAACCCGGAGCTTGCAGAAACCTATTCAAGCAGAATAATTAGGCTCCTTGACGGTGCTGTAATTGATGACTCCAACCCCTACACTAAGGAAAACGAAGCTGCTCCCGTAGAGGCTGCACTTCCCGAGCAACACCAAAAGAAGGCTAAAAAGAAAAAATCCATGTCCTTCTTTACTGCTCTTCTCCTTTCCCTAAACAACCTTTTGACAAAGAAGGGACGCACATTCCTTACTGCCTTTGCGGGAAGTATAGGAATTATCGGTATTGCTCTTATTCTATCGGTATCCAGTGGCGTAAATGCTTATATTACCTCTATTGAGGAAAGCACAATGTCCTCATACCCCCTACAGATACAAAAGGCAACCATGGACACAAATACTCTGCTCTCCTCCCTTATGAGTCAGAACAATGTTAATCAGGACAGAGACCCCAACAAGGTATATTCATCCGATATTATGGTATCCATGATGGAGGCTATATCAAAGGGATATACGGAAAACAACCTGGCAAAATTCAAGGAATATCTTGATAACAAGGATAACGGCTTTGATGATCTGACAACCGATATAAAATATTCCTACTCTGCAAATCTGAACACATATTCCATACACTCCTACGAGGAAAACGGAAAAACATATATAGATTACAGAAAAAATATTTCAAATATGGCTGAGCTTTTTGCCGAGATAGGATTAGGCGGCTCCTCGGGCTCGGGAAGCCAAATGGGTGGTGCCTCTATGATGGGTGGAGGAAATGCATGGGCTGAGCTTGTGGGTGATAGCGAATATATCCAGTCCCAGTACGACCTTGTACACGGTAAATATCCCACTAAGCCCAACGAAATTGTTATTATAGTTGATGAAAATAACCAGGTTACCGACTATATTCTTTACACCCTCGGCATCAGAGATATTCAGGAGGTAAAGGACTACATCAAGGCAGCCCAGGAGGCTCAGCTAAAGGGTGAGGAATGTACCTACAAGATTCCCTCAACATCCTATACATTTGATGAAATATGCGGTTATCGCTTCAAGGCACTTCTTGACTCCGACTACTATAAGCTTGTTGAAACCAAAAATCCCATAACAGGTGAGGTGATCAAACAGACTATAGTTGAACGCACTGAGGATGAGCTCAAGCCTCTCCTCGACAATGCCGTAGAGCTTGAAATTGTCGGTATTATTACTCCTGCAGAGGATTCTGTAAGCACTGTTTCAATCGGCTGTCTCGGTTACCTTCCCTCTCTTATGCCATCTCTTATAGAGAAGGTTAATGAAAGCGATGTTGTAAAGGCTCAGTTTGCTAACACAGAGGTTGACCTCTTTACAGGAAAGAGCTTTGAGCCCGAATACTATGAGGCTAAGGATGTTCCTATGCTCCGTATGATGCTTTCTGCATTCCTTGACCCCTCCGTCGTTGCGGGAATGAGTGATCAGCAGGTATTGGACCTTGCCAACCGTGCCCTTGAAACAGAGGCATCCTATGAGGGCAATTTACAGAAGCTCGGATATGTTGATTTCAGTAATCCCAATATGATATCTATCTATCCGAAGGACTTTGAGTGCAAGGAAAGAATAGTTGAACTCATTAATGAATACAACGGCAAGCAGGAGGAAAACGATAAGATAACATACACAGATACAGTTGCTCTTCTTATGAGCTCCGTAACGACTATAATTAACGCTATCTCATATGTTCTTATCGCCTTTGTAGCTATTTCACTTGTGGTATCATCGATTATGATAGGAATTATTACCTATATTTCCGTTCTTGAAAGAACAAAGGAAATAGGTATTCTGCGAGCTATCGGTGCATCGAAGAGGGATGTATCCAGAGTATTCAACGCAGAGACTCTCATCGTTGGCTTTACAGCCGGACTGCTCGGTATATTGGTTACATTAATTTTCAATGTAATAATTAATGTTATACTCTTCTCACTTACAGGTCTTGCAACGCTTAAGGCTACTCTCCCTGTTTTAGGTGCCATCATCCTTGTTATTATCAGTATGGGTCTTACACTTATTGCAGGTCTTATCCCCTCCAGAGTGGCAGCAAAGAAGGACCCTGTAATAGCCTTGAGAACAGAATAAAAATCAAACAAGACTGTCAAAGAGTGCATTGGCAATATAATAAAAGAATCATATATCAATATAAAAAGAACGAAGAGCATATGCGTAGTGCCCTTAAGGACACTACGCAACGAAATAAATCACTTGTGGGATTTGTGAAATGCACTTCGTGCGTGAAATTCGCTATCAGCGAGTGAAATGCCTGCGGGCGTTAGGGGATTTATTTCATTTCACATCGAGCAGAGTGAGATATTTCACAATGTTCGACAGAACATTATTTCACATTTTGCGAAGCAAAATATTTCACTATATACATTTGTGACCACAAATGCGGTGCTTGCAAAGAAAAGAGGACAGAGCATGTAAAAAACATTCTCTGTCCTTTTCCTGTCGGTAGGTACTATTTTCTATTGAAATTAAAAACTGTCCTTTAGAGTACAGCCCTAATTCTTCGTTCTTTTTTAATATGTATTTTTGTGTGTAGATTAGTCCCTCAGCTATTCAATTGATATCAGCTTTGCTCCTGTAACTCCGTTGATGCCGTTAAGAATAGAGATAAGCTCCTCGAGATGGGCGACCTCAATGCAGGAAATATCAAGGGACACCACAACATGGGCACGGGAATTAATAGGCATATTCTGAGTTATTGTGAGAATGTTGGCACCCATTTCAGAAAGCTTGCCGAGCACCTCTCCGAGAATACCTGCCTTGTGAGACAGGGTAAAGGATATTACCGCCTTACGGCAACCTGTGTCCTTATTGAGGGCAAAGACATAATCCTTATATTTGTAATAAGTGCTTCTTGAAATGCCAACTACCTTTACAGCCTCACTGACATCATTGATTTTTCCACTGGATAAAAGGGATCTTGCCTCTATTACCTTTTCATAGTAATCGGGCAGAATACTTTTATCTACAAGTAAATATTTACTGTGCATATTAAGCCTCCCTTGCTCCCTCGTCATCAACGATTAACGAAAAAGCTCTCCAATTATTTTCGAGACCGCATATAGCCTCGTTAAGCTCCTTTTCTATCGGTCTGTCGGATATGCAAAGGCAGGTAGAGCCGGCACCGCTTATAATAAAGGATGTAGCACCGCACTCGTATGCTATTGCCTCCACATCGGATATATTTCTGAAAAGACGACGCTTGTATTTTTCATGTATGCTATCCTGAGTAGCAATTTTTATAAGAGGAAAATTTGCTGTTTCAAGGGCGTGGGGCAATATAGCTGTACGGGACAGATTAAATATTGCATCCCTATGATTTATCTGCTTCGGCAATGTTGCCCTTGCCTCCTTTGTCCTGACCTCAAAGTCAGGGACAACGGCAGTGAAATACACATCCTCGCTAATGGGATATTTTACTGTTACGGGTGTGCCGTCTATTACAACCGAGGCACAAAGTCCTCCGTACAGTGCCGGTGCGATATTGTCCGGATGTCCCTCTATATCATTGCATATAGCAAGTATCTGCTCCTTTGTAAGTCGGTTTCCGTTCAGGATATTTGCCCCTATGGCACCGGCTACTATAAGAGTAGCGGATGAGCCCAGCCCACGGGAAACGGGAACATCTATATCTAATGTTGTAATTCTGACATTGCATTTTACACCGAGCTTATCGCAAACAGCCTTATATGCAACATATGATAAATTGTGCACATTTGCATATTTGTTATCACAGCCCTCAAATTTAACGCCGAGAGTCATCCTTTCAAACTCGAAGGTGTTATATTTTTGAAAGGCTATGCCCATACAGTCAAAGCCCGAGCCAATATTGGCAGAGGTAGCAGGTACCTTTATCCTTATTTTGTCCATTCCCTTTTACCTACCATATCGGAAACAAAGGTAAGCATATCTTCCTTTTTAACTACATTTTTATGTACTACGGGCTTTTCCTTAATGCCCACAAGGGAGCCGGGGATTCTTGCACCTGTTTCCTTATGGAGCTTTTCGAGTGCGTCGAACTCATCATCATATTCCTTGCCGATAGCGTTCATAACGCTGTTTGAGAATTTATATGCTGAGGCTGTGGAAAGAACTACACTCTTATATCCGTTGCCATTTTCCTTAGCCCAATCCTCATATACCTTCCATGCAACTGCTGTATGGGTATCCATAATGTATCCGTGCTTCTCGTATACATCCTTAATTACCTTAAGAGTTGTATCGTCATTTGCAAAGCCTGCGTCAAACACCTCTTTAATTGTGCTAAGCTCCTCTGCACTTATCTTATACTCACCCTTTTCCTTAAGGTCCTTCATATAGGAGGCACATTTTTCTGCTCCGCATACAAGGTAAAGGAGTCTTTCAAGATTAGAGGAAATAAGGATATCCATAGAGGGAGACTTTGTAATATGGAAATCTCTGTTCTTGTTATAAGAGCCATCTGCAAAGAAATCGGTAAGAACCTTATTCTCGTTGGAGGCACAAACAAGCTTGCCGACGGGGAGACCCATCTTCATAGCAAAGTAACCTGCCAAAATATCACCGAAGTTACCTGTGGGAACGATGAAGTTAACCTTATCTCCCATTTTTACTTCCTTATTATTAATAAGGTCACGGTATGCCTTGAAGTAATATGCCACCTGGGGAGCAAGTCTGCCTATGTTAATTGAGTTGGCACTGGAGAGCTTAACACCCTCGGGAAGCTGAAGTGTTGCAAAAATATTCTTAACGCCACTCTGTGCATCGTCAAAATTACCTTCAACGGCTACAACGCAGGTATTTTTACCCTTACAGGAAACCATCTGTCTCTCCTGTACTGCACTGATGCCGTGCTTGGGATAGAATACGATTATCTTAGTGCCCTCAACATCTGAGAAGCCGGAAAGAGCTGCTGAGCCTGTATCTCCGCTTGTAGCTGTAAGAATTACAATCTCGTCCTTCATTCCTGTTGCACGCTTCGCCTCTGCTACAAGCTGGGGGAGAAGCTGGAGGGCCACATCCTTAAATGCACATGTGGGTCCGTGATAAAGCTCCATCACATAAGCATCGCCAACCTTGGCGAGGGGGGCGTAATCCTCATCGTCAAATCTTCCGTCATAGCCTCTCTTAACAGCACCGAGAAATGCCTCAGCCTTATCCTCGGTCTCGGGGAACATGGAATCACCTGAGAAAAGAAGGGATAAAACCTTTGCTGATATTTCCTTTGCTCCCATTTCTGTAAGCTTATCCATAGGGAATTTTGCAGAGCAGAAGCACTCCGGCATATATAATCCACCGTCATCGGCAATTCCCTTAAGTATAGCCTCGGCGGGAGTTTTTCTTATTTTTTCATTTCTTGTACTTAAATACCACATTTTTTCAAAATACCTCTTGATTTTTTATTTCTTATATGATACACTATTTGCAAACAAAATACAAGTGTTTTTGAAATAAAGACACGAGGAAAGGTAAATTTTTTATGAAAATTGCAATTTTAGGCTTTGGTGTGGTAGGTTCCGGTGCTTATGAAATCCTTACCCACTACGGATATGATGTGAAAAAGGTACTTGACATCCGTCAGCACGAGGGCCTTGGAGATAAATTGACAAGTAACTTTGACGATATACTTAATGATAAGGAAATCACAGTTGTTGCTGAGGCTATCGGTGGTCTTGAGCCTGCCCACACCTTTGTTATAGAGGCACTTAAGGCAGGTAAGCATGTAGTCAGCTCCAACAAGCACCTTATCTGCACATATTACGATGAGCTCCATAGATTGGCCATTGAAAACGGTGTGACAATAAAATTCACATCCTCTGCAGGTGGCGGTATTCCCTGGCTATACAATCTCAAGCGTGGTACAAGATGTGACGAGATTACAAAGGTAATGGGTATTATGAACGGTACCACTAACTTTATCCTCGACGCTATGATTACCGACTCCCGTGATTTTGACGAGGTATTAAAGGAGGCTCAGGCCCTTGGCTATGCCGAGGCTAATCCCTCTGCTGATATTGACGGTCTTGACACAGCGAGAAAGACAGCTATATCCTCCTCCATCGCCTTTGATACAATAATAAAGGAAGAGGATGTTAATGTATTCGGTCTTCGCAATATTAAGAAGACAGATATTGATTACATCAAGTCCAAGCTCAATAAAACCGTTCGTTACCTGGGCTTTGGTACGAAAAACAGCGATACGGTATCGGTTTTTGTTGAACCGACCATACTCGGCTATGAGCAGCTCGAGGCTAATGTATTCAAGAATTTCAATATGATTACTCTCTTTGGTGAGGGGGTTGGCAGGCTTTCCTTCTACGGTCAGGGTGCCGGTAAGTATCCCACAGGTAATTCCCTTGCACAGGATGTTATTGATATCTTAAAGGGTGATACAGCACTTGTATATCCCACAAAGGAAGCTAATGTTGACAATGGCGTATGCAAGAGAAAATACTATGTAAGAGCAAACGCAGAGCTCCCCGGTGATATTATTGATAGCAAGGAAGCAATCGACGGAGTAAACTATATATTAACAAAGAAAATCGGCGTTAAGGATATCCACAGCATTGCAAAGGAAATTTTTGCAAAGGATAAATGTGCATTCTTTGCCGGAATAGAGGAGTAAATTATGATTAAGGTATTAAAATTCGGAGGCTCTTCCTTAGCATCGGGAGAATCCTTCGCAAAGGTTAAGAGAATTGTTGAGGCAGACCCATCCAGAGCTATTGTAGTTGTTTCTGCCCCCGGTAAGAGATTCAGTGGAGATACAAAGGTAACTGACCTGCTCTATATTCTCCATGCACACATCAAGTACAATGCTCCCTACAACGATATCTTTGAAAAGATTAAGGACAGATACCGTGAGATATATGCATCCTGCGGTCTTAAGCAGGACCTCGAAACAGAGCTTGTAAATATCGAGGCAAATCTTAATAAAAAGACAAGTGTTGACTACATTGTATCCCGTGGTGAATATCTTAATGCCAGACTTATGGCTGAATACCTCGGCTACAAATTTGTGGACAGTGCCGATTGGCTTGTTTTCGGATACAACGGAAAGGTTAACTTTGAAAAAACATATGAAAACCTTGCCTCAATTGTTGAAGAAAACTCAAGAATCGTTATCCCCGGCTTTTACGGTGTAAATCCTGACGGAAGCATCAAGACCTTCTCCCGTGGTGGCTCCGACATAACAGGTGCTATCGCAGCTGCGGCAATTGATGCCGATATGTACGAAAACTGGACAGATGTGTCCGGAATTATGACTGTTGACCCAAGAATCGTTGCTAACCCCAGACCTATTGACAGGGTTACCTTCAGTGAGCTTCGTGAGCTCTCTTACATGGGTGCAGAGGTTCTCCACGAGGAAACTGTATTCCCCGTAAGAAGTAAAAATATTCCCCTTTACATCAAGAATACAAATGATATGAATGCTCCAGGTACACTTATTATGGAGAGCTTTGAGGATGATGATAAGGGAAGCAACTTTATAACAGGTATCTCCGGTAAGAAGAACTACTCCATCATAACAATTGCAAAAAGCAGAATGAATGAGGAGATAGGATACATCAGAAGAACACTTGAGGTATTTGAAAACCTCGGTATTTCTATTGAGCACATTCCCAGCAGTATCGACTCCTTCTCCATTGTAGTAGCGTCCAGTGCTATTGAAAGCTGTCTACACGATCTTATCTCCCAGATAAACGAGAGACTTGCTCCCGATAGCGTACAGATAGTAAACGAGGTGAGCCTTATTGCTATTGTAGGAAGAAAGCTTGCTGACAATATCGGTATTGCAGGCAGAATATTTACAGCCCTTGGCGAAAACAACATCAATATCAGAATGATTGAGCAGGGTGCTGATGAAATTAATATCATAATCGGTGTCAACGACACAGACTACGCTAAGGCTATTAAGGTTCTTTACGCACTTAGCGAATAATTCAAGCGAGGTATATAAAAATGAAAAAATACAATGTTGCTATCCTCGGTGCTACAGGTGCCGTAGGAAGAGAAATGCTCAAGGTCCTTGAGGAAAGACAGTTCCCTATGGGAGAATTAAGACTCCTTGCAAGTGCCCGTTCCGTTGGTAAAAAGATTCCCTTCTGTGGCAAGGATTATGAGGTACAGCTTGCTTGTGCCGATGCCTTTGAGGGTATGGATTTTGTTCTCGGTGCTGCATCCAATGCTCTTGCAAAGGAGCTTGCACCCCATATTGTTAAGGCAGGTGCTGTATTTATAGACAATTCCAGTGCATTCCGTATGAATGATGATGTTCCCCTTGTAGTTCCCGAAATCAATGCAGAGGATGCAAGAAAGAATAAGGGTATTATATCTAACCCCAACTGCTCTACCATTATTACACTTGTTGCTGTAAATGCAATCAATAAGCTCTCTAAGATTAAGGGTATGATTGCCTCTACATATCAGGCAACAAGCGGTGCAGGTGCAGCAGGTCCTGTTGAGCTTATGGACCAGATGAAAGCTATGGTAAACGGTGGCGACATCAATGTTGAGGTGTTCCAGCATCAGATTGTAGCTAACCTTATCCCCCAGATTGGCTCCTTCGGTGAGAACGGATACTCCACAGAGGAAATGAAAATGCAGAACGAGGGCAGAAAGATTCTCCACCTCCCCGAGCTTAAGGTTACTTGTACCTGTGTTCGTGTTCCTGTAGTTCGTTCCCACTCTATTTCCGTAACTGTTGTTACAGAGGATAAGCTCACAGCTGAACAGGTTAAAAACGCTATTGCAAATGAAAAGGGCTGTAAGCTCTATGATGACGGCGAAAACAAGATTTATCCTATGCCCATCGTTACATCCGACCAGGACCTTGTATATGTTGGCAGAGTTCGTGAGGATCTTGTATTTGACAATGCAATTACCCTCTGGTGCTGTGGCGACCAGGTTCGTAAGGGTGCCGCAACCAACGCTGTACAGATTGCAGAAGCACTTATTGACTGATTCTTTATAAATAAAAAATGATGCTGAAGCTTTCAGCATCATTTTTTATTTTACGCTAAATTATTTGTATTAAAGGTATTATTTAATTCTGCCGATTCTCATAGAGTTCAATATTGCAAGCACAGCCACACCTACATCACCGAATACTGCCATCCACATATTTGCAATTCCCAATGTGGAAAGAATAAGAATCCCTATTTTTATAAAAAGAGGAATGATTATATTTTGCTTTGCTATTCTGACAGTGCCCCTTGCTATGGACTTTGCCCTTACAAGGGAGGTTATATCATCTCTTGTCAATACAATATTCGATGCCTCAATAGCAGCATCGCTTCCCAGCGACCCCATGGAAATACCGATATCGGAACGCATAAGAACGGGAGCATCGTTTATTCCGTCACCAACGAAGCATACATATCCGTCCTTCCCATCCCGGCCCATCAGCCTTTCAACCTCATAAACCTTATTTTGTGGCAATAAGGCTGCTCTGTAATCTGAAATTCCCACACTCTCTGCCACTTTTTTAGCACTTTCTTCTCTATCCCCTGTGAGCATTACACATTTTACACCCATATTTTTAAGCTCGGATACAGCTTTCTTTACATCCTTTTTTATCTCGTCAGCAATTAATATAACGCCAATATATAGACCGTTATGTGCTACATATACGGCAGTGTGCTCTTCACTCTGTAACGGACACGCTATACCGTGGCCTTCCATAAGCTTATAGCTCCCACAAAGTATCTCGTCGTTGTTGTTTCTTGCTATTATACCGTATCCTGCCAGGCTTTCTGTGGTATATCCCTTATCAACAGCTTGCCCATACTTTTTCACTATTGATTTAGCTATTGGGTGGATGGAGTCTACCTCTGCAATAGCTGCAAGCCTTAATATCTCCTGTTCCTTTTCCTCAGGATATACGGATACAATTTGGAACTCACCTGTTGTAAGAGTGCCGGTTTTGTCAAAAACAAAGGTCTTTGCCTTATCAAGCTTCTCTATATAATCAGAACCCTTTACAAGTATAAAGCTTTTTGAAGAGGTACCGATACCCATAAAAAAAGCCATTGGAACGGATATTACAATTGCACAGGGACATGACACCACAAGAAAGCTCAGGGACCTATATATCCAGACCTCCCCATCGCCGAAGACAAGAGTGGGAATCACAGCAAGACATATGGCAAGGGCTACAACCACCGGCGTATACCATCTTGCAAATTTTGTAATAAACGACTCGGTTTTCGACTTTTTGTCAGAAGCATTTTCCACAAGCTCAAGAATTTTTGACACTGTTGAATCGGTAAATTCCTTCTCTACCCTAATCTCTATAGTAGATGTCAGATTTATACATCCACTAATAACCTTATCACCGGGAGATAATTCGACAGGCACAGACTCACCTGTTAATGAGCTTGAATCTATAGATGATACTCCACTTATTATCTCTCCGTCAAGAGGTACTTTTTCTCCTGCCCTGACCACAACTGTCTCGCCTACCGATACCTCCTCCGGTAATACGGCTTCTATTATACCGTTTCGTATTACATTGGCAAAATCGGGGCATATATCCATAAGAGATGCTATGGACCTTCTTGATTTTTCTGTTGCTATGCTTTGAAAAAGCTCTCCTATTTGATAAAATATCAGAACAGCACAGCCCTCCTCAAAGCCCTCGGTCCCTTCTCCTCTTACTCCTGTATAAATGGCTAATGCAAATGCACCCAAGGTGGCTATACACATAAGAAAATTCTCATCCAAGGGATTCAAATGAGCCACATTTACTACAGCCTTATATAAAACATCGTATCCTATAATTATATATACAGTAAAATATAGTACACAAGGCAAAGCCCATCCGATTTGTGTCTGCCCGCCAATATCAAATATTTTGTCGGCTATCAGTAAGGGAACAAATATTATTAGTGATAATATAATCCGAAGCAATCTGCCTTTATCTTTTTTTGAAAGCTCAATTTTCATATTCACCTGACAATTTTACAGTCATTCTCATATTTTTTTATTATTTTCTGTGCTTTCTCAAGTATCATATCAAAGCTACTCTCGTCAGCCTCTATTGTAAAACGGCGTGTCATAAATCCTATACTTACAAAGGAAACACCTTCTATTTTTGATATTGCTTTTTCCATTTTGGCAGCACAATTGGCACACCCGAGATTTTCCAGTCTGAATACCTTTTTCATTTATCCTCCTTTATGTGGGACATCCCACATTCTATTATCATCATAACATGATTATCATCAAGGGAATATTTTACCTCCTTACCCTCCTTCACACCTCGGACAAGCTTAGCATTTCGCAGTACACGAAGCTGATGGGATACAGCCGATATACTCATATTAAGCACCTCTGCTATTTCTCCCACATATAAATCCTTTACCTCAAGACATGAAAGAATCTTTGCTCTTGTGGTGTCACCAAAGACCTTAAAGAGCTCGGCAAGGTCATATACTGTCTCCTCATCTGCTATTTTATTTCTTACAAATTCAATTATGTTATTCGAATCTCTGCTTTCTTCCATTTTTTACTCCATAATATTTGAATGATTATTCAATTGTTCAAATAAATTATAGCATACCCTTTCTATAATGTCAAGATATTAAATCAAAAAAGAGCTTGGAAAACCAAGCTCTTTTTTGATTTATAATTGGTGTTTCTTCTTTAACCAACGATACCGCTTCGTTCAATACCCTGAACGATCTTACCCTGCAAGAATACGAATGCAATGATAAGAGGAAGGGCGATAAGGATAGTAGTTGTACCGCCGATGGCACCAACATACGCATCCCAACCTGTATCCTTAGTGGAATGGATCTGACCGAAGAAGCTGAAGAGTGAATCCGGTACCTTATTAGCAAAGTTACCACTGCTGAGCAAGGGGATAGAATCCTCAGATGTCCAGAAGTCAGAGAGCCAGAATGTGTTGATATAGAAGTCATCTGTCCACTGCCATGAGAATGAGAATATGAATACTGTAATAAGCATCGGGATAGCAAGAGGAATGATGATCTGGAAGAATGTTCTGAATGTAGTACATCCGTCCATGTAAGCGGACTCCTCAAGCTCATCGGGTACTCCGGTAAAGAACTGACGGAGCAAGAAGATGAACAATCCGTTTCTGAAGCCGAAGCCTGTTATAGAAAGGATATAGTGAGGAATAAAGCCTGTAAGGCTGTTTACACCGAATTTAATACTTAAATCCGGGTCTCCTGATACCCATTTTACAAACATTCCTATAGGATGAGTATCGTCAAAACGCCAGAATACATTCTGCATAGGAAGTCTCAAAAGGTCCTGAGGAAGCATCATGGTTATAATAACTATTGCAAATATTACACCTCTGCCTCTGAACTTGAACTTTGCAAGACCGTATCCTATAAGTGCACATACAAGAGTCTGTATAAGAGCTGTTGATGCGGAAATCAGGAATGTATTAAGCATTGCGTGGAAATAATGGTTTTCCGTTATAATAGTTGCATACTGCTGGAAAGAAGGATTCTTTGAAATGTATACAACTGTAATATCCTGGAAGTCGTAGAAGTCCTTAAATGAGTCTGCAATCTTTGAAATGTAAGGATACAGAATTACGAAGGAAACGCCAAGGAGAAGTATAAATCTGAAAAGTACATATACTGTTCCCTTCAGAAAACGCATTGAGAAATACTTACCTTTTATTCTTTCCCAAAGAGGAGCTCTTTCAAAGTCCACACGGATTTTATTTTTTGATTCTTTAGTTACTTTTGGTGCGTCCATTTATCTCCCCTCCTTAATCTCTCTTCTGATAGAATACAAACGCCTTCATAAGCAAAGCTACTACAACAACAAGGATAGCTATAAACAATACATATATCCACATTTCCGTTGTTGACAGTGAGTTTGCTGAAAGATGTCGTACTATCGTATTGCCATCTTCATCCACAATCTTCAGAATTGTCGGGTTATCCTCCGTTCCTATATCTTGGAAGATGTGACTTATAACTCCGTTTCCGGAAGCTGTAAATGCATCAATAAGAGTATAGATAGAGTTTACAAGAATCATGGGGCTGATCATAGGAAGTGTAACCTTCCAGAATGTTTCCCATGCACTCGCACCGTCAATCTGACAGGACTCGTAAATAGCAGGCGAAATTGACTGCAAGCCGGAAAGGAAGATAAGCATCTGTACACCTGAACGGCTTACAACATCGAAAATACTGTTAACAAGCTCAGATGCAATGCTCAGGAATGAGCCACCTATCTGTACATTTTCAAACAGCATATTGAGGTCCATCATTGAAACAAAGGAACTTCCTCCCTCCATTGCAGATGTACCGTCATCGATTCCACCGGCGATAGCATTCATTGATAATGCTGCACTTGTATCAATCGAGTCGATAATACCGATTGAAAGAATAACCGGCAAGAAGAATATAGCACGGAATGCTGCACGGCCTCTCATCTTCTGGTTAAGGATAATAGCCATAAAGAGTGAGAAGATTATAATTGCAGGAACCTGAATAAGAAGGTCCATAAATCCGTTGTACAGAGCCTCAAGGAAGTATTTATCTCCCTCAAAAGCCCATCTGATGTGGTCAAATCCAACAGTTCTATCGTAAACGATACCGGACTGTTCAACCTTGATACCCCAGAAAATCGAAATGATTGAATAGAAGAGAAGGGGACCGTATACCAATACTAAACCGAGAACAAAGGGAAGAACAAGAAGCCATCCGGCAAGTGCCTTTCTCTGTGTAAGAGAAAGCTTCATTGTCTTTTTAGGAGCCATATGGACAAGGACTGTACCGTCGGCTGCCACTGTTGTGTATTCTTTATTTTTAGCCATTAATAAGTCCTCCTTCCTTAGTTCTTAATGCCTGTGCTTTTGTATTCCGCATAACCAAGTGCGGGAATCTCGTATACAGGGTCGTTTCTGTCAAGCTTACCGTCATTATTTATATCGTACTGAACTACAACCTCGTACTCAGCATTGTAGTTGAGGAAGAAGCCCTCACGGTTGCTGTACTCTACTCTTACAACTCTGGAGTTTTCAAGTGCTTCACCTGTTTCCTTGTTGTAAACCTTATACTTTGTACCACCCTCACTTGTGTTGAGGAATTCATGCTCGGAAATGTATGATGTCTGCTTTGATGCCATGAGTGCATCGTACTCATTGTACTTTGTTACTACATACTCGAACCACAAGCTATAGTCAACAGAATAGTACTGAGCAAATCTCCAGTTGAGCTTAAGATACTCTACATTATCATAAGCCAATGTGAAATAAAGGTTTGCACCGTTTTCAAGAGACTTAAGGAATGCGTAATCTGCGTCACCGTCCATGTTAAGAGCCTCTCCGGTATATACGATATATCCGTGGAGAACCATACCCATAAAGGGAACTGCCTCAGACTGGTTGGTACGACGGCTACTGTCAAGAGATGAGTCAATAATGTAATTTACATATTTGTAAGTATAGGAGTTACCTTTTCTTACAAGAAGCTTATAGTTTGTATTTGTGTTAGCACCCTTGATTGAAAGATTGCTGAGAAGCTGCTCTGTCTTCCTTGCCGCTTCTGTTCTGTACATAAAGTTATCGGGAACCTTATCATCATCGTCATCATCAAGGTTAAAGTCAGAGTTAAGGTCTGAGCCCAAGGTTCCAACTGCGAGGTTGGTCATCTTGTCATCATAGTCCTCTACTGCCTTAGCAAATTTCTCATATGCGTAATCATATGAACCGGCAGAAATTACAATACCGCCAACATAGTTGAGCATCTGGTATGCAGGCTCATATGTGAGCTTCATCGCAAATCTGTCATCAAGAGATTTTGCACCGTAGGTTCTGTACTTGATATTATCGCTACCGAACAAATATGTTGAATATGCGAAATCAAAGTTGGGTGATACCTCATATCCGTTAGCCTTAGCATCATCAAGAAGATCGATAAAGCCATCCTTACCGCCAACAGATCTGAGCCATTTAACCTTTGTGGGATATTTGCTTGAAAGTCCTTCGTTTGCAAAGCCGGTAAGGATAAAGTTAATAGGACCAACACCCTTATCAGCTGCCTTAATAGTTACATCCTTACCTGTTGCACTGTTTGTAATAACCGCTGTACCTGTGGTAAGCTCTCTCTGCATTTTCTTAACCTGCTCAAAGGTTGTAAGTGCTTCATTAACTGTTACAGGGAATGTAGCAATCTTCTTTTCAACCTTCATAGAGCCAAGTACCTCTACAAAGAGTGTTGTCTGATCATTAGCATTGGCGATCTTTGTAATCTCACCGTTTTCTACAAGGTAGTTTCTGTAATACTTTGCCATGCCTATGTAAGATGTTTCATACTCGTTCTGTGAATTTCTGTTAGCATCGGGATCAAGCATTACATAGCTTACTGAGCATGTATCGGTAAAGCGTATACCGGAGTTAAGGCTAAGTGTACCCTCAACACCTGTTGCTGTACTGTTCATTTTAAGTCTGTCCGCAGAGGAAAGCTTAAATGAAGCATATACTGAATGGTAGTTTGCATTGTGTGAAGATGTAATAGAAGCTACTGCATCTCCGTTTTCAATAACTGCGAAGAAGCCTGTCTGTGTATCCTTATATACTGCAGGATCTGCCTTTGTCGGTATTCTTTCATTAATTACCATACCGAATACGGGCATTGTCATCTGCTCTTCGTTTTTGGGCTTCAGATTATAGTAAACATTATCTGAACCGTAGAGGCTGAAGGTCATATCGTTTGTAGCACCCTGTCTTACAACATCCTCGAATCTAACGAGTGCACCGCTTCCGTCAGGGATAAAGGTATAACCTGTTTCTGTCTCCTTGGACATAAGTGTCTGATCAGCATTTGAGGTTGTCTTAACATTTGCCGCATTGAAGAAGGGCAATACTCCTATACCGTCGATAACATACTGAACCTTCATTTTACCGTCATTTCCCTTTGTGGGCTTGATTGTAACCTTGCTTGCGTCAACATCAGCCCTAAAGCCTGTGTCGGTAACTGTGTATGTAAGAGGAACATCAATAATCGGAATGTTAGCTGTTGCTTCACTATAGTTAATGTGAGAGTAAAGCTCGAGCTTTACATCCTCGGTATACTTCCACAAAAGCTTTTTATTTCCGTTTTCATCCAATTCAAACTTCTGATTTCCGTTTTCGTCTAGCAAGGGAATGGATTTAAGCATATCCTCCATTGATTTTCTCTTGGTAAGACCTATTGTGCCTCTGAGGTAGTAGAAGCCTTCCTCCTTGATGCCGTACTGCTCGTACTTGGTAATCAAGCTTTCCTTTTCCTTGTCACGGAGAGATACTTCGTGTCTTTCTCCGTTTTCGTCAGCCTCAGTAAGAGTTACACTGTAGTAATCATAGTTGCCCTTGAAGGAGTCAATCATAATATCGGAATAACCTTTATCACGAAGATCCTTAAGGATCTGCTGCATGTCATCGTATCTGAGTGCTTCGGGAAGTACAGGTACCTGGTTAAGCTCACCGAAGGTATATACAACTGTTATTGTATCTGTACCGATTGTAAGTGTGTGCTGAGGATTATCATACTTTATACAGTCACGGAATGTGTAGTAGGATGCACCTGTCTCATAGGAGATAGCTCTGTAGTCAATCTTTAACTGAGAGGTATATATTTCGTTGTTGGTTTTAGCACTAAGAACAATTTCATTTTTGGGGTTGTTCTTATCCTTGATTGTACCCAAGGGGTTGGAGAGCATTATCTCTCCTGTTTTCTTATTTTTAATAGCTACTGTAAGTGATTCTTCATCAATACGAAGCTCAAACTTTGATGTAGCAGAGCTGGGAACAACAGTCATATTTTCCCAAGCCTTAAGCTCATCCTGATATCTTACATCGTTTATTACAGTGCTTACATTTACCTTTATTGCCGTTGCAGCTGATATACCCATTGTACCGAATGTGGATAAAATCATAATCACGGCAAGGATTATTGCTGTTATTTTCTTTTTCATAAGCTTATTCTCCTTTACCTGAATGTAATTTCATCTATCAATGTTCCAATGAAGCTGATCATCTTTGATGCGAGGGTTGTAAAGAGCAACGCTACGAATACGATGAATATCATACCTACAAGCGTACAAATTACCATTACGATATTCTTACCTGTGGAGAAGTTGTGGATTGTCTGCATACCGAAGATTACAAGGAATGCAAGCCATACAAAGGCGAGTGTTACAAGCATTGTAGCAATCTGTGCCTCGTCACCAACCAATACATTTGTAAGAATTGTGGAAACGACTACGAACAATGGCAACGGGAAGAGGGCATATGATGTAGCCATAAAGATATGCTTCATATTTCCTTCGCCGTCAAACAATGTTGTGAAGCACCAGTTACCGATTACCCAAAGAATAACGGGAATGATAATTGATGTTGCAGTCATAAATATCGAGTTATATGAACCCTGGGGATTCTGATAGAAGCCCGTACCCATGGACTGATAGTGGAATGCCAATACTGTTACTATAATGTAGATAAGTGATGCTCTTACAGAACCTCTTTGCTCGTGCTTCAAATCCCAATATCCGTCGAAGGGATGGAAGATGATGTGCATACCGTAGCAAAGCTCTTCTTTAAGTGTTCTTCTTCCACTCTTGAACTGTGCCGCCTTATTAACCTTTCCGACCCAGCCAAAAGCCTTACCGAGGAGTATGAACAATGCAACGATGCCCACGATCATGGGGATAAACCAAATCTCCATAACCTCTTTACGAACCTCTTTGAAGGTTGTAGCATAGTTTTCTACATCAAAAGCTGTTTCAAAATATCCGATAGCCTCGGAATATCTGCCCTCTCTGTGGAGAGCCTTACCGATAGCAACATAAGCTGTATCGAAGTTGTTGTTTCTTGCAAGTACATCCTCCCACTTTTCAATAGCGAGGTCATACTCACTGGAGTTCTGAAGGCTGATAGCCTCATCAAGAAGATTTCCGTACTCGGTTCTACGATATACTGTGAACGAGTTTGTCTTAATATCAAGAACGAGAATCTTGGAGCCCTGGTATGTTATAGCCTGAGAGCCGCCTCTCTGGAGGTTACCGAGCTGGTCACCGATATCACCGAAGATGTAAAGAAGGTTACCGTCGTTATCGTATGTATAAACCTTACAACGGTTGGAGTCAATGATTGACCAAACGCCGTTAGGACCGCTGGCAATATCCTTTACCTGGGAGGGACCTGCGGGAATTTCTGTACTGGAGGAAAGCTCCTCTGTAATGATGTCAACCTCACCTGCAGGAAGGAAGAAGCCGTTACGCTTCATAATATCCTTACCCTTTGCATTAAGAAGTCTTGTAGGTGAATATGTACCGTCCTTAGAGGTGATAGCCGCAATCTGGTTCTCTTCCTCATCCTTATTAAAGATACATGTACCGTACACAAACTCCTGTGATGCCTGGTCAAGGTCAAGGTTTACGAATGTTGTAGCAATGTTTGTGTTAAGCTCATCAGCCTTGGAGCTGAGCATATTACGGAGAGCCTCGGCAGCTGTTACAGTTACCTTAGGAGCACCGATAAAGTTAATGAGCTTACCCTCAGAGGTCATAACCATGATACCCTCTGTTCTATCGTTTGCTGCTACATAGATTCGACCGTACTTGTCAACTACGCAGCTTACAGGAGAGTATTTACCGTCTGAGTAAAGTGTTGTTTTGGGTTTATTGATTTCACGGATGATCTCGCCTGTGTACTGATCAAATACAAGAAGTCTGGAGTTTGCTGTATCACATACATAAAGACCTCTGTGATCGCCACTTTCAACCACGAATGTGCTGGCAGGATTATTAAATCCGTCATCAACTCCGTTAGAGTTTACAAACTTGTCGATAATAAATTTGAGTCTGTAGTCCTTATCGAGAACAACTATTCTGTTGTTACCGTTATCTGTAATGTATACATTTCCCTCAGAGTCTGCCTCAATATCGGAGGGGCCGTTCAAGGGAATTTCAAGTCCTCCCGCAAGCTCGCCTATGTAAGCAGAGTCTACAAGGATATCCGGAACATACGCATGAGGTGAGGGTACTGTGAATCCGTCGATGTCGTAGGTATATGTCTCGTAGGGTACGATAGCTGATATCGCAACCGGGAACACCATAAGGAGCATCATTACGAATACTAATATTCTTGTTACTTTCTTCATAAATCCTCCTTAATCCTTCATACCACTGGAGCCCATGGTCTCAATGATATTACTCTGTGAAATAATGAATACGAGAATAGGAACGATCATCATAATTACTGTACCGGCAGCAGATGCACCGGCACGGGCAATACCGCCTGATGTGATCTGACCGATAGCATAGTTAAGTGTCTTGAGCTCTTCACTGTAAATGTATACGGAAGCACCCGCATTCCAGAGTCCCTGGAAGGAGTAGATGATAAGTGTAAGCCAAGCAGGCTTAACCATAGGCATCGCAATTACCCAGAATGTTTTAAGCTCACTGCATCCATCAAGTCGTGCACTCTCAAGAACTGTATCGGTAATTGAAGAATCCATAAACTGCTTCATAAGGTAAAGACCGAGTGTTGAACCCCATGCAGGAATAATGATAGCAAGGTGGTTATCGAGCAAGCCTAATGTAGAAAGTGTAAGGAAGTTTGCAATCGCTGTTACAGTAGCTGTAAACATAAGGGATGATCTGATAATCTTAAAGATTCCAACTCTTCCGGGGAAGGGGATCTTTGCAAGTGCGTACGCTGCAAGTGATGAGAAGAAAAGGTTTCCGAATACACCTGCTGCTGTAATGAACACTGTGTTGAAAATGTATCTGGAGAAGGGTACCCAGGAGTCGCTAAGGAGCTTAAACAAGCTACCGAAGTTACCAAATGTAGGCTTCTCTACCCAGAATCTTGGAGGGAAGATAAATAACTCATCAAGTGGCTTAAGAGACTGCATGATAACATATACCATAGGCAAGAACATAAAGAAGCCCATGATAGCAAGGAATGTGAAAATTCCTGCGTCGCCACCTACCGAACGGTTAAGGACAACTTGATGGTTTCTTATTCTCATTTTTTGAGTTTTTTGCATATTATTGTCCTACCTTCGAAATTATTTTCTGTACCAGCATGTTAGCACCTATCATAATAAGGAAGAGAATGGTGGCGATAGCCGAAGCGTAACCAACCTCCCATCTCATGCTTCCGTAGTCATCGAGACAGTGCATGATGGTGTGACATGAATAGTTAACTGATGGGAATCCGCAAAGTGCGGTAACTACTGCACCAAATCCGAATGAACCTGTGATAGCTGTGATAGCACCGAAGAGCAGCTGTGGCTTCATCTGAGGAAGCGTGATGTACCAAAGCTCCTGCCATCTGTTCTTAATTCCGTCAACGGCAGCAGCCTCGAACAAGCTCTTGTCCATAGTCTGAAGACCGGCAATGAAGGAAAGGAACGCAGTACCAAGTGACATCCAAAGTGCAACAACGATACAAAGTGTCATAGCGTAGTTCTCATCGTGGAACCAAAGAATAGGCTCGTTGATAAGACCGAGGTCAAGGAGAGTACCGTTTACCCAACCGTTAGCGTCATCGTGGAAGAGAGTCTGCCAAACGAGGTAAGCGTTACCACCGAATGAGGGTGCGTAGAATACAAGTGTTACAAGTGCTCTGATCTTCGGAGCAAGCTCATTAATAAACCATGCAACGAGGAATGAAAGTATGTAGGATATAGGACCTGTAACCATAGCGAATACCAAGGTATTCTTACAAGCCTGGAGGAATATATCGTCATCAAAGAACAATCTTGTATAGTTCTCTATTCCGATAAATATATCCCAGCCAAACTCAAGCATATTAAATGATGTAAAGCTAAGTACGAATGAAAGTAAAACCGGGAACAGTGTAAAGAGTGTGAATACGAGCATAAAGGGTGCTACCATGAAGTAACCGACCTTGTTTCTCTTCATCTCTTTTATTGTCCACTGAGCCATTGTCATATCCTTACGAGCAGTTACTACCTTTTTAACCTTTTTACCGGTTGCAGGATCGATAACCGGCTCTTCAGCTACAACTGTGGCGTCGGTACTATTCGCATTTAGATCCGATGCCAATGCAACAGACTCTGTAGATGTTTCAAAGTATTTATTTTTGAACTCATCCTTGGAGATCTTACGAACATTGACAGCGTTTTTTGTATTGTCTTGATTTGCCATCTAAATTATCTCCTTAAACAGTATTTCCGACTTATTTTTTCTGATGTTTGTTAATCGACCCTGATTATCTGCCGGGCAATCTTTCATGTACTATCTTACCGCGGTTAGCTGCTTCAAATTCTGCAACGGACTTATAACCCATATCCTTAATATCGTCCATTGTAAGCATACCGAACTCTGTACGCTTTCTTGTAAGCTCCTTATTGATAGTATTTACATAGCCGAGCAATGCGTCTGACGGATCTGCTCCGTCGTTATACGCTGCAAGGAATGCAAAGTCGATATATCTTGCGAGGTAGTAGCTACCGGGATGGCTGGGAACACCCTTAAGGTTATCCATCTGAGCTCTGATATTTGCTGCCTCCTCGTTGGTCCAAGGAAGCTCGTAAATAGCCTCAATGTTAGCAACCAAGGGTCTTGCGGAAATACCCATAAGAGCAACTATCTCGTTGGAGTAGTTAACCTGGAAATCTCTTCCTGTATACCACTTCATAAACTCCCATGCGTTTTCAGGATCATAACAGCCGTCAAGCATAAGGCAGCCGGATACTGTCGCATTTGAAGTATTGTCGATTCTTACATTACCGTACTGGTCTACATATTCATAACCGGGAATCGGAACAAAGCCCCAAAGACCGGAAATTTCTGTTGCGAATACCTCAAGCTGGTTACACATACCGTAGGATGTGATACCGATAGGCATTTCACCTGTTCTGAAACGGTTAGCAAAGTCGTACTGATATGGCAACGAATACTGTGTAAACATATTACAAAGTCTTGTAAAGGACTTGAGCACGCCTACATTGTCAAAGTTGATTTCCATACCGTCGTTAGCGTATACCTGGTTTCCACTCTGATGTATAAAGGAGTAGATATCCTTCTGGATACCGATTTCCATGTTGTTGTACTGAAGAATAGGAATCATTGCAAGAAGGTCATCCCATGTCTTGGGAATCTCAAGACCGAGGTCTGCAAGAATATCCTTACGGTAGAACATCATTGAGAAGTCAAGCTTATCGGGAAGTCCGTAAAGGGTTTCCGATTTAATATATCTGCCGGTAGGATTGCCATTAGTGTCTTTTTCAATCTCATATCCGTAGAGTATCAAGGGCTCAAGTGCCGCTGCAGGGAAGTTCTGAAGAACCTCGGGGTCCTCAGCCACAAACTCATTAAGCGGCATTGCAGCACTTCTCAGAGCATAGTCGATAATCGATGTGCTTCCTTCAAACAGGGATACATCGGGGCCAACTCCCGCAAGTACCGACGGCAACAGAGTTCCCGAGGCTACAAGCTTAATGCTTGCCGATACACCCGTTTCCGGTGTGAACTTATTTTCTATGAGGCTTCTTATGATCTGAGCCTGGTCACGACCTGTTGTATTGGCAACTGTTGTGATCCAAACCTCTACAGGCTCGGAGCCTTCATCGGCAGAAACGCCGAGTGAGTTATAGTCTACAATAAAGCTGTAGTAGAAAAGCTTGATTTCATACCAAAGTGACTCAAAGAAGTTTCCTTCACTCTTTGGAAGCTCCTCATCTGTGCTCTGGATCTGAATATAGTCAACCTGAAGAGGCTGTGTCTTGGCTGTGTTAATCCATGTACCAAGGTTACCGATCTGGGATTTGAGTGTTTCAAGGTTCTTAGCTATCTCGTCCTCGTCACTCGCCATCTTGCGGAGAAGATTGAAGAGCTGCTGAAGAGTAGCTGTCTGTTCACCCTTAAGACCTGTTGTTTCTGTAAGGTAATTGTATACTCTCTCAAGTCTCTGGGACTCTTCCATCAAGGATGTGATAACATCGGGCATTACTCTGGAGAAGCCGTAGGAACGGTCCTCGTCAGGGGTACTGCCTGTAAGCTTAAGAATCTCAAGGTAGCAGTTGTTGATAACTGTAAGAGACTCGCTTACCTGCTCTATCTGCTCACCCATGTCACCGAGAACAACCTCAAATCTGATAATGTGCTTACCTTCGGAAAGGTAGAACTTATAATCTGTATCTCCGTTACCGAGATTTCTTACCTCCCAGTCATCACTGTAATTGAAGTTACAGTAATTAGCTTCGTTAAAAGGAATCTTACCGTCGATATAAATTCTTCTTGAAACGAACATACCGCTAAGAAGATTCTGCTTATATCTGAAGGCAATGTTATAGAAGCCTGACTTACCTGCGGGAACATCTATCTCGTATTCAACCCATTCACCAACATTCTGCCACTGTGCACCACCGATGGTGTTGTACTTAGTTACCTTAGCAGACTGAGGACCTGTAAGACCGCTTGTGATACAGGATGTTCTGTCGTATACAGGGTATACTGTAACATTGGAAACATTTACAGGATTTTCACCCTCAATCTTACCGATAACACCTGCACCGGAAGCATTGTCCTTACCCTGATACTGCTTCAAATAATCAGCATAGGAAATAAGCTTAGTTGCGGGAACAAGCTTAATGGACTTGATAACAACCGCTTCTCTTGAGCCGTCAAGAGTAATGCTGTTCTCACCTGCTGCGAAATAGAACTCGTAGGGGTCTGTGTAATAGCCCTTGGAGTCGGAGAGTGTGTATGTGGTCCACTTAGGATCTTCAACAAGAGACGGACGAATATCGTTTCCGTTAATATCCTGCTTGAAGCTATCCTTGCCATTAGCATTCTGGTAAACATACTTCCATGTCTTAGAAAGAATTACCGAACGGGCTCCGGAAAAAGGAACATCGCCGTTCAGGTAGAATACTCTTTCAATAGAGTTTGTCTTACCGGCAGTCTGGCAGTATTCAATCTGGATAGTGTAAAGTGCATCGCTGGGAACATTGAATTTCCAGGTTACCTTACCTACCTCAGGAATATAAAGCGCATCGTTTACACCATAGTGATTGTCCTTTTCGTAAACATCAGCTGTGGTATCCTCTGCACTGTAATCGAGCACGGGGATATTTATGATCTCCTTGCCCTTTTCCTTGTTCGCATACTTCGCTATATACTGAGAATAGGACATAGCATTAAGGATATCGGTAACATCATCAATGGATGTTGTACTCTTACCCGAGCTTGCCTTCCCGTTCGAAGCTGCGGACACTGTCGTTATCATGGTACCCATAAGCATAATGAGACACAAGACTAACGCCAGCAGTTTTCTTGCTTTTGCTTTCATAAGAATTCCTCCATTTTGCAAGTAATATCCCGCCGAGCGAGGGCGGGACCGGATATATGTGATTTTGCACAAATATAACCTTTTGTGTAGTTATTTTATCATAAAAGTTGCCCAAAGTCAAGGAACGATTTTCTATATTTAATATAAGAAGGAATTTTTTTCAGAATCTTGCTCAGCCAAAAACTGTAAATATGTCTAAATTGTGAATTTTCTTAAGAACTTCAAGCTTCAGTCACATTTTATTCACCCTTGAAAAAGCCTTTATTTTCAGCACTTTTCAAGCTTGTCAAGAGATGATTAAATATTTTTTTATTAATTTTTTATTTTCTTCGTCTTGTGCATTATGCACAATTTTCAGCCAAAAAATTTGGCATATTAAAATTTTGTACATTTTTTGAAATTCAAGTGAAAAATAAGTTTTTTCTATGATTTTGTGCTGTTTTTCCGTATAAAAAATGAAATATACTATTGACTTTTGAAAGCCAATATTTTATAATGAAAAAGAGCAAAACACACACACATTCCCCGTTTTGCCGGAAAGGTTGAATTTATGTATTATTTGGGCATCGACCTTGGCGGAACAAATATCGCCGTAGGTATTGTAAACGAAAAGTATGAGATTATATCAAAGGGTAGCGTTCCTACTCTTGCTAACCGCGACGGTAAGCTTATTATTAAGGATATGGCAGAGCTTTGCAAGAGACTTATAGCCAATGCCGGATTGACACTTGACGACATTGCATACGCAGGTATTGCAACACCCGGCACAGCAGACTCCGATACAGGAGTCGTGGTTTATGCAAACAATCTTCCTTTTAATAATTTTCCCATTGCAGACCTTCTTAAGGAATATCTGGGAGTAAAAAAGGTATACATAGAAAATGATGCAAATGCGGCAGCTAAGGCTGAATCCATAGTAGGTGCAGCTAAGGGCTCTAAGTACTCCGTTATGATCACACTCGGCACAGGACTCGGTGGAGGAATCGTGATTGACGGCAAGGTATACTCCGGCTTTAACCATGCAGGTGCCGAGCTTGGACATGTGGTAATCGAAAAGGACGGTAAGCAGTGTACCTGTGGCAGAAAGGGCTGCTGGGAAACATACAGCTCCGCAACCGGTCTTGTAAATATGACCAAGGAGCACCTTATTAAGGCAAGAGAAAACGGTGTATCAACAATTATTGAGGATATGATTAACGGTGATCTTAACAATGTAAACGCAAGAGTTGCATTCGCAGCTATGAAGAAGGGTGATAAGGTTGGCTCTGAGATAGTAGACGAATACATCGACTACCTTGCATCGGGCGTTGCAACAATGATTAATATATTCCAGCCCAATGTTCTTTCCATCGGTGGTGGCGTATGCAATGAAAGAGATTATCTCCTCAAGCCCCTTTGCGAAAAGGTACATAAGGAAACCTACGGTAACGGTGAGGGCGAAAGAACTCAGATAAAGATTGCAGAGCTGGGTAATGACGCAGGTATCCTCGGTGCTGCAGTATTGGGACTGTAATAAAATCTGAATTATAAAAATGCAAAAGAGGAACAGGCTTAATCGGTTTGTTCCTCTTCTCTGTATAAATATCTACCGGCATAAGCCGCAAAAAGCAGCAAAAAATATAAAAAGTGTAGAAAAAGGAGGTACGGTAGTGAAATTTAACGACAAAATAGGCACATTGCGTGGCGTTGGGCCAAAATATGAAAAGTGCTTTAATCAAAATGGAATATACACTGTCGGTGACCTTCTATACCACTTTCCGAGAGCTTATCAAAACAGAGGCGATATATATAGAATTATCGACACTCCCATGGATTTTTTTCCGCACTCCTACATTTTAACCGTGGGCTCCGAACCAAAGGCAGCTCTTATCCGTAGGGGTATGAGCATACTGAAATTCCGTGCCTTTGACGAAACGGGAAGCGTTAATATAACATATTTCAACCAGAATTATCTTAAGGAAGTTTTCACAATAGGCTCCACATTCCGTTTCTGGGGGAAAATGACACGGGAAAAGCGTACCCTGTGTATGAGCTCCCCTGCTTATGAGCCTGTTATTCCCAATAAAAGGCTCCTTCCTCTTACTCCTGTTTATCCCCTTTTTAACGGTATAAATCAAAAGCTTATATCAAAGCTTATCGGTGAGGTCCTGGCGGAGCTTGACAATATGGTGGATGAGCATTTACCCGACTCGGTTCTCGATAAAATGAACCTCTGTTCCCTGCCCTTTGCACTGAAAAATATCCACACTCCCCCCAACGAAAACACCTTAAATGCTTCCATAAAAAGGCTTAGCTTTGATGAACTGTTTTTCTTTGCACTCTCCGTTTCACAGATAAAAAATGAAGCTCAGCAATATATGGCACCCTGTATTCCCGATACCGATATAACTGATTATCTTAATCTTCTTCCATATGAGCTTACAGATGCTCAGGCGAGGGCAATCGGAGAGATTCTTCTTGACCTGTCGGGAGACGGCTCTCCCTTTGTAAAGGCAATGAACCGTATAGTTGTAGGCGATGTGGGCAGTGGAAAAACCGTTTGTGCCTCTATTGCCTCCTATGCTGTGTGTAAAAACGGATACCAGGCTGCACTTATGGTTCCTACAGAAATTCTTGCAAATCAGCACTATTCTTCCTTAAAAAAGGACTTTGATGCTCTCGGTCTGTCCTGTGAGCTGCTTACAGGCTCCACGCCTGCAAGAGAGAAACGGGCTATTCTCCAACGGATAGAAAACGGAGAAACAGATTTTATCATCGGCACCCACGCCCTCATACAGGATGGAGTGGAGTTTGCCCGTCTTGGTCTTGTTATTACCGATGAACAGCACAGATTCGGAGTGCGACAGCGTGCCCGTCTTGCCGAGAAGAGCAAAAATGTACATGTGCTTGTTATGAGTGCAACACCTATACCGAGAACCCTGTCTCTTATGATTTACGGAGATTTGGACCTTTCTCTCATTGACACTATGCCCCCGGGCAGAAAGCGTGTAGACACCTTTGTAGTTGATGAGAGCTACCGTCAGAGGCTTAATAAATTTATAAGAAAGCAGGTAGAGGAGGGACACCGGGTATATATTGTTTGCCCATCCGTTGAGGAAAAGGAATCGGATATTCTGGATTTTTTTGACTATAATCCCTTTATCATTGAGGACAACGACAAGACTGCGATTAAGACAAAGGCTGCTGTAACCTACGCTAAGGAGCTGAAGGAAACGGTCTTCCCCGACCTTTCTGTTGAATTTATCCACGGCAAGCTTGAGGGCAAGGAAAAGGATAAAATAATGGTAGACTTTGCCGAGGGAAAAATAGATATTCTTGTTTCCACCACGGTTATTGAGGTAGGTGTAAATGTTCCGAACGCTACTCTTATGATAGTGGAAAACGCAGAAAGATTCGGTCTTTCTCAGCTCCACCAGCTAAGAGGAAGAGTGGGAAGAGGTAAGGATAAATCCTACTGTATCCTTGTATCCTCGTCCGAAAATGAAAAATCCAAAGAACGCCTGGAAATTATGCGTACTGTTTATGACGGATATACCATTGCCGAAAGAGATTTGGAAATGCGTGGACCGGGAGACTTCTTTTCCTCGGACCCTTCTATCCGTCAGTCGGGAGAGACAAATCTCAATCTTTCAAAAACCTGCTCCGACTCTGAGCTTCTCCACTCTGCCTTTGAATGTGCAAGAGACATCCTATCAAGGGACAGGACACTATCCCTGCCGGAAAATGCTCTGCTTAAATCAAAGCTTAACATAATCGCAGAGAAAAATGCAAAAACCATAAATTAGTCCACTTACGCTTAACCAACCAATTGCTAACCTCAAACAAAACAGATTCAATAAAAAATGCTTACGCTATTTTCAGCGTAAGCATTTTTATGTTAATTAACCGTGGTAAAGCTTCTTTGTCTGATATACGGGCTCGCAGGTTACATTGATTCCCAGCTTTCTGAAGGTTGCTGTATCCACGGGAGATAAAATGACCGATGAATGAAGCTCAGCACCCTTAAGCTTCTTAAGAGCCTCCATAGCCTGTCTTGCCGACTCACTGGTAGCGGCAGTTATCGCCATTGCAACAAGCACCTCATCAGTATGGAGACGGGGATTGTGGTTGCCGAGATTTTCTATCTTCAGCTTCTGCACAGGCTCCAAAATCTCATGTGCAATAATGTTTATGCTATCGTCAATACCTGCTATAGCCTTTACAGCATTTATAAGCACGGCACTGGAGGCACCGAGAAGTGCCGAGGTTTTACCCGTAACTACTCTTCCGTCACAAAGCTCAATAGCAGCAGCAGGTGCTCCTGTAGCCTCTGCCTTGTCAAGTGCAGCCTGGATGCATTTGCGTTCAGAGGAATCAATACCCATCTGCTTCATAAGTATCTTTATCTTTTTTATCTCTGTATCGCAATTGTTTCCCTTACGGGCGTTACATAGTGCATTGTAATATCTTCTGAGTATCTCGCATCTTGCAGCCTGTCTTACAGTTTCGTCATCGAAAATACAATCACCTGCCATATTTACACCCATATCTGTGGGGGATTTATAAGGACACTCTCCCATTATCCCCTCAAACATAGCACGGAGAACAGGAAAAATCTCCACATCTCTGTTGTAGTTTACTGTAGTCTTTCCGTATGCCTCAAGATGGAAGGGGTCAATCATATTTACATCGTTAAGGTCTGCTGTCGCAGCCTCATATGCCACATTGACAGGATGATTGAGAGGAAGATTCCATATAGGGAAGGTCTCAAATTTAGCATATCCCGCCTTAATACCCATTTTATGCTCGTGGTATATCTGAGAAAGGCAGGTAGCCATCTTTCCGCTACCGGGACCGGGAGCAGTCATAACCACGAGAGAACGGGAGGTCTCGATATATTCGTTTTTACCGTAGCCCTCATCACTTACTATACTGTCGATATCGTAGGGATAATTTTTGATAGCATAATGCTTGTACACCTTAATACCGAGGGACTGGAGCTTTGAAATAAACGCCTCCACAGGGGCAGATGCCTCATATCTTGTCATAACAACGCTTCCCACAAACAATCCAAAGCCACGGAAGGCGTCAATAAGGCGTAAAACATCCAGGTCATAGGTAATACCGAGATCTCCTCTGACCTTGTTCTTTTCAATATCAGTGGCATTGATTACAATAATTATCTCAGCCTGGTCCTTAAGCTCGGCAAGCATTCTGATTTTACTGTCGGGGGCAAATCCCGGCAAAACTCTGGATGCATGAAAATCGTCAAAGAGCTTACCACCGAATTCAAGATAAAGCTTACCGCCGAATTTTGAGATTCTTTCCTTTATTTGCTCAGACTGCCTTTTCAAATATTTATCGTTGTCAAAACCAATTTTATACATTGTATGCCCCTTTTGTCTTATGCGAAATAGTAAAACCGTATCCCCATTTAAGGAAATACAGTCGATAGTTATATTTAACAGATAATAGTATATCATATAGAAGGTAAAAAGTCAAACGAAAATAGCGATTTTGTGTATTATTTTTTGAGGTTAGCTTTGGCTAACTTTTTAGCTTCTTTTTTAAGGAATCGCCTTGACTATTCTTTTTAGCTATGCTAAAATGTTAAAAAAGGGAGGTGCATATATGAAAAGAATAGTTCTGAGAATAGGTGGAATGAGCTGTTCTGCCTGCTCAGGTGGGCTGGAAAAATACCTTAACAAGCAAAAGGGTATAAGCATAGCAAATGTTAATCTTGTTATGGCAAGTGCCTCGATAGAATACGATGAAAGCATAATAGATTATGACGATATAGCAGGATATATTTCCGAATCAGGCTTTGAGTGTATAGGAGAATACAGTAAAACGGAGGACAAGGACATAGGCTCATCAAAAAAGCTGTTTATTGTCTACACTGTCCTCGCTATTTTGCTGCTTTACACTGCAATGGGTCATATGATAGGTATCCCTGTACCCTCTATTTTGAATATGCATACCCACCCCATTTGGGTATACGGAATTTCCTTTATTCTATCGGTACCGTTTTTGTTTTACGGCTTTGATATTATAAGGAGTGGTATAAAAAATATTATACACCTCTCCCCCAATATGGACTCCCTTGTTACCGTAGGAGTGTTTTCGGCACTTATATACAGTATAACGGTATCTCTGCTCTATATTACCGGAAAAACAGACACTCCCCCCGAGGTTTACTTTGAATCCGTGGCGATTGTGATTTACTTTGTCAAGCTTGGAAGGATAATTGATAAAAAAAGCAAGAGTAAAACACGAAACGCAATATCCTCTCTTGTACAGCTTACCCCCACCTACGCTTATATAAAATCAAGCGAGGGTGAGAAAAGAGTCCCTCTTGATGAGGTAAAGGAGGGCGATATACTCGTATGTCACCCGGGAGAAAGAATAGCAGTGGATGGAGAAATCCTGTCAGGCCATGCCCACATAGATGAATCCTTTATTACAGGAGAAAGCAAGCCCGTACTGAAAAAGCAGGGTGATACCGTTCTTGCAGGTTCGGTAAATTCCAACGGATATGTAGAATATTTAGCCAAACGGGTAGGAAAAAACTCTACCGTATCGGAAATTGTGCGACTTGTTTTGGAGTCCTCCTCCACAAAAGCACCCATTGCCCGTGTGGCAGACAGAATATGCCTGTTCTTTGTTCCTGCTGTTACGGGGATAGCTCTTGTGTCCTTTGCTGTGCATCTTATTTTAGGTCTTGGTATTTCCTCGGCTGTCGGTGCGTTGATTACTGTTCTTGTAGTGGCGTGCCCATGTGCTCTCGGTCTTGCCACCCCCCTTGCAACGGTTATAAGTGAAGGAGAGCTTGCAAAGGACGGAATCCTTATAAAAAAGAGTGAAATATTGGAGAGTGCCTCCCGTATCGACACCCTTGTACTTGATAAAACAGGAACACTTACCTATGGAAGAATGAAAATCTCGGCAAAGCATCTACACGCCTGCAAGGAAAATGAAATAATGCCACTTGTATGCGGTGCAGAGGCAAAATCCTCCCATCCCATATCCGGAGCATTCTCGGAGTATGCTGAGGAAAACGGAATTATCCTCGAGGAGGTGGATGATTTTACAGTTTTAGAGGGCTACGGTATATACGCAAAGGGTAAGAATGAGGACATATATCTCGTAAATGAAAGATACCTTTGCGAAAACGGAATTGCAAATCCCTTTGGCAATAAAGCCACTGTCCTTGCAGACAGGGGGTGCAGTATTGTATACGCTGTTATTGGAGGTAATGTAAAGGCGTTGTTCGGTATTTCCGATATTGTAAGAGAAGGCACCAAGGAGGAGCTTATCACCTTCAAGGCAGAGTCCATAGAATGTATAATGCTTACAGGAGATAATGAGCATACAGCACGGGCAATCGCCAATGAGCTTGGAATAGAAAGAGTTATACCGGGAGCCGTTCCGTCGGGCAAGGCAGATATAGTAAAGAGCCTCAAATCGGAAGGAAAAATATGTGCAATGGTTGGAGACGGCATTAACGATGCTATTGCCCTCTCTTCTGCCGACATCAGCATAAGCATGCATGGTGCCACGGATATAGCCATGGACTGCTCCGATGTTATACTTACCCACCCCTCAATAAAAGGTATATCTACTCTTGTATCCACAAGCAGACGGACCCTCAGGATAATCAAGCAAAATCTGTTCTTTGCTTTTTTATACAATTCTCTTATGATTCCCATAGCAGCAGGAGCTCTTCTCCCCCTCGGCATTTCAATAACTCCTATGATAGCCTCCCTTGCTATGGTAATGAGCAGTATTTGTGTTTCCTTAAATTCACTGAGATTAACTAAAAGGAGAAATAAAAATGATATTCAAAAAAATTGAAAAGACACTTAAGGTGGAGGGTATGCACTGTCAGAAATGTGTTGCCCGTATTACAGATGCGTTAAAGACCGTGGACGGAGTAAAAAAAGTCGCGATAGACCTTGAAAAGAAAACCGTATGCGTAATATCCAAAAACGAAATCGACACAGGTGTAATATCTGCCGTTATAGAGAAATTAGGCTTTACTGTAATCAAATAATCCTTTCTCACATAAAATTTAGCTATTTTTCACAATTTTTATGATTTTTTTAGAGATTTTCTATTTATTTTTATCAAAGAATATGGTAAAATAAAATTACAAAGAGCAATCTTTGAATAAATCACAAGAGGTGAAAGGTATGAAAATGAATTTTGCAGGACGCCACATGAAGGTATTTGAGGTCGTTAAGGAAATGGCTGAAAAGAAGCTTTCTAAATTTGAACGCTTCTTCCACGACGACGCCGAAATCGATGTTGTATTCTCAATGCCCAAAAATGCCGAAAAGGTGGAAATCACCATCTACACCTCAGACACAACCCTCCGTGCAGAGGAATCAGCCGATACATTTGCAAACGCAGTTGACAAGGTTATTGACTCTCTTGAAAGGCAGATAAGAAAGAATAAGACCAGACTCCAGAAAAAGATTAAGGAAGAGGGCTTTGCAATAGCAGAATCCGATTTTCCCGATGTTTACGAGGAGGACCTTACAGCCAATATCCGAGTTAAGACCTTCTCCTTCAAGCCCATGTCGCTGGAGGAGGCAATTCTCCAGATGGAGCTTATCGGACATTCCTTCTATGTGTTCAAGGATGCAGCAAGCTTAGAGACCTGCGTGGTTTACAAGCGTAATGCAGGCGGCTACGGTCTGATCGTTCCGGATATGGAATAATCCCGATAGCATCACTGCTTATTAAATTTGATTTTCAAAAAGCATAAGACTTAACTAAAAATGGACAGAATATGCGTGATACTCCGTTAAGAGTATCACGCATAAGCCTGTCCTATTTTTTATTAATGCTCAATGTTAATTCCGTACAAACGCAGACTCCACCTGTAATTTATCAATATCCGAAAATAGCTTCATGCTCCTCGGGTGTCAGGCTTCTTGCGTTATCGTTATAAAGCTGATTAAGTCCGTTATAATCAACCTTTGATGTTGACTTGAACACCTTGTCACCCTCATACCATCCAAAGGATATCGGGCTTTGATTATTATTTGATGTATCCACTATATAAGCGTATCCGTTATCGGATATGTAAATACGAAGTGCTTTTTTGTATGTGGTTCCTGTTTCATCATATAAAAGCTCACCACTTCCCGAATCGGTATTTATAGCAGTATCGGCTATTACCGTAATTGTCAGAGCTCCGCTGTCAATAGCAATATCGGAGGGATTATGCTCTTCAAGAGAAATCTCCTCAAATTCGAGCTCGGATATTTTGCCAATAACCTTATCTATTTCTTTTGCTTCGGTAAAGAAAGCAGGAAAATGATCCTCCAATGTGGCAGAATAGCTCGATTTATGTATCATTGTGACTCTTATTTCCTCCGTTGGCTCAGCTATCATTCCGTCCCATTTTTCTTTCCATATATATCCCTGCTCTTTCTCCTCTGCATTTGCACAGCCAAAGGAACAAATGCAAATGCAACAAAGCAAGGCCAATGCAAGTAGTTTTACGGTTATTTTGTTTTTCATATGGCCCTCCACTCTTCAATTTTCACTCTTACCTATTACTTTCCTTGTAGCCCCAGACGATTTCTTTTACATTTCTACTCAAATGTGACTCCCAGCCTTTGGGCATACTCTCTGCTTCGCAATAAAGGATAATCTGCGGACAATCCTTGAATGTAGTTCCATCCAGCGTAACAACACTGCTTGGAATCACTACCCCTTCAAGAGAAGTGCATTTATAAAACGCACAGTCGCCTATACTTGTTACACTATTGGTCATTACTATATTTTCAAGGGAGTAACAATCATTAAATGCCCAACTCTCTATGACTTTAAGGCTGTTTGGAAATTCAATATGCTCTAATGATGTGCAAAAGGAAAATGTCTCGGTATATATGGCTTCTATACTGTTAGGTAGGGTTACACTTTTAAGGGAATTACACTTGTAAAATGCAGCTCTTTCTATTTTTTTCACCGTATCCGGAATCACAATACTTTCCAAAGACACTGCCTGGTTAAAGGCACCAATTCCTATGGATGTAACGCCATCCGGTATTGTAATGCTTTTAAGATTTTCACATCGATAAAAGGCTAATTGATGAATAGATGTTACGCCATCGGGTATGGCGAATGATTCATCAATCTTATTTGTTGGATAACGAACCAAATTTTTTCCGTCTTTACTGTACAAAACTCCATCAACAGATTTATATTTCGGATTTTTGGGGTCAACACCTATATATTCAAGAGAAAACTTTGTACTACCCATTGAGACACCTAAGCCTGCCTCTATATGTTTTACGGAATCGGAAATATATATTGTTCTAACATATTCTACATATTCAGAAACCGGCATTTTTACGGAGACAACAGGCATACCTTTATAGGTAGAAGGAATTATGACAGTTTCCACAACATATTTTGGTGCAATATCTATTTCATAATAGCCATTGCTTTCTATAAAGTTAAAAACATATTGGCACGGTATCCACTTAGCATACAAGGTTAAGCTTTCCTCTCTGTCCTTTATTTCCTTAATCTCGTTTGTAAGGGCTGAGTCCGTATACCATCCTGCAAACATATAGTATTCCTTTTCCGGAAAGGCTAAGCTTACTGTGTCGCCCGTGTTATACCCATTGGGATTTTCCGTGTTGTTTGTTCCACCGTCCAACTTGTATGTAATGCTAAATTCGTGAGACTTAACAGTTGTTTTATTGTCCTCATTGTCAACCGTAGTTGTGGTGTCCTCCTCACCGTCGCAGGAAATCAGCATAAAGGAGGTCAAGCACAAAAGTATTATTAATACAGTATATAATAGTTTTTTCATATGTCATCCTCTTCACTCCTACTTGTTACCTTCCTTATAGCCCCAGACTACTTCTTTTACACCGTGATCCCATGAGCTGCTCCATCCCTCGGGCTTAGACTCGGCCTCGCAATATATTTTGTCAATGGAAGTACATCCATAAAATATATCGTATCCTATATCCGTTACACTTTCGGGAATCACTACACTCTCAAGGGATGTACAACAGTAAAATACCCAGTTGCCTAATTTCTTTATTCCGTTTGGGATTACTACGCTTTTAAGTGATGTGCAATCTCGAAACGCATATGTCGGTATAGCTTCAATATTACCTGACAATGTTATATTTTTAAGTGAGGAGCATGCACGAAAGCCGTCTATTTTCTCCACACTTTCAGGTA
>JAFTJE010000019.1 GCA_017456545.1 Clostridia bacterium | reverse complement strand
GGCTTCTCGTAGTGCTCTCTCTTACGAAGCTCCATAAGAACTCCGGATCTTGCGCACTGACGCTTAAATCTACGAAGTGCACTATCAAGTGATTCGTTTTCTTTTACTCTGATTTCTGCCATCTATATCCCTCCCCCCGCTTAAAGCAAAGAGCTTAAATCTCTTTAGTATTATATTACAAAGTGTCTTGCTTGTCAATAGTAAATTTGTAATTTTTTCAAAAAATTATTTAACTACAATATTTACAATCTTTCCGGGAACATAAATCTCCTTAACTATGTTTTTTCCTACAATTGCTTCTGCTACCTTTTCATCATTTTTAGCGATTGCAATAGCAGAATCCTTATCTATAGTCTTTTCAATGGTGATTGTTCCACGGAGTCTACCATTTACCTGTACGGCAATCTCTATTGTATCATCCACCGTCTTTGCTTCATCAAATTCAGGCCAGGATTCATATGCGATAGTATTATTATGACCCATTATAGACCAAATTTCTTCACCGATATGAGGACAAATACAGGATATCATTTTTATAAAGCCCTCTGCATAAGCTTTTGGACATTTTCCTTCCTTATATACTGCATTAACAAATATCATCATTTGAGATATAGCTGTATTAAATGCAAGCTTTTCAAAATCCTCTGTTACCTTTTTTACAGTCTTGTGATATGTTTTTTCAAGCTCGGGAACTTCAGCACCTACAAGATTCTCTTCTTCGGTAAAGAATGCCCATACACGGTTAAGGAAACGCTTTGCCCCCTCTACACCTGCATCACTCCATGGCTTTGACACCTCAAGAGGACCCATGAACATTTCATAAAGGCGAAGTGTATCTGCTCCGTAATCACGAACAACATCACTGGGGTTTACAACAAACTCAGGGAAACGCTTACCCATCTTGATACCGTTTGCACCGAGAATCATACCCTGGTGAACAAGCTTCTTAAATGGCTCCTTAGTAGGTGCAAGTCCCTTATTATATAAATATCTGTTCCAAATTCTTGAATATATAAGGTGACCTACAGCATGCTCCGGTCCACCTATATAAAGGTCAACCGGCATCCAATGCTTGAGCAATTCCTTGTTCGCAAATTCTTCGTTATTATTGGGGTCAATATAACGGAGAAAATACCAGCTTGAGCCGGCAGAACCGGGCATTGTAGATGTTTCTCTTGTACCCTTAATACCGTTAGTATCATACTTTTTCCATTCTGTAGCATTTTCAAGAGGTGCCTGACCGTTCTTTCCCTTATAATCCTCAAGCTCGGGAAGAACAAGAGGAAGCTCCTCGTCGTCAAGAACATGAATTGTTCCATCCTCTTTATGTACTACAGGAACAGGCTCACCCCAGAAACGCTGTCTTGCAAATATCCACTCTCTGAAATGGTAGTTAACAGTTCTCCTTGCGACACCAAGCTTTTCAAGCTTTGATGTAATAGCCTCCTTAGCCTCTTCAACAGTAAGTCCTGAAAATTCCTCGGAGTTTATAAGCTTATATCCTTTTCCAAGATATTCACCCTTTTCAAACGCTTTTCCCGAAACATCAACATGACCAAGCTTTTCATCACCATCAATAACTTGAATCATATCTATGTTATGAGCTATTGCATATTCAAAGTCACGCTGGTCATGAGAAGGAACAGCCATCACAGCACCTGTACCGTAGTTAGCAAGAACAAAATCGCCTATAAACATTCTTACTTCCTTACCGTTTACAGGGTTAATACATGTAATACCCTTAAGCTCACATCCCGATTTGGTTTTGTTAAGCTCGGTTCTGTCCATATCATTTTTCTTTAAGGTTTCGTCAATATACGCCTGTACCTCTTCCTTATTTTCAACTCTTGGCATTAGCTCTTTAACAACATCGCCGTCCGGGGCAAGAACCATAAAGGTAATACCGTAAATTGTCTCAATACAGGTTGTGAAAATAGAAAATTCTCCTCCACCTACTATATTAAATTTAACCTCAACACCTGTGGACTTGCCAATCCAATTCTTTTGCATAAGCTTAGTTGACTCGGGCCAATCTATTTCCTCAAGACCCTCTAAAAGCTCCTCTGCAAAGGCAGGTTGATTGATAACCCACTGTTTCATATTCTTTCTGACAACGGGATAACCGCCTCTTTCGGATTTTCCGTCAATAACCTCATCATTTGAAAGAACTGTACCGAGCTCCTCGCACCAGTTTACAGGCATATCAATGTACTGTGCATAACCATCAAGATACAGCTGCTTGAATATCCACTGTGTCCACTTATAAAATTCGGGGTCACTTGTGGCGATCATCTTGCTCCAGTCATAATCAAAGCCAAGCTCCTTAAGCTGCTTTGAAAATGTTTTGATATTTTCCTGAGTAAAGCCGTTAGGATGATTTCCTGTTTTTACGGCATACTGCTCTGCAGGAAGACCGAATGAATCATATCCCATAGGATGAAGAACATTATAGCCCTGCATTCTCTTCATTCTTGATACTATGTCGGTAGCAGTATATCCTTCGGGATGCCCTGCATGAAGACCAACACCGGACGGATAGGGGAACATATCCAAGGCATAAAATTTTGGCTTTGAAAAATCCCAAACATCTGTCTTAAAGGTCTCATTCTTCTCCCAGTACTCCTGCCATTTTTTTTCAATTGATAAATAATCGTACTTCATTTTGTTATATGCCTCTCATTTTATGAATTCAAAATTTCATTAATATCAATTTCTTCACAATCAGCCCAAAGTCTGTCGAGCTTATAAAATTTTCTTGCCTCCTCTGAAAAGATGTGTATAATTACATCCTTACAGTCAAGAACCTTCCATTCGTTGCTATCGCTACCATCTATTCTGATATCCTGTAATCCTGCTATGCCAAGCTTAAATTCAAGCTCATCGGCAAGTGATCTGATTTGAGTAGAGGATCTACCGTTACAGATAACAAAATAATCTGCTATTACAGTTTTAGAATCAATCTTAAGAACCCTTAAGTCACTGGCCTTCTTAGAATCTAATATCTTAGTCGCTAATTTAGCAATTTCGTCTGCTCCTTTTCCAACAAGAACGCCCTCTTTTACTTCAAAAATATTTTCCATAGGCTCCTCCTTTATTTTTTTGCAAAGCAGATTTTATTTTTGATAAAGAAATTTCGTGTTTCTATGGTATCCTTATCAATCTGCTTGTTTTCATCTATTAAATTTTTTATAGTCATATCAAAGGACATAATCAAGGTTTTGCGAAGTACCTCAAATTTATCCTCTTTATTCTTTTTCAAATTCTTATAAAAATACCTGCGTAATTTTTTACAATCGCCAAAAGTCCGTGTCGGTTCTATATAATCGGCAAGGTATATCAGTGATTCAAATATATTCATCCCTGATTTACCGGTAGTATGATACAAAATTGCCGTATAAATCTGATCATCAACTATTTCAGTACCAAATTTTTGCCTTGCAAACTCGCATCCTGTTTTAGCATGTAGGAGCTTAGGTGCTATATCCTTATTCACATCAATTTTGTATTTATCGCATAGTTCAAAGTGCTCTTCGGTGGTTAATTTTTTTGTTATATCATGTAAAAGACCTGCAAGAGCCAATCTTTCACACTCAGAAGGAATAAAGATTTCACCTAAACGGTACGCCTCTTCCTCCACTCCTAAGGTATGACTGTACCTTTTATTCCCCTGCATTTCTTTAATTAGCAGACGAATTTCATCTATTTTATTTTTGTCCACCTCAAATCACTCTTTTCTGTATAAACCTTTTTTTGTAATATATTCCATTACCCCATCTGTAATAAGGCCGTTAATCGACAAAGTTGTTATTCTTTCTCTTATTTCGCTTGATGAAAGCTCAATAGCATCCAATTCAAGAATATGAGCCTCTGTATTGTATTTTTCCCTGTACTCTATCATCTTTATTTTGAGACGCTTTTCTGTTTCTTCATCATTTTCTCGTCTCATACAGACAATTTTGGCATTTGTCAAAATATATTTGGCATTATACCATGAGTCGAGTGTAAGCATCATATCGGTCCCGCATAATAGGTAAATATCTTCGTTTCCTTTGTTTTTGAAATATCGAATTGTATCGGCAGTATAGCTTTTGCCTTCCCTCTTTAATTCAACATCGGAAACCTCTATTAGGTCAGACAATCCTGAAAATGCAAGCTTACACATTTCCAGCCTATCGATACCACTAACAGTTGACACACGAATTTTATGTGGTGGAGTGCTTGTAGGAACAATATACATTTTATCAACGCTGAAGCTTTTTAGAAATGCCTCACACGCATGCATATGACCTATATGAGGGGGGTCAAAGGTACCCCCATATATACATATCCTCATCTTATTTTACTTAAATCGATCTTTCTGTTTTTCTCCTGTGAGGATACTCTGAAAAGTACGATTTTAGTCCCTATTGTCTGTACTACCTCTGCTCCGGTTTTCTCTGCAATTTCTGTTGCTGTATCCTTTAATGATGTAGGACAGGTTTCAAGAAGTTTAATTTTAATCAGCTCTCGTGCTTCAAGGGCGTTACCTAACTGGAAGCATATTTCATCGCTAATACCACCCTTACCAATCTGAAAAATTGTTTCAAGATTGCTTGCAAGAGATTTTAAGTATGCTCTTTGTTTACTTGTCATTTCAATACCTTTGAAAGCTCATTTATAAAGTGACGCATTGCCACTCCTCTATGGCTTACCTCATTTTTCTTTGATAATTCTATTTCAGCAAAGGTTTTGCCAAAGGGCTCATAGTAAAACAACGGATCATATCCAAAGCCCTTATCTCCACATCGTTCATGCAAAATCTGACCGTAGCATTCTCCCTTAACTACAAAATCCTTTGAGTGATCGGGAAATACGCATGCAATTGCACATACATACTTTGCTTTTCTGTTTGTTTCATTTTCAAGCTTTTTTAGAATAAGGTCGTTATTATCCTCATCATCTCCACCGGAATAGCGTGCTGAATATATACCGGGCTCTCCTCCGAGAGCATCAACACAAAGGCCGGAATCATCTGCCACCCCAATGTAGCCGTATTTTGCAGGAACAGAGGCTTTGCAAATGGCATTTTCCTCAAATGTCTTTCCGTTTTCCTCTATTTCACCATAAACACCAATATCATCAAGAGAAAGCACCTCTATTTCACTCTTAAATGCATCCTTGATAAGACCTCTGAGTTCATTGATTTTTTTCTTATTTCTTGAAGCTAATACTATTTTAATCATATCTTACTCAAACAACGCATCAATGAAATCGTCTGCGTTAAACTTTTCCATATCGTCTATCTGTTCTCCAACACCAATGAATTTAACAGGGATATCGAGCTCCTTTTTAATTGAGAATACTATACCACCCTTGGCAGTGCCGTCAAGCTTAGTAAGCACAAGACCTGTGATATCGGCAGCATTCTTAAATTCCTTAGCCTGATTTATAGCATTTTGACCGGTAGTGGAATCAAGAACAAGCATAGTTTCTCTGGATGAATCAGGAAGCTCTCTTGCAATAACTCTATTGATCTTTGCAAGCTCGTCCATAAGGTTTTTCTTATTATGGAGTCTGCCGGCTGTATCAATGATAAGTACATCTGCCTGTCGCTTTTTTGATGCATTTATAGCATCAAAAACAACGGCTGCAGGATCAGAGCCCTCTGTATGTTTTATAAGATCAACGCCTGCTCTCTTGGTCCATACCTCAAGCTGATCAATAGCTGCTGCTCTGAAGGTATCAGCTGCGGCAACAACAACCTTTTTGTGATCTTTTTTAAGCGAAGAAGCTATCTTACCGATAGATGTTGTTTTACCCACACCGTTAACACCTATAATAAGTACAACTGTAATTCCATCACAGTAATTGATGTCCTCACCTTCGCCTATCATATTGTGCATTATTTCCTTAAGAAGATCCTTAACCTCATTGGAATCCTTAAGCCCTCTTTCCTTTATCTCTGTGCGAAGAGTATCAAGTATTTCCTCAGTTGTTGAAATACCTACATCGGCACATATAAGAATTTCCTCAAGCTCCTCCATAAGATCCTCATCTATTCTGCGTAAGCTCTTAAACAAATCCGAAAATGGCTTGAATAAAAGATTTTTTGTCTTAGAAAGACCTTTTTTTAATTTTTCAAAAAATGACATAATTATTTTCCTTTTTACTTAGTTGCAACGGGCTGTGCAAGTATTTTCTCCTTACCTACGCTGTTTACATCCATAGTAAGAACCTTGGATATACCCTTCTGTGGCATGGTAACACCGTAAAGCTTATCAGCTATCTCCATAGTTCCGCGACGGTGAGTAATTACTATAAACTGCGTCTGCTTGGAATATCGCTTAATATACTGACCGAATCTTGCTACATTGACCTCATCAAGTGCAGCCTCGATCTCGTCAAATATGCAGAACGGTGAAGGATTAACCTTAAGAATAGCAAAAATCAGAGCAATAGCTACAAACGCCTGTTCTCCGCCGGATAGTAGCATAAGGCTCTTAATAACCTTACCGGGAGGAGCAGCTTTAATTTCTATACCACAGTTAAGAACATCCTCAGGATCGGTAAGAGAAAGCTCTGCATGTCCACCTCCAAAAAGCTCCTTGAAAACCTGGTTAAAGTTTTCATTTACTGCATTGAAGGACTGAACGAAGCTGTTTTTCATATCAATTTCTAAATCAGCAATAATTTTAAGAAGCTCATCTCTTGCCTTTGTGATATCAGTTATTTGCTCATTCATAGCATCATAGCGTTCTTTAACCTCTTTATATTCCTCAATGGCATTTGGATTAACAGAGCCAAGAACACGCATTTTGTTTTTACATTCTGTAGCAACTGCAAAAATCTCTTTTCTGTTTTCTTCTGTTACCTCGGGATATCCAAGAGCTACTGCTGTTGTATATGTAAGTCCGTAATCCTCATAAATCTTTTCTACCATCTTGTCAAAGCTAAGCTTCAACTGCTCCAGCTTATTACTACTGTTTGTCATAGAAACAACGACGGTTTCTTTTCTTGCATTAACAGATTTTGTCTTATTTGCAAGCTCATTACGCTTTTGTTCAAGCTCTTCGGTAAGAGAGAGTAATCTGTCATGCTCAGCCTCAAGACTGTCAAGCCTTTCCTTTGCCTCCTCGAAAAGTGCTCTGTTTTGTGAGGTTTTTTCAGATGATGAGCTAACCTCACTTTGGAGTCTTTGCATTTTTTCGGTTCTTTCACCGATTTCATTATTAATTTCCTGAAGTCTGATATTGGAATCATTGACAGCGTTTTCTGCAGATTCAATATCTTTATTAACCTCAGAAACCCTAATACGGCTTCCCGTAACCATTTCGAGCATTTCCTCAGCATTAGCTGAAAATTCATTTTTTTCTATATCGAGTTCAATTCTTCTTGCAGAGATTTCGGCTATTCTTTCATCAAGAGCTTCTTTTTTATCTTTAAGAAGCTTAAGCTCTACAACACCCTTTTCTCTTTCCTCAGCAATTTTTATATTATCATTTTCGAGGCTTTCAATAAGATTTTTATTTACACCCATTTGGGCAATAAGGGTCTCATATTCAGTCTTTTCTGCCCTATATACTGTATCTGTAATGTTGTATTGCTGTTTAATCTCAGAGCGTCTGGATGTAAGACTGCGAAGTGCCTCTCCAAGAGCCTGTCCTTCTTTCTTTACGATCTCTATCTTAGAACTTGATTTTTCCTTTTCCTCCTGCATACGCTTTATATCAGCAGAACGGGAAAGCATTGAATTATCATGCCTAACAGAACCACCTGTAAAGGAACCGCCAACATTAATCTGCTGTCCGTCAAGAGTAACTACTCTTATGCGGTATCTCTGATCTCTTGCCATTTCTGTAGCATTATCAATATTATCAAACACTACAGTTCGGCCAAGGAGAGATGAAAATATCTTATCAAATTTAGAGTCAAATTTAATAAGTTCATTTGCAACACCTACATAACCATTATATTTTTTCGCATTCTGCATTTCCTGTGTAGGTGTTTGTCCACTTACTGAGCTTATAGGATAGAATGTGGCACGACCTGCTTTATTAGCCTTAAGTCTTGCAATACATGCCTTGGCTGTATCCTCGTTGTCAACAACAATATGCTGAAGACCAACCCCAAGTGCTGTTTCTATTGCAGTTACATATTGTTCATTTACCCCTATAAGAGTGGAAATTGGTCCGTATACCTTACCGGCACCGGCAATTTCTCCTTTTTTATAAGAATTCATTATGTAAGCTACACTCTTTGTATATCCTTCAAAAAGCTCCTCCATGCTTTGTAGAGCTTTTATTCTTTCCTCAAGGGACAGAACTTCAGACCTTAATCCGTTAAGCTCGTCTCTTAATGTTTCATACCTCTTATTCTTTTCCTCAATAGAGCTTTCTATGTTAGTTAGCTCCTCTTCCATGGCACTTAATGAGGCTTCATATTGAGCAAGAGTAGCACCCGATGATTCAGCCTTTATTGAAAGGTCATCAAGTATGTTTCTGTAATTATCGATTTCACCTGAGATTGATTTGGATTTTTCATTTCCTGAGCTTGTCGAGGATTCAATAATAGATACTCGTACCTTTATCTCATCTCTTTCGGTTTCAAGAGCCTTCTGCTCCTCAAAAAGTGAATTTATTTCATTTACAGCATTATCTCTTTTAGAGATAAGAATTGCATATTCTGATTCATATGAGGATTGCTCCTTCTGAGCCTCATTCAACCTTTGACGAATATTCTCAAGAGCCTGAAGCTTTACCTCTATTTCTTTTAGGCAAATGTCTTTCTTCGCCTCGAATTTTTCAATCTCAGCAATTTCAGCACCGGAAGAAAGCTTTGCATATTCTACATTCTTCTCCATTGATATCAATTCCTGATTCAATGTGTTAATTGTACTATTGCAAGCCCTTATCTCGCTGTATATATCACCGGACCTCTGTCTTGTCTCCTGGAGCTTTTCAAAAAGTATCCCATCCTGTTCCTCAAGCTGTGCTATTGAATCCTCTACCATATCGTACTCATGTGAAGTCATACGATATATTTCGGTAGTTTTTTCTATATCCTTCTTAGTGCTTTGAGAATCATAAATCCACAGAGAAACATCTGCTACCTTTTTTCTCTCGTAAAGCTCATTATATTTTTTGGCTTTTTCTGCATCCTTTTCAAGAGGACCTATACGGTTTTCAAGCTCGTGGAATATATCGTATACACGGTCCATATTTTCCTGAGTATGCTTAAGCTTTCTTTCTGCCTCATCCTTCTTGTATCTATACTTTGAGATACCTGCAGCTTCCTCAAAAATATGGCGTCTATCCTCACTCTTTTTAGAGATAATTTCGGCAACTCTACCCTGTCCTATAATAGAATATCCCTCACGGCCAACACCTGTATTCATAAAGAGCTCATAAATATCCCTTAAGCGTACCGGCTGCTTATTTATAAGATATTCACTTTCGCCAACTCGAAAATAACGCCTTGTAACGGTAATTTCATCGTAAGGACTATTAAGTCTTCCTTCCTCCGATGAGTTATCAAAGGTTACTGAAACCTCTGCGTAGCTCATAGGCTTGCGAACCTCTGTACCGATAAAGATTACATCTTCCATTCTTGAGCCACGGATGCTTTTAGATGAAAGTTCACCCAAAACCCATTTCATGGCGTCAGTAATATTTGATTTACCGCTTCCGTTTGGTCCGACAATTACTGTTGCACCGTCATCAAAATGAAGAACCGTTTTGTCCGGGAAGGACTTGAAGCCTTGTAGCTCCAATGATTTCAGATACATCGTCCATCCTCCTTTGCCTTAATTTCTATGTCAAAGGATTTAAGCCTTTCATCTTCGATTACATGAATTTTCTTAAATCCGTATTTTTGTCTTAAATAATCTGTGTTTTTTCTCTTATTTCCTATAACCTGAGATGTGGCTCCCTTTGGGCAGATTAATAATATATTTTCACCCTTTTTTCCGTCAAGACACGCCTCAATCCTTTTAAGATATAATGCACTTTTTACCATTTCACCAATTGACGGATGATTTGGTCCAGCAAAATATGTGTCATCAGAATGTAAATTGTCACTTTCACACAGACCTATGCGTATACATTCTACACCGTGTTTCAAAAACACATCCAACACATCGCTACTTCTATTAACAGCTTCCTCAACCGATAAAGGAGTGTATTCTCCCTTAAGCGTTACATCCTTTAATGCTGTATTATTAAACACAACAGTAGGATATATACGGGACGCAACTGCTCCAAGCTTACATATTTGCTCAGCACAATATATCTCATCCTCAGAGGATGCTGTTGGTAAACCTATCATCATTTGACCAACAAAAGGGATGTTAGCTTTATTTAGAAGCTCTGCAGCTCTTACAGTATCTTCTGATGTATGACCTCTTTTAAGATAATCTAACACATCATTATTCATTGACTGGATACCAAGCTCTACAATGCTCACCGAATATTTCTTCAATATGGAAATTATGTCTTTATTTATATAATCCGGGCGTGTAGACATGCGAATACCTGTAACTCGCCCGTCATTTACATATCCTTGTGCTATATCAAGTAATTTTACCATAAGAGCCCTATCAATACCGGTAAATGAGCCACCAAAAAATGCTATTTCACATTCAGTGTTCTCCCTAACGGTACTAAGCACACTCTCAATAATATTTTTTACATTATTTTCCTCAAATTTCTCGGCTCCCGAAATATATCTCTGATTACAGAAAATACATTGATTCGGACATCCAAGATGTGGAATAAAAACCGGAATATTTATGTGATTCATCTTATGGCAAACAGCTCCAGAGCCTCTTTAGCTGCCTTCTGCTCTGCCTCTCTTTTGGTTTTTCCTATTCCTCTGCCAATTACATTTGAATTCAGCTTCGCTTCAACCTCAAATGTTTTATTATGGTCAGGTCCACTTTCTCCTACGCAAATATATTGTAATCTGTCCTTGCCAGTCGCCTGTACAAATTGTTGTAAGCTGGTTTTATAATCCAAGGAAACTTGATTTTTAGATGCCTCGGATATTTCCTCGGATATAAGTGGCATCAAAAATTCAGATACTGTATCGACAGAATGATTTGAATCAAGATAAATTGCAGCAAGTAAAGCCTCAAAGGTATTCTCAAGTATTTTAGGATTTATTCTTCCGTTTTCCTCTTCACCCTTGCCCAAAAGAATATATTTACCCAATCCTATTTTGTTTGCTAATGATGCAAGAGATTTTGAGCAAACTACGGCAGCTCTGATCTTTGTCAAATATCCCTCCGGATTATCCGCAAATTTTTCAAAAATATATCTGCTTGTAATGAAGGAAAGTACACTGTCACCTAAAAATTCAAGGCGTTCATTACATTCAATTTTTTTCTTATGAGCACCGGTTTTTTGCTCATTTGCATATGATGAATGTGTAAGTGCAGTTTTTATTATTGTAATGTCATTAAATTTGTACCCAATTTCCTTTTCAAGAAGTTCTATGGGTAAAGGATAGCTAACCATTTTATATGCCTCTCCTATTATTTTGCCTCGGCTAAAAGCTCCTTTGATACCTCTTCGATGATTCCCGATGAAGCGTATTCAACAGCCTGGTAAATTGTATTTTTAATTTCTTTGGATTTTGAACTGCCGTGAGCCTTAATCACAGGCTTTGCAAGTCCTAAAAGAACTGCCCCACCATATTCTGATGAGTCAAAATCCTTTTTGAGCTTTTTAAGTTCTTTTTTCATAAACAAATAAGACAGCTTAGTTTTCAAATTTACAGTAAACATTTTCTTAAGCCTTGAAAATACAAGCTTTCCCATTCCCTCTATAAGCTTAATGGTAATATTACCTGTAAAGCCATCAGTAACAAGCACATCACACGGACCATTTGGAAGCTCTCTTGATTCAACATTACCGATAAAATTAATATCGGTTCTTGCTTTAAGTAGGGCGTATGCCTCCTGAGCCAACGGTGTTCCCTTATGCTCCTCAGTGCCGTTATTAAGCAATCCAACTCTTGGATTCTCGATTCCAAATACCTTCTTCATATATGCAGAGCCTATAACTGCCCACTGTAAAAGTAAATCGGCAGTTACTGTCGGATTGGCACCGGAATCAAGCATAAGCAAGCCATTTCCGAAAGGCAAAACACTTGCAATAGCACTTCTTCTTACTCCTTTAATCTTTCTGACAATAAGAGTTGATGCTGCATGTAATGCACCCGTGCTTCCGGCACTTACAAATGCATCAACAGCTCCTTCCTTAAGAGCCTTAAGACCTACAGCAATTGAGCTATTATTTTTTTCCTTCATAACAACCATCGGATCATCTTCCATGGTAACATATACTTCTGTATGTATAATCTTTACATTTTCGGGTTTAACAGCTTCTAATTCATTAAAACAGTCATTAATTTTATTTTCATCGCCTATTAGGGCAATTTCAACATCCTTAAGACCCTGTGCTGCTTCATATACTCCTTTTACAACCTGAAATGGAGCATTATCTCCACCCATTGCGTCAACTGCTATAATCATAAGGTCCTCCTAAGTTATATAAATTTTTTTATATCATCTATTGTTTGCAGAGCTCTTTTGGCTATTTCCTCATTTCTTGCCTTTTTACCTCCTTTTACCTTTCGGTCTAAGGGAGCAACAATACCGAAATTTGCATTCATAGGCTGGAAATTACCGGAAATATTACCTGCACTTACATAGTGAGAAAGAGCTCCTATTACTGTTTTATCAGTAAAGTCAATTAGGTCCTCGCCGAGAGCCAGTCTTGCAGCATTTAATCCTGCAACAAAACCGGACGAGGCAGATTCAATATACCCCTCTACTCCAGTCATCTGTCCTGCAAAAAATACATTTTTATTGCTAACAAGGGAGTAATAACAATTAAGTATACCTGGGGAATCAAGATATGTATTACGGTGCATAACACCGTATCTTAAATAATTAGCGTTTTCAAGTCCGGGAATGAGAGAAAACACTCTTTTCTGCTCTCCAAACTTCAAATGTGTCTGAAAACCTACAATGTTATACATTGTTCCATCATTGTTTTCTTTACGAAGCTGAACCACTGCATAATATGTTTGCTTTGTTTCAGGATGTTCAATTCCAACGGGCTTAAGAGGACCGTAAAGCAAAGTTTCATATCCTCTTTTTGCCATAACCTCAACAGGCATACATCCCTCAAAAACAGTTAACTTCTGGTCTTTATCAACGCCATGGAGCTCAGCCTCTTCGGCAGTTACAAGAGCATTGTAAAATACCTTATATTCTTCCTCATCCATGGGACAGTTGATATAATCGGCATCGCCTTTATTGTATCGTGAGGCAAAAAATGCCTTTCCCATATCTACAGAGGAAAAATCAACTATCGGTGCAGCCGCATCAAAAAAATGTAAATCCTTTAAGCCTATAACATCCTTAATATGAGATGCTAATGCGTCCGAGGTTAGAGGGCCGGATGCTACAACATTAATCTCATCCGGATTAATTTCAGTAATTTCCTCATTTATAACCTCTATCAATGGATGATTTTTAAGCTTTTCCGTAATGTAGGCAGAAAATTTCTCTCTGTCTACTGCTAATGCCGAGCCTGCTGCTACTCTGTTTTTGTCAGCTGATTCCATAATAATAGAATTCATTGCTCTCAACTCTGCCTTCAATACTCCAATTGCGTTTGACAAATCATCAGAACGAAGAGAGTTTGAGCATACTAGCTCTGCAAAGTGAGAATTTGTATGAGCTGGAGTAAATTTTTGAGGCTTCATTTCATATAGCTTAACTCTTACTCCTTTTTTAGCAGCCTGATATGCGGCCTCACAGCCTGCAAGTCCGGCACCTATTACATTAATATATGGAGATTTATCAATCATTGTTTGATTTTTCCTTATAATTACATTTTGGATTTCTGCAAATGTATATATCTTTGTTTTTCTTTTTCAAAAGCATATCTCCACATAGAGGACATTTTCTATGGGTTGGCATATCCCAAACAGAAAAATCACATTCGGGATAATCAGAGCAGCTATAGAATTCCTTTCCGCTTTTTCCTTCTCTTTCAAGAATCTCTTTACCACACTTAGGACACATAATTCCTGTGGGCCTTGTCTTTGCCTTGGTAAATTTACATGTGGGATAATTTGAGCAAGCATAAAAAGTACCGAATTTACCCTGTCTAATTATCATATCAGAACCGCAAAGCTCACACTTGAAATCAGCAATTTTAGCCTCCGGCTGTTCTTTTATACTACCGTCTTTATTAAGGGTCTTTGTGTTTTTACACTTTGGATAATCTGGACATGCGGCAAATTTACCGAATTTTCCATTCTTGATGACCATGATTTTTCCACATTTCTCGCATATGATATCAGTCTGCTCGATGGGAATTTCAACATCATTCTTTTCCAAGGTGTCCATTGCCTTATCAAGCTCAACCTTAAAATCATTATAAAAATGGGAAAGAACCTCTTCAAGGCTTACATTGCCGTGCTCAATGGTGTCAAGCATGTCCTCCATATGAGCAGTAAACTTGTAATCCATAATGTCGGTGAAGTAGCTATTCATTATTTTGGTGGTAACCTCTCCTAAAGGAGTAGGCTTAAGGAACCTTCCTTCTCTTTCTACATATCCTCGAGAAATAATGACTGTAATGGTAGGTGTATATGTGCTTGGGCGACCGATTCCCTTTTCCTTAAAAAAGTCAATAAGAGTAGCCTCATCATATCTTAGCGGTGGCTCGGTAAAATGCTGTTTTGGTTCTATTGATGATATTATAAAATTGTCACCCTTCTGAATTTCGGGAATTTTGGCATTCTTCTCGGGATCAAATGCATCATCGGTATTTTTTACTGTTTCATCAGCAGATTCCTCATATATAGCCATATATCCTGGGAATTTAACAGAATATCCACTGGAACGGAAAATATAACCTTTATTTTCGAAATCAGCAATTACAGTATTTATTTCAGCAGATGCCATCTGACTGGCTATAAATCTATCCCAAATCAGTTTATAAAGCTTAAATTGATCAGGAGTAAGTGCCTTTTTAATTTTTGTTGGCTCAAATTCAAGATAAGACGGACGGATCGCCTCATGAGCATCCTGAGCATCACCCTTAGATTTATAATACCTTGTCTTTGGAGGATAGTATTCTTTTCCATATTTTGAAATTATAAAATCCTTAGCGTTACTCTGTGCTTCGGCAGAAACTCTCAAGGAGTCTGTACGCATATAAGTAATCAGACCGTGAGTACCGTTGAACTCGCTTCCGAGATTTATACCCTCATAAAGCTCCTGAGCAACCTTCATTGTTCTCTGGGATTGGAAATTATATCTTCTCGATGCTTCCTGTAGTAAAGATGATGTAATAAACGGAGGTGCAGGGGTACGATGCTTTGTTCCTTCCTTTACTTCACAGGCATTGAATCTGTTATTTTTTATTGTTGAAAGTATTTCATCTACCTGTTTTTTGTTTTTAATTTTAATTTTTTTCTTTGTATCACCGTAAAAATGAGCTTGAACAGTCTTTCCGTTTTTTCCTTTAAGCTCTGTAGAAATAGTCCAGTACTCTACAGGAACAAAGGAATTGATTTCCTGCTCTCTTTCCACAATAATTTTTGTGGCCACAGATTGGACTCTACCGGCTGATAAACCACTTTTTACTGTTTTCCACAAAATAGGGCTAATCTTATAACCCACTATTCTATCAAGAATTCTTCTCGCCTGCTGTGAATTTACAATATTCATATCGATATCTCGAGGATGCTTTATACCATCCCTTACAGCAGATTTGGTTATTTCGTTAAATGAGACTCTTTTGGCTTTATTACTATATTCACCAAGAACGGATGCAAGATGCCAAGATATTGCCTCCCCCTCACGGTCAGGGTCAGTTGCTAAATATATTTTGTCTGCATTTTTAGCTTCTTTTTTCAGCTCCTTGATAAGGTCGCCCTTACCTCTGATATTGATATAATGTGCTGAAAAACCGTTATCTATATCTATGCCCAGGGTGGATTTAGGTAAATCTCTTACATGTCCAACCGAAGCAATTACTTTGTAGTTAGAACCAAGATAACTCTTTACAGCTCCGATTTTACCCGGAGACTCAAGTATTACAAGGTTATTTGCCATTACATTTTCCTCACAAATTTACAATTTTACATAGAAACCACCGGGCAATCCTTTAATTAGCCCGTTCATTTCCAAATTAAACATAATAACGCTCAGAGCAGAAATACTGTATCCAAATCCGATAAAATTCTCTTCCGTAACCATTACACCTTGATCCATAGCGTCATATATTTTTCTTTCATCCACAGTAAGAGCTGAAAGATCATATTTTTTTGGATCGATATAATCGACCTCTTTATTTTTGTTTTGCCGTCTGAATATATTCAGTACCTTTTTGGTTAGTCCCTCTTCTTCCTTATCCGGAGTGTTCTCATAAAAACGATTTTCATCAAAGGATGATGCAACCTTATAAGAATTCAATTTTTTTACCCTTGGTAAAATCTTTGCAGCTGTAAGGTTTATACAGCAGCTGTAGTAATCAAGAAATTGCTCAAGAATATCAACAGCATTATCAACTACAATTGCTCCATCCTTAATAAGCTTATTCGGACCAAGACTTAAATATTGTCCTCCGGGACCGGGAACTGCAAAAACCTTTCTTTTCTGCTTTTTAGCAAGTCTTGCTGTAATCATGGAGCCACTATGATCGCTTCCCTCAACTACAACTACTCCTTGTGATAATCCACTTATCAATCTATTACGCACAGGAAAATGATAAGCATTAGGAGGTGTGTTGGGTGGATATTCGGTTATTATAGCTCCATTTTCAATTATTCTTTCATAAAGATACTGATTGGCTTTTGGATAAATAACATCTATGCCGGAGCCAAGAACAGCAATAGTAACTCCACCTGCATCAAGAGTACCTCTCTGTGCAGTTCCGTCTATGCCGAGAGCCATACCACTGACAGTGAATGCTCCTCCCTTTGATAAGCAATAACCGAGATTGTATGCCATTTTTTCGCCTCTGACAGACATTCTTCTTGTACCCACTATTCCTATTGTAAGCTCACCCTCCAATTCAGGAAGATTACCTAAGCAATAAATTACAGCAGGAAAATCATCTAAGCGTCTCAATCCTCCGGGAAAATCGTCATCATCGCAGGTATATATTTCCACGCCGTTTTCATCGCACCAGCGTTTAACCTCTATCGCATGATCAAGATTTTTGTCATAGATTTTAGACTTTTGCGTACCATCAAGCAAATTACATGCCATGATAGCACCATCATCACTTTGGTATATTGCTTCTATGGTACCAAAATGATCCAAAAGATTCCTATATATTCTTGTTCCCTCGCCTAAATGTAACGAAAGCCATAGCCATAAAATTGTCTTGTCCATAACGATCTCCAAATGTTTAATGTTTATATAATATATATAATATCACCTGTAAGTTAAAAAGTCAATAAAAAATAAAATTATTTGGAAATTTCCCACATTAGTATGGCAGAAGCTATAGATACATTCAATGATTCTGTATTTTTCCGAATCGGAATAAAGAGTGTGTCGGTACAATGCTCTATTGTTTTATTACATAACCCATGTCCCTCATTACCTAAAACGAAAATATCATTCATTGCAATCTTATCCTTACCAAGAACCAAAGAATCTTTGCCTAAAGCAGTACCAAGAACCCTTCTTCCATGCTTTTTTAGGCAATCAATAGTTTCAGTAATATTCTCAATTATATCCAGTTTAAGCTTAAAAATCGCCCCCATAGATGACCTTACTACCTTTGGAGAATATATATCAGCACAATCTGATGTAATAATCAATCTATCTATTCCAAAAGCTACAGCATTTCTAAGAATTGTACCCATATTTCCAGGATCTCTTACCGATTCAAGAACAAGAATTTTTTCATCCTTCTCTATATTTTCAACACAATTTATAAATGAATGGTTATTGTATAAATATTCACAAACAGTAATAATACCTTGAGGTGAATTCTCGGTGGTGAGCTTTTTGAAATTATATTCATCAACACATAAAACGGATGTTCCTTGTTTTTGGCATTCTTTAATTTTTTCTTGTATTTCAAGGGGAAAGTCTATATTGTCATTTATAATTATATATCTAATTTCAGCATTAAAGTCATAAGCCTCAAGAAATAATTTGATTCCATCACAAATGAATAATTTTTCTTCGTTTCTGTATTTTTTGTTTTGTAACTTACTGATTTTTAATATAGTGGAATTTGTTTTACCGTTGATTAACGGAGTGTTAAAAATCATATGATTCATAATATACCTCATAGTGAAAAAACTCGGCATAAGCCGAGTTTTTATTATTCAAATTAAAGAGCTGCCTTAGCCTTTTCTACAATAGCAGCAAAAGCTTCCTTATCGGAAACTGCAAGCTCTGCAAGCATTTTTCTGTTAAGGTCAATACCAGCAAGCTTAAGACCGTGCATAAGCTTGGAATAGTTGATACCACATACCTTAGCCTGTGCAGAAATTCTTGTAATCCAGAGAGAACGGAAATCTCTCTTCTTCATCTTACGGCCTGCAAATGCATAGTTGCCACTCTTCATAACAGCCTGCTTAGCCATCTTGAAGTGTCTGCTCTTAGCACCCCAGTATCCCTTTGCCATCTTTAAGATTTTATTTCTTCTCTTACGAGTCATCATTGCGCCTTTAACTCTAGCCATTTTTCAAAATCCTCCTTAACTAATTTAGCACAGACTTATTTATTAATAAGCTTCTTGATTGTGGGAGCCATGCTCTCGCTCAAATAAGAACCGGAACGAAGGTTTCTCTTACGCTTTGCAGTCTTAAGACCGAGATTATGACGATGCTGTGAATGGAACATTTTTACTTTGCCTGTGCCGGTCAAAGAAAATCTTTTGCTTGATGCCTTATGTGTTTTGATCTTTCCCATGATATTTTTTCCTTTCAGTACTTAATATACAATGTTAAATTATTTTTTAATGGGTGAAATAATTACACTCATCTTTCTGCCATCGAGTGCGGGAGCCTTATCAATAGAACCATATTCAGAGCATGTTTCAACGAACTTACCAATAAGCTCAGCTCCGACATCAGTATGAGCCATTTCTCTTCCTCTGAAGGAAATTACTACTCTTACCTTGTCTCCACCCTTTAAGAAACGGATTGCATTATTTGCCTTTGTGTTGAAGTCGTGTGTATCAATTCTACAAGAAAGCTGAACCTCTTTTACTTCGATTGTCTGTTGCTTCTTCTTAGCTTCTTTTTCTTTCTTGTCTCTTTCATAACGATACTTTCCGTAATCCATAATACGACATACGGGAGGGACCGCTGTGGGAGCAATAAGTACAAGGTCGAGTCCCATAGCATACGCTTTATCCAAAGCAGCAGATGAGGACATTACGCCAAGCTGTTCTCCGCTATCGGAAACAACTCTGACTTCCTTTAACTTAATTTCTTCATTGATAGACAATTCTTTCGTGCTAATATTATGCACCTCCATTTAATCTCATAAAAAATAAAAATAGTGCGAAAGAAACATTTTCTCCGCACACAATAAGATACATTCATCGCATTGAACGTATATACCTATTAACCACAATCTACCTTTGTAATTGGGTGAGAACGGAGAGTTCTACTTCTTTTTGCTACGCTATTATAACATAGTGTTTTCTCTTTGTCAAGTGCTTTTTTACAATTTTTTGATTTTTTTATAATGCCAAACACACGCAAGAAAATTTGCGTGTGTTTGGCTAAAAAATCGTCTTTATTATCTGTTTTTAATCACAAAATTACTTCTTAAAATTGTTTTGAGAATACGAACAGCACATGCCTGTGCATCAGCCTTGGGAAGTGTTCCGTCTGTAAGACCGTCAAGTATTTTCTGTCTATGACATCCTGGCATGATAAGATCATTACCCGCTACAGGATGCTCTTTGGGAACAGCAGCGTTATTCCAGTCTGTCATAACCATACCGTCAAAGCCCCATTCACCTCTCAAAATACCGTTAAGTAAATCGAAATTAGTTGCTGCAAACTGACCGTTTATCTTGTTGTACGCTGTCATAATTGCAAGGGGTGCGCTTTCGGTAACTGCTATCTTAAATGGCTTGAGGTATATTTCACGAAGAGCTCTTTCACTCACACGGCTATCTGAAATTCCTCTTTCATATTCCATATTGTTACAAGCATAATGCTTTACTGTAGTATATCTTCCCGTGGGATTGCCATCCTCATCATATTGTACACCAAAGGTTATATAAGCACCTATATTGCCTGCAAGTAAGGGATCCTCAGACATATATTCAAAATTTCTACCGTTTAATGGATTTCTGTGAATATTAACACCGGGAGCAAGCCAGCCCTCTATATCAGATATCTCCAGATCATTCCTTACGCATTCACCAAGTCGATATGCTGCATCGAGATCCCATGAGTTTGCAAGACAGGTTCCTGATGGGTAAGATACCATCTCCTTTGCCATATCGGTATCATCGCTTTCGGGGGTGTTGAATATAGCAAGACGAACACCGGAAGGACCGTCTGCACATGCGTTTGTGGGTATCTTATATTTGTCGCTGGTCCACATTTCTCCGGCAGCACCCTTTACCTTAATAGACATACTACCAACATTTGCATTTGCATCGGAGCCACTGTAAATTACACCGTTAAGAATGCAGGATAGCTCCTCGTCACTGAACTGAGCAACAACATCCTCAATATCTGCTTCTCCGTTACATACATCCTCAAGTGTGTATAGCTTACCGTCATTTTTAGGAATGAGAAGCTCGGGTTTAGCATCCTCATACCTTGCACAAACCTCTGTTTCTACACTGTCGCAATCAATTGTAAATACCTGAGCCTTCTCTATTTCCTTCTGCTCTCCACTATATGAATAGGGTGTATAGCCCTTTTTACTGATTAGATTAAGTGTGCCATCAGCAGGAGAAAGTCTGTTATATGTTTTAACGCAAATAATCTCCTTTTCAACCTCAATTACAAAAGCAACCTTGGTATTTCTTGAGGAATTACCGTATCTCACCACATACTTACCCGGCTCAAGTATAAACATCGCCCTTTCCTCATCGTATGATGCCATATCGGCAAGATCAAAGGAAAGAATAAGCTCCTCATTTTCACCGGGCTCAAGGCAGTCTGTCTTAGCATATGTACAAAGATCCTGATATGCCTTTTCAAGCTTACCGTCGGGACAGGAGATATAGCACTGCACTACTTCCTTACCGGCTGCCTTTCCTGTATTAGTTACTTCAACGCAAAAATCAACAAGAGTTCCGTCGACATCAATATCATATGCCTTCATCTTGAAGCTTGTATAGGAGAGACCAAATCCAAAGGGATATCTGGGTTCAACACCAAAGGTATCAAAATAACGATAACCAACATAAATCCCTTCGTTGTATGGAATTATGGTTGTATCTACGCCCTCACAGGTTGGGTAATCCTCATATTTCATTGCCCATGTAGTAGAAAGTCTACCGCTTGGACAAACCTTACCGCTTACAATATCTGCAACAGCATTACCGAACTGTTCTCCACAAAGAGAAACATCAAGAATAGAATCAATATTCAAGCCTTCAATAGAAGTAAGATCCATAACACCACATACATTAAGGAGCAATACGGTATGCTCAAATGCATTAGATACTTTTTTAATAAGCTCTACTTCCTGGGAATGAAGCTTGTGAAAGCCCTCCTCGTTCTTTAAGTCATCACTTTCACCACTGCATCTGCCAATAGTTACGATTGCAACATCCGAGGATTTTGATGCATTTTTAATTTGCTCATTGGATATTTCAAATTCATTGAATCTGTATACCCACTTGAACCAATCTCTGTTTACTCCTCTGTATTCGCCATCATGAGCCTCTGCCCACTCAATGGCAGTCTTTTTTACATCAGTGTTAAGCTTGTAGCCTGCATTTTCCAAGCCCTCATAAATCTGTACTGTAGGCTGAGCCATCATATCACCTGAGCCCCATCCCATTCTGAAGCATCTATAGGATGTAATACCAAAAAGAGCTATTTCCTTATCCAAGGATATAGGAAGTGTTGCATTTTCATTTTTCAAAAGAACCATTCCGTCTGCTGCTGCATTACGGGCAAAATTTACCTTTTCCTGTCTCAACATATCAAGTTACTCCTAACATGAATTTTTTTCTTATTTAATTTTATCATAATGAACAAAAATAGTCAATAAAAAACAGGGATTTCGCCCTGTTTTTTACCGATTTATTTTTTAGGATAGCTGTCCTTAAGTCCAACGATTCTGTTGAATGTATTTTCATATTTTGAATCCTTACAGTAATATCCGTTACGCACAAACTGATATTTTTCTCCCTTAGGAGCATCAACAAGAGATTTTTCAACAAGTGCCTTCTCAATCTTAATCAGTGAATTTGGATTAAGATAGTCATTATATGTCTTATCCTCAGGAATATCGGAAAGATTTTCGATAGTAAAGAGCTTGTCGTAAAGCATAAGATCAACCTCTTTAGCATTCTCTGCACTTATCCTATGGATAATTCCCTTAACCTTTCTTCCGTCAATGGGATTACCATTTCCGGATTCAAGGTCTGCTGTACAATGAATTTCTACTACCTTACCCTTTTCATCCTTTATTATTTCATTACACTTAACAATGTAAGCTCCCATGAGACGGACCTCTCCATTCGGTTTCATTCTGAAGAACTTAGGAGGAGGTACCTCTTCAAAGTCACACCTGTCAATAAACACCTCACGGGTAAACATAAGGTCTCTTGTACCGGAATTTTCATCATTAGGATTATTAGACACAGGGAAATATTCAACCTTCCCCTCTTCATAGTTAGTGATAACTACCTTTACAGGGTCCGTAACGCAGATTCTTCTCTGTGCTGTCATATTAAGCTCTTCACGGATACAGTGCTCAAGAAGCTCAATATCTACTATACTGTACGCCTTTGCAACTCCTGCACGGCTTACAAAATCAATAATTGATTCGGGAGTATATCCTCTTCTTCTGAGTCCGCAAAGTGTGGGCATTCTCGGGTCATCCCAACCGTCAACAAGGCCGTTTTCCACAAGATAACGAAGGTATCTCTTACTCATTACAGTATAGGTAACATTAAGCCTTGCAAACTCTCTCTGCTTAGGCTTCTTTTCAAAGCCTATATTATCAACCACCCACTCATAAAGGGGTCTGTGATTTTCGAATTCAAGTGAGCATAAAGAGTGTGTAATGCCCTCAAGTGCGTCCTGAATAGGATGTGCATAATCATAAAGCGGATATATGCACCATTTATCTCCTTGGCGATGATGATGTGCTCTTAATATCCTATAGATTGCAGGGTCTCTCATATTGATGTTTGAGGATGCCATATCAATTTTTGCACGAAGGGTTTTGGAGCCATCGGGAAATTCTCCGTTCTTCATTCTTTCAAAGAGATCAAGATTTTCCTCAATGCTTCTGTCCCTGTAGGGGCTGTTTTTACCGGGCTCAGTCAATGTACCGCGGTATTCCTTAAGCTCCTCAGCACTAAGATCACATACATAAGCCTTTCCATCCTTAATGAGCTTTACTGCATATTCATAGCACTTATCAAAGTAATCCGAGCCATAGAAAACACCGCCTGTAGGTGTAGCACCAAGCCAGTTAAGATCCTCGTAAATACTATTTACATATTCCGTATCCTCTTTTGAAGGATTGGTATCGTCATATCTTAAATTAAAATCTCCGCCATATTTCTTTGCGGTCTGGGAGTTGATCCAGATGGCCTTTGCACTACCGATATGCAAATATCCATTAGGCTCAGGAGGAAATCTTGTGTGAATTTTATCGCTGAAGCCATTTGCAATATCCTCATCAATAATATCATGTATAAAATTAGAGCTCATTTCTTCCATTGAATTTACCTCTCAAAGTGAATTTATCATCTTTTCTATTCTTGCAATTATTCTGTCGTATCCAAGTATCTGCATTACACTGTACATATCAGGAGAGTTTTCCTTACCTGTAACAGCAATTCTTATAAACATACTGATATCTGATACATTTCCTCTATAAGCATCGGGGTTTTCTTTATATGCCCTCATATCTGAAGCATATCCGAGCATATCGGCAATATCCTTAATTTTGTCAAACCAAGTATTCATATCGTCGTGAATATCAAATGTCTTTATAAATTCGGACAGTGTTACTTTAATGTCGTTTATATCAAATCTCTCAGGATATGAGTTTTTTATTTCAAAAAGCTCATCAAAGAAAAAGTCTATATAAGGACGAACATCTTTCCATACAGAAAGATCTTTTCTGGGCTTTTTACCACCTCTACCAATAGCGAATATCTTTTTTGTATAGTCGGGATCAGCTGTCATAACACTGTAAAGCTCAGTATCAAAATCCTTAGCCCATTCACTTGAGAGAGTATAAACCTTCTCTGTACTCATTCTTGATATAACATTTTTGGAAACATCATTCAGCTTTGCAAAGTCAAAAAGGCATCCGGAAGTTGACATTTTTTTGATATTAAACGGGAAATCGGTATATGGCTTATCAGGATTTTGCATATGCCACTCCTCATAGTTTGAGTTAAGTAATGTCATAACATACTCACAAACAGCATCAGGACAATAACCCATTGATGTATAATCATCCATGTTGGCTCCCATATCTCGTTTAGAGAGCTTCTTTTTATTTCCGTTTTCATCGATTCGCATTATCTGAGCAATATGCATATATTTTGGAAGCTTAAAGCCAAGATAAGAGAAAAGCTGAATATGCTTTGCAAGGCTGGGAAGCCACTCTTCACCACGGATAACATGAGTTGTGCCCATAAGGTGGTCATCAACTGCGTGTGCAAAGTGATAGGTAGGGATTCCATCCGATTTGAGCAGTACAAAATCCTCATCATTTTCGGGTATTTCAAGTGTACCCTTTACAAGGTCAGTAAATTTAATTTTTTTATCAGGATCACAGTTAGCAAGTATTCTCAATACAAACGGGTGTCCGGATTCAATATGCTTTTCAACCTCTTCGATTGTGAAATTACGCCTTGCCAACATTTCAGCTCTTTTTGCCTCTGCTTCTGCCTGCCAGTCAGTATTCTTTATTTCTTCCTTCTTGTTTACTGCCTGTAACTCATCAAGCTCCTCTTCGGTTGTAAAGCATGGATAAGCCTTTCCCTCAGATACAAGCTGCTTAGCATATACTTGATATATACCACCACGGAGGCTCTGTTTATAAGGACCGTAAATACCGTAATCAGAGATGTTACCGTCCTCATCAAGAATGGCACCCTCATCAAAATTTATACCGTATTTGGCAAGAGTTTTTATAAGTCCCTCAGCTGCACCCTCTACCTCACGCTTAGCATCAGTATCTTCAATTCGAAGATAAAAAACTCCACCTGACTGGTGAGCCAATCTTTCTCCAACAGTAGAAGGAAAAAGTCCACCAAAATGTACAAATCCTGTAGGGCTTGGTGCAAATCTTGTTACCTTTGCACCCTCTTTAAGATTTCTTGCAGGATATTTGGACTCGAGCTCATCTCTTGTCATTTTTACATTTGGAAATAATAAATCAGCAAGATAATTGTAATCCATAATCTACCTCAAAATTTTTATTATTTATGTATTATAACACACAAAAACTTGAATGTCTACACAAAAATTAATATTTTTTGCAAAGAAAAGGACGCAAAAAGCTATGGTAAAGAAAAACAAGCCTCAAAATCGAGACTTGTTTTAATTGTTTTTTGGAAAAATCATACACAGGGTCGACTATTTTACTCAATTTCATCGAAATTAAGCCTAAGCTTATTTATATATCCTTTACCCTTCAAAATGTATGGTGTATTGGGTTTTATAACTCTTATGTGTTTATTTCTTACAAGATCCTTCAAGGTATGTGACGATTTCGTCTTGAATTTTTTATTTTCAGAACGGTTAATAACTGTAATTATAAACTCTCTCTTCTCATATCTTGCAAATGCTAAAATATCTTCATCACATCTTATGATTTTAATAAGACCCTTTTTATAAACATCGTTATCAGTTCTTACAGAACCGATAAGCTTATAAAATTCTGTAAGGGTATTATCCTCTCTTCCCCAAGGAAAAGGCTTTCTGTTAAAGGGATCTCTATATCCCTCCATTCCGGCTTCATCACCGTAAAAAATACAAGGTATACCGGGCATAGTAGCAATAATTGCATACGCAAGCTTAAGTCTATTTACTGCTTCCTTGTACTGCTTTGCATTCAATTTTTTACATACAAGTTCATCATTTGTATAGTTTTGAGAGCTTTCTCCGGCTAAAACAGTAAGTATTCTTTCTGTATCATGAGTACCAAGAATATTCATAAGTAAGTTTGCAGCTTTTGGAGTGTAATGTGAATACAAGGTGGTGCATATATTTTCAAAATTCTTGTAATCACCTTTAAGAATATAGTCTATAATAGCATTTTTAAGAGGATAGTTCATAACGGAATCAAGCTCATATCCGTTAAAATAATTTTTTCTTCGATTATATGATATCTTATTTGAAGCATCCTCCCAAACCTCACCGTATATAATACCATTAGGATTTATACTTTTAAGTTTTTTATTAAAGGATTTCAAAAATCTATCACTTAACTCATCTGCCACATCCAGACGGAATCCTGAAATTCCTTTATTCATCCATTTTTCAACGACACCGTTTTTACCCATTATAAAGCTTCGGTATGATTTTGAATCAGACATTATACGAGGCAATATTTCTATATTCCACCAGCATTCATACTCGTCAGGATAGTTTCTGAAATTATACCATTTATAATACTTAGACTCTTTGGACTGATATGCTCCAATATTATCGTATGTTCCTTTTTTATTGAAGTAAACACTATCAGATCCTGTATGGTTAAACACTCCGTCTAAAATTATAGAGATATCACGCTTTTTAGCCTCACTAATAAGATAATCAAGGGCACCGTCACCACCAAACATAGAGTCAACTCTCATATAATCAGCAGTATCATATTTATGATTTGAATATGCCTCAAAAATCGGACTTAAATATATACATTTAACTCCTAAGGATTTAATATAATCAAGCTTATCGGCTACTCCATACAGGTCGCCACCGAAAAAAGTATTATTTTCAACATAGGCTCCCGGATATTCAGGATATTCAAGAACACCATTTTCCCAATCGGTGTTCAAAATAGCATTTTTCTTAACCGGACATTTACCGCTTGACTTAAATCTGTCTACAAATATATGATACATAATTCCACCGTACAACCAGTCAGGCTGCTTTTTGGTATTGTTGTATACCAAAAGCTGTATGTATCCTAAATTATCATTTTTAAGCCTATAAAGATCGCCATTCAGATTCTTGAAGCCATAATATTCGGTTTTTTTACTATGTTTAACCTCATATTTGTAGTAATACAATCCCACAGAAAAAGATGGAATATCAAGCACGCACTCATAAATATTATGAGTCTCATTCTTTCTCTTCCATTCCATAGGTATACACTGGTAGAATTGCTTTTGCATTCCATCTGCATGAATCTGCAAGGAAACCTCATTTACTTCTATATTTATAGGAATAAATATATTTACGGAAATAGGGCTACGCTTGGCAAAAGTGCCAAGGTAGCCTACATCCTTCTTACCTTCATATTTTTTTTCAAAAATATTCATTGAATTATTTTACACTCTTTATATTCCAAATGTTTTCAGCATACTCCTTTATACTACGGTCAGCTGCAAAATAACCAGCCTGAGCAATGTTGATAAGAGACATCTTATCCCAGTTTTCTCTGCTGTTATATTCTTTAATAACCTCTTCAGACTTAATATAATAGGAGTCAAAGTCAGCAAGACACATATAGGGGTCAGAAATACCGTAACCACCGATAAGATAGTTAGCAATATTGCTAAAGGAAACCCCGTTAAATCCCTTATTCAAACGGTCAACAGTCTTTCTGATTCTTACACTGTTAGCATAGTAATCAAGAGATCTGTAGCCCTTATCCCAAAGGTCATTTACTTCTTTTGCATCAAGACCGAAAATGAAGATGTTTTCATCACCGACAGCTTCCTTCATCTCGACATTAGCACCGTCAAGAGTACCTATCGTAAGTGCACCGTTGATCATAAATTTCATACAGCCTGTTCCACTTGCTTCCTTACCTGCCATAGAAATCTGTTCACTGATATCGGTAGCAGGCATAAGAACCTCTGCTGTGCTAACATTATAGTCCTCAAGATATACAACATTAATCTTGTCCTTAACACGGGGATTTTTCTTAATATCCTCGCTGAGATTCCATATAAGCTTGATAATATCCTTAGCCATATAGTAGCCGGGAGCAGCCTTTCCACCAAAGATAAATGTTCTTGGTGTGAATTCCTTTTCCGGGTGTTCTTCTATGTCAACATAGTAGCAAATAATCTTAAGAACATTAAGAAGCTGACGCTTATACTCGTGCATCCTCTTAACCTGTACATCAAATACAGAATTAGGATCAATAGTTGTTCCTGATTTATTAAATAGATATTTTGAGAATTTAACATTATTATTCTCCTTTATTTCCTTAAGCTTTGCATGTACAGTCTTATCATCAGCATACTTAACTAAATTAGAAAGCTCAAGTGAATTTTTAATAAAACCGTCTCCTATGCAATCTGTAATCAAGGAAGAAAGCTCGGGATTGGAATAACAAAGCCATCTTCTATGAGCAATACCGTTGGTTACATTTGTAAATTTCTCCGGTGTTGCCTTGTAAAAATCATTAAATACTGTCTTCTTAAGAATTTCAGAGTGAAGTGCAGAAACACCGTTTACAGTGTGGGATGCTACAACACTAAGATTAGCCATTCTTACCTGTGAGTAAGCAATAATAGCCATCTTTGAGATTCTATCCCAATCTCCGGGATAAATTTTCCAAAGATCATCACAAAGACGACGGTTAATTTCCTTAACAATCATATGAATTCTTGGGAGTCTAAAACTGAAAAGATCCTCATTCCAGCACTCAAGAGCCTCAGGCATTACTGTATGGTTAGTATAGGATATAGTCTTTGTAACCACATTCCAAGCATTTTCCCAAGTATAATTGTATACATCCATAAGGATTCTCATAAGTTCAGGAACGCAAAGTGCAGGATGTGTATCATTAATATGAATAGCAACCTTATCTGCAAATTCATCAAGTGAACCGTATGCAGCAAGGTGGTCGCTGATAATGCTCTGCAAGGATGCAGAAACAAGAAAATACTGCTGTGTAAGTCTTAAAAGCTTACCTTCTGTATGGTTATCGGAGGGATAAAGAACCTTTGAAATAACATCAGCACTGGATGTCTGTGCAATAGCCTTAACATATTCGCCCTGAGAGAAAAGGTTCATATTAAAATGAGTTATATCATGAGCCTTCCAAAGACGAAGTCTGTTTACTGCATCATCAGCACCTGATATCATCATATCATAAGGAACTGCCTCTACCTCTTCGTAATTCTCATATTTAATTCCAAGGCGACCGTTTTCCCAAACCTCACTAATTCGACCGCCAAAACGAATAGTAAATTTCTTATCTGTTCTGGGAACGAGCCAGCCTTCTCCACCGGGCAACCATTCGTCGGGGAGCTCTATCTGGTTTCCGTCAATAATTTTTTGCTTAAAAAGTCCGTACTGATAAAGAATAGAAAATCCATCTGCGGGGTAATTAAGAGATGTAAGGGAATCCATGAAACATGCAGCTAAGCGACCCAAACCTCCGTTTCCAAGACCCGGATTGGGCTCCATTTCATATATTTCTTCGATATCAAATCCAAATTCATTAAGTATTGAGGCATAATCGTCTGCAATGCCAAGATTACGAAGATTATTCTTGAGAGAACGGCCAAGCAAGAATTCCATACATAAATAGTATATTTTCTTTGCCTTCTCATCTCTTACCTTATGCTTAAAATTAGATCTTTTTTGTGTAAGTATATCTCTTACGGTAAGGATTGTAGCCTTATAAATTTGTTCTTTATTTGCGTCCTCGGATGTCACACCAAAATATCTTGAAAGCTTACTTTCAAGTGCAAGTTTCATTGTCTGTTTTGTCAAATTCTGTTTCATTATTACCTAAAATCTCCTCTAAATTGCGCGATTGTGTCGACGAGATGCAACATATTTTGCATCATTTTAACAAGGACTGTCCCGCAGAGATCTGCGGGACAGATTCTTTGTTAATTAATATTCGCTACACACATTTTTGTACAGATCCATGTACTTCTCTGCAGAAATATTCCACGAGAAATCCACATCCATAACAGTTTTGACAAGAGTTTTCCATTTTTTCTTGTCATAATAAAGGTCTACAGCACGCTTTACAGCATCTTTCATCTCATGCGCGTTGTAGTTGGCAAAGGTAAAACCATTGCCCTCGCCCGTATACTTATTATAGGGCTTAATGGTGTCATAAAGTCCACCTGTTTCACGAACTACCGGAATAGTTCCGTATCTTGATGCTATCATCTGAGACAAGCCACAAGGCTCACTCTTAGAAGGCATAAGGAATATATCAGAGCCTGCATAGATTTTCTTTGAAAGATCCTTGTTAAATTCAAAGAATATCTTAACCTGATCGGGATAACGGGTCTGAATATCTCTTAAATATTCTTCTATTTCCTTTTCACCTGTTCCAAGAAGAACAAACTGAACGCCAAGATCAATTATCTCGTGAAGAATATAGTTTACAAGGTCAAAGCCCTTATGAGACGCAAGTCTTGAAACCATGGAAACCACAGGAATATCCGGATTTTCAGGAAGTCCTGCAAGCTTTTGAAGCTCCTTCTTGCATATTGCTTTTCCCTTTATATCATCAGAAGAATATTTCTTTGCAATAACATCATCTGTTGCAGGGTTATAATAGTTTATGTCAATTCCGTTTACAATACCCGAAAGCTTTGAGGAATACATATGGAGTACATGATGTAAACCGCTTGAATAAAATTCAGTCTGAATTTCATTTGAATATCTCTGGCTTACTGTAGATACTCTGTCTGTGCAAACTATTGCTCCCTTTGTAAGATTAATGCAACCATTATATTCCATAATACCACGGTCTCCCCATGTATCAAGGCCAAACACATCATCAAGAATATCCATTCCGTAAATTCCCTGATAATCTATATTATGGATTGTGTATATAGTTTTTATTCTTGCATACTTTGTATTCTGACTGTATTTTCTCTTTAGATATACAATGCTCATTGCACTCTGCCAGTCATTACAATGTAAAACATCGGGATAAAAATCAACTAAAGGCATAATATCCAATGCTGCCTTGCTGAAGAATGAATATCTTTCTCCATCATCAAAATCACCGTATACGGTTGCTCTGTTGAAGTAATATTCATTATCAATAAAATAATATGTTACCCCATCACGATTGCATGAGAATAATCCACAATACTGATTTCTCCAAGAAAGATGAACTACAGTCTCACCTACAAAGGTCAACTGATCTGCAAATTTCTCTTTAATGCTCTTGAACAAAGGTAATACAACTCTAACATCATTGTCAGGGCTGTTCTTAACGAGAGCTGCTGGTAATGAACCCAATACATCGCCAAGGCCTCCTGTTGAAATAAAGGGAATAGCCTCAGATCCAACAAAAAGTATTTTCATATTTTCTCCTTAAATCATCTTGCCCTTTGCAAGGTAGAAGGGTAATGTTTCATCACCCGAAAGAACCTTATTATCTCTTACAACAACATTCTTATCTGCAATTACACAGTTAAGCTGAACATTCTCGCCTGTAAATGTATCCTGGAAAAGTATACTGTTCTTAACTACCGAACCCTTACCGATTTTTACGCCACGGAACAGAATGCAGTTTTCTACCTCGCCGTAGATCTGACATCCATCGGCAATCATAGAATTCTTGATCTTTGACTCGGGGCTGTAATAAGTGGGGGCAGAGTTACGAACCTTTGTAAGAACAGGACGGTTCTTTTCGCCGAAGAGCTGTTTTCTAACATCCTTATCTTTAATAAGATCCATATTACTCTTATAGTAATCCTCAGGAGATGAAATACAAGCAAAATATCCGTCGTATCTGTATACTCTGAAGTTGGATCTGTTAAGATTTCTTAATAATACATCCTTATTAAAGCTTGTGTGATCGTGAGCAATTGCATCAAGAACTATCTCCTGTAGATATTCTCTGCTCATAACCATAATATTAAGATTAATATCTGAATATCCCTCAAAGGATGTGGGATATACCTTAACATCGGTAACTCTACCGTTCTCATCAGAATCAATGAGAACATTGCGTTTAGCTGCAAGCTTGTCAAGATAAATCTTCTTAACAGCCATTGTAATATCAGCCTTGTTATCAATATGATTTTTTATCATATCGTTAAGGTCTATATTGCAAATAACATCACAATCAGATAAAACCACATAATCATCTGTGATTTTGCTGATTGAATAATTCACACTCTTCAACGCCTCAAGTCTGGTATTATAAAGATCATTAACACTGTTAGCGAAGGATGTAATAAAGGGAGGAAGTATTTTAATACCTCCGGATCTTCTTGCAAGATCCCAGTCCTTACCTGCTCCGATATGGTCCATAAGGGACTGATAGTTATAGTGTGTAATAACACTTATATTACTGATGCCGGAATTTACCATATTTGACAATGCAAAGTCAATAAGTCTGTATCTGCATCCGAACGGAACTGAAGCCAGAGTTCTGTTTCTTGTTAGTTCCGGAATATTTGCATCATGTACATTTGAAAAAATAATTCCTGCTACTGACATATGTTCGGCCTCCTTAGTTCTCGTTGACGGAAACACCGTCACCGTAATCGTTATTTACCATTGCTCCTGCCTCAATAACAAGGTTTTCGGCAAGTGTGAGATCGCTACCAACTATTGCAATACCCTTTGCAGTAGCCTTATCTTCTCCAATAACTGCACCGGATGAAATTACAGTATTGCTGTCTATAATTGAATAAATTACTTTAGCACCTGACTTAATAACAGCACCACTCATTATAACTGCATCCTTAACAATAGCACCCTTTTCAACCTTAACACCGTTAGCAAGAACAGAGTTTTCTACCACTCCGTCAATTTCACAGCCCTCAGTAATCATGGAGTTAACAACAATTGCATCGTCACCAACAAAATGTGGGGGCTCAGCATAGTTTCTGGAGAATATTCTCCAGTTTTTATCGTGAATGTTGAAATTAGGATTCTCACCGAGAAGATCCATATTTGCTTCCCAAAGGCTGTCGATTGTACCAACATCCTTCCAATATCCAACAAAGGGATATGCATACATCATCTTTCCGTCGTTAAGCATATTAGGAATAATATTCTTACCGAAGTCATTTGCAGATCCGGGAGTATTTTCATCTGCTATAAGATATTCTTCGAGTACCTTGCGATTGAATATATAAATACCCATAGATGCCTTTGTGCTTGTAGGATGCTTAGGCTTCTCCTGGAACTCTGTAATCTTACCTGTTTCATCAGTAACCATAATACCAAAACGGCTAGCCTCAGAAAGAGGAACCTCCAAAACCGCAATAGTACAATCTGCACCTGTAGCCTTATGAGCCTGAAGCATAGCATTGTAGTCCATCTTATATATATGGTCACCTGACAAAATGATTACATAATCCGGATCATATCTATTAATAAAACCAAGGTTTTGATATATAGCATTTGCAGTACCTTTATACCAGTCTGCACCCTTTTTTCCCTGATATGGTGGGAGAACCATTACTCCTCCGTTAAGTCTATCAAGATCCCATGGCTGTCCGTTACCTATGTATTCGTTTAATACAAGAGGCTGATACTGTGTAAGAACACCGACGGTATCAATTCCCGAATTAATACAGTTAGACATAGGAAAGTCAATTATCCTATATTTTCCTCCAAACGGTACTGCGGGTTTTGCGGTTTTCTCAGTAAGCGTATATAAACGGCTACCCTGTCCACCTGCCAAAAGCATTGCAACACATTCTTTTTTCTTGTACATAGCTATCCTCTATCCTTTCTTACTCTTATACAAATTACAATGTAAAAAGAGTTTATTTATATTCATCGTCAACTCAGTTGTCGATGGTATTTCTACATATATAATTATATAATATAAAATAATTTTTTTCAAGGGTTTTTATTCATATTGTTCAAATTTTTATACCAAAAAATGCCATTTACAATGTATTTTCAACAAAAAATACCACTTTTAATAAACATCAATATCCTCTTTTGTATTCACAACGAAGTATAGATGCATAACCTACTGTTCTATATTTTCCTTTTACAAAAAGCATATCTCGATGATATCCCTCAAATTTCATTCCAAGCTTACGCATCACAGACAAGCTTGCATCATTGCCATACATAAATTTAGCTTCAACCCTGTTTATTTTCATAGTGTTAAACGCAAAATCAATTACAGCCTCTGCAGCCTCGGTTGCAAGTCCCATATTCCAATATTCCGGATTAATAACATAACCTATTTCGGCTACATTATTTTCCTGATCTATTTTTGTAAAGCCACAAGTACCTATCATTTTATTATTAAATTTATACACCAACGCCCAATCGTTATATTCCCCGGACTTGTATTTTGATATAACATAATCAATAAATTCCTTTGTATACTCCTGACTCTTATGAGTTTCCCATAACAAAAATTCAGATGTTTTGGGATTAGCTGAATATTCGTATACATCCTTAGAGTCTGAACGCTTAAGCTCTCTTAAAAGCAGCCTATCCGTTTCAAGAGTAGGTATCTTAGCAAAAAGTCTTGAAAGAAAGTTGAATTTCATATAGATCTCCAATTAAATATAAAAAACCGACACTCACACAGAGATTAAATCGAAATATATACGATATTATATATTAAATTAAAAAATTAGTCAACAGAAAATTGTAAATAATTTTACACTTTTATTGATATTACAATTTTTTTATGATACAATAATTGCATAATTAATGAAAAAAAGGTATTAAAATGGTTAAAATAGCATTTATAGGAGCCGGAAATATGGCTTCTGCCATTGTAAATGGTATAGTAAAATCAAAAATTATAAATTCTGAAAACATTTATCTATATGATAAAAATCCTACTCAATATACTAAATTTCCGGATGGATGCAAATCTGTTGATAGTATAACAAAAGCATGTGAAAATGCTAATTATATTTTTTTATCTGTTAAGCCTCAAAACATAAAAGAGGTTCTTGCGGAAATTAAGGAAATGAGTTCCGGCAATAAGGTCTTTGTTTCAATATGTGCAGGTATTACAATAAGTTCTATCGAAAGTACACTCGGTCGTGTAAAAATCGTAAGAACCATGCCTAATACTCCTTTGCTGATTGGACATGGCGTTACTGCACTATGCAGAAATAATGAAGTTACCGATAAAGAATTTTCATTTGTCACTTCTCTTTTTGCTTCCTCCGGATTTACAACCGAATTAAATGAGGATAAAATAAATGCAATAACTGCAGTAACATCCAGCTCGCCGGCTTACATCTATTATTTTATAAAATCAATGCTCGAGGGTGCAAGCAGACTTGGATTAGAGGATGATAATCTCCTTGAAATGATATGCAAAACATTTATAGGCTCGGCAACAATGGTTATGAAGGATGATAGAAATGTTGATGAGCTAATCAGAATGGTAAAATCACCTAATGGAACTACTGAAAAAGCCCTTAATGTTTTAGAGGAAAACAATATACTTGAAACAATATGTAAAGCGATGAAATCCTGTGTCGATAGGGCTGAAGAGCTTACCAAATTAAATTAATGGAGATTTATTATGAAAAAATACGATGATAATTATATAGATGAAACAGAGGAAAACGACTCCTCCCCAAAGAAGAAAAAAAGATTTAATGTCTTTGATTGGTATTATGCCAGAGAGGGAAAGGGCGTTGATGAAGATGGATTTGTCGCATTGGACAAGCCTACACTTAAAAACTTTTTCAAGCTTTTATGGAGAAAGCTTGGTAAGCTCATGAGCTGTAATCTTTTCTTTGTTTTTTCAAACTTTCCTTTAGCATTTTTAATAATTTCAATGGCAGGTCTCCTCACAACACAATCAATCCATCCATATCATCAATCAGCACTGACACTGAATGGATTATCTCTATTTGAGAGTGACGGAGCAATTATGACATTCAATTCCCTATATGGAACACAAATTAATATAACAGCAATTAATACTCCAACGATTGTATTTTTTTGTTTAGGATTTCTAACTATTTTTACCTGGGGATTTTCAAAGGTTGGCACAACATATATATATAGAAATCTTATGAAGGGGGAAGCTGTATTCCCCTTCTCCGATGCAATGTATGTAATAAAGAGAAATATTAAGCAATCATTGATTTTCGGTATAATTGATTTTATATTTATTGCAATGTTTATATACAATATCAGTTTTCTCTTGGCAAATTATACAATCTCATCCATGAATTCATTTATGTTCTTCTTTACCCTTGTAATGTGTGTATTGTACTTCTTTATGCGTCCGTATATTTATACGATGATTTTCACATTCAAGCTATCAATGGGAAAGATAATAAAAAATGCATTCTATTTTATCATTTTAGGTATAAAGAGAAACTTTATGGCTTTATTCGGAACAATTGCATTTGTACTTCTCAATCTACTTATATTCAGACTGTTTATGCCTATTGGTATCATACTTCCTTTTATACTTACAATAGCGATAGTGGACCTTATCGGAGTATATGCATCATATCCCATAATTAAAAAGTATATGATAGATCCTCAAATGACAAGGAAATCGGGAGAAAATGAAGATTTCGATGAAGAAAACGCTGAATACAGCGAAGAAATAACTGAAGAAAACTAATAAAAAATCATAACTGCGATGGCAGTTATGATTTTTTATTTATACCGATTAATAGAAATATACTACCGTCGGTTTTAATTTTGCAAAAGCTCACTGACTGTAACTAAGTTAAAGCCCATTTCCTGCAATTTCGGTATAATGATATTTAACGCCTCGGGAGTATTATTCTCCCCGGAAATATAATCATGGAATAAAATTATATCACCACTTTTAATATTTTTTATTACAGCATTAACCATATCATCTGCCGAGCTATGCGCCCAATCTTTAGTATCGATTGTCCACAAAACAATTTTATAATTCTTATCCTTCGCTATTTTCAACAATTTATTATCATACAATCCACAAGGAGGTCTAATTAGCTTTGGAGCTGTTTCATAAAAATCGTTCAGTGCATCTTCGGTATCCTCTATTTCTTTTTTTATATCACTTACCGACATAGATTTTAATATAGAATGAGAGTAGGTATGATTCCCTATTTCATGCCCTTTATTTACTATTTTACAAAAAGCATCAGGGTAATTCTTCACATTAATACCAACAACAAAGAAGGTAGATTTTACATTATATTTTTCTAAAACATCCAATATTTTCTTCGTATTCTTCGGATGTGGACCATCATCAAATGTAATTGCAATTTTCATTTGATTATTTGTATTAGACTTAAACACAACTTTATTTTCGGCACTTGTATAACATCCTAAAAATACCGTTAAACATCCAAAAAGTCCAATAAATACAAGACTTTTTACAATTTTATGAAATTTCAATTTCATCTACTGTCCCGAATTTATATCCTTCTTTTTTTAGCTCTTGTATAAAGCATTTCATTATTTTGGCATTTGTAGAAGATGTTGGATGAAGTAATAAAATCTCTCCATTGTGAAGATGCGACATTACTTTATCCATTGCCTTATCAGGAGCCATTTGATTTCTATTATCCCAGTCTGCATACGCAAAGGACCACATAACTGTTTTGTATCCAAGCTTCTCTGCCCACTCTAAATTTTCAATACTAAGCTTTCCCTCGGGAGGTCTATAAAATTTTGACATCTCGACTCCGAAATTCTCCTTGAACAGTTCCTCCAAAGAAGCAAGCTCCCGTCTGAAAATTTCTATATCTGCTACCCTACTCATATCTCTATGCTTACATGTGTGATTACCGATAAGATGTCCCTCGTTAATCATTCTTTCAACAAGATCCTTGTTTGAATAAATTAGATTATCAAGTATAAAAAATGTTGCCTTAACATCTTCTTCTTTCAGAATATCCAATATCTTTTCAATATTTCCATTCTCGTAGCCTGCGTCAAAAGTTAAATAAATAACCTTTTCATCATCTGAAAATGAAGAATGTTTTTTATCAACCCAAATAAGATTTTTATTATCCCCTATCTTGGCTAAATAGCTATCTAATACAGGCTGTGTATGGTCATTTGTTCTTTTGCAGTACCATCCTATTGTACTGTTTGCATTCACCGAAAGTGTCAATATTGAAATTAAAATGAATATAGAAAGAATTTTTACTACTGTTCGCAAACTATCACCTCGCTTTTGCAATTATATTATTAGCACTATGTCAGATAATAATCTTAAAAAAATATGTATTAATTGCATTATTTATCTTTTAGATGTAAATAATAGGTATATAAATTAAACAAAGGAGATAAAGTATGAATAAGAAATCATCTGTAAGCGGTATTTTCAAGGGAATGGCATTGGGAGCCGTTGTTGCAACTGCGGTTACAATGGCTATAACAAACAAAAAGGAAGTAAGTAAAAAAGCAAAACAAATAATGAATACAACCACGGACAGCATTTCTTCTTTTATGAAAACAACTTGAATACTTATTAAAAAAGCAGATGCCGCAAATGAAGTGAACCCTATTTAGTTAACTTCACAAAGAGCAACTGCTTTTTTATTATTTATAATTGATAAAATAATTAAATATGCATTAGCTTTTTTATTTCTCTGTAAATAATTTTGTTTGAATCTCTGATACAAAATTCACCTATTTTATCACATAGCTCATTTCTCTTTTTGTCGTCGTCAAGTAACATATTTACAATACCCGGAACATCTGATATGTTCTCTTCTTGTACAAGATACGAAGCACCCTTATCAGCAAGAACCTTTGCGTTTTTATATTGATGATTATCAGTAACATTGGGTGATGGTATAAATACGGTACATTTTCTGTTATACGCCATTTCGGCTATACTGATAGCTCCTGCCCTACATATTACTATATCAACCATATTAAGGATCTCTGCCATATTATCAATATAGTCTCTGAGCTCAATATTATCATTTTTATACAATCCTGCTTTTGTTAGTTCCTGTTTGCATTTACTATATTCTCTGCCCCCACATCCCCAAATCAATTTAATATTGCGATTTTCAATGCTTTTAGCTATCATCAAAGCACATTCATTCATTTTTTCGGCACCTAAAGAGCCCCCAAAGCACAAAACTGTTCTTTCCTTTCCACTTGATATACTGCAATGTGCATTACTCAAAAAGCTTTGTAAAAAAGGAATACCACATACTACTGTATTTTTTCCTTCAAAATATCTTTTGCTTTCTGCGTAATTAATAAATATTACATCAGCATATTTTGACAACATTCTTGTTGTCTTACCGGGATAGGCATTTGATTCATGTATTGCTGTTTTTATTCCCATTTTACTTGCTGTTCTAATCACCGGATAACATGAATATCCTCCTGTGCCTATAACTAAATCAGGAGAAAAATCTTTTATGATTTTTTTACATTGATTAATAGACTTTACAGTGTAATATACTGTTTTTATATTTGATAATAAGGATTTTTTCAGGCCTATGGCACTGATTATATATTTAGGATATGGGACGAGCTTATTTTCGATTCCCTTCTCTGTAGCAACATATGCAAATGTTGAATCGTGATAATTTCTCTTTATTGTCTCTGCAATTGCCAGTGCAGGATTTACATGCCCTGCTGTTCCACCACCACACAATAAAACCCTCATAGTAGCCTCCTGTTTACCTGCCTTGAGCTTCTTGAAATCGAAAGTAGTATACCCATTTCTACAAGAAGTATAACAAGGGAGCTGCCACCATAGGAGAAAAATGGCAATGATATGCCCGTATTGGGTATAAGGTCTGTTACTACCGCCATATTCAAAAATGCCTGTATCCCAACCTGACTTGTAATACCAAATGCTACAAGAGATGAATAGATATCAGTGCAATGAAAAGCTACAGCATAGCCACGCCATATTAGAACAATAAACAATCCAACAAGTATTACAGCTCCTATAAATCCCATTTCTTCACACCATATAGTAAATATAAAGTCATTCTGTGGCTCTGAAACATAGCTGTATTTTTGTATGCTATTCATATAACCCAACCCAAAAAAACCCCCCGACCCAATTGCATAAAGCCCCTGGGTTGTCTGCCACTTATCGCTTAGTAAATCTGCATTAGGATCAAGAAATGATTGAATTCTTTTCATAGCGTAGCTGTTAGTTAGCAAAAATACAGTAGCTCCTACTATAGCTGTTATACCGTATATTACAGACATTTTTTTCAAATTTGTTCCGTATACAAACAGAACAAAAAGTCCTATTAAAGCAATAATAAAAGTTCCCGATAAGTGTTTTTCCAATAAAACAAGTCCACAGGCACCGAATAAAAAAAGACCCGGGATTATTATTTCCTTAACAATACCCTTTTTATCATTTTGCTGTTCCAGATACCATGCCAACATTATTATTATTCCCAGCTTCATAAGCTCCGATGGTTGAAAGGATAAAGGTGTTCCCGGTATTCCCAGCCATCGCTTTGCAACGCCCTCTGAAAATCCACCGAACAGGACTATTACAAGTAATAAGATACATATTCCGTAAAAATAAGGTGACGCTTTTTTATATACACTAACGGGAACAAAGCTAATTCCATACATAGCTAAGCATCCTATGGCTATATATATTCCCTGTCTTTTTATGTAATATGCTCCATCACCGTAATGAGATGAAGCATATGGGTACCCTGCACTATATACCATCATTGCCCCGAGAATCAGTAAAATTACTATCACAGTCAGCAGGATATAGTCTACTTTGTTTTTTGTTCCGATACGCCTATCCTCGGCCATTGATATCTCAGATTTTAGATTTTTTCCGAAAGATATATTAATTTTGCTCATACATGTAATCCCAAAAATGCAATAATACAAAAAATACTGTTCACTACAGCAAAAACTGTTACAATTTTTACTTCACTCCAGCCACATTTTTCAAAATGATGATGTAGTGGAGCAATTTTGAATAATCTTTTCCCATTGCTTATTTTGAAATAAGCAACCTGTAATATATCAGAAAACGCCTCTATAACAAATACCATATTATATATTAAGGCTATAACAACATTTCCCGTAAGAAATACAGTAGATGCGATGATTCCACCAAAATAAAGAGAGCCGGTATCTCCCATAAAAACCTTAGCAGGATAGAAATTATAAGTTAAAAATCCTAAGGATGAACCGATTAACAGGGCACTTATAAAGGATAATGGATAATTACCTGATATAAATACAGAACAGCACACAAGAAAAAGTCCTATTGTAAATGTTATCAAGGAAGCAAGTCCGTCTATACCGTCGGTCAGATTTACGCTATTTACGATACCTATAAGAAAAACATAAAGCAGTCCATAGTATGCAAATCCTAAATCAAGAGAAAAATTAAAAAAAGGTATTGTTAAGACTGTATTAATTCCAACAGTCATACTCATTGTAAGCAAAAATACAAAGCAAAATACTGATTGCAGAAGAAATTTCATAATCGGTGTTAAACCTTCATTACGGTTCTTCCTCATTTTTGCTACATCATCTATCATACCAATCATACCATTTAATAGACCGTATACCATTATATTAATGGATATCAAAAAATCCCGCCTATCCATCCTTGGGAAAAACACAATGGCGAATATCAAAAAACATATAAGTCCGGATATAATAAAGGATATGCCACCCATTGTAGGTGTTCCTTCCTTATTTTTGTGCCATCTTGGACCTATATCAAGGATTTTTTGACCGATATGCTTAGTCGCAAGGATTGGTATTAATCGCTTAAGAAAAAAGACGGTTAAAATAAAAGTTAGTAATGTAAATACAACAAAAACAATAGTAAAATTCATTTCATCAACTCTTTCATTTCATTAATAATTTCTTCCATCCTTACACTTCGACTTCCCTTAAATAATATGGCATCTCCACTTCCGTAATTTGATAGTATAAATTGTGCCAAAGTATTTTTATCATTAATCACCTTTCCACCACAGTAGCCATCCGTATATTTTTCTCCACTTTCTCCGTAAACAATTAAAGAATGTATACCTATATCTTTGGCGTATTCGCCTATTCTATAATGGTATTCATCACTGTAATCTCCCATTTCCTTCATTAAACCAAGCACAAGATTAGGGGAGAGGTTTTTTAATGTACAGTAATTATTGAAGCTTTCTATCGCACTTTTCATGCCCTCATAGGATGCGTTATAGCAATCGACAACCAAACATATGTTATTTATACTTAATATTTCCTCACGCATTTTTGTATTAGTAAAACACTTTAATGCATTTGCAATGCTTTCATGCTCTATACCATATATATTTCCGACTGAATAGGCAAAAAGTGAATTTGTTATATTATGTTTTGAAAAAGTAGGTATAAATATTCGTCCTAAATTAAAACATTTATTGTAAACAGAATATTCAACACCACTTTTGCAATATTCAATATTTTCTGCTGAAAAATCTCCTCTGTCACCAACATATATGGAAGAAAGATTATTTTTTTGTAGCTTTATGAATCTTTCTTCGTTTGGTAATATACAATATTTTCTTGTATACTCTATTATTTCTGTTTTTGCATTGAATATTTCCTTAGAAGAGCCAAGTAATCCTATGTGTGCACTGCCTGAATTTGTTATTATACTTGTTTCCGGTCTGCATAATTCAGCAAGGTACGCAATCTCTCCTCTTGCCCTCATTCCCATTTCTACTATACAAAATTCTTCGTCAGAGCAAGACAATAGAGTTTTAGCCACTCCTATTTCATTATTTTCATTATTAAGAGTAGCTGTAACACTGTATTTTTCAGACATAACGGTTTTAATCATTTCTTTTACAGTTGTTTTACCTGCACTACCTGTAATACCTATTATTTTAATGTTTTTTGCATAATCCTTAGCTAATTGACCAAGGGCTATTTTAGAATTCTCTACTGTTAGATATTCATCACTACGAGAAACCGCATATGTGTCCGTAATTATAAGCTCTGCACCCCTTGACCTTGCCTCTTCAATAAAATCATTTCCGTCATATTTTTCTCCCCTTATGGCAATGTAACAGCATCCCGGACAGCATTCCTTAGATTTCCATACTAATTTACTTATTTTCTTATCCTCACCCATATAGTCTACACCTATTACATGTGCTATCCTGCGTGCAGATAATTTACTTGTCGGATTCATATTTTAACAGTGCTTCCTTAATTATTTCTTTCTCGCTGAAAAAGTGCTTACCATTTTGGTCTATTTCATAGTTTTCATGTCCTTTACCAAGAATGAGCAAAATATTATCTCCACGCATCCTAATTCCCAATTCTATGGCATCCTTTCTGTCGGGTACTATATAAAAAATACTGTTTCTGTCTATTCCTTTCTCTATATCCATTATTATATCCAGCTTATCTTCATCTCTTGGATTGTCGGATGTTATAATTGTTGCATCTGCCATTTTAGTTGTTAATTTACCCATAAGAGCCCTCTTGCTTTTGTCCCTGTTTCCTCCACAACCAAAAATCACAATTAATTTTTTATCACTGAATAACCGTCTTGCTGAAGCAATGACTTTCTCAAAAGCCACGGGGGAGTGTGCATAATCAATAAATATTCCTTCTGCAACACATTCCATTCTTCCTTCGATTTTCAATAATTCTTTACATCCTTTTTGTATACTTTCACTATCAACACCCAACAGATATGCACCACTTGAGGCTGCCATAGAATTATATAATGAAAACTCACCGCACATCATAGTTTTTATATTAAGTGAAGTATTTTCCCCCATTAAAGTATAAGATGTTCCGCCAGTATCCAGATTTATATTTTCAGCTCTGAAATCACATCTTCTGCTTGTGCCATATGTAACAAATTCCCTGTTAATAAATTTCGGGATTTTTTCTCCGTATTTATCATCTCCGTTTATTAATGCAAGTCTGCATTTACAGAATAATTTGATTTTTGAAAAGAAATAATTATCCATATTCTTATGGAAATCGAGATGCTCCCTTGACAGATTTGTAAATATTCCAAGCTCAAATTCGATGGGATATAATTTTGAAAGCTCCAACGCATGTGATGAGGCCTCCATTACAACATACTCAACACCACTTTTCCTCATATTGTCAAACACCTTATATAAAATTTCAGGGTCCGGGGTAGTCATTGCTGATGTAATATCAACAGTCTCCCCTCCCCCACCATAATCAATTTTTTCTCCATTGACAATGCATTTTATTGAGGATATAAGCCCTACACTTTTTCCTGCCGATTTTAATATTTCATATAAATAATATGAAGTTGATGTTTTTCCGTTTGTGCCTGTTATGCCAATTACTTTTATATTTTTAGTAGGGTTATTATAAAAATTATCCCACATAACAGCCAGAGTCCTGCGTGAATCATATGTAAGAATAGTTTTTTCGTGCTCATAATATATGTTTTCATCATCCGTTATTATACAACTACAACCCGCATTTAATGCATCGAATATATAATTATTCCCATTTCTGTTGATACCCTTTATTGCTACAAAAACAGTATTTTTTTCTGCTTTTCGTGAATCGGAGCAAATGTTATTTATCTCTAAATCAAGACAAACCTTGGATCTTATTATCTCCGTCCCCTCCATTAATCTAAAAAGTCTCATACTACTCCTTTTCATCTGTGTGCATTAAGTATATTGTTACTATATCTCCCTCCTTCAGTTGTTCTCCTGAGGTGGGATATTGAGATATCACCCTTACGCTGTCTCCCACTTTGAAATTTTTACTTCCTATTATTTTTATATTGAGGTTGTTATATGATAAAAGAATATTAGCCTCCTGAGGCGATTTACCAATAAGATCAGGAACAACAGTAACCTTCGTATTCTCTTCATTATTAGTTGTATAAAGAAGTATTTTACCTGTCTTTTCATAAATTATACTGTCAACACACGGGATTTGTGATATTACAGTATCTCCATCACCAATTATTTCATAAGCTATACCACTTTCTTTCACTTGTGCTACAGCGTCATCTATCGGTAAATCAGTATATTTTTCCACTTTAATTTGTCTATGCTCTTCATCCTGTTCATTGTATTTTGCTTCTACTCCCATATATGGTAAAATCAATTCCATTAACCTTGATACATAAGGAGCAGCCACAACACTACCGTATGCACTACCGATACTTGGTTCATCCACAATTATTATTACAGCCACTTGTGCATCCTCGCTTGGTGCATAGGCTATACAAGAAGATACTCTATAGGAGGTATTACCCGAGGAATCATATTTATCTTTTTTTTCGGATGTACCTGTTTTTGCTGCTATGCTATATCCGGGAACATATGCATTTTTGGCACCACCTTCACCGTCAACACCCTCCTTTAATATTTGTGAAATAGTAGCACAAACTTTAGAATCAAGTATATTTTCACTTTTATTTACATCGTATTCATATATTACATTACCGTCATTATCCACAATACTGTCCAAAAGATGAGGAGTTACACAATAACCTCCGTTTGCAACCGTACTAATAGCCCTTAATTGCTGTATAGGAGTTGTTTTGAATGTTTGCCCAAATGAGTATACAGCCAAGGATACATTAGAAAAATTATCATATGAATGATAATAACCGGTAGCCTCAGACGGTAAATCTATTCCTGTTTTACCCATGTATCCAAATCTTTGAAAATAGCTGTAAAAGGTTCCTCTGCCTATTCTCATAGATAAGGTCATCATGGCAGGGTTACAGGATTGCTGTAAGGCCTGTGCAAAGTTTATGCTTCCATGACCCTTACGCTTATGACAGCTTATTGCTCTGTAATATCCGTCTATCTTGAGTGAACCGGTACAATTAAAGCCTGATTCTACAGTCGCTACTCCCTCCTGTAATGCCACAGATGTGGTAACAAGCTTAAATGTTGAACCCGGCTCATATAATTCAGATACTGCTTTATTGCTCCACATTCTAAAAAGCAGGTCCAAATATTCCTGCCTGTATTCCTTTGAATTTTTTTCAAATGAGTTAAGCTTGTTTTGGGATAAGCTATCAAGTTTATAGGGATCATTTAAGTCAAATGAAGGATAAGTCGCCATAGCTAATACAGCACCGGTTTTTGGGTCCATAACTATTCCTGTAGCTCTGTTACACGCACCGGATTCTGTAGCTGCATCTTTTAATTGCACCTCCAATTGCTTTTGTATATAAAAGTCTATAGTTGTGCAAATGTTATATCCGTTTTCACTTTCTATATATTCCTCATACTGAAATGGCATATCATTACTTTTAGCGTCCTGTGCTGTTATATATTTACCACCTGTACCCTCCAGAATGTTGTTATATACCTTTTCAAGTCCGTATATTCCCACTCCATCTGCATTTACAAAGCCTAAAGTATGAGAAGCTAAATCCGAATACGGATAATATCTTTTTGCACTCGCATTAAGCTTAATTTGCTCCTCCAATGAATTTTTATCTATATATTCTCTTACCTTATCCGAAGACTCTTTATCAAGACTGTTAGAAATAATTTGATATTTATATCCCTTTTTATTTGCTTTTTCCAATATAGTATTATAATTCACACCTGTAATTTCGGATAGATTCTTAGCTATATATTCAGGGTTGCTGATATTTTTGGGGCAAATATAAAGTACCCAAACCGTTTTGTTTGTTGCAAGTACTCTACCGTTAGAATCATATATTGTACCCCTTAAAGGATTTACATTAGTTTCCACTGTCATTTGGTCAATAACTGATTGCTGATATTGATTATAATTTATTATTTGTAATTTGAATAATGTAAAACAAATAACCAAAGCAATTAAAAGATAAAACAAAAGTAAAAATACGCCCCTTTTAGAGGCTTTGTCAGGCAAATAATTAACCATAATATACTCCATAAATACCCATTCTCATGAAATATATACGCAATTAACAATAAAAAAAGACCTTGTAAACAAGGTCTTTGTTAATAATTTTGAATTAGAATCCACCAAATCCAAATGCAAATACCATAGCCATCATTGTAAACACGATGGTTAAAATAACAGATGCAACAGGAAACTCATTTTTGAATATTTTTTTGGTTACAGGAGCCTGATATGTATCTTGAACCCTTTTCCCACTTTCATTATAATCCACCTTCATATATCGGGTCTGCTGAAGATCGTCAATCTCTCTGTATTTCTTTTTGCTTTTCTTTTCCTTTTCTTTATAAGAGTGCTCTACAACATTTTCCGAAACATCGGATGCTCTTTTTGCGCCATAATTTTTTCTTATTGTTCCGTACATTGTAAATTCCTCCGTAGTTGTTAAATTTTCTCTGCTACTCTGAGTTTAGCACTCTTAGATCTTGAATTTATTTTTAACTCTTCAGCTGTTGCTGTTATAGGCTTTTTAGTTATTATCTTTAGCTTCGGCTTATTTCCACAGACACATATTGGAAAATTCGCAGGACAGGTACATCCCTTGGCATAATCGTTAAATTTATTTTTAACAATTCTGTCTTCAAGGGAGTGAAATGTCATAATAACAATTCTTCCACCATTGTTTAATTTAGGGACTGTTGCTTCAATTGCCGGATTTATTACATCAAGCTCATGATTTACTTCAATCCTTATTGCTTGGAATGTTCTTTTTGCAGGATGCTGAGCTTCTTTTTTCGCTGCTCCTACAGGAATGGCATTTTTTATAATGTTTGCAAGCTCCGTTGTGGTCTTGATTGGGGCTTGCTCTCTTGTGGAAACTATCTTTCTTGCTATCTGAGGAGCAAATCTCTCTTCACCGTAGTCATAAATGACTCTTTTGAGCTCCGACTCGCTGTATGTGTTGATAACATCGTAGGCTGAAAATGGATTTTGCACATTCATTCTCATATCAAGCTCTGCCTCTGTATTGTAGGAAAAGCCTCTCTCAGGAGTATCAAGCTGAAATGATGAGACACCGAGATCCATGAGGACACCGTCAACAGAATCAATACCTAAATCATTTAATATTCTTCCAAGCTCACAGAAATTACTTTTTACAAGTATAGAACGACATCCATACTTTTCAAATTTTTCCTTACAGTTTGCAAGGGCGTCATCATCCTGGTCTATTGAAATCAATTTACCTGAGTCAAGTCTTTTAAGTATTTCCTCCGAATGACCGCCACCGCCGGCTGTACAGTCCACATAGATACCGTCTGGTTTTATATTAAGCGAATCTATACATTCACTAAGCATAACCGAAAAGTGTGAAAATTCCATTTATCCTTCCTTTAGAAGCCAAGCTCCATCATAAGTTCTTTAATCTTATTCATATCAACACTCTTGCTCTTCTCCTCAAAGACCTCCTGTGCCCATATTTCAATATGAGTGCCAACACCCATAACAAGAACATTTTTTTCAATACCCACCTTATCCTTGAGGAATGAGGGAATCACTATTCTTCCTTGTACATCTGGCTGTACATCAACTGTATTGGAATAAATGGCTCTTATAAAATCGTCGAACTTTAAGCTTGGGAGCTGAGAAATCTTTTCTTCGTATTTTGCCCATTCCACATCGGAATAAACAAGAATACATTTGTTAAAATCATTGTAAGTAAGCTTGAAGGAACCGCCCAGCTCGTCCTTGAACTTTGCCGGAACAAACATTCTGTTTTTTGAATCAACTGTATGTTCATATCTGCCGTAAAGCATTCGGTTTTCCTCCTTTCACTCCACTTTTCTCCGTTTTTGCTCCACTTTTAACCACTTTACTGTCACTATTATATACTATTAATAAATAAAATGCAAGAGTTTTTTCAAATTTTTTTTGCTATTTTTCAAAAAAATGTAAATTTTTTTATAAATTTTGACTAAAAAATACAAAAAATTATAGCAGGTATAGTTAAAAAGGTCAATATATGTTGAAACAATAAACAAATCGATTGGTAACATCCACCACCAAAATTATTTAATCACTCTCCTTTAAGTCAGCTTTTATATCAAAAAAGAAAAGGTATCTATCATGCGATAATAGATACCTAATTTATGTATTAAAACGGTTATAATTCCTTACTTGTTTTTCTTTGACTCATAAAACTCCATAATTTTATCATATGCCATTGGAGGAATTAAAGCACTAATGTCCTCTCCTCTCGAAAGCTTATCTTTAACAAGGCTGGAGCTAACATTCTTCATTTCTCCGTGACTTCTTATGAAAATAGTTTCAAAGCTTGAATCATAGGATTTCATTATATTTGCCAGTTTTTTTTCGTATTCCTCATCACTTGTGGAGCGTATACCTCTTATAATCTTATCTATACCGTGCTCATGCATATAATTTACGGTAAGACCATCATATGCATCTACCTTAATATTTGGGATATCAGAAAGTGCCAGCTTCATAATTTCTTTTTTCTCTTCAAGAGTAAAGGTGTATTCCTTTTCGCTGTTAATCAGTGCTACAACATAAAATTCGTCAAAAAACTGACAAGCCTTTTTAATTATTTCCATATGACCTACGGTAATCGGGTCAAAGCTCCCTGTCATAATAGCCTTCATAATTAATTTTCCGCCTTATATCTCAGTAAAGTTATATAGCTTACAGAATATTTGGATTTTTTCGAAATTTCAAATCTGCCAGCCAAATCCTCCTCACCGTCAAATATATCCTCATATCCACTTTCGCAAACAATGATGCAACCGTCTGACATTACATCTGCCTTAATAAGCTTACGCAAAATGTCACAGAAAATTTTTTCCTTATAGGGAGGGTCAATGAATATTATATCATACTTTTCCTTTCCTGCCAAGCCCCTAATCATCTGATTATAATCACAGGCAGAAATTCTGCATCTGTCAAACAACTTAGTTTTCTTTGCATTTCTTATTACAATATCTATGGCATCTCTCGATACATCGCAAAATGTAGCCTTCTTTGCTCCTCTGCTTAAAGCCTCCAATCCCATTTGTCCGCTTCCCGCAAAAAGGTCTAACACACAAGTGTTATCTATTTCAAACTGTATCATGGAAAAGACAGCCTCTTTAACTCTCTGGGTAGTAGGTCTTGTAGCCTCTCCTTCCAGTGTTTCAAGATTCATTCCTCTTGCTGTTCCTGTAATTATTTTCATATTGCACCTCTATTATTTTTTGAAAAATTCTACTATATTTTTAGCATCAGTCTGACTGATTGACCGTACTGATGCAAGTTCTTCCTCTGTTGCATTTCTGATAGCTGATACGGTTTTGAAATGAGCAAGTAAGGCTTTAGCCTTAGCAGGGCCGATACCCTTTATGCTTTCAAAGGCAGAATGCTTCATGGTTTTACGCTTGGCACTGTCCATTTTTGAAACGGTAAATCTATGGACCTCCTCCTGTAGCTTGTACACAAAAACAAATACAGATTGCTCCTTTGCAATACTTATTTCCTCTGTATCGGTCACGATTGTTCTTGTTTTATGGTGCTCGTCCTTTACCATGCCAAACACGGGAATATTAATACTCATTTTATCAAGCACTCCTTTAACTGCACCTACATGAGTCATACCTCCGTCTAAAAGAATCAGATCAGGGCGTTTCGAGTAGCTTCCGTTTTCGTCGTCAAGATGGGATAATCGTCTTTCTATTACCTCACGCATTGCTGAATAATCATCTATTCCATCTTGATTTTTTATTTTGAAAATACGGTAATCCTTCTTTTGCAGCTTACCGTCGTCCCATACTATCATTCCGGCTGTTATATGCTCCTTGCCAAGATTAGAAATATCATATGCCTCTATTCTCTCGGGTAATTCCTCTAAGCAAAGCATTTCAGCAAGCTTGGTTAGTACACCGGTATCGTGTTCTGATTTTATTTTATACTGTCTTGCCTGCTCCTCAGCATTAAGAGTTACCATTTCGCATAATCTTTTATGTTCTCCCTTTTGAGGTATCTTAACATTTATTGCTCTTTTAGCTACAAGTCTCAGATATTCCTCAATCAATGCTCTCTCGTCCTCCGCAAGTTGGAAGGATAGAAAAATGTCAGCAGGTATATATTCCCGTCTTTCGTAAAGCTCACAAATAAACGATGACATATACTCATAATCATCTCCAAATGTAAGCTCGGATGCACCAAATATAAATGCTTCGCTATCAGCTATAATTCCGGATCTAATATAAAAAATTGATATACATGTACTAAACTCATTTGAAAATGCTGCAATTATGTCATATTCATCATCAGGAGAGCCAACTACCTTTTGTCCTTCTCCAAGATGCCTCATAGCTTCTATAGCATCCCTACACCTTGCAGCATCCTCAAATCTCTCATTCTCTGCGTGACTATACATTTGCTCAGTCAAGGAAGCAATTGCATCCTTGGTATTACCTCTGAGAATCTTAGCAGCACATTGCATAATACTGTAATAATCCTGCTGAGATATACTGTTATCGCACGGTGCGACACACCTTCCAAGCTGTTTGTATATACACGGTCTTTCCTTTCCTATATCCCTTGGAAAGCTTCTCTTACATACAGGCAGCATAAGGGATTTTTCAAGAGACTCCATAATATTGTAAACTACGGACATGCCTGAATATGGTCCAAAATATTTAGCTCCATCGGCAAGTCTTTTTCTTGTCACCTGAAGCCTGGGATAATCCTCATTCATAGTTACTTTGATATAGGGATATGATTTAGAGTCCTTTAGCAATATGTTATACTTAGGTGAATATTGCTTTATTTTTACATTTTCAAGTGCAAGAGCTTCTATTTCCGTATCGCATAGCACTGTCTCGAAATCATATACATTAGACACCATCCTTAAAGTTTTAAGATTAGCATCTGACGATAAGTGAAAATACTGTGACACTCTATCCTTTAGCGATCGGGATTTCCCAACATAAATAACAGTTCCCTTCCTGTCCTTCATAATGTAAATTCCCGGAGTACGGGGTAAATTATTCGACTTGTTTCTTAAATATTCAATTCTCGATTCCAAAATAATACCCCCTTTGCTGGCTTTCTGTAAATAAATAGGCGATAGTCAAAAACCATCGCCAATATGTATTCAGTTAGTCATTAAGACCTGTAGTGATGAACTCTGTAAGACCCTCAATAGCCTCTTCTTCATCAACTCCGTCGGAAATAAGTGTGATATTAGTACCCTTAACAATACCCATCGAAAGCACGCCAAGTAAGCTTTTAGCATTAATTCTGCGTCCACCCTCTTCAAGCCAGATTGTAGCCTTGTATGAATTTGCCTTCTGAATAAAAAATGTTGCAGGTCTTGCATGCAATCCAACATCATTAACTATTGTAACATCTCTTGATAACATATAAATCTCCTCTAATGATTGGCTTTCCAAATACTTGTCTTGTATTATAACAAAAAAAATTTCAAAAATCAATAGTTTTCATTATTTTTTCTCTTTTATATAAAAATAGTATAAGTAACATCTGATTTATTGGATAAGTTGTACAATTTATTACAAAATTTATATTTATGCTTGCAATTATCTTTTTTTTATTTTATAATATATTAAATTATGATTCAAATTACTATTAAGGTGGTCTATATATGAAAAACACAGAAAAAACAATGGAAAAAGTAGTTGCTTTATGCAAAAACAGAGGCTTTGTATATCCTGGTTCAGAGATATACGGTGGACTTGCTAACTCCTGGGATTTCGGCCCTCTTGGAGTTGAATTCAAAAACAATGTTAAAAATGCTTGGTGGAAGAAATTTGTAAGAGAATGCAAATACAATGTTGGTCTTGACAGTGCTATTATTATGAATCCTCAGGTTTGGGTTGCTTCCGGTCATGTTGGAGGCTTCTCTGACCCTCTTATGGACTGCAAGCAGTGTAAGACAAGACACCGTGCTGATAAGCTTATTGAGGATTGGGCAGCTGCAAACGACCCCACCTTCAATCCTGCAGGTATGTCAAATGAAGAAATGTTTAATTTCATAAAGGACAAAAAGATAGTTTGTCCCTCCTGTGGTAGTGGCGATTTTACAGACATCCGTAAGTTCAACCTTATGTTTAAGACATTCCAGGGTGTTACTGAGGATTCTGCATCAGAGCTTTATCTCCGTCCTGAAACGGCACAGGGTATTTTTGTAAACTTTAAGAATATTGCAAGAACAACAAGAAAAAAGCTTCCCTTCGGTGTAGGTCAGATTGGTAAATCCTTTAGAAATGAAATTACCCCCGGTAACTTCATTTTCCGTATCCGTGAATTTGAACAGATGGAGCTTGAATTCTTCTGTAAGCCCGGTACCGACCTTGAATGGTTTGCTTTTTGGAAGGACTACTGTGCGAACTTCCTTTATAACCTCGGTATGAAGAAGGAAAACCTCCGTTTGAGAGACCACAGTCCCGAGGAGCTCTGCTTCTACTCTAAGGCTACAACAGACTTTGAGTACCTCTTCCCCTTTGGTTGGGGTGAACTCTGGGGCATCGCAGACCGTACTGACTATGACCTTAATCAGCACGCTAACCTTTCCGGTGAAAATCTTGAGTATTTTGATCCTGAAACAAACGAAAAATTTGTTCCTTATGTTATTGAACCATCACTTGGTGCTGACCGTGTAACACTTGCATTCCTTGTAGAGGCATATGACGAGGAGGCAGTTGGTGAGAACGATGTTCGTACAGTTCTTCGCTTCCACCCTGCTCTTGCACCTGTTAAGGCTGCTATTCTCCCCCTTTCCAAGAAGCTTTCCGGTAAAGCTATCGAAATTCACGACGAGCTTGCTAAATATTTCAATGTTGATTTTGACGAAACAGGATCTATCGGTAAAAGATATCGCCGTCAGGATGAAATCGGTACTCCCTTCTGCATTACTTATGACTTTGATTCCGAAAATGACGGTTGCGTAACAGTTCGTGACAGAGATTCTATGGAGCAGATCAGACTTCCCATCTCTGAGCTTAAATCCTATATTGAAGCTAAATTGGAATTTTAAGTTGACAAATCAAGTATTTAATGTTAAAATATAATAAGTTATTTTTGTATTAATAAAGACTGTGACGGAGACAGTAATTTGATCCCAGGTTTTCAGCGAGTTGGGGATGGTGAGAGCCCAATAATATTAAGGTCAAATGAATATCACTCCGGAGTCACGCGGTGAAATAACAGTAGCCGTAGTCGGTTTCTCCCCGTTACACGAGACACATATTGCTATGTATGTTGAATAGGTGGTTACGAACTTACATCTCGTCCTGTTCTTTACGGGACGAGATTTTTATTTATTAAGAAAGGAAAATGAAAATGTACGATAAGGTTTCTACTAATCTGAATTTTGTTGAAAGAGAAAAAGCTACCGAACAGTTTTGGAAGGATAATGCAATTTTCGAAAAAAGCATAAAAATGCGTGAAAATGCTCCTTCCTATACATTCTATGACGGTCCTCCTACTGCTAATGGAAAACCTCATATTGGTCATGTACTTACCCGTGTAATCAAGGATATGATTCCCCGTTACAGAACAATGAAGGGCTACATGGTTCCCCGAAAAGCAGGATGGGACACACACGGTCTTCCTGTAGAATTGGAGGTCGAAAAGCTCCTTGGCCTCGATGGTAAGGAACAGATCGAACAGTACGGTCTTGACCCTTTTATCGGCAAGTGTAAGGAAAGCGTATGGAAATATAAGGGAATGTGGGAGGATTTCTCCTCTACTGTTGGCTTCTGGGCTGACATGGATAACCCTTATGTAACATATCATAACGATTTTATCGAGTCCGAATGGTGGGCACTTAAGCAAATTTGGAATAAGGGTCTTCTTTACAAAGGCTTTAAGATTGTTCCCTACTGCCCCCGTTGCGGTACACCTCTTTCATCTCATGAGGTTGCACAGGGATACAAGACTGTTAAAGAGAGATCTGCTGTTGTAAGATTCAAAAAGGCTGATGAGGATGCATATTTCCTCGCATGGACAACAACCCCGTGGACACTTCCTTCCAATGTTGCTCTTTGTGTAAACCCTAATGAAACATATTGCAGAGTTAAGGCTGCAGACGGTAAGGTATACTATATGGCAGAGGCACTTCTTGATAAGGTGCTCTCCCCCCTTGCGCAGGATGGTGAAAAGGCATATGAGATTACCGATAAATACACCGGCAAGCAGCTTGAATATGCTGAATACGAGCCTCTCTTTGCTTGTGCGGGTGAGGCTGCTAAAAAGCAAGGTAAAAAAGCTCATTTCATTACATGTGACACATATGTAACAATGGCAGACGGTACAGGTATTGTTCATATAGCTCCTGCATTCGGTGAGGACGACTCCAAAGTGGGCAGAATATATGATCTTCCCTTTGTTCAGTTTGTAAACGGTAAAGGCGAAATGACAGATGCAACCCCCTACGGAGGAATGTTTGTAAAGAAGGCTGATCCCTTTATTCTGAAGGATCTTGAGGCAGAGGGTAAGCTTTTTGATGCACCTAAATTTGAACATGATTATCCCTTCTGCTGGCGATGCGATACTCCCCTTATTTACTATGCCCGTGAGTCATGGTTTATAAAAATGAGTGCCGTAAGAGACAATCTGATTAAAAATAACAATACAATTAACTGGATTCCCGAGTCCATAGGTAAGGGCAGATTTGGTGCTTGGATAGAAAATGTTCAGGACTGGGGTATCAGCCGTAACAGATACTGGGGTACTCCCTTGAATATTTGGGAGTGCGAATGTGGTCACAAGCACTCTATCGGTTCTATTGAAGAGCTCAAATCCATGTCCAATAATTGTCCCGATAATATTGAGCTCCACCGTCCTTATGTTGATGCTGTAACTATTAAGTGTGAAAAATGTGGTGGTCAGATGCATAGAGTTCCCGAGGTAATTGACTGTTGGTTTGACTCCGGTGCTATGCCCTTTGCACAGCATCACTACCCCTTTGAAAATAAAGAGCTTTTTGATGCACAGTTTCCAGCTGACTTCATCTCCGAGGCTGTTGACCAAACAAGAGGATGGTTCTATTCCCTTCTTGCAATCTCAACTCTAATTTTCGATAAAGCCCCCTACAAAAATGTAATAGTTCTCGGTCATGTACAGGATGAAAACGGACAGAAGATGTCTAAATCAAAGGGTAACGCAGTAGACCCGTTTGAGGCTCTTGAAACATACGGAGCAGATGCTATCCGTTGGTACTTCTATACTAACTCTGCACCTTGGCTTCCTAACAGATTCCACGGTAAGGCTGTTATTGAGGGACAGCGTAAGTTCATGGGTACGCTTTGGAACACCTATGCATTCTATGTTCTGTATGCTAATATAGACAAGTTTAATCCTATGGATTATAAGCTTGAAAATGCTAAGCTTACAATAATGGATAAATGGCTCCTTTCAAGAATGAACTCCACTGTAAAAGCTGTTGACAACTGTCTTGAAAACTACAAAATTCCCGAGGCGTGTAAGGCTCTTGAATCCTTTGTGGATGATATGTCTAACTGGTATGTTCGCCGTGGTCGTGAAAGATATTGGACTCAAGATATGACGGATGATAAGATTAGTGCATATCTTACACTCTACACAGCTCTTGTTACAACTGCTAAGGCAAGTGCTCCTATGATTCCTTTTATGGCAGAGGATATTTACAGAAACCTTGTTTGTAACATTGATAAAACTGCTCCTGAGAGCATACATCTCTGCGACTTCCCCGTTTACGATGAAAATGCAATAGATGTAAAGCTCGAAAATGATATGAAGGAGGTTCTTGATATAGTAGTTATGGGTCGTGCGGCTCGTAATAACGCATCTCTTAAGAACCGTCAGCCTCTTGCTACAATGTATGTTAAGGCAGTATCCGAGCTTGATGAAACTTATCTTGAAATTATCAGAGATGAGCTCAACATCAAAAATGTAGAGTTTGTTTCAGATATGTCTGCTTTCTCATCTTATTCCTTTAAGCCACAGCTTAAGACCGTAGGCCCTAAGTATGGTAAATTCCTTGGTAAAATCAGGACCTTACTCACAGAGCTTGAAGGAAACAAAGCAAAAAAAGAGCTTGATATAAACGGTGCACTAAAGTTTGATATCGACGGAAATGAGATTGTTCTCACTGAGGATGACCTGCTTATCGAAATTAAGCAGAAGGAAAATTACTGCTCTATTTCTGATAGAAATACAACTGTTGCACTTGATACAAATCTCACTCCGGAGCTTATCGAAGAGGGATATGTAAATGAAATTATCAGTAAGCTCCAGACTATGAGAAAGGACTCCGGATTCAATGTAACTGATCATATTAAAGTTAGTGTGCTTGACAATGATGTTATCATTTCTCATATTAAGGCTAATGAAGATAAGATTGCCAAAATAGTTCTTTGCAATGAATTTGTATATAATACAAATGTAAAGCATAGCAAAGAATGGGATATCAATGGCGAAAAGGTAGTACTTGGCGTTGAAGTTATCTAACTAAAAAGAAAGCGACAAATTGTCGCTTTCTTTTATATGATATAATAGTATAATATTGCTTTTTATTGCTATAATTAATATTTAATCTGTTAAAAATCAGGACTTCATCAAGCCCTGATTTTTATATTTTTTTAATATAGCTTATTTCTGCTATGAAAGGGTGTCTGTAATCACTGTGAATACTTATCAGTTCTCCGGCAGACAAAGGTTGCAAACCGTTAAGCTTGAATCCGTCATACTCCGAATATGACCCTCTTACCTCCATTATAAGATAATATCCACTACTATGTACATCACCACCTGGCATATACGATGTTATTTTACCAACCTCTGTATTTTTGCCCGTCAAATAAAATGTAGTTCCATTATCATATGCAATTGTAGTATCGTTATTGTACTCTACCCAAACACACATTTCATATGAATCAATAACCGATGGCTCACTACCATCAAAGCCGTAGGTATCATTCAAAAATACAATAGTATACCCAAGCACTATACTTAAAATCATCAAGAGAATAAAAGCTGTCAAAGCATTTTTGGGTCTTAAAGCATCAAATTTTTTTCGTTGTTTATTCATAAAGCCTCATTTATATCAAATTTAACCATATTTTATTTTAGTATATCATATTTATTACTAAAATTCAATTGTGATTGTATTTTTTTATTTTTTTATAAAAAATGTTTGTTTTTTTAACGCACATATGTTATAATATAAAAAATATATCTTGTAACAGGTTTTGGAGGAAATATTTTGATTATTGCACTTGAAAATGCTAAATACGAATTACAGAATTTTCGTGAAAATATAAAAGAACTTGCCAATGCATTAAGAATTGAAGAATTAAAAGAAGAGGTTTCTTCTCTCGAGCAATTAACATTCGATCCGGATTTTTGGTCAAATCAGGAAAAATCCACAAAAATACTTCAAAAAATCAAGCAATCCAAGGATAAGATAGAAAAATACGACTCTCTCTCTGCTCGTCTTGAGGACACAATTGTAATGGCAGAAATGGCAATTGAAGAAAATGACGAAAGCATGACAGATGAAATTCTCGAGGATCAGAAAAAAATCATCAAGGAAGAGGAGCAAATGAGAATAGAAGTTCTCCTCTCCGGTGAGTATGATAAAAACAATGCAATCATCTCCTTCCATCCGGGTGCCGGAGGAACTGAGGCTCAGGACTGGGCACTTATGCTCTACAGACTTTATACCCGTTGGGGAGAAAAGCATGGATATAATGTAAAGCTTTTAGACTGGTTAGACGGTGAAGAGGCAGGATTAAAGAGTGCAACCGTATTGATTGAAGGTATTAATGCATACGGTTACCTAAAAAGTGAAAACGGTGTCCACAGACTCGTTCGAGTTTCCCCCTTTGACTCATCAGGAAGACGCCATACATCCTTTGCTTCTGTTGAAGTAATGCCGGAATTTGATGACGACAATTCTATTGAGCTGAGAGAAGAAGATCTGGAAATAACAGCACACCGTTCCTCCGGTGCCGGTGGTCAGCATGTAAACAAAACAGATTCTGCTATTAGAATCATGCACATCCCAACAGGTATCGTTGTTGGCTGTCAGACAGAAAGAAGCCAGCTTCAAAATAAAGAAACTGCTCTTAAAATGTTGAAGTCCAAGCTTATGGAAATAAAGGAACGCGAAAAGCTTGACAAAATTGAGGATATCAAGGGTAACAAAACCAATATTGAATGGGGCTCACAAATCAGGTCATATGTATTTATGCCCTACACATTAGTTAAGGATACTCGTACAGGATACGAGGATGGAAATATTCAAGCAGTAATGGATGGTGATATAGATGAATTTATCAATGCGTATCTCAAAGAAAACTCAAAAAACTGAATGCAAATGTAAAAGCAAAATTAAAAAATTTTTCAAAAGAATAACTGCTATTAAATACGATATGCTTATTCTTGTTGAAACATTGTCCTTGCTTATGGCTGTTATCTCATGTCTCTTTAATAGAGACGAGGATACATCATTTTTTGCTTCTGTATCTTCTCTAATCGGTGCTTATCTTGTTCTTTGTGCTACTTACCGTTCCAAAACCCATTCACAAAGCAAAAAATATGAAAATATAATCTCTGCCGAGAAAAATGATTAAGGAATATAGCCGATTTGCCGATTCAACGATATATGAAGGAATGACATCTATCCGTGCTGTTCTGGATAATCTAAAGGAAAATAAGCCTAACGCCCGCAAAATAGAAAGAATACTTTTTGATAAGTCCCGTATTAAATCAAAAGCCAAGGAAATTGGATATTTAAGCAAAATGGGTGAGTTGTTCGATTTTGAATTAGAGCCTGTTGATGCATCCACAATAACTGAAATATGCGTTGGTAACACCCACGGTGGAATTATTGCCATTTGCGGTGAGAAAATTTACCCATCTCTTACTGAGAGCGTTATAAAGAGCAACGGCTTCTACGCAATGATAGAAGGTATTGAGGACCCATATAATTTTGGATATGCACTGCGTTCTATTTATGCATCCGGAGTTGACGGCATTATTTTATCAGAGAGAAACTGGCTTAGTGCTTCCGGAGTTGTGTGCCGTTCCTCTGCAGGAGCAAGTGAAAGAGCCGATATATATATTGCAAAGAACAATTTTATTGATGTTTTTAGAAAAAAGGGATATAAAATTGTATGTGCTGATATTAAAAATTCTGTAAGTATATACGAAGCAGACTTAAAAAAGCCGATATTTTTGATAGTTGGGGGCGAAAAGCGAGGAATATCTTCAGCAGTATTATCACAGGCTGATCAAATTGTCAGAATTGACTATGGCAGACGCTTTGACGCTGCTCTCTCAGCTGCATCAGCTTCAACAATTATCGCATTTGAAGTTTTTAAGCAAAATAAATAATACATAAAAGGACAGGCATTGTTTTATTGCAATGCCTGTCCTTTTGCTATAATTTTCTATGATCTTAAACTTAATAATTTAATAAAAACTGTTTGATTATTTGCATTGATTTATTGGCAGCAATTACAGAAAAGGCATGATAATCAAGAGCCTCTCCTTTGCCGTCAGATATCGTTCTCATTACGGTAAACGGAACTTGATTTACATAGCATACCTGACCTATGGCAGCTCCCTCCATTTCACATGCAATAGCACCAAATGTATTAAATATATCCGCCTTTTTATCCGGACTTGCAATAAATTGGTCTCCTGAAGCAATTATGCCACTTACAGTATTAACTCCCATATCAGAAGAGGCGTTTGCAAGCTTGCAGGAAATATCCTTATCTGTATCGAAATTCACCACATTAATACCGGAAATAAGCCCTTTAGGGTCACCTAACGGACTGGTATCCATATCGTGCTGAACAACACTTGATGCAATAACCGCATCCAGAATATTAAGTTCTTTATCAAGCGTACCTGCAACTCCGGAATTAATTATTAAATCGGGAGAATATTTAAGTATCATTGTTTGTGTGCACATTGAAGCAAACACTTTTCCTATACCGCATTTAGATACTACTACATTCTTTCCGTATAAAATACCCTTAGTAAATGATATTCCACCGTGAATTTCGGTTACGGACCCCTCCATATCAGAAATAAGACCGTTGACCTCAATATCCATAGCCCCTATAATTCCAATTAAGCTACTCATATTTGAATGTAACCTCCCTTGAATTCAAGCAATTAAGATATCTTTCACATTCCAATTTGGCAGCATCAAGATTCAGATTGCGATAATTTCCACATTCTTCTCTTTTGTTACCGAAAATTTCTCCGGTGTGAGTTATTATTTTGTTAAGAACATCCCTTATAACAGAAAGAACTCTCTCATTAGTCTCACCTCGCACAAGTAGATAAAAACCTGTTTGACAGCCCATAGGCCCGAAGTATATGACCTTATCGCTAATCTCCGAATTTCTTATGTAAGTGGCAAACATATGCTCCACAGAGTGCATAGTAAGGTTATCCATATAATCACCCTTGTTGGGCTTACGCGTACGCATATCATAGGTTATGATATCTCCATCAATTCTGGAAATATACAGTCCTGGCTCAATTATGTCATGATTGACAGTAAAGCTTGCGATTCTTTCCATATTTTACTCCTTATTGCAGCTTTCAAACACAAAGCATTCCAATGATTTCTTGACTCTTTTTTCATCAACAAGAAAAGAATATCCATGCGTAGCATTTTCAACTAATACCATTGTTTTGTCAGATGAACAAGCCTCATAATTTTCTTCAGTCATATATGAAGGGACAAAATCATCAGCTAATCCGTGAATAAAAATTACAGGAATATCCGTTTTGGAAAGGGACTGAGTTGTGCTGTATGAATAATCGAATCCACCAAAAATTTTTGCCATTAATCCAACCGGATAAACAAACAATTTAGGTACATGCATGGATTTAGCTACCTGAATTATTATTTCCTTCGGAGAAGTATACCCACAGTCGGCTATTATACCTTTTACTCCCTTTACAATATCGGATGCCATCATTACTGTTGAGGCTCCCATAGATATTCCGTCAATAAAAATATCCTTATCCTCACCAAAGCGTTTTTGGATATACTCAACCCAAGAAACGACATCGTATCTTTCCTTAACGCCATAGGAAATTATTTTTCCCTCACTCTGCCCATGCGACCTTTGGTCAACAACTATCATATCGAATCCAAGACTGCTGTAATATTCAAACGCACAGGCAAAATCCTTATATGATGAACGGTATCCGTGAAACATAATAATATATCTTTCCGACGGAGTTGAGCTTTTTATATACCTTGCATGGAGCTTTAATCCATCATAGCTTTGAATAAAAATATCTTCCTTTATTTGACCGTCAAACCATTCAAGCCCTTCGCTAATTCTCCTTTTGTGCTCTGGGTCATTACTACCGGCAAAGGAAAAAGAACCAAATTTTGGTTTATTTCTTGAAAAAGCGAGTCTGAAGTAGTATGTATATATAACGACAGCTATCAGTATCACAGCTGTCGCTATACTAATGCCTATTATCATTTATTTCCTCCGTTGTTAAGAGCTACCTTACTTCTGTAGCTTTCAACCTCCCAGTTGACAATAAAATCGACCATATCGGGTGCCATATGTCTTACTCCACCGAAATTCTGTGCATATACAGAAATTTTAACAGCATCAAGCCAAACACTTGTAACTGTTGCAGCATCTTTTATGTTATTACCGACAGCAAACATACCAATACCCTTGGCAAAAGCTATCTTAGGAGCATATCCATATGTATTAATAAACTCAGCATACTGGGCTTTTATACTGTCTTTATCAAAGCATTCTATAAACAATGGAACGGCTTTGCAGTATACAATATGATCAGGACTCATTGGCTCCATAAGCACCTTAAATGCTTCTTTTGATGCACAAAGCTTTTCTACTTCCTTATTAAGAGTAAATTTAACATAAGGATCATTTCCATATGCTTCAGCAATATATTTTATAAGATCGTCTACAATGGATGAATCATATGTATCAACTGAAGTAAGGTCAGGTCTGAATGTAACTAACCTGTCAATAGCACTCATCACTTCATTAACCAGCTTATCAATTCCATCCCTATCGTCAGCGGCAAAAAAGATACCGTGGTTTTGCAAGAAAAGAAGATCTGCATCTTTATTTGTTCTATTCTCATATTCATTTATTCTCTCACGGCATTTTGCAGCAAGAACATATCCCGGCTCTGTTTCCTCGATCCAAATAGCATTATCAAAAAGTGCCTCAACTATTGACTTACCACTAACGGCACATGTGAGTCCGTTAACCATAGTTGGATGAACATGAAGAACATATTGCTGCTTAAAAAGATTATGTAAAAGGGTTTCAACAGAAGGGCGTTTTCCCTCCTCACCCTCGCATTTCGCATTCATCATATCCTTAAGGACCTCTGCCTCTCTTTTATCCTTATCCTCGGAATAGGTCTTAGTCCATATATCTGCAAGCATTTTTCTTGACATCTTTACAAAGCCCTCGGGAGTTATTGTTGCAAGAGCTGTTCCTGAGCCTTTGATATAGAGATTTTCCTCATTCTTAAACGATGTATTTCCGCCTCCGGCAAGAACATATCTTTCGTCAGAACCGTAAAAATGTGATATTTCAGCAATTACATTAAGTCCCATTTTAGATTTATTCTCCTAACAAAAATTTTCTGGTATATAAATATTTTTCCCTAAGCATAACCATTTTTTCATGGCTTGGATTAGCTTTTTTTATTGCCTTTATGATTATATTTTTAGGTGTATCCTCCGGATCTATCAGTTCCATAGCAGTAGCTTCGTATCCCTCTGATTCGAGCTTCAAAATACGGAGTGCATCTGTTGCAGCATCGCAAAGCTTCTGTCTCAACATAGAATGATCTGTAATGAAGCTCAACGGCTGACAATTAATTTTATGATTTAATTCATGGTGACAGCATGGCGTGGATAAAATAACCTTAGCTCCATTTTCGCTTGCTTTGTTAAGAACAATATCTGTGGCTATATCACAAGCATGCAATGACACCACAAGGTCAGGCTTATTTACCATATCATATTCATTTATATCCATACATATAAATTCCATACCGTCAAAGCCCATTCTTACAGCTAAATTAGAGCAATATTCAATAACATCTGCTTTGAGGTCTATGCATACCATTTTAATATTCTTTTTCTTATAATATCTAAAATAATGGTATACAGCAAAGCTAAGGTAGCTCTTCCCGCAGCATAAATCGTATATGTTAATATTGTCCTCAGGGAGCTTATCAACAATTGAATCTACATATTCGAGAAATTTATTAATCTGTCTGAATTTTGATTGCATCCTGTCTCTTACTCTGCCACTATCATCACTTACACCAAGCTTTTTTAAGAAATCCTCTCCACCTAAGAGAATATAGTTCTTGGTTTTATTGTTTTTTTGCAGCTGAACCTCTTGACCTCTGCCATTTTTCAGACCGTTTTGTATTTTGTGACAGCCTATCATAGTCTCCTTGCCCTTTTTGGACATCATATATTGGCAGTCTCCAACAGATGACATAACATTTATCTGGTTATATCTATAGAATAAGTCACGGAAAAAAGGACGAATATCATTTTTTACATTCTGATGATACACCTTATTATCCGTTGAATAGGTCTCTACTTGGATAACAGAAGCACCCGATATCAATTTAAGTGAAACAACACTCTTGATTTCATCGGATATCAATGGTTTAGAGAGTACTATCTTATGTAAAAATCGCTTTTCACAAAGCTCGGTACAAACATCGCAAAGCGTTTCAATCGCATCACTTACAATATTCTTTCTCATTCGTTCTCCTTATCGAAAGCTGATTCAGCATTGTTCTCCGATGCATCCTTCTTTTTCCTATGAAAATCAAGTTTTGATTCCGTATGATTGAATATTCTGACAATATTTGCCCTGTGTAAAAATACAACCAAAGCACCGGATAGAAATGCTATAACAACTCCCAAATTAGGACCTATAAAAGCATAAAGAATCATGGGGTATAATGCAGCAACCATACAGGAAGCAAAGGAAACCATTTTATATCCAAACAGCACAATAGCGTAAATCGCTACAAGAATAAGAAATGTTCTCCACTCCGTCCATAAGCACAGTGCTGTGATTGTAGCAACACCCTTACCACCCTTAAATCTAAAGAAAACAGGATATGCATGTCCAATTATACAGAAAAAGCCGCCTATATATGCTCCTGTAGTGCCAACTATAAGTCTACAAGCAAAAGATACTACCGTGCCCTTAAGAATGTCTAAGCCAAGAGTTTTAGCACCTGCTCTTTTGCCGTAGGTACGCATCATATTTGTTGCACCGGCATTACCACTTCCATAATTGCGGACATCGCCTCCGTATTTATGGGAGAGAATAACTCCCCAGTTAATACTACCTATGAGATATCCAACAACCGCACAAACAACAAGCATCCATACCCAAAGTCTTAAATCTGTTTCAGGACCAACGAAACCGTATTTTAATACTTCTATTACTGTCATATTTTTGTTTCCTCGCTTTCGCCACGCTGTCTGATAACCAGCTTAATAGGTGTTCCCTTAAATCCAAATGTGTCTCTTATGCAATTTTCAATATACCTCTGATATGAAAAATGGAATAGAGGAGCACTATTGCAAAACAGTACAAAAGTAGGCGGGGCAACACTTGTTTGTGTCATATAATAAACCTTAAGTCGTCTTCCCTTATCGGACGGTGGTTGAACTCTTGTAATAGCTTCGTTAAGAACATCGTTAAGCATTCCTGTGGAAATTCTAAGCTTTGACTGCTCATTAACATAATTAATCTGTTCAAAAAGCTTAACTATTCTTTGTCCTGTAAGTGCAGAAACATAAATAATAGGTGCATAACTGAGATAAGATAAAGCCGTATATACCTTTTTGGAATACTCTACTGTATTTTTATCCTCAGTATCGGGTAAATCCCATTTATTCACTACAATAATAACAGCTTTTCCGGCCTCATGGGCAATACCGGCAATTTTTTCATCCTGTTCGGTAACGCCTTCCGTTGCGTCGATTACAAGCAAGCATACATCTGCTCTCTCCACTGCCATATGTGCACGAAGAACACTGAATTTTTCAATTCTATCATCTATTTTGCTCTGGCGTCTTATACCTGCTGTGTCTATAAAATTATACTTACCGTATTCATTTTCGAACTTAGTATCTATTGCATCTCTTGTAGTACCTGCCATTGAAGAAACAATAAGACGGTCGGTACCAAGTATTTTATTTATCAGAGAAGATTTACCTGCATTAGGCTTTCCAATTACAGCAACATTTATAAGGTCATCCTCCTCACCCTCATCCTCTTTGTCGGGAATATTACGAAGAACAGCATCTAATAAGTCTCCGCTTCCTGTTCCGTGAATTGATGAAACAGGAACGGGATCCTCATCAAAGCCAAGCTCATAAAATTCATAAAATGAAGGGTCAACCTCTCCTATTTTGTCACTTTTATTTACGCATACAACAGTTGGCTTCCCACTCTTTTTAAGCATTATAGCAATATCTCTGTCATCAGCAACAAGTCCGGCGTTGATATCACACATAAATATAATGGCGTCGGCAGTATCAATTGCTATCTGAGCTTGTTCCCTCATTTTTTGAAGTATCATACTGTCTGTCTTAGGCTCAATACCTCCGGTGTCGATTAAGACAAATTTTCTGCCACACCATTCACCCTCACCGTATATTCTGTCACGGGTAACACCGGGTGTATCCTCAACAATTGATTTTCTTTCCCCTATAATTTTATTAAAAAGCGTACTTTTTCCCACATTAGGGCGTCCAACGATAGCAATTATGGGCTTCGCCATATTATACCTCCTTAAGTCCGAGAATAGCCTCAACAAAATCAGCACCATTTGTTTCGGCAATTCCTATTTTCACAGCAAGCTTATTTGATAGCTCATCAACCGATGTACCGCACAAGAACAAATCTCCTTCTGCTCTGAGCATATTTCTCGGCAAAATAAGCTCATCAAAAAGCTCCTTATACTTCAACTGCTTTTCCAAGTCAACCCCTGTTATCAGGCCACTGACTGTTATTGTATGACCGAAGTAATCATTTTCGATCCTATAAACATTACATTTTATTTTTCTGCATTTTTTTTGCAGCTTCTTTACCATTCTGGAAATAAAATCATATGAAGCTACACCTGTTGCCACGGACACACATCTTTCTATATTTCTTTCTTCATAGGATAGTGTCCTTAAGAAGCTATCAACCTCACACTCAAAGGATGTAAGCATACCTACACCGTTATCTATTTGACTGTAATCCTCATAATACTCATCCTTATGAAGCTTTTTGCCTGCCATAAGATAAAACTCGTCCGAACAGAAAAATAGATTTTTTCCATATTTTTTACGGTAAAAACTGTTTATTTTTTCTACTTGCTTGATAGTAGCTTTACAGCTATCTTTATCAAATCCGGTAAGTGGATACAGTCCATCACGGAATTTAGTAAGTCCCGATGGAACTACGCACACACTTCTTAAATTTGGATACAGTTTAGCAAGATCATGTAGGGATCTTGTAAGTTCATCTCCGTCATTAATTCCGCGGCACAGTACAATTTGTCCGCAAATCTCTATTCCCGCATTGGAAAGGATATCAAGATATGACAGAACCTCTCCCGCCTTCTTGTTGTGCATCATTTTACAACGAAGTTCGGGATTTGTAGTATGTACAGAAACATTGACCGGGGATATATGCATATCAATTATTCTGTCAATATCCTTCTTATCGAGATTTGTAAGAGTAATATAATTACCGTGTAAAAACGACAAACGAGAATCATCATCCTTAAAATACAGTGTTTCTCTCATTCCTTTAGGTAATTGATCGATAAAGCAGAATATACACTTATTCTCACATCTGTGCTTCTTATCCATTAACGGTGTTTCAAAATCAAGACCTATATCATCATAAAGCTGTTTTTCAATTATAAAGCTTTCCTCTTTATCCCTTTTTATCACTATAGAAATACGCTGATCTGCGAGGTAAAATCTATAATCAAGTACATCATTTATTTCATGTCCGTTAATACTAAGAAGCATATCGCCTGCTTTAATTCCAACATTATCGGCAAGTGATGATTCCATTACTCTTTCGATTCTTACCATTGTTCTGTCCTTCATCCTAAAAACATTAATATCCAATTATATATTATATACTATTGGACAATAAAAATCAACCATCGGGACATAAATATTTATATATTTTTTCAAGGATTGACTTTTCAATTCGTGAAACATAAGAACGGGAAATACCCAAAATTGATGCTACCTCTCTTTGTGTATATACCCTTGAACCACCAAGGCCATATCTCATAATAATAATCTGTTTTTCCCTGTCATCAAGCTTATCCCTAATGTACTCAATAGCTTTGTTTATCTTAATCTTTTTGTCCACATCATCGGCAATATTATCCTCTGTGCAAATTATATCAATGTAAGTTAAGGGATTACCGTCCTTATCAACATCTATTGTATCATTGAGAGACACCTCATATCCAAGCTTTTTTTGACTACGAAATAACATTAGTATCTCATTTTGAATACATTTTGCCCCATAGGTAGCAAATCTTGCTCCATTTTCATAATTGAAGGTATCTACTGCTTTTATAAGACCTATTGTTCCAACGGAAATAAGATCGTCCGTATTTTTATTGGAAATATAATATTTTCTTACTATATGAGCTACAAGACGAAGATTGTGTTCAATTAATTTATCTCTCGCTTTTTTATCTCCCAATCTTGAAAGACGAAAGCATTCTTTTTCTTCCTCATAGCTCAAGGATTCCGGAAATTTTTGTACCTGCTCCACACCAAGCACCATAAATGCAATTTTCATAACCAAAGAAAAAATATTCATATTATCACCTCGGATAAATTTATATTTCAAACATGGTAAAATATTGCTTGTCAACCTGTAATTTGCACAATATAAAAGAATATTTGATGCTTAAATGCAAATACTAAAGTCGACTTAAAGTCAAAATGGAGGAACAAATATGATAATAGATAGAATTGCATTGCTTCTTCTTATAGTGGGAGGTCTTAACTGGGGCAGTATTGGTCTTTTCCAATTCGACCTCGTTGCATGGATCTTCGGTGGGCAGGACGCATTAGGTGCAAGAATAGTTTATGTTGCTGTTGCACTTTGTGCTCTCTGGTGCATATCTCTGCTTTTCAGAGAAAGAAATACGGAAGACGATACGGTGCATAACATCAAATAATGAAAAAAGTTGCTCATCAGAGCAACTTTTTCTAATTAGCCAAAAAATATTACTTGTCTTACAGAATATGTGGCATTTTTTTAATAAAGTCGGAGGGTTTTGCGTCACTCCTCAAAAATGACATAAACAGCTTATCAGCTTTAGATGAAGCTTCAAATTGATTGATTACTTTTTCATTCATTCTTTTATAGTCTGCCAATTTTGTCAGTATTGGAAAATCAGATTGTTTTTTTAATACCTTAAGATGTTCTCTTCCCTTGATGTTAGACGATAGAAGTGTTGTATACGCAGGCTCGGTATCGATATACTTTATTCCTAATATTGAATATAAGACAACCCTACGAAGGCGGGCATAAGTATATGTTTTGGTAGTTAATTTTTCATAAAATTCTTTAGCATTATCACTATTACTTGCAATATCGCATATAAAATATCCCATACCCGAGGGAACATCGTAGCAATCTTCTATCTGCTCAGGAGACATTATCAAAACAGACCTAAATAAGAAGTCTATAATTTCGTTATTATCAATATATTCCTTATTATCAATCAATTCTTTGTAAAACACATTAACGCCATCAGGAACAGACATAATAATACCTTTGTCAAAAAAATGTTTGCGTATTGCAGATGCCGACATCCTCTCACCGACTGTCAGATCATTATATCCAGAACCTTCTCTCTTTATAGCAACCGGAATTATATTATTTCCGTATTTTTTTATAGCTCGTACATATTCAACACCTAAAATAAGATTTGACATATGGGGGAAAATTTTACCGTCATTATTGCATATTTTTTCTATAATTTTCGGATATGACATAGACTTATCTTGCTTTTTTAATTTCGGCACTTCTTCTTTATTTACATTTTCTATTGCATCGGCTATTGACATTATATAATTAATATTTTCATTTTCGCTACCAAAACAAAGATGAGTAGCACCAAGCTGAATAGCAAGATATACCCCCGCCTTAGCAAACACCTCTGCATTCGAAGCACTGAACGGATAAGGTAACTCAAACACACAGTCAACACCACATATTACTGCTGATTTTGCTCTTGAATATTTGTCGAATAAAGCAAATTCTCCCCTCTGTGTCACATTACCGGACATAATAGCCAAAACAGTAGAGTCAGGGTACATTCCTTTTATCTTATCAATTTGATATTTATGGCCGTTATGAAACGGATTATATTCGCATATAATTGCAATTATTTCATTCATACCCCCACCTCCCTAAAAAAAGACAAAGTTTTTTCACCTTTATGCTTGAAATAATGTATCTTTTATTATATAATATACTTGATTTGATAATTTGTCAAGCAACATTTTTTATTTGGAGGATTAAAAATGAAAGTACTCGTTGTAAACGCAGGTAGCTCATCACTTAAATATCAGTTGATGGACACCAACACAGAAGAGGTTCTTGCAAAAGGTATTTGTGAAAGAATCGGTATTGAAGGTAGCCTTATTGAGCACAAAAAGGCAGACGGAACAAAAATTAAAAAGGTTACTCCTATGGCTGACCATTCTGTTGCTACTGAAATTGTTGTTAGTATGCTCACAGATGCAGAATACGGTTGTATTAAGTCTATGGATGAAATTGAAGCAGTTGGACATAGAATAGTGCACGGTGGTCCCTACTTCTTTGAAAGTACTATCGTTACTCCCGAGGTAGTAGATATTATTGATGAATGCTCTGAGTTTGCACCACTTCACAATCCTGCCCACATTATGGGTATAAAGGGTTGCACAAAGGTAATGCCCAATACACCACAGGTTGTTGTATTCGATACCGCATTCCACCAGACAATGCCCGCAAAAGCATATACATATCCCCTTCCAATCAAGATGGTTGAAGAGGATCACATCAGAAGATACGGTATGCACGGTACATCCCATAGATTTGTAGCTACTGAGGCTATTAAGCTTCTTGGAAACAAGAAGGATACAAAAATCGTTACATGCCACATTGGTAACGGCTCCTCTATTTCCGCTGTCCGTGACGGAAAGGTGCTTGACACAAGCATGGGCTTTACACCTCTTGACGGTGTTGAAATGGGTACTCGCTGTGGTGCTATCGACCCTGCTATTGTTCCCTATATTATGCAGAAATACGACATTCCCGTTGATAAGATTTCCGACTTTCTTAACAAGAAGTGCGGATTCCTCGGTGTTTCAGGATATTCCTCCGACAGCCGTGATATTGAGGCTGCAATCCTCGGAAACTTTGATGAGTCTCTTCCCAATTGTCCCAAGACAGAGGAGGAAAAGGCTGCTGTACAGAAGCATTCCCTTCTCGCTGCTGAAATTCTTGCATATCAGGTTAAGAAGTACATTGGCTCATACACTGCAGCTATGAACGGTCTTGATGCTGTTATATTTACTGCAGGTATGGGTGAAAATAATCCCGAGCTTCGTGAAAGAGCTTGTACAGATATGGAATTCTACGGAATTAAGCTTAACAAGGAGCTCAATGCAAAGACATTGAGACAGCCTAATATTGTAGAGATATCAGCACCCGACTCCAGAGTTAAGGTGTATGTTCTTCCTACTAACGAAGAGCTTATGATTGCAAGAGATACTGAAGCTTGCGTAAAGAACATGAAATAAGAAGATATAAAAATCAAAGGGCTGTCATTGACAGCCCTTTTCCATTCACTTAATGATTATATAACGCCCTTTTGAAGCATTACATTTGCATAAATCGCTTTTTCACTTGTAGCGATGATAGCATATGCTTTCTTTGCCTCTTCATAGAAGGCAAAGCGTTCAATGGTACCTACAGTATCAGCTCCTCGTTTATCATGCTTAGAAATAATTTCTTTATAAGTATCCCATATAGGTGTCTTTGCATTATCTCCCTTCATAACCTCCATAAGAGAAACAGGCTTCTCTACATAGGTATCAAGGGGAAATACCTGCAAAATAGCATCAAGAAGCTCAGGTACTCCGTGTCCGTCACATCTGATAACCATGGCATTTTTTCCCATAGATTCAGCAGGGAAATTTCCGTCTGCTATTACGATTCTGTCGCTGTGTCCCATTTCACAAAGCACCTTAAGGAGCTCAGGGGACAAAATGCTGGGGATTCCTTTTAACATAATAATTTCCTCCTAAATTAAATATCCTTAGCATAACAAACCGGAACAACATATTTTGCCCCATTTTCCTTGAGTAGCGAGGCACAAGCGTTCAATGTTGAGCCGGTTGTTAATACATCGTCAATTAAAATATAATTTTTATTATTGGGGTCTATATTCTTTTTTAATGAATAAGATTTTTTCGCATTTATAAATCGTTCATGCTGAGTAAGCTTCTTTTGCTCCTTCTTGCTCGAATTTATAAAACATTTTTCCACACTTAATCCAAGCTTTTTAGCAAATAATTTTGCGACCTCATAGCTGTGATCATATCCATAAATACTTACGGCTCTTTTTCTTCGAGGAGGAAATGTAACCACAAAATTCTTTAAGGATATATTATGCTTAGCAAAAACCTTCTTTGCTCTTGCCACCATCAGGTCAGCACAAAAATTAAACACCTGACTTCTATATTCTTGTTTCAGCCTGAATACAATATTTTTAACAGGATTATTTGAATTCTTTTTGTAAAATACGCAAAAAACAGTAAAATCAACACTCTTGAGTAATCTTTTGTTGACACATGTACAATATTCACTCTCATATCCACACTTGTCACATAACACATCCAGATTGCTTATCCAGTATTTCATGCAATCCTCACATATTGCTATTTTCTTTTCATAGCTTATAGCATTATCGCATATTACACATTGACGAACTATGAAAGCTCTTTTCAAATATTCAAGAAATCTCATACAATGTTACTCTTCAAAAAATGAATCAATCCTGTATTGCGTAATATCTGAGTATTATTACCTACCATAGTTTCAAGAATATTCTTTCCACCTATTAGCAGAACTATCTTTTCAGCCCTTGTTATAGCTGTATAAATAAGATTTCGTGTTTGAAGAATCGGTGCACATTTTGTTATAGGAATTATAACTATCGGATATTCGCTACCCTGACTCTTATGTACGGTTATTGCATATGCGTGCTCAATCTCATCAAGCAGGGAAAAATCGTAGGATGCTAATTTACCGTCATAGTTTACAATTATAAGCTTTTCCTCGTTATTAATCTCCTCTATAACCCCTATATCTCCGTTAAATATACCTCTGCCAACCTCAGAGCCCCGTTTCCACTCAATATCATAATTATTGCGAGTTTGCATAACCTTGTCACCAACTCTGTATATCCTTTGTGACCTTGTTATATACTCTTCACGGGAATCAGATGCTGGGTTTAAGCTTGACTGCAATACCTCGTTTAGATTTTGAGTGCCGCAAAATCCTTTTTTAGTTGGTGATATAACTTGTATTCCATCAACTATATTTGAACCATATTTGGCAGGAAGTCTTGTTTTACACATATTTGCAATATATTCAGGTATTACCGTCTCATCTGTAATAGAAACATAAAAGAAATCATCATACTTTGCATTAAAATCAGGAACTACACCTTGATTTATTTTGTGTGCATTTACTACGATACCACTGTTTTCTGCCTGCCTGAATATTTCATTAAGAGTAATAACGCTAAAATAACCTGAATTTATAATATCATTAAGTACATTACCCTCACCAACTGACGGTAGCTGATATATATCTCCTATAAGAATAATTCTCGATCCCGGCTTCATGGCCTTGAGCAATGCAGACATTAGGGACACATCTATCATTGAGGATTCATCAACAATCACAACATCATGTTCAAGATGATTGTTTTCATTTCTCATAAATGTGGGACCTTTGGAATATTCATTACCCACATCAACCTCAAGAAGCCTATGGATAGTTTTAGCCTCTGTAGATGTGGCTTCACTCATTCTTTTGGCAGCTCTTCCCGTAGGTGCACATAAGGCACATTTATACTGGAGCATATTAAATATTTGCAAAACTGCCTTGATAATAGTTGTTTTACCGGTGCCCGGACCTCCGGTCAACACAGTAACTCCGTTTTTTAAGCTTTCTTCAATGGCTATTTTCTGCATTTTTGCATAAACTATGCCATCCTCTGCCTCGATTCTTTCTATTAATGTTCTTGCATTTGAGCTATCAAGTGAGCTTACAGTTCTATTAAGTACAATTAGCTTTCTGGCAATGTATTCCTCGTTTAAGTAATTCTCAGTTAGATAAACATGAGTCTTACTGAAATTCTCAACTACCTTTATTTTTTTCTCTATTGCAAGAGCAATAATTTGTGGAGCTATCAGGTCTTTTTCTACATCTATAAGCTTTGATGTGGCATCTATAAGCTCATCCCTACATACAAAGGTATGTCCGTCCCGAGAAGCAAATACACCAAGAACATATAATATGCCACTCTTTATACGGTTCTCGTTATCCTTGCTTATACCTGCCTCCATAGCTATTTCATCGGCACGCTTAAAGCCGATGCCTTCAATATCTGTACAAAGGCAGTACGGATTTTCCTTTAATATTCCAAGAGCATTTCTTCCCCATTTTTTATATATTTTCATAGCTGTATTGGGAGAAAAGCTGTCTTTACAGTATATTATAATCTCCCGTATGCCTGACTTTTCCTTGAAATCATTACTCATTTCTGTTGCTTTTTTCAAGGAAATTCCATTAATATCTGCAAGCCATGTTGGGTGATTTGATATTACATCAAAAGTCTCTTCACCGTACTTATCTACTATTTTTTTAGCAGTTTTGGGTCCAATTCCTTTAATAGCACCTGATGATAAATATCTTAAAATATCGTTCTTCTCTGTTGGCAGTATTTTTTCAAATCTCTCCGCCTTGAACTGTCTGCCGTATACCTTATGATGTGTCCATTTACCGTACAGCTCAACCTGTTCTCCAACAGAAATAAAGGGGACTGTACCTACTACGGTTACAAGCTCTTCATTTTCATCCTCTATATCAAAAACACCGTATCCAGTGTCGTCACTGTGGTATACAATATTTTCAACTGTTCCACGAATAACTATAATTCCATCGACATTTAATCCAAGCTGTTCCATAGTATCCCCTCCTTTCCTATTCCTTAAATATTTTATCATACTTATATGGTTAAATCAAGCAATATTTACAAAATAGATTAGCTATAATTGAAAGACGGGAGCAGAAAAAATCTGCTCCCGTTTTTTATTATGTATACTATACTCTTTATTCACTGATAAATTAGACTATATTACAATCAAATAAGCTCCGCCTTGATTTTATCAGCAAGGTCTGTCTTTTCCCAAGGAATATCAAGATCTTCTCTTCCTACATGACCATAGGCAGCAAGCTGACGGTATATAGGCCTTCTCAAGCCGAATTTTTCTATAATTGCAGTAGGACGAAGATCTATATTATTCTCAACAAATTCTGCAATCTTACCCTCGTCTACCTTGGCTGTACCAAATGTGTCAACCATTACAGAAACAGGCTTAGCAACACCGATAGCATAAGCAATCTGTACCTCGCACTTATCAGCAACACCTGATGCAACGATATTCTTAGCTACATATCTTGCAGCATAAGATGCACTTCTGTCCACCTTAGTGGGGTCCTTACCTGAAAATGCTCCACCGCCGTGACGGGAGTATCCACCGTATGTATCAACTATAATCTTTCTACCCGTAAGACCGGTGTCACCGTTAGGTCCACCGATTACAAATCTGCCTGTGGGATTAACATATATCTTAGTCTTATCATCTATCATTTCAGCAGGTATTATAGGTAAAATAACATTATTGATAACATCCTTACGGATATTTTCAAGTGTAACATCCGGGCTGTGCTGAGATGAAACTACAATTGCCTCAATTCTTGTGGGAACTCCGTCCACATATTCTACAGTTACCTGTGTTTTTCCGTCAGGACGGAGATAAGCCATAAGACCATCCTTTCTTACTGTGGTAAGACGCTTAGCAAGCTTATGAGCCAGGGAAATAGGAAGGGGCATAAGCTCCTTTGTTTCATTACAAGCGTAGCCGAACATAAGTCCCTGGTCACCTGCACCGTTGCCATCCTCTTCTCCACTTTTTGCCTCTGCACTCTTATCTACACCAAGTGCAATATCGGCACTCTGCTCATGGATGGAACTAAGCACAGCACATGTATCAGCATCAAAGCCGTATTTTGCTCTGTCATAGCCGATATCTCTGACTGTATTTCTAACAATAGACTGAACATCAAATGATGCATTTGTTGTAATCTCACCCATTACCATTACCATACCGGTTGTACAGAATGTCTCGCATGCTACTCTTGAATATGGATCCTTTTCAAGTATAGCGTCCAAAATCGCATCGGAAATCTGGTCGCAGATTTTATCGGGATGTCCCTCAGTAACTGATTCTGATGTAAATAGCATTCTCATAATATCCTCCTCTTTAGCGAAAAAGAAAGCCCACGGCATCCCGTGGGCTGAATAAATAAACCTCATCTCACGGAATTGGCACCTTGTCATACCGATAGGTTGCCGTAGTATCACAGGGCCTGTCCCTCCACTACTCTTGATAAGTCTGAATTTTTTTAACGGTCACAGTATAGCATACTGTTTCCAATATTGCAATAGTTTTTTTAAAAAAAATTATATTTTTAGAATATTGCCGCAACTCCATACGAAACAATAGTCATAACAACCCCGGCTATCATAACGCCTAATAGACACGAAAGTAATGCTTTCCAGAATTTCATATCTATCATAGCGGCTATAAGTGAGCCAGTCCACGCACCTGTTACAGGTAAAGGAACAGCTACAAAAAGGCAAACTCCCCAAAAGGAATATTTCTCTATTTTATCTCTCTTTTTTTCCACCCTGTTTAGAAGAAAATTTGCTATCTTGTTAAAAAACTTTACTTTAGACACAGACATCCATCTAATCACTTTTTTAATAAACAGTAATATGAACGGAACAGGTAGCATATTCCCCAAAACACTTAAAATATAAGTAAGCCAAAATGGCATACCTCCAATAGTAGCATTGAAGGCTGCACCCATTGGTATTGCACCTCTTAGCTCTATAATTGGTATCATAGAACAAAAGAACACACACAACTCTTTACCAACTGTTTCCAGAAAAAATTGCTTTATAGCCTCTGTCATAATATCTCCTTATGCAAGAAATTTCTTTGCGATTGCGTAAAATACACGAATGGTTTCAACAAGCTCTCCCATTTTACTTTCACTCAGATACTCTTCCTTAAATTCCTTGAGCCAGATTTCCACATCTTCCATATTTACACCAAATTTTTCTCCGCTTACATACGACATCATCATTGCCAACATAATTTCCACACCATTTGCCACACAAAGAAGAGCTTTTCTTGCCTTTTCATTCTCCCACTTTGTAGCCATAAGATAAGGAATTGTAGATTCACAAAGATTAAAGCATTCGGTAAGCTCATCGGGTGATGGCTTAAATCCGGTTTTCATAGTCGTTTCTTTGAAAACATCAGCACAATGATGAGCAAGTAAATGATACCAGTATCTGTCTATATGGGACTCCGCTATTTTTCTATATAACTCGGTTGCTCCCTTATATCCAAAATAATGAAGGTCAAGCTTTGCACCGAATTCATCGTTATTAGAATTTACATTCCAACCCTTCTCGGCACCAAATATAAGACCATGTAAGCATGCATAGTATGGAGACAAATGACCATGGTCACCCCAGCATGTAGTAAGTATACCTTCTGCTCCACATTCAAATCCACACTGTGCCATCTTTGTAATATTGGGTATAGAAATATGTGTAAACTCAATAAGACTGCACCAGTTTGTAATACCGGGGCATACATACTGTGTTTTTCCTTTATCAGCACAGTTATAAATCATTTTTGTATAAGGCTCAGCACTGTAATTCCAGTTAAGAAATACTGTATCGCTGTCAATCTCACCTATAAGATCAGAATGCTGATCTATTATATCGCCCCACATCATAGCAGTCTTGCCGTGAGTTTTAACATGAGCAATTATCTTTTTAACAAAGTCCACATAAAGCCTTGCCTTGTCCTTACCTGTGTTTCTGCCTCTGCCAAGATCAAAGGTTTCATCACAGCATATATTAAAATATCTGCTTGTGAATAGAGGTGCATACTGGTCAATAAGGCTCTTTATTACCTCAATGCTTTCAGGATCTGATGGATTTATAGTATGATGAGGCATTCTTTCATTCCAATAATGAGACTTTGGCTCATAATCGGGAAGCTCGCAAAGGTGCTTATATTTGTCACTTGTAAGAAGCTCATATAGATGTCCAAAGCAAGAAAGTGAAGGAACAAAATCTATAAAGTTTTCGTGGCAGTATCTGTCAAGCTCCTTAATTTCCTCTGCTGTTATATAGCCTGTCCTTTGGTATATACCGTCATACTCCTTAAATTCAAAAACATGCTCTACATAAAGCTGAAGCATATTTGCCTTTGCATAAGCAATATTGTCAACAAGCTCCTTGAGTGTTTCGAGAGTCGGTATTCTTCCTCTTGTAATATCAAAGTATATACCTCTGTTCTTAAAATCAGGAGCATCATCAATCTCACAGGCGTCACAGTATCCGTTTTTAATTATCTGTCTTAATGTTTGTATACCGTAAAATGCTCCGGCCTGGGATTTTGCAGCTAACTCAACTTTTTCCTGTGAAAGCTTAAGAGTATATGCATCACTTCCCTCATCTGCAACAGTTATAATTACTGTTGTACTACCAGAAGGGACCTTTTTAGAGAGATTTACAACTCTATTATCTATATTTTCGGAAAATATAAAATTACAGCCCTCTATAACAAATTTTTCACAGGGGTTAAAGCTTTTAACTTGTGGAACTATGTACATAATTTACCTCACTTAATTGTAATTTCCCTACCATAGCCAATAAGTGCACTGGAGGTTGTATATTGTTTAAGATTATCTGTGATATTGTACTCAACCGATGCGTGTATGTGACCTGCGAGAACCCCTATAAAATGTGTGTCATTAGCTCTTATAAGCTCCACAAACTCCCTTGCCTCATCAGAATCATACTGAGAGCCCATAACAAAATAGTGATTAACCTTTTTGGCAACCTCTTCTCCGAATTCACCAAGCTTAAGTGGTGCATGGATAAGCAAAAGTATCTTTTTATCCTTGTTGATTTCTGCCTGCATCCTGTCGAGCTGTTCTCTTGTTATTTCCTTTGTTCCGTTATCAACTGCAACTATTTCAAATTCATCAAAATCAAAAACATCAAAGGCAGGATTATCAATAAGTCCTTCAAAGCGTTCATACATCTTACGGTGAACGCCAAATTCGTCAGTTCTTGCATGATTACCCGGGCAATAAATAACAGGGATTGGGTAATTCTCCTTAAACCTTTTCAAGTATCTGATATTACTCTCGCTTACACGGTCCATTATGTCACCGGAAAGAATAAGAGCATCTGCACCGAATTCAAGAGCATGGTTTGTAAGAGCCTCAAAAAGTATATACGGCTCTACCTGATATCTGTCATCATAATACTCACCAAATCTCTCTGCATAATGTATCTTAAGATCATCCCATTGCTCGTGAGAACGCTTATACTCATTCAAATCAGCCTCAGAGCTGTTCTCATCTATACAAGCCATATGGGCATCACTTATTTGAAAAAATTTATATTCCTTTTTGAGCCCTATGTCTATTACGGTTTTACTTAATTGTACAAGCTCATTCATAATATTTTACCCCTTTGATAATATGGTTATATATATTATATCTTACCTTATCAATTATGTCAATATTTATCAAAAAAAGTCAATGGAAAAACAATTTTCGATGAGAAATTTCGACTGTTTTTTTACTCAATAAATATTAGAATTTATTAAAAGGACGGTGAAAGCTTTGTTATTGGAACGATTAACGGAAATAAAACTTACAAACTATACACTTAATGTAAAGATGCATGGAGATATAGACCACCACACAGCAAAAAGCGTCAGAGATAGAATAGATGAGGCTATTTTATCAAATAAACCCAGATTTGTTATTCTTGATTTAAGCAATGTGGATTTTATGGATTCCTCAGGCCTTGGACTTGTTCTCGGCAGGTACACAAAGGCTCTTGATATAGGAGCTAAGCTAATAATATATAATCCGACACGGAGAATCAAAAGAATACTTGAAATGGCAGGTATTGAAAGAATTATAGAAATTAAAGGAGACAACTACGATGAAATGCTGTGATAATAATATGAAGCTGTATTTACCCTCACTGTCCATCAATGAAAGTATGGCGAGACAGGCTGTAGCTTCCTTTGTTGCTCAGCTTAATCCAACCTTAGAGGAGCTTGCAGATATAAAATGTGCTGTTTCAGAGGCTGTTACCAACGCTATTGTACACGGTTATAAGTACAAAAGCGGTACCGTTTACATAGGGGTCAAATATTACGGTGACAGGACGGTGATTATTGAGATAAGGGACAAGGGATGTGGTATAGAAAATGTTAAAGAGGCTATGACTCCCCTTTTTACTACAGATACATCAGGTGAAAGAAGCGGAATGGGCTTTGCAGTTATGCAAATGTTTATGGATAAGCTTGATGTTCGTTCAAAACTCAACGAAGGCGTACGCATCCTTATGACCAAGCATCTTAAATAAAATGGATTTCAATACTAATCAGGAATTATTGCAAAGAGCTGTTTCGGGTGATGATTCTGCTGTTTCTGAGCTTATGGAGAAAAATCTCGGTCTTGTCCGTTCCATTGCATTAAGGTTCCGTGACAGAGGTGTGGAATATGATGACCTGGTACAAATCGGCTCGATAGGTATGTTCAAGGCGATAAAAAGCTTTGACCTTGAAAAGGGTACAGTATTCTCTACCTATGCAGTCCCTCTTATAATTGGTGAAATACGACGCTTTATCCGTGACGATGGACTTATAAAGGTAAGCAGAATATATAAACAACAAGGGGCTCTTTTAATGAGGGAAAGAGAAAAATATGTGGCAGAATTCGGTTGTGAGCCTAAAATAGACGAACTTGCAAAAAGATGCAATCTCACTACAGAGGAGGCAGCCGTAGCCATAGATGCTTCTTCTCCGGTAAGCTCTCTTTCTGCTTCTATAAGTGGTGATGATGAAAATTATACCCTCGAAAATGTCTTAAGCGAGGAAAAAAGCGAAATAGATACAAGAATGGAGCATATTGCCCTCTCCCAGGCCATCTCTGCTCTCCCACCACTTTGGCGTAAAATAGTTGTTTTACGATACCTTAAGGAATACTCACAGCAAAAAACAGCTCTTGCCTTAGGCTTAACACAAGTTAAAATATCCCGAGAGGAAAAGAAAATATTTGAAGCACTGCGAAGAGAGCTATCATAAAAAGGAGCAGATTTTACTCTGCTCCTTTTACTTATTTATCCTTTTTTCTGAAGATGTTAAGAAGTATATATCCACCAACAAGTAAAGCTATTGATGAAATAATAATTATGTACATAGCATATGGCTCTACCCTTGTGTCAAAGAAATAGATATTACAGTCTACAGCATCTCTTAATCCATCAACTACAGCTTCGGGAATACCCTCATCCTTCAATGCTTCAAGAGCTCCTCCCATTGCATGGTTACGAAACAGGGATGTACCGTAGGTTCCCGGAAGAAAGGATATCACCCTCTGCAAGCCCTTGCTGAAGGAGGAAATAGGCATATAAGCTCCACAAATGAATCCGTAACCTGCACTTATAATTGTACCAACTGCAGATATCTGACCCTGTGTGGATAAAAAGAAATTGATAAATGAGGACAATGCTGTACCAAAAAGTACAAGCACAACTACATCAAGGAGTAAAAGGAACACATCTGCAACGGACATATACCAACCTATGATTGCGACATATCCAAGACAAATTGCTGTCGCAGTTAAGCATATAAGCAGAGTGGATATCAATGTAGCAATATAGTAGCTCAAAGAAAGCACATAGGAACTTACCGGAGAAATACGAAGATCCTTTATTGTACCGTTTGCTCTGTCCTGCACCATTAAGAAATTGGAGCAAAAAGCAACAGTAATACACGATACAGCAAGAAGAGATGAAATAAGCTGACCGCCAACAAGACCGTCGATTATATCCTCAGGTATCGGAACACCCTGTGGGAAGTTCATAACAAAGCTGTCTCTGTATACATTACTTAAAAATGTAGCATAAAGCACAAGCAATATAGCTGGAGTAACAAGGGCTGTAAAGAACATTCCCTTATCCTTAAAGAAAAGCTTGATGTTTCTCTTTATAAGTGTAAATGTAACCTTCATTTATTTTCTCCTCCCGTCAGCTTCTTTCCTGTTACAGCAAGGAATACATCATCCATCTTTCCCTTTGTTATTTCAAAATCCATAAATAAATCAGGATGCCTTACTATAAGCTCTGTTGCTGTCCTTGTGTCGGGAACTGCTACTCTGTATGCATCACGGATTTTCTCATATTCATAGCCAAAGGACTTAACAGATGCTTCATCTATCCCGTATATAGTTATAAAGTCGCCGGTGTATGTATTTTTGAGTTCCAAGGGTGTACCCTCGGCAGAGATTTTACCACTATCAATAATTACTACAAAATCCGCCTCTGCTGCCTCCTCCATATAATGAGTGGTAAGAAATACTGTCATATTTTCATTTTTACGGAGCTGTGATATTACATCCCAAAGGTTTTTTCTCGTCTGTGGGTCAAGTCCCGTTGTGGGCTCATCAAGAATAAGTATTTTCGGCTTATGTAATAATGCCCTTGCAATATCTATTCTTCTTCTCTGTCCGCCCGAAAGCTTACCTACAGGTCTTTTGTAGAGATCTTCAAATTCCAAAAGTTCAGAAAGCTCCTTTATCCTTTTCTTAAAGTCCTCTCCAACAATACCGTAAAGGGATGCTCTGCTTTGTAAATTATCATATACGCTTAAAGCACTGTCAAGCACGGAATTTTGAAAAACAACTCCAAGCTCTCTTTTTATTCCGTCAGTATCCTTATCAAGATCCTGTCCGTTTATTAATATCTCCCCTCTATCCTTTGTAAGCTGGGCACACATTATGTTTATGGTAGTGGATTTACCTGCTCCGTTAACACCAAGGAAAGCGAACAGCTCTCCTTCCTTTACACGGAAGCTTAAATCCTGTACTGCTTTAACATCTCCGTAGTTTTTCGAAAGGTGATTTATCTCTATTATATTTCTCATTTGATCCTCCTTTTTTCTCAATTTTACACTATTTTAAGAAAAATTCAAGTCTTTCAACATTTTCGGTTGCTTTAAGAATATGAACGGATAAAAACGGCAGAAATCTGCCGTCTTATCCTTATATCAAGAATGTCTGTTTTTAATCACGGAAAACGCTTCATCAGCTATATCAATAGTTTCCTTTATATCCGCATCGGACAAAGAAGCATTAATAAAGTGATTATGATGATTTGTAAAAAATACTCCTCGCTTTACACACTCTGCAATCCACTCCTGATGAAGCATAAGGGTAGGATCATCAGCAAGACGAAGATAGAACAATGATTCTATTCCCGTTACACGAAGATCGTAGCCATACTTTTTGGCTGCATCTACAAGACCGTTTTTTAGCTTTATTCCCTTGTCTATAAGGATTTTAGGAGCATCTATTTTCTTAAGCTTGTTAATACACGCAATACCTGCTGCAAAGGGCACGGCAGAAAGCCAGTAGCTTCCCGTATATGACATACCGGATACGGTACTCTTCAAAAATTCCTTACCGCAAAGGGCAGAGACATTATAGCCGTTAGCAAGAGCCTTGCAGAAGCATATAAGGTCGGCTTCAAACCCAAAATAATGGTCTGAGCCGGCAAGATCCATTCTGAAGCCTGCACGGACATCATCGATTACAAGCACTGTTCCGTTTTCCGTACAAATGCTTCTTACCTTCTTCCAAAAATCCCGTTCAGGCATCTCGTTATCACGGAAATTGCCATGCATATAAGGTTGTCCGATTACTGCTGCAATTTGTCCCTTGTATTTTTCAAAGGTTTCCTGTACTGCTGTAATATCATTCCAATCAAGGTAAATATTATTGCATACATCCTCTTCGATAATACCCGAATAGTCAATTTTTTGTGTCCAAGGAGAAACACCGTGATAATAACCCTTAAAGAAAATAATCTTTTTCCTTCTTGTATATGCTCTTGCTGTCATTATTGCAAGTGTAGTAACATCATTACCGTTCTTTGCAAAAAATGCCCAATCAGCACTTGCAACAGTATCAACAAGAAGCTCCGCAAATTCTATCATTTTAGTGGACGGGAAAGTAATACAGTCGCCTTTCTCTCTCTGTTTAGCTGCAGCCTCGTCAACATCCGGGTCATTATATCCCAAAATATTGGGACCGTATGCACACATATAATCTATGAAACGGTTTCCGTCAACATCCCAGATATAAGAGCCCTGTGCTCTCTCGGAAAAGAACGGAAAAGCCTCAATAGGAACATAACATCCCTCGGCAGGTCCCTGGTGTCCGTAAATACCCGACGGGATAACATTTACAGCTCTCCTAAAGTATTCTTTGCTCTTTGTATAATCATTAAGCTTATGCATAAATAACCTCCTTAAGCAAGATAGAAGGATACTCTGTCAAGTATTCTATTGAGATTGTCTACCATTGATATCATACCACCTACACGCACTTGTCCCAGACCAACCGAGGCAACTGCATTTACCTTACCGTCAAAAAGATCACGGGCGAGCTCAAGGCTTTCAAAGGTCATATAAGCATCATAATCGTCCGGCTCTCTGTGATGAGCTGTCATAATATGATCTTTAGTGGAAATAAAAGCACTTTCTGAGCCAACAATATTAATTTTGGCATCTCCATCTATAATATAACTTGCACTTGCCTTACCTATCTTATCATGGTTACCTATCTGTGCCATTGCCTCCGTAATTACATTAAACATTAGCAGGGTGCTTGTCCTGAAAAAATCCTTGTCCTTAAGGTCCTCTTCTGTTGCTCTTAAGTATTTAGACAAAATATCAGTAAGTGGCATAAATTTTTTGAGCAGAAATTTAACTTTGAGAAGTCCCTTGCGAGGAATTGGAGTTACAGTTCCATCTATCATACCGTTAAACTTTTCACATGTAGAAAATGATAGAAGAATGTTGCATTTTTTAACACCCTCCACCATATGACACTCACCTCTGTTAAAAACCAGTGAAGCAGATGGACCGTTTTTAACAGTAAAACCGACTGAAATTTTATCATCCTTGATAAGCTCACGAGCTTCCTTACACTCCTTACAAAGCTTTGGTACAGAGCCAAGAATTGCGAATAGATTTATATATGCAAGAGTCTTTGAATCTTTCATTTTAAGTCTCCAAAAAAGCAAAAGTATAGTTTTTTTAAATAAATTTTATCATTAAAACAGACACCTGTCAAGGCTTTTTTATTTTTTAAGGTAAAATCACTTGACATGTGGGAATATTAAGTGTATAATAAGTATGCAAATTTAGTAAAAAAATTTGGAGGTATGTAATGAATCCTTGGCACGATTTTGATGATGAAAGAATTACAGCCGATGACTTTATTGCTGTAATTGAAATCCCAAGGGGAAGCAAGAACAAATATGAGCTTGACAAGCGTAGTGGTCTTTTGCGTCTTGACAGAATACTTTATACCTCAACCCACTATCCGGCTAACTATGGATTTATCCCCCGTACTCTTTCTGAGGACCACGACCCTCTTGATGTACTTGTAATATGTCAGGAACCTCTTGAGCCCATGTCTATTGTTCAATGCTACCCTATCGGAATACTTTATATGATAGATGAAAACGAGGTTGACGAAAAAATTATCGCCATCCCGGTTAAGGACCCTAACCTTAATTCCTATAATGACATTACAGAGCTTCCCAAGCATCAGTTTGAGGAAATAAAGCACTTTTTTGAGGTGTATAAATTCCTTGAAAACAAGACTACAAGGGTTGATAAAATTGACGGTCGTCAGGCTGCTGTTGATGCAATACAAAAATGTAAAGCGGCGTATAAGGAAAAATTTCTTGGCTAATGGAGACGGGCTATGATAAAAGCAAAAGTAACATATGACAGGGCTGCATACACTGCTCTTATGAAATTCAGGGCTGTGAAATCCAAAACGGATGCTTTTATCGTAGGAATTACAACACTTGTGCTCCTTGTGGCATTTATCATATCAATAGGAACTGTTAATCAGCTTGTATTCTTCCTTGCACTTATTCTTATGCTTGCAATCGATACAATGATTGCCTATAGCTATTTCTTAAAGCCTATAATCAGACTTAGAAAATTCAATGATGAGAATCCCATTGTCAATACATTTGTATTTACAGAGGATAAAATACAGGTAACCTCAAATACAAAGTCAAAAAATAATTCTTCATCATATGAATACAAGATGATTTTTAAGGCTTGTGAAAACAAAAAGGCATTTTATCTCTTCTTAAATAAAAACAGTGCTCTTATAATCACCAAAAGTGAGATTACCGAGGGTAACGAGGCATATCTTCGTGCATTTCTTACCAAAAAGATTCCTGTAAAAAGGAATAAGCTATTAATTAACAAATAATAGCAAGCACCTCTCTGCTTGCTATTTATATGCAGGAGTGGCGGAATTGGCATACGCGTTGGTCTCAGAAGCCAATGAAGAAATTCTTGTGAGTTCAAATCTCATTTCCTGCACCAAAAAGGAACCTTCATTTTTATAGGGTTCCTTTTGCTTTTGCATAAAATCTGTATTATACTTGAATTCACAATATTTTTGCGATATAATTGTGTTATATATGTTATATAAGGAGAAATGCTATGAATTTTATGGAACGAGCTAAGGAATTGGTTGCAAAAATGACAATTGAGGAAAAAATGGCACAGATGAGATACGATGCTCCTGCCATTCCCCGTCTTAATGTTCCCGCATACAACTGGTGGAGTGAATGTCTGCACGGTGTGGCAAGACAAGGCTGTGCAACAGTTTTTCCCCAGGCTATCGGCTTGGCATCAAGCTACAATACAGAGCTTATGGAAAAGGTAGCAACAGCTATTTCCGATGAGGCAAGAGCTAAATATAACGAATTCAAAAAATTTGGAAGTACAGAGCTGTATCAGGGACTTACCTTCTGGTCCCCTAACATAAATATATTCAGAGACCCCCGTTGGGGCAGAGGTCACGAAACCTATGGAGAGGACCCTCTTCTTACCGGTAAAATGGGCAGTGCATTTATAAAAGGCCTACAGGGTAATGGAAAATACCGTAAGCTTGATGCAACAATCAAGCACTACGCAGTACATAGTGGTCCCGAATATGAACGCCACGGCTTTGATGCTGTTGTTTCTGATAAGGATTTGTACGAAACATACTTAAGTGCTTTCAAATACTGTATAGACCACGCAGACCCATCTGCTGTTATGGGAGCCTATAATCGTGTAAATGGTGAGCCCTGCTGTGGTAGTAAGAGACTTCTTAAGGATATTCTCTACGGAGAGTTTGGATTTAAGGGATATGTCGTATCCGACTGTGGAGCTATAAGGGATTTCCATACCGGACACAAGGTTACTGCTACCGAGCCAGAAAGCGTTGCCCTTGCAGTAAACAACGGATGCCAGCTTAACTGTGGTGATGCATATTTAAGTCTATGGGAAGCATATGAAATGGATCTTATCACCGAAGAAACTATTACCGAAGCAGTTGAGAAGCTGTTTGAAGCCCGTTTCCGTCTCGGAATGTTTGATGATGACTGTGAATATAACAATATTCCATATGATGTTGTAGAATGCGATGAGCATCGTGCACTCAACAGAAAAATGGCACAGGAAAGCATAGTTTTGCTCAAAAATAACGGTATTTTGCCTCTTTCAAAGAATGTTAAGACCATTGCCGTAATCGGACCTAATGCAGACGATGTAAGAATACTTAAGGGTAACTACAACGGTACTCCATCTGTATACTATACTCCTCTCCGTGGTCTCCAGGATAACTTTGACGGTAAGGTGCTATACGCTGCCGGCTGTCACCCACATGATCCGAACACGGGCAACTGGAGTGGAAGTCCCATGCGTGAGGCTGAGATTATTGCTAAAAAGGCTGATGTAGTAATTATGTTTATGGGCCTAAATCCCTCTATGGAGGGTGAAGAGGGTGATACCTTCAACGGCGATGTAGCCGGAGACAAAAAGGATATTAATCTTCCTATACCTCAAAAGCAGCTCTTTGACAGAGTTATGGCAATTGGTAAGCCTACAATATTTGTTAATATAAGTGGTAGCTGCATATCGCTTACCGAGCAGGACAAATCTTGCGATGCAATAATTCAATGCTTCTATCCTGGAGCCGAGGGTGGCAATGCTCTTGCCGATGTAATATTAGGCAAAGTATCTCCCAGCGGCCGTCTTCCCGTAACCTTTTACAAGGATGACAGTGATTTGCCTCCATTCAGAGATTACAGTATGAAAAACAGAACCTACAAGTTTTTCAAGGGTACTCCTCTCTATCCGTTCGGATACGGCATGACCTATGGTGATATAGAAGAAAAATGGATAGATGACTCTACTGTCGAAATAACAAACAAGGGTGGAATGGATACCGAATATGCTGTGTTGAAGTTTGAGTATGAGCCACACCCAAATCTCCTTGACTTTACTAAGGTTTTTGTTAAAGTCGGAGAAACTGTAACAGTGAAATTTTAATCTATCAAGCTTTTACGAGGTATAAAATTGAAGTTCTCTAAGGATGCAAAAAATGCCGTATTAATTGGTGGACTGTGCTCTGCCTCTTATCTTGCTGTATATTTTGCAAGAAATATTCTAAGTGCTGTAACTCCACAAATAGTAGCAGAAAATGATGCAACTGTTGAATATATAGGAATCGTATCATCCTTATATTTCATATTCTATGCTGTTGGTCAGCTTATAAATGGAATTATAGGAGATAAAATAAAGGCAAAATATATGATTGCCTTTGGACTACTTTTAGCTGGAGTGACAAATCTTGCTTTTCCGTTTGTATTTGCATATCAAAATGCAGCAAAATTTCTCTACGCTATGACAGGCTTTTTCCTATCTATGATATATGCTCCTATGACAAAGGTAGTGGCAGAAAATACAAATCCCATACACGCTGTAAGATGTAGTCTCGGATATGAGGTTGCGGCACTACTCGGTTCTCCGCTTGCGGGTGTTGTAGCATCAATTCTTGTATGGCAAAGTGTATTTATTACAAGTAGTGCTGCTCTGTTGGTAATGTCTGCTCTATGTCTTGCATTTTTCATATATTTTGAAAGAAAAGGTATTGTACAATACGGAAAATACGAGATCAGAAAAGAAACCGAACGCCGGAATAACTCTTTTATAGCAGGTATTAAGGTCCTTATAAAAAACCGAATTATTACCTTTTCCTTTATTTCAATTATCACTGGAGTAGTAAGAACAGCTGTAGTATTCTGGTTACCAACATATTTCTCTCAGTATCTCGGCTTTGATACCAAAATAGCTCCGACAATATTTACTGTAGCAACATTAGCTATTGCAATGTCAGCATTTGTTGCGGTATTTGTTTATGAAAGACTTAAAAGAAATATGGATGCAACTATTTTATTAATGTTTTTCCTTTCTTCTCTGTTTTTCCTCGGGGTTTATTTGGTTAAGCACCCCATTATCAATGTAATACTTATAATACTTGCTGTACTCACATCTAACTGCTCTGCTGCAATGCTTTGGAGCAGATACTGTCCAAGCCTTCGTGATACGGGTATGGTATCAAGTGCAACAGGATTTCTTGATTTTTTAAGCTATATGGCTGCTGCAGCGTCAAGCTCCCTTTTTGCGAACTCTGTTTCTACAATCGGATGGGGTAATCTAATTCTTATTTGGATGGGACTTATGATTTTCGGTGTAGTAATTATGATTCCATACAAAAAGATTTTTACGAAGTAAACATGTAACAACAAAAGAGTGCGTTTTCATACAAACGCACTCTTTTGATTTATATTTTATGAATTAAAATACCGCTTCTTAATTTAGGCTCAAACCATGTTGATTTAGGTGGCATAACAGCACCCGAATCAGCTACTGAAATGAGCTCATCAAGGGAGGTTGGATACATGGCAATAGCCATTACCATATCCTGGTTACATCTTTCCTCAAGATATTCAAGACCACGGATACCACCTGCAAAATCTATTCTCCTGTCACTTCTCGGATCTTCAATTCCAAGAATTGCTGAAAGAACATTTTTTTGAAGTATGGCACAGTCAAGTCTGTCCACAGGAGAATCTGCACTACAGATTTCCTCATAGAATTTAACCTTATACCATTTTTTGTTTACATATATACCAACTGTATGAGGACCCTCAGGTCTATACTGTCCTAAATCCTCAAATTGTTCTACAGTACCTACCCTTTTAGATATAATGCTAAGGAATTCATCGGGAGTTAATCCGTTCATATCCTTAATAAGTCTGTTATAATCAAGAATTTTAAGGGATTTTGAAGGAAAAATAACAGATAAAAAGAAATTAAACTCCTCATTTCCGTTATAATCAGGGTTTTCCTGTCTTCTCTTTACTCCAACCTTAACTGCTGATGCTGCTCGGTGGTGTCCATCGGCAATATATAAAGCGTCAAGCGAGGAAAATCCCTTTTCAATAGCTTCATCAACTGACTTATCATCTGTTGCCCAGACTGTATGTCTTATTCCGTCATCTGATGTAAAATCATACATAGGAGTCTTTTCTGTCTGCTTTGCAATGATTTCATCAAGAGTAGCACTGTCTTTGTAGGTGAGAAAAATAGGTCCTGTATGTGCAGAGCAAGTGTCTACATGCTTTATTCTGTCAATTTCCTTATCAGCACGGGTAAACTCGTGTTTTTTAATCCTGTTCTCCAGATAATCATCAATTGACGCACATCCTACTATACCTGTCTGTGCTCTGCCATCCATAATCTGACGGTAAAAATAGTATCTTTTTTTACTGTCATTGATATATACTCCCTTGTCCTCAAATTCCTTAAGGTTAGAGGAAGCCTTGGCATATACCTGCTCATCGTATATATTTACATTACTATCAAGATCGATTTCTGCCTTATCAATGTGTAAGAAGGAATAGGGTTTGCCCTCTACCTCTGTTCTTGCCTCTTCACTTGACATAACATCATAAGGAAGTGCAGCACATTCTTCAACAAAATCACCGTGAGGTCTTAATGCAAAAAATGGTTTAACCGTAATCATATATTCACCTAAAAATTAATAACAGTTTACTTTTATAACTCCGTCAATATTCATTACTGTCTTAACAACATCGTCGCCAACCTTTTCATTGGTTTCTACAATTGTGTAAGCAGCATCTCCCTTTGAGCCGTTTGCAAGGTTCTCAATATTAACATTTACAGAAGCAAATGCAGAAGTAATCTGAGAGAGCATATTGGGGACATTCTTGTGCATTACACATACACGAGCACTTGCAGTGTGGGGGATTGCAACATTAGGATAGTTTACACTGTTCTTGATATTACCGTTTGTAAGGTATTCGTCAAGCTGCTTCGCAGCCATAACAGCACAGTGGTCCTCAGACTCGTTAGTAGAAGCTCCAAGATGAGGAATATTGATAATTCCGGGAGCACCAACTGTCTCATCTGTGGGGAAGTCGGTAACATACTTGGAAACCTTCTTGCTTTCAAGTGCCTTCTTCATATCCTCGGCATTAACAAGCTCTGCTCTTGCAAGGTTGATGATTTTTACACCGTCCTTCATCATGGCTATGCTCTTTTCACAGATCATATTCTTTGTCTGTGCGGTTGCAGGAACATGAAGAGTGATATAATCACAGGTCTTAAAAATTTCATCATAGCTTGCAGCCTGTTCAATAGAAGGAGCAAGATGCCATGCAGCAGCAGGTGTGATATAAGGGTCACATCCTACTACAACCATACCAAGGGCATTAGCAGCATTAGCAACCATACCTCCGATAGCACCAAGACCGATTACGCCAAGCTTCTTACCGATGAGCTCATTACCTACATAAGCACCCTTGCCTGCCTCAACTGCCTTTGCAACACCCTCTGTTCCTTCGAGTGTCTTAACCCATTCAATACCACCAACAACATCTCTTGCCGCAAGGATAAGAGCACAAATTGCAAGCTCCTTAACACCGTTTGCATTTGCACCGGGAGTGTTGAATACTACAATACCCTTCTCAGTGCACTTTTCAACAGGAATGTTGTTTACACCGGCTCCACAGCGAGCAATGGCTGTAAGTGTCTCGGGCATTTCCATATCATGAAGCTTTGCGGAACGAACCATTATAGCATCGGGGGCTTCGCAAGTATCAGATACTGTATACTTCGCAGGGCTGAAAATATCTGTTCCAACCTTTGCGATTTTGTTCATAAGCTTAATATTCTTCATTTCTATACCTTCTTTATGCTTTGGGATTTTCTTCTGCAAATTTCTTCATAAATTCAACAAGAGCAACTACGCCTTCATAGGGCATTGCGTTGTAGATAGAAGCTCTCATACCACCTACTGAACGGTGACCCTTAAGATTCTTAAGACCTGCCTTACCTGCCTCGGAAGCAAACTTCTTATCAAGGTCGGCATCACCTGTAACGAAGGTAACATTCATTAAGGAACGGCTGTCCTTATGTACAGGTGCAATGTAATAATCCTGGCTGTCAAGATAATCGTAAAGAACCTTTGCCTTCTTTTCGTTCATTTCCTTCATCTTTTCAAGTCCACCAAGACTGTCAATCCACTCATAAACGAGCTTTGCAATATAAATGCAATAGCAAGGAGGAGTGTTATACATAGAATCATTATCAGCTATTGTCTTATAATCAAGCATTGTGGGGATATCCTCACGGGCATTACCCATTAGATCCTCTCTGATAATTACGATTGTAAGACCTGCGGGAGCCATATTCTTCTGAGCACCTGCATATATAACACCAAACTTGCTTACATCGATAGGCTCAGAAATGATGCAGGAGGACATATCGGCAACAAGAGGAATATCTCCTGTGTCGGGTATGTAGGGGAATTTTGTACCGTAGATTGTATTGTTGAAGCATACATGTACATAGTCTGCATCGGGTCTGATATTTGACTTATCAAACTTAGGAATATATGAGAAGTTAGCTTCCTTGCTGGATGCAGCAACTACTACATCACCGTACTTCTGTGCTTCCTTATAAGCCTTATTTGAGAACTGACCGGATACAACATAGTCAGCCTTTTTATTCTTGTTCATAAGATTAAGTGGAACTGCTGCGAACTGTGTGGATGCTCCACCCTGAAGGAAAAGTACCTTATAGTTGTCAGGAATGTTCATAATTTTGCGAAGAAGTCTTTCTGCATCCTTAATAATCTCATCGTATACAGGTGAACGATGGCTCATCTCCATAACTGACATTCCGCTATCACCATAGCAAAGCATTTCATTAGCTGCTCTATTCAAAACCTCGATAGGAAGCATGGAAGGGCCAGCTGAAAAGTTATAAACTCTTTCCATAATTGAGAAACCTCCAATAAATTATAAATATAATATAGAATTATACAACTTGTGACCTGATTAGTCAATAAGTTTTCAAAATTTTATACATTTTTACAGGAAAACCGTGTACACGGTTTTCCCATTAAAAATCATTTGAAGTACTTAACAGCTGATTTGAACATCTTAATGTCATAATCGCCGTATACATTCTTGTAAAGTCCGTTAGCAATACGCTCAGAGTGACCCATCTTACCGATTACTCTTCCATCGGGAGAGAGGATACCCTCTATAGCGAGACTTGAGCCGTTAGGATTATAATCGATATCGTAGGTAGCCTCACCGTTCAAGTCTACATACTGTGTAGCGATCTGTCCGTTTTTAATAAGCTCTGCTATTGTGGCGTCATTAGCCAGGAATTTACCCTCACCGTGAGAAATAGCAACATTGTAGATATCGCCAACATTACACTCGGAGAGCCAAGGTGATTTATTGGATGCAACTCTGGTTCTTACAATCTTTGACTGGTGTCTTGCAATATTGTTAAATGTGAGTGTAGGACAATTTTCATCTGTGTCGATAATCTTTCCGTAAGGAACAAGGCCAAGCTTAACAAGTGCCTGGAATCCGTTACAAATACCGCACATAAGTCCGTCACGCTTATCGAGAAGCTCTGTTACTGCCTCCTTAACATCTGCTCCTCTGAAGAATGCAGTAATAAACTTACCGCTTCCGTCAGGCTCGTCTCCGCCGGAGAATCCACCCGGAACGAATATCATCTGTGATTCCCTAAGAAGCTTAACAAAGGATTCAGAGCTTCTCTTGATATCATCGGCACTTAAGTTGTTTATAACGAAGATTTCAGCCTGTGCACCTGCATCCTCTACTGCCTTTGCAGAATCGTATTCACAGTTTGTACCGGGGAATACAGGGATAAGCACCTTAGGCTTTGTCACCTTGATAGAAGGAGCAAGTATCTTATCTGTTTCGTAGGAAACAGTTTCGGGCTTCTCCTCACTTGATTTGATGTTGCAGGGATATACACCCTCAAGCTTATTTTCATAAAGCTCTGTAAGTGCACACATACATACCTTCTTACCATTGTATGAAACAGTACCGTTATCTGCTACTCTACCTAGTACAGTACCGATTTCCATATCTTCAGAAAGCTCGAGAATAAATGAACCGTAGCAATATCCGAAGATATCCTTAAGTGAAAGTCCGTTATCAAATTCAAAGCCGAAGCCATTACCGATAGCCATCTTATAAACAGCCTCTGCTACTCCACCGATGGTGGGTGTATATGCTGAAAGCACCTTACCGTCTCTCATAAGCTCTGTTACCTTGTTATAAAGAGCAAGAATGGAGTCAATATTGGGGAGCATATTCTCATCATACTCGGGCTTAACAATAACGACCTTGGAGCCGGATTTCTTAAACTCGGGTGAGATAACCTCATTTGTCTTACCGTTAGTAACAGCAAAGGAAATAAGTGTGGGAGGAACATCGAGCTTTTCAAATGTGCCACTCATAGAGTCGTTACCACCGATAGCTCCAATTCCAAAGTCCTTCTGAGCCTTGAATGCACCAAGGAGTGCAGCTAAGGGCTTACCCCATCTCTTAGGATCCTTAAGAGGCTTTTCGAAATATTCCTGGAATGTAAGATAAACATCCTTGAACTCAGCACCTGTTGCAATAAGCTTAGATACAGACTCAACTACTGCAAGATAAGCTCCGTGGAAGGGGCTCTTCTCTGAGATGAAGGGGTTATATCCCCATGACATATATGAGCAATCATTTGTGTGACCCTTCTCGCTGGAGATAAGGTGTACCATGGACTGAATAGGAGTTCTCTGATATTTACCGCCAAAGGGCATAAGCACTGTTCCTGCACCGATAGTACTGTCAAAGCGTTCACTAAGTCCCCTCTTGGAGCATGTATTGATATCATCACAGATAGCTTTGATACCACTTTCAAAATCTGTAGGTATTTCTTTATTATAATCCTCAAGCTTGGCAGGTGCAATGTCTATATGCTTTTCTGCACCGTTTGAGTTAAGGAACTCACGGCTGATATCTACAATAGCCTTACCGTTATGGAGCATTGTGAGTCTGGGCTCAGCCTTAACTGTTGCAACTACTGTTGCTTCAAGGTTTTCACTATGAGCAAGAGCAAGGAACTTTTCTACATTTTCTTTTTCGATTACAACAGCCATTCTCTCCTGAGATTCGCTGATGGCAAGCTCTGTTCCGTCAAGACCGTCATATTTTTTGGGTACTGCATTAAGATTGATTTCAAGACCGTCGGCAAGCTCACCGATAGCAACGGAAACACCTCCTGCACCGAAGTCATTACAACGCTTTATCATTCGGCAAGCATCATAATTTCTGAAAAGACGCTGTAGCTTTCTTTCCTCGGGTGCGTTACCCTTCTGTACCTCTGCTCCACACTGCTCAAGTGAATCTACAGTATGGGATTTTGATGAACCTGTAGCTCCACCGCAACCGTCACGGCCTGTGCGTCCACCGAGCAAAATAACTACATCCCCATCCTCGGGTCTCTCTCTGCGTACATTTCTTTCGGGAGCTGCAGCAATAACCGCACCAACCTCCATATGCTTAGCAGCATAGCCATCGTGATAAATTTCATCAACTATTCCAGTTGCAAGACCAATCTGGTTACCGTAAGAGGAATATCCTGCTGCAGCAGTTGTAACAATCTTTCTCTGAGGAAGCTTACCCTCAATAGTTTCATCAAGGGATCTTAAAGGATCTGCAGCACCTGTAAGACGCATAGCACCGTAAACATAGGATCTTCCGGAAAGAGGGTCACGGATAGCACCACCGATACAGGTTGCAGCACCGCCAAAGGGCTCAATCTCGGTAGGATGGTTATGTGTCTCATTCTTAAAGAGCAAGAGCCAGGGCTCTGCCTTACCGTCTATTTCAACTGTAATCTTAACGGTACAAGCATTGATCTCCTCACTTTCATCAAGCTTATCAAGCTTGCCCTCCTTCTTAAGATACTTAACTGCAAGAGTTGCAATATCCATAAGATTTACGGGCTTTGTTCTGTTAAGAAGCTTTCTTGTGTTAATATAATCGTCATATGTTTCCTGAAGGATTTTATCCTCAAACTTAACATTATCAATGGTTGTTAAGAATGTGGTATGACGACAGTGGTCAGACCAGTATGTATCTATCATACGAATCTCTGTAACTGTAGGATTTCTTCCCTCGGACTTAAAATAGTCCTGACAGAACTTGATATCATCGTTATCCATTGCAAGAGCATAAGATTTAACAAATGCTGCAAGTCCGTCCTTATCAAGGTCAATAAATCCGTCAATTGTTTTTACATCCTCGGGAATATCGTACTCTGCCTTAATGGTATCCTTTTCCTCAAGGGATGCCTCTCTTGCCTCTACCGGGTTTATAACATGCTTTTTAATAGCCTTAATCTCGCTATCGGAGAGAGAGCCGTAAAGCATATAAACTCTCGCACTCTGTACAGAAGGCTTATCACCCTTTGAAATAAGCTGGATACACGGTGCCGCAGAGTCTGCCCTTTGGTCAAACTGACCGGGGAGATATTCTGTTGCAAATACCACTGCACCGTCATTTTCCAATGTGAAATATACATTATCAAGCTGGGGCTCTGAAAAAACTGTCTTTACAGAATAGTCAAAAAGCTCCTTTGTAATATTTTCCACATCGTAACGGTTCATTATTCTTACTTTATCGATATTTTTTATACCGAGGAAGGTTTTGATTTCGGAATAGAGGGCATTTGCCTCATTTTCAAGACCTTTTTTCTTTTCCACATAAACGCGATAAACCATGTATTACTTATCCTCCGTTGCTTTAAGTGCTTTTTGTCCTATATCTTTTCTATAGAAAGCATTGTCAAATTTAATGGTAGAAACCTTGCTGTATGCACTGTCAATTGCTTCCTTAAGTGTGGGAGCAATAGCAGTAACACCAAGTACTCTTCCTCCTGCACTGAGTAGCTGACCGTCAGAGAGTTTTGCTCCTGCTACATATACAGAATCGGAAATTTCCTCGGGAATAACAATTTCAAAGCCGTTTTCATACTTTTCGGGATAGCCCTTAGATGCCATAATTACACAGCAAGCATTCTTGTCTGCAAATTTAACCTCACATTTATCAAGAGTTCCGTTTGTAACACTCTGCATAATTTCAAAGAGGTCACTTTCAAGTAAGGGTAATACAACCTGAGTTTCGGGATCACCGAAGCGACAGTTATATTCAATTACCTTAGGCCCGTTTTTTGTAAGCATAAGACCAAAGTACAAGCATCCCTTAAATACCCTGTCCTCCTTCTTCATTGCCTCAATAGTGGGCAAGAAGATAGTCCTCATACACTCTTCTGCAATATCGTTTGTATAGTAGGGGTTTGGTGCTACTGTACCCATACCTCCTGTATTAAGTCCCTTATCAAAATCAAGTGCACGCTTATGGTCCATGGAGGAAACCATAGGCTTAACACAGTTGCCGTCTGTAAACGCAAGAACGGAAACCTCGGGGCCCTCTAAAAATTCTTCAATAACAATGTTGTTACCGCTATCTCCGAATTTCTTATCCTCCATAATGCTCTTAACAGCATCGTAGGCCTCTTCTCTTGTAAATGCTATAACCACACCCTTACCGAGAGCAAGACCGTCTGCCTTGATAACTGAAGGAATGGGAGACTTTTCAAGATATTTAAGAGCATCCTCGGCATTTGAGAATACCTCATATTCTGCTGTAGGAATACCGTATTTTTTCATAAGGTTCTTTGAGAATACCTTACTACCCTCTATAATTGCAGCTGCCTTTGTAGGTCCAAAGCAAGGGATACCTACCTCATTAAGAGCATCCACACAACCGAGCACAAGGGGATCATCAGGAGCAACAACTGCATAATCAATGCTGTTTTCCTGTGCGAATTTTACAATTCCGAAAATATCCTTAGCTCCGATATTAACGCAGGTTGCATCTTTAGCGATACCTCCGTTACCCGGAAGAGCAAAAATCTGCTCTATTGACTTGTTTTCTTTAAGCTTTTTTATAATGGCGTGTTCTCTTCCGCCGCCTCCAACCACTATTACTCTCATCGTGCACCTCATTAATGGTGGAATAATCTCATCTTTGTAAATGCCATTACCATGCCGTACTTATTTGCACAGTCAATAACAACATCATCTCTGATAGATCCACCCGGCTCGGCAATATATGATACACCGCTTCTCTTTGCTCTTTCGATATTGTCACTGAAGGGGAAGAATGCATCGGAGCCTACGCTGACACCTGTAATTGTGTCAAGATATGCTCTCATTTCCTCTGCTGTAAAGGGCTCAGGCTGATAGGAAAAATATTTCTGCCAATTTCCGTCTGCACATACATCCTCTTCATTCTTGTTAATGTATCCGTCAATTACATTATCTCTGTCGGGACGGGATACTGTAGGCAAGAAAGGAAGGTTGAGAACCTTATCATGCTGTCTTAAATGCCATGTATCAGCCTTTGTTCCTGCAAGACGGGTACAGTGGATTCTTGACTGCTGACCTGCACCGACACCGATTGCCTGTCCGTTATAAGCATAGCAAACGGAGTTTGACTGGGTATATTTAAGCGTGATAAGAGAGATTATAAGGTCTATAACAGCATTTTCGGGAAGCTCCTTATTCTCTGTTACTATATCCGTAAATAATTCCTTATCAATCTTAAAATTGTTTCTGCCCTGCTCAAAGGTGATTCCGTAAACCTGTTTTTTCTCTATTGCTTCAGGGATGTAATCAGGGTCGATTTTTACTATATTATAATTTCCCTTTTTCTTTGTTTTAAGAATTTCAAGAGCCTCATCGGTATAACCGGGTGCAATAACACCGTCGGATATTTCTCTCTTTATAAGTAATGCTGTTGTAACATCACATATATCGGAAAGAGCTATCCAGTCACCGAAGGAGCTCATTCTGTCTGTTCCTCTTGCTCTTGCATAAGCACAAGCCAAGGGAGAATCATCAAGACCCTCAATATCATCAACAAAGCAAGCCTTCTTAAGCTTTTCAGGAAGCTTGATTCCAACTGCTGCTGATGTAGGGCTTACATGCTTAAAGGAAGTAGCACAGGGTAAGCCTGTTGCCTCCTTAAGCTCCTTTACAAGCTGCCATGAATTAAATGCATCAAGAAAGTTAATGTATCCGGGTCTGCCACAAAGGATTTCTATAGGGAGCTCTGCTCCATTTTCCATGTATATTTTAGAAGGCTTCTGATTAGGGTTACAGCCGTATTTAAGTTCAAATTCTTTCATTTTCACACCAGCCCTTCAGTTATTTGTTCTTATTTATAATTCTTGTTTCTGCTTCACCTGTTGCGATATCAATGTATCTTACAAAAAGAGATACCTTGTTATCCTCGTTCAGGTTAGTCCAGATAAGATCAGCCAATGCATCGATATCCATATCAGGAAGCTCAAGAGTTTTGGGCTCTCCCTCAAAGGAAGGTAAGGGATTGCCGTCTCCGTTGTATGTATGGATAAACTTAGCTATACCTGCCTTGGGATTAGAATAAGCATATGTAAATCTCTCACAGGATGAGTCATCTCCCTCTGCACTCTTAAGAATGGACATAGCAAAGTTCATTCCATCCTCTTCTCTACGGATAATGCCTGAAATACGGGGAGTAAAATTAGGCTTATCATCTTCAAATTCTCTTGTACGAAGAGCCTGTTCAAATGTCATCTGCTTATCCATAAGCTTATAAATTGTGTCGGTTTGATCGCCGTTTGTAACAATAGTCTTGTTGCCAAGCACTCTTACGGGATAGTAAATAATAAGATGGGGATCTGTCATTTTGGATTCGTCAAATGCCTTTGTACGCATAGCGTCACCCTCTGCAACGAATACACGATTACGGCTGTTTTCGCTTCTTCCCATAATAAAGTAAGCTGTTACTGCCTTCTTTGCGTCTGCACTCTTACCGATAATAATACCTCTGCCGTGATAAGCAAGAGAATTAAGCTCATTTGCAATAGTAGAAACCTTCATTCTTTATCTCCTTATTTTTCTATGTATACCTTATTGTTTTTAACAGTAATTCTGTCCTCACAGAAAAGCCTTACAGCCTCGGGAAGTATCCTCCACTCAGCCTCAACCATTATTCTCTTTTGGAGTGTTTCCGGGGTGTCATCCTCCAAAACCTCAACAGCCTTTTGAAGAACAATCGGACCAGCATCACATTCCGGAGTTACAATATGTACGGTCGCACCGGAAACCTTAACTCCCTTTTCGAGTGCTGCTTCATGTACATGAAGACCGTAGTATCCCTTACCGCAAAAGGAAGGAATAAGTGCGGGGTGAACATTTATTATTCTATTGGGAAACGCCTCATATACCTGCTCGTCAAATATTGTCAAAAAGCCTGCGAGCACTACAAGGTCAATTTCTGCCTCTTTAAGAGTGCATACAAGTGCTTTGGAATATGCACTTATACTGTCATATTCCCTGCGGGCAAGGACCTTTGATGCTATACCGTTGTTTTCTGCCCTTTCAAGTGCATAAACACCGGGCTTAGATGCTATAACAAGAGTGATTTTACTTTCACCGAACATGCCTGTTTTTTCTGCATCTATAAGTGCCTGAAGGTTAGTCCCTCCACCTGAAACAAGAACTGCTATTTTCTTCATTAGCAGAACACCACGCCTTCGTCACCCTTGATAATCTCACCGATAACATATGCATCATCACCGTGAGCCTTAAGAATTTCGATAGCCATACCAGCCTCTGACGCAGGAACAACAATGCTCATACCAACGCCCATATTATATGTGTTGTACATATCTCTTTCAGGAATATTTCCGGTCTTTGCAATAAGGTCAAATATAGGAAGCACCTTAACTGCTGACTTTGTAATTTTAGCAGAAAGACCCTTGGGAATAGATCTCGGAATATTCTCATAGAAGCCACCACCTGTGATGTGGCTGATTCCCTTTACATTAACCTTCTCAATAAGAGCAAGAACTGACTTAACATAAATTCTTGTAGGAGTCAAAAGTGTCTCAGCAATTGAAGCTCCACCAAGATCGGCACAGGGCTCATAAAGAGAAGCAGGATTGTTATCAATATCAAATACCTTACGAACGAGTGAGAATCCGTTTGAGTGAACGCCACTTGAAGGAAGTGCGATTACTACATCGCCCTCTTCCATCTTTGTATTATCAAGTATCTTCTTCTTATCAACTATACCAACGGCAAAGCCTGCAAGGTCATAATCATCAACGGGCATAAGACCGGGATGCTCTGCTGTTTCTCCACCGATAAGTGCTGCACCTGACTGAACACAGCCCTCTGCAACGCCACCAACGATGGAAGCTATTTTTTCGGGGATATTTTTACCACATGCAATGTAGTCAAGGAAGAACAAAGGCTTTGCTCCTACGCAGATAATATCGTTTACGCACATTGCAACAGCGTCGATACCGATTGTATCGTGCTTGTCCATCAAAATAGCCATTTTTACCTTTGTACCACATCCATCAGTACCGGAAACAAGTACGGGCTCCTCCATTCCTGCAACAGGAAGTCCGAAGCAACCACCAAAGCCGCCTACATCGTCAAGACAACCTTCATTTTTTGTGCGGGCAATGTGGGATTTCATAAGTTCAACTGCCTTATAACCTGCGGTAATATCAACGCCGGCAGCTGCATAGCTTTCAGATCTTGAATTTTTCACTTTTTAACTCTCACTTTCTGATAATTTTATATCGTATTTATTTCTGTTAGTAGTGCTTGGGGGATTCGTAGGATATTTACCATCAAAGCATGCTATGCAGTAGCCCTTACAGCTACCACCCTCTCCCAGCTTGACAACATCCTCGATTTCAAGGAATCCAAGAGAATCTACTCCAAATATTTTCTCCATTTCCTCAGTTGTATGGTTACAAGCCACAAGTACATCCCGTGATTCTATATCTGTACCGTAGTAGCAAGGATTCAAAAATTTCGGTGCCGATGAACGAAGGTGTATCTCTTTAGCTCCTGCATCACGAAGAAGCTTTACTATTCTTGCACATGTAGTTCCTCTTACAATTGAGTCATCAACAAGTACAATTCTTTTTCCTTTTACTGAATTTACAACGGGATTAAGTTTAATTCTTACCTTATCCTCACGAACATTCTGACCCGGTGCTATAAATGTTCTTCCTATGTACTTATTTTTAATAAGTCCTATACCATATGGAATACCTGATTCCTCTGCGTAGCCTATTGCAGCCTCAAGTCCGGAGTCAGGAACACCAACAACTACATCTGCCTCTACCGGATGAGATTTAGCAAGAAATGCTCCTGCTCTCTTCCTTGCCGCCTGTACAGCACAATTTCTGATTACAGAGTCAGGACGAGCTGTATAGAGATACTCAAAAACACAAAGTCTCTCAGGCTGTTTATTACAATGATCCCTAATGGTCTTTATTCCATCCTTTGAGAAAACTATAATTTCACCGGGCTCTACCTCTCTGATAAAGGTAGCTCCAACAGCATCAAGAGCACAGCTCTCACTTGCTATAACATATTCATTGTCTCCACGCATACCGTAGCAAAGAGGATGCATACCCATTTCATCTCTTGCTGCTATAAGCTTTTGAGAGGACATTATCAAAAGTGAAAATGCACCCTTAAAGCTATTTATTGCCTTATTAAGTGCTTCCTCAATGGATCCACTTGTTAATCTCTCCCTTGTGATTACATATGAGATTATCTCTGCATCACATGAGCTATGGAAAATGGCACCTTGAAGCTCAAGTTCCCTTCGTAGCTCCGGGTAATTGACAAGGGAGCTCTGTCCCGCAACAGCAAGCTTACCTTTGATATGGTTTACAACAAAGGGCTCTGTATTTACCTTATCCTTTGTCTGCATTGTGCCATAACGAACATGTCCAATTGCCATTTTGCCGGTGCCAAGATGCTTCATAGCATTATGAGTAAACACATCATTTACCAATCCGGAGTCCTTATGAACCCTGAAAAGTCCGTCATCATTTACCACTATACCACAGCTTTCTTGACCTCTGTGCTGTAATGCGTAAAGACCATAATACACACTGGAGGCAACATCAGCCGTATTGTTTCCTATGATACCAAAAACTGACATATTTTATCTCCTATAAGTTAAACTTATTTGTTAAATTTTTCTTCAATTTCCTTGTTCTTTGCAAGGACCTTCTCTGTTCCCTTTTTTCTTGCCTCTACGAGCTTTGCATAAAGACCGTCATCTGAGAGGGCAAGCATTTGTATAGCAAGTATAGCTGCATTTGCTGCTCCGTCTATAGCTACCGTTGCAACAGGAATACCGGAGGGCATCTGCACAGTTGCAAGTAATGCGTCCATACCACCTGTATTCTTGCAGGACACAGGAATACCTATAACAGGAATAACAGTATTAGCGGCAATAGCACCTGCCAAATGAGCCGCCATGCCTGCTGCGGCAATAATTACACCAAATCCGTTATCCTTTGCGTTTTTAACAAACTCAGCAGTTTCAACCGGTGTTCTGTGTGCTGAGTATACATGAACCTCAAAAGGAACCTCATATTCCTTAAGCACATTAATTCCCTTTTCAACTATGGGCAAATCGCTGTCGCTACCCATAATAATTGCAACCTTTTTCATATCTATCTCCTTATCAAAAATTTTACAAAGTAAAAAAGGACAGTCCACCCCATAAAGGTAGAGCTGCCCAGACGGTCGACATACAAGTGATTTTTGCTTCCATGCGGTTATCCGCTTCCGTCAGTCACAAAAACCTTTACCTGTAATATTGTATCATAAATACTCAAGTTTTGTCAATATAGTTTGTATAGTATAGTTATAGAAAAAAATATTTTTTTTTGCTCAAATTTGGTGATTTTAACCGAAACCATTAATTAATTACTGTATCACCCACCTGTTGAAGCTATATAGTCGCTGTACATTCGTTCGCAAAGTCTGGAAAAAATCGACTTACTTTTACCACCCACAGCCACTCCGTCAACTGCCCCTACTGCTCTGATTATTTTTCCTGTGCTTGTTATCAGCACCTCATCCGCCTCCATCATTTCCTCTTTTTTATACCTTCTCTCGCAAACAGTAATCCCCTCTTCAAGAGCATACTTAATAAGCTTAGCCCGTGCAACTCCCGGTAAAATATAACAATCGGCAGGGTGTGTTATCAACAGATTTTCCTTCAATATAGACACATTGCAATGGGACCCCTCAGTTATCATTCCATCCCGGACAAATATTGCTTCGTCGCAATTGTTTTCCTTTGCATACTGGGCAGCTAAAACACTGGGTAGAAGATTCAGCGTTTTTATATTGCACATCTGATATCTTATGTCATTATAGGTCACAGTATTAACTCTTTCGCTAAGATTACCAACGGTAAATGGGGTAATCATTATACACAAATTTCCATCGGTAATTTCATATATATGACTCCTTAATGCACTTCCTCTGGAAACATGGAAATAGATAAATTTTTCATATGAGTCCACCCTTTTTACAAGGCTGCAAATAAGCTTCGCCATTGATTTTTTATCCATTGGAATATGTATGTTAAGAGTCTGACAGTTAGTGTATAATCTGTCAATATGGAGTGACAAAAGATATGGGATATTATTACGGCACAACACCGCCTCATAAACTCCGTCACCGAAGTAAAAAGCCCTGTCTGTCATAGGAATACTCATTTCCTCAATGAGTCCTATTTTACCGTTATAATATCCCAAATTATTCATATGCTACCTCCGATTAAGCAACTATAAGCTCCTTATTAGCGGTAAGCTCAACCTTAATATCCTTACCGTCTATATTAATTATAGCTGTTTGGTCGGTAGGTGTTGACAATTTAAGAGAAGAAAGTTTCGAGTCTTTCCACTCTATATCGACCTTAATATTGCCTTTTGCCAATAATCCGCAAATTTTTCCGTTTTTGAACTCGGAGGGTAATGCGGGAAGAATCTTAATTTTTCCATCCTCACACTGTAAAAACATTTGTGTAATACCTGCGGTTACACCAAAATTACCGTCTATCTGGAACGGAGGATGAGCATCAAACATATTAGCATATGTTCCTCCTCCCTCCCATACCTTATCATCATTTGTCGGATCTACAAGCTTTAGCTGTGTCTTAACAAGCTTAAGTGCTCTGTCTCCATCCTTGAGCTTAGACCATAGGCATACCTTCCAGCCCATGCTCCAGCCTGTGCTCTCATCTCCTCTTCTTTCGAGAGTACGGCGACAAGCCTGTGCAAGCTCCGGTGTGCTTTCTGTAGTAATAAGCGTGCCGGGATACATACCGTAAAGATGAGATACATGCCTGTGGTGAATATCTCTTTCCTCATACTCCTCATCATATTCGAGCAGCTGTCCGTCGGAGCCTATTTCATATACATTAAGCATAGGAGTTTTTGCCTCTATCTCTCTTGTAAAACCGTCATCAATGCCAAGCACCTTAGCACTCTCGGTAATATTTCTGAAGAGATCCTCAACAATACCCTGTGACATTGCTGTATAAAGTGCAATAGATGTACCGTAGCCGTCCTTGTTAAAAGCATTTTCGGGAGATGTGGAAGGACATACTATAAGCTTGTTATCATACTCTGTCATTATGTCAAGATAAAATTCTGCACATTTTTTCATTATCGGATATGCAGTCTCTGCCAGGAATTTCTTATCAAGTGTATACTCATAATGCTCAAAAAGATGACGGCAAAGCCAACCAGATGAGCCATTCCAATATGCATATCCGGCACAGCCTGCTCTCTTGTTACCTACAGGAGTTGTGTTTGCCCAAAGGTCAATATTATGATGGGATGTAAATCCCTTAGCATGATAGAAATTCTTAGCTGTCTCTTCTCCGTTAACGCTGACATTTTTTACAAGGTCCACTATGGGAAGATTACAATTTACAAGATTAGACATAAGAACGGGCCAATAGTTCATCTCCGTATTAATATTTACTGTGTAGTTGGATGACCACGCAGGATAGAACTTCTCGTTCCAGATACCCTGAAGATTGGTTGCCTTAGAGCCCTCACGGGAGGATGCAATTATAAGATACCTACCAAAATTATAGAGGAGCTCGCAAAGTCCGATTTCCTTATCCTCGTCCGCCAAGCGTTCATTGGTGAATCTATCGCTTACTTCTCCACCGAAGTCAACGGAAACCCTATTGTAAAGCTCGGTTACATCCCTGATATGATCAGCTCGAATGCTATTATAGGATTTTTCAGAAAGCTTTTCTATTCTTTCGAGACAAGGCTTGAATGTAGGCTTATTTGGTAGCTTATCAAAAGCAACAAAGCTTGTTTCTGCACAAAAATACAGTGTAACATCGGTGGAATCCTTAATAATAACCTTTTCCCAGCCGTACTCACTCTTGCCGTCACAAAGGATTTTTGCAATTCCTGTTACCTTAACTCCCTCGCCGTCGTAGATAATAGGCTTTTCATTGCTTGCATATTCGGGAGCTATTTGAGATGGACACTCGCCTACAAGGTACAGCTTATCGGGAGACGCTGTAACTGCACTCTTACCGATACAGTCTCCTGTAAGCTCATATGTAACGGGCTCTGACGAATGGAGCTTTACCATCATACAGTTGTGGGGAAATGATACAAAATATTCTCTTTCAAAATTAATTCCATCCTCTGTATACTTCACATTGACAATGGAATTTTCAAGATCTAATGTGCGTATATAGCTGGTGGGATTTCCCTTGGAGCCGAGTCTCTCAATATAAAGGGTACCCAGGAAAAGATAAGAGTTTAACCATGTACCGGAAAAACCTCTTTCAAGCTTCCACTGTGCATCTCCGTTCTTTCCTTCCATAACAAGCTGCTTTGCCAGCTCATTGGCCTCATATGCCCCATCAACCATAGTCTGCCCTGGCTTTCCTGACCAGAGTGTATCATGATTTAATGAAATTCTTTCCTTATCCGTTCGTCCATAGACCATAGCCCCAAGCTGACCGTTTCCAAGGGGCATTGCCTCCTCAAATACTCTGGCACTCATACCGTATTTCAAAATATTTTCCATAATTACTCTCCGTTTGTAATAAATAAAGGTTTCTCGAATACAATTTTTTATGAATTATGTAGTTTACTTATGCAATCCTTACATACTCTTTTTTCGCAAAAAAGAATGTTGTCTGCCATATTCCCACAGAAGATACAGCAGGGCTCATATTTTTTAAGCACAATTTTGTCACCGTCGATAAAAATTTCAAGGGCATCCTTGGGGTTGATATCAAACTTGTTGCGAATTTCCATGGGAAGAACTATTCTACCCAAATCATCCACTTTTCTTGTAATTCCTGTAGAATTCATATGCTTCTCCTTTTGATATTGATTTTTTATTTTATTTTAACATGTATTTAAGTGTGTGTCAACCAAATTTGACATTTTTTTACATTTTTTACAAATATGCAACATATGAGGAAAACAAATGATAGGTAAAATCTTTTCTGTAATCGCTTTTATATCTTTTTTAATTGCATGCATAACCAATAATATGGAATCCCTATGCCAGGGAATAATTGATGGAGCCTCAAAGAGTGTTTCTGTCACATTTTCACTAATGGGAATGATGGCACTATGGAGTGGAATAATGAATGTGCTTAAGGAAAGTGGCTGTATAAAAATTTTGTCTAAAGTACTCTCTCCTATCCTTAAAAAAATTTTTCCAGATTCGTTTTCTAAGGGAGTGGCAAAAGAGGAAATCACAGCTTGTGTCAGTGCTAATCTTCTTGGAATATCAAATGCGGCAACACCTCTTGGAATCAAAGCAATGAAGGAGCTTAGTAAAAATAGCACAGACACCATAGCCTCTAACGATATGGTTACCCTATGTGTAATGGGTTGTGCCTGCTTTAATCTTGTACCAACAACTGTACTTGCTTTGAGAACTGCACATGGAGCACAAATTACATATGAAATAATTGTACCTGTATGGATTTGCTCGGGGGCGTGTATGATTTTTGCTGTTTTACTATCAAAATTATTAGGTAGAAGAAATGACAATTCTTAATAAAATATCTGCTTTTACATTACCGATTATAATACTCATTTTTGCCTTAATACTGGGCAGCAGAAAAAAGGATTATACATCTGTATTTATCACAGGAGCTAAGGATGGGATTCGTTCTTCCTTTAATATACTCCCAAGTCTTTGTCTACTTATTGTCGGCGTTAATATGCTGTCTTCCAGTGGAGCAATTAGTATTTTATCAAAAACCCTCGACCCCGTGTTTGTTTTTTTGAAGATTCCAACAGAGCTATTACCCCTTATAATTACTCGCCCATTGTCATCCGGAGCTTCTATTGCTTCATATGAAAGTCTCATAGAAAGTAGTGGTATAGACTCCTTTGCTTCTCTTTGCGGAGCTGTAATTATGTCCTCCTCCGATACAGCATTTTATGTAATTAGCGTTTATTTTTCATCAACCGGTATCAAAAAAACACGGCATGCTCTTCCCTGTGCTATTTTATCCTCATTGCTTTGTATATTTTTATCCTGTATCCTGTGCCGTTTGTTTTTTGAATAAATATATTAATTTGAGTCTACAATCATAAAAACAGGAAAGAGGATATATATGATAAGGGGATGTCAAAAAAAAATTATACAAATAAAGGACACACAAAATGATTTATTCGAGGAAGCATATTTCGTACTTAAAAGAGATATTACACACCCTGCTATATGCGAAAGAGATATAATAAATGAAGCTACATCTATTGTAAACAGCTACACCGGTACAACCCGTCAGGTAAAAATGAAAAAGCGTCGTCCAAACGGACTTGTTCTTTTCTTATTTGGTAGTGCAATTGGTTTTCTATCATTCCTTGCGATTTATCTTTTGTTCTTATAAATATTGACTTCATCTGATGTTTATGGTAAAATAACAGTATCATACATTCGTTTTAATATCTGTGTAGAATACCGTAGGTGGGGCCGTTTATACACTTACGAACTCTATGCTTTACCGTCATAAGACGGTCTTTTGTCGTGCTATGCACAGAAAGGAAAATATGGTAAAAAATCAAGAAAAAACTAAAAAACAGCAAAAGCCTAAGGTGTTAAAGTCAACTAAGCCGGAGACAAAAAATGTACAAAGACAGCCTAAAAGGAAAAAGGCTCAAGAGCCAGTTCATGCAGCTGATAACAGAACTAAAAAAAACAATTCGTTTAAGCTTGATGCTACTGATGCATTTCTTTCCTCTCCTTCTGTTTCTACAGTTACAGAAAAGGCGAAGAAAAAAATCACCTCAGGAAAAGCAAAAAAACCAACAAGCAAAAGAAAAAAATTGCCTAAGGTAAAAATATTCTCCCTTGGTGGACTTAATGAAATTGGCAAGAATATAACCTGTATCGAATGTGAAAACGATATAATTGTTATCGATTGCGGTATAGGTTTCCCCGATGATGATATGCTGGGTGTTGACCTCGTAATTCCAGATTTTACTTATCTTCAGAATAATGTAGATAAGGTGAAGGGAGTGCTTATTACCCATGGTCATGAGGACCACATTGGTTCTCTTCCCTATCTGTTAAAGAGCATGAATGTACCTGTATATGGTACAAGACTCTCTCTTGGCATTCTCGAAAACAAGCTTATGGAACACAAGCTACTCCAAAATGCAAAGCTAAATACCGTCTCAGCCGGTGATACGATTACCCTTGGGCACTTTGCAATCGAATTTGTCCGTGTAAACCACTCGATTGCAGATGCATGTGCTCTTGCTATCTCAACTCCACAGGGTCTTATATTCCATACGGGCGACTTCAAGCTAGATACCAACCCTATTGAAAGTGAAATGATGGATATAACAAGAATAGGTCAGCTCGGTAAGGATGGTATAATTATGCTCCTTTGCGAATCCACAAATGTAGAACGCCCCGGCTACACCCCGTCTGAAAGCAAGGTTGGTGTATCTCTTGAAAAAATCTATTCCTCAGCCACTGACAAGCGTATTATTATTGCCACCTTCTCTTCCAATGTACATAGAGTTCAGCAAATTATAAACTCCAGTGTACGGCATGGAAGAAAGGTTGCATTAACGGGACGCAGCATGCTTAATGTTATAAATGCTGCTGTCCGTCTTGGATATATGAATGTACCTGCCGGTGTAATAATAGATATTGACGAAATTAAAAAGTACCCACCGGAAAAGCTTACTATTGTAACAACGGGAAGCCAAGGGGAGCCCATGTCTGCCCTGTACCGTATGGCATTTTCTGAGCACGACAGAGTCGTACTCACGGATAAGGATCTTGTAGTACTCAGCTCCAGTGCTATTCCGGGTAACGAGCCTCTTGTTGGTAAAATAGTTAATGAAATGTATCGTCGTGGTGTAAATGTATATCACGACTCCTCTGTGGAGGTACATGTTTCAGGTCATGCTTGTCAGGAGGAGCTCAAGCTGATGCATGCTCTTACCAAGCCGAAGTATTTTATGCCTGTGCACGGTGAATTCCGTCATCTCATAAGACACAAGGAGCTTGCCGAGGAGATGGGTATGATACCCGAAAACATATTCGTTTCCGATATTGGAAGAATTATCGAAATTGACGAAAACGGAGCAAGATTTAACGGCGTTGTCCCTGCAGGCAAAATATTAATAGACGGCTCAGGAATAGGCGATGTTGGAAACATTGTTCTCCGTGACAGAAAAAATCTTGCAGAAAACGGTCTGATTATTGCCGTAGCTACTATATCTATGGATATGGGTATGCTTATGTCCGGTCCCGAGATAATATCCCGTGGATTTGTATATGTCAGAGAAAGCGAAGAGCTGGTTGGAGGTGCAAAATCAATAGCTACCACTGCCTTGATAGAAGCACTTAATAAAGGAATCCGTGAGTGGAATGAGCTCAAGGGAATAATGAAATCAGCGATAGCAAAGTTCATATATGCAGAAACAAAGCGTAAGCCTGTAATACTGCCCATTTTAATGAATATCGACTAAAAAATTAAAAACCATCCAGCACGAATATGCCGGATGGTTTTATTTTTTATTTTACATAAGTAAATCCGCTGTTTGAAATATAGGTGTATTCTTCTGTTACTGTATCTATCCTATAACAATCTCTATATCCATACCTTTCGGAATAGTCTACACCGTTTTCATCAAAAACATTATATTCCCACATGTTTCCTACAGATATGGGAAAATATCTGCAGCCTTTTTCGTGCCTCGGAGAAACGCTATAGCATTTAAGCTCTCTTGAATATGGTAAAATATTGCTATCATTTGGAAATACTCTTTTTGATTTTATCAAACCTACATCCGAACAATACCAATGCTCTATATATTCAAGACATTCAAACGCCTCTTTATGTTCGGTTATGTTTTCATCATATGCAGGTAAGCTCTCTGTAATTTTTATATGAATACAGTCCTTAAATTCTCCTGCCTCGGTTAAAACTGTTTCATTTCTTGATACTATATCATATTTTCTGTTCACAAGAACGCCGTTCCAAAGATAGTATTCATGGTTAAGATATCCTTTTTCCAATAAGCTATTTGAATAAATCACCTGCTCACACTCAAAGCATCCAAAAAATCTATGGGCGTTTTTAACTCTTTTCTGCTTTCCGGGGATATCCCAGCCATAATTAGTCTGAGATGATACTCCGTCCTTTTCATTTCTTAATATTAGGCAAAATGTATTTAGAATTGAATAATCACCGTTCAGATGTCCTATTTTTTCAAGCATATTCATCGAGTCAAGTGCTGCCAATGACAACGCACGGGTTCTTACAGTATCACCGACACAGCAATTTACACCATCAAAGCTTTCTACTTTATTGTAAGCATTTATCGCTATATTAAGCCATTCCCTTGCGTCTGAATATTCATAAGACTTCATTCTATGGGTAGCTATCCAAAAGGCACTTTCAGAGCATAGTGCAAAATAATTCATAGATTGTGCTATTTCATAAACCTCTATCAGCATACAAAGCTGCTTTTCATCATAGTAATCAAAGCAATGTGAAAATAAATACTCTGCCACAAGCCTTTTGTCGTTAGTCAGCCGTGCGTACGCCACACTCTTTTCACCGTCAATTATTGCTTTGTCCTTGTCTGCTGTAGCAAGTGCTCTTAAACGGTATATTTCCGCCAGAAGCTTATATTCCTTCTCTAATGCCTCGAACTCACCAATAGCTTTATCAAGATGCAATATGGCTACAGGGCTGTTTCTTATATCTATCGCCTTTTTTGCATTTGAAATATATTCCTTAATGTTATTATAAACATCCACCTTGCTTATAGAATTATTCTTCTTTTCCATCATATAAATCAAATCTCCCTTCAATTTTTTTCTGCCCTCGTAAAGACGGCTTTTAATTGTCCCCTCGGGAACGGAAAGCAGGGATGAAATTTCTCTTATAGATTTTTCTGCAAGGTAGAATAGCATTACCGTTTCTGCTATCGGCTTGGATAAATTACTTATAGCATTATAAAGCTCCGTATTTCTTTCTTTATCGCAAAGCTCCTCGTCTACTCCTCTTACCGCAATGTATTCATTATCCTCAAGAGGCGTATAATATCTTGTTTGACGAAGCTTTTTCATAGAAATATTCCTGGCTACTCCACAAAGCCACGAGCCTATTTTATCTTTATCAATAATTTTTCCATAGTTAAAGTAAAGCTGAATAAAGGTTTCTTGTACGACATCATCTATTTCAAAATTATATCGCAGATATGCGTAAGCAGTTCCGTATACAATTGATTTGTATTTATTTATCAATTGCTCAAGCTCTTCTTCTTTACCGTTAAATCTATACATTATTCTCACTCCCTTTGATTCCGTAAGCGCTTTCGGTTTCAATACTTAGTACCGGAAAATAGAAAAAAGGTTGGATGTAAACAAAAATTAATTAAAATTTCTTATCGAAATAATTATACACTACTCTTATAACAAATGCAATTATCTCTCAGATTAGGAAATTCAACCCACTGTGGAAAAACCGAGTATCTTGTCATAATGATATTATTATATTAATATTTGTTTTTTGTCACAATATCTTGCTTAAATGATTTTTTTATGATAAAATAAGAAAAATTCCTTTACTTTTGGAGGTAAATTTTGAAAAAGCTTTTAACTCATATGAAAGGATATATCAAGGAAAGCATTATAAGCCCACTTTTTAAGCTTTTTGAAGCGTGCTTTGAGCTGCTTATCCCTCTCCTTGTTGCAAACATCATAGATATCGGCATTGCCCATAAAGACAAGCCCTATGTAGTCAAAATGTGTATTATAATGGCTATTCTCGGCTTTGTAGGACTTGGCTGTGCCCTCGTTGCCCAATACTATGCCGCAAAGGCTTCCGTAGGCTTTGCAACTAAGGTTAAGCATTCCTTGTTCAGTCACATCCAGACTCTATCTTATTCTGAAATAGATACTCTCGGAACATCAACTCTTATAACGAGAATGACAAGTGATATGAACCAGGTGCAGAACGGTGTTAATCTTACTCTCCGTCTCTTCCTCCGTTCACCTCTCATTGTCTTCGGTGCTATGATAATGGCATTTACGGTTGATATAAAATCTGCACTTGTATTTGTTGTAGCTATTCCGGTTCTTTCCTTGGTCGTATTCGGAATTATGCTTGCCACCATTCCCCTCTACAAAAAGGTACAAAGCCGACTTGATAAGGTGCTTGGCGTTACCCGTGAAAATTTACAGGGTGTAAGAGTTATCCGTGCCTTCGGTCAGGAAAAGGAAGAGGAGGAAAAATTCAAGATCTCTACTGCAAATCTCAATACTGCACAGAAATTCGTAGGAAGAATATCAGCTCTTATGAATCCTATGACATATGTAATACTCAATATAGGTATATCCGTGTTAATCTGGAACGGAGCTATACAGGTAAATTTAGGTGAGCTCTCACAGGGTGAGGTAATAGCACTTTATAATTATATGTCACAGATCCTGGTTGAGCTTATTAAGCTTGCAAATCTGATTATCAGTATTACAAAGGCTGTTGCCTGCGGTAACAGAGTCCAGTCTGTATTTGAAATAAGCTCTTCTATTACTGCCCCGGATTCAATGCCACAGGAGATGGATACCCAATACTCCGTTGAATTTGATAATGCAACTCTTAAATACATTTCTTCTAATGAGCCATCTCTTGAAAATATAGATTTCAAGGTTAAGAAGGGACAAACCGTAGGAATTATCGGTGGTACAGGCTCAGGCAAAAGCTCCCTTGTGAACCTGATTGGCAGATTCTACGATGTTTGTAACGGCGAGGTTAAGGTAAACGGAGTAAATGTTAAGGAATATCCTCTTGAATATTTACGGGATAAAATCGGTATTGTGCCGCAAAAGGCAGTATTGTTCCGTGGTTCTATCCGTGATAATATGAAATGGGGAAATAAAAATGCAGATGATGATGCCATATACAAAGCAATAGAGCAAGCACAGGCATCCGATGTATTAGCATCTAAGCCAGACGGCCTTGATTCCTATATTGAGCAGGGTGGTAAAAATCTTTCAGGTGGTCAAAGACAGCGTTTTACAATTGCAAGAGCTCTTGTAAAAAAGCCTGAAATACTTATTCTTGATGACAGTGCATCCGCACTCGACTATGCTACCGATGCTGCTCTCCGTTCCTCTATTTCAAAAATAGAATATAACCCGACAGTTTTTATTGTTTCACAAAGGACTGCGTCAATTATGCACGCTGACCTTATTGTAGTGCTTGACGACGGTAAAATTGTAGGTATGGGTAAGCACGATGAGCTTCTTAACTCATGCTTGGTTTATTCCGAAATATACAGCTCCCAGTTCAGAAAGGAGGGTGTATAAATGAAAAAGAAAAACGAGATAAAAATGTCAACAGTCAAAGAGGTTTTACGATATGTCGGTGGATATAAATTCCTTCTTGCACTGTCTATTCTCCTTTCCACAGTCTCGGTGGCACTTACACTTTATATTCCTATTGTTATAGGTAGAGCCATTGACCTGATTATAGGTAAAAACAATGTTGCCCTCGATACAGTATGTGAGTTACTTGTAACGGTAGGAGTTATTGCCCTTGTCATAGGCGTTATACAATGGATAATCAATAATATTAACAATATAATCACCTACAATATAGTTAAAAAGGTCAGGGACGAGGCATTTGAAAAAATTGAGACCCTCCCACTTAAATATATTGATTCACATTCCTACGGAGAGGTTGTAAGCAAGGTTATCAATGATGTTGACCAATTTGCAGACGGTCTTTTAATAGGCTTTACCCAGTTTTTTACCGGTATTGTTACTATTTTAGGCACACTTGTATTTATGCTTACCATTAGTGTACAAATAACCATAATTGTAGTAGTTCTTACACCCATTTCTCTCCTTATTGCAAGCTTTATTGCAAAAAACACCTATAAATATTTTCATACCCAGTCAAAAACAAGAGGAGAGCAAACAGCCATCATTGAAGAAATGATATCCAACCAAAAGGTTGTAAAGGCATTTTCACACGAGGATGAGGCAATGGAGGAATTCGATGAAATAAACACAAGACTCCAAAAATGCTCCGTAAAAGCAATATTCTTCTCATCTCTTGTAAATCCAACAACAAGATTTATAAATTCTCTTGTATATACAGCAACAGCCTTGTTCGGTGCTTTTATAGTTATTAACAGCTCAGGCACCGAGGGAGCCCTGACAGTTGGTGCTCTGGCTTGTATTCTCAGTTACTCTACCCAGTATGCAAAACCGTTTAATGAAATTTCCGGTATTATCAGTGAACTGCAAAATGCCCTCGCCTGTGCATCAAGAGTATTTGAGTTTATCAAGGAGGAAAGCGAGATTCCTGACGATGCCGAAGCATATGTACTTGAGAACGCCAGGGGAGATATAAATATTTCAGATGTAAGCTTCTCATATACAGATAAGCAAAAACTAATTGAAAACTTCAATCTTAATGTAAGCAAGGGTCAAAGAATCGCTATTGTCGGTCCTACGGGATGTGGAAAAACCACATTTATAAATCTTCTTATGAGGTTTTACGATGTAAAAAATGGCAAAATATCCGTTGACGGATATGATATAAAGGAGCTAACAAGAAATTCTCTACGACAGAATTACGGTATGGTACTGCAGGATACCTGGATAAGGAACGGCACTGTTAAGGAAAATATTGCGATTGGCATGCCGGAGGCAACTGATGAAAATATAATTAAGGCAGCTAAGGCTTCTCATGCACACGGCTTTATAAAGAGACTTCCAAACGGATATGACACAGTTCTTACAGAAAACGGATCTATCCTCTCGCAGGGACAAAAGCAGCTACTGTGCATAGCGAGAATAATGCTTTGTCTACCTCCTATGCTCATTCTTGATGAGGCTACCTCATCTATTGACACCCGTACTGAAATCAAAATTCAGGAGGCGTTTGCAAAGCTTATGGAGGGACGCACTTCCTTTATAGTTGCTCACCGTCTTTCCACAATAAGGGAAGCTGACCTTATACTCGTGATGGACAAGGGTAAGATAATTGAACAGGGTACCCATAGCTCTCTTCTCGAAAAAAAGGGATTTTATTACAATTTGTATAACAGTCAATTTGATGCTGTTTAATCTAACCAAGGAGGTTAATATGTCAATAATTAACGCAATCAAAAGGTTCAGATTCGGATATCTGGTTTTAGCAATATTGCTTTGTACATGTGGTGTGCTGATTATCGTATATCCAAATGAATCTATGAAAACCGTAAGCTATATTATCGGTGCTGTAGCATTGATAGGAGGAATAATACAGGTTATTAAAATACTTGCGGACAGACGACGGGGAGCCGGCTTTGCTTTTTCCATTATTACTGCTTGCGTAACTATAATCTGTGCTATTGTAGCTTTGATTTTCCCGGATATGGTTATGTCTGTATATCCTATGCTAATAGGCTTGTTTATCATAATTGATGGTGCCTTTAAGCTACAGACGGTAATAAATTCCAAACGGTATAATATGAAAATGTGGTGGTTCTTGCTTATAATCGCCTGTCTTACCATTTTTGGTGGATTTCTCTGTGTAAGAGTAAGACTGACAGAAAATAATTTTGGTCTTTTCTCATTTATACTTGGTGCCTCTCTTGCAATCTGCGGTATTCAAAACTTCTTCTCTCTCTTCTATCTTGGCAGAATAGTTAAGCGTGCAACAGTCGAATTTAATAAGCACGCTACCGATATTACGGAGGATGCAGTGGTAGCAGACTCATATATCAGCACCGATCCCAAAAGAATCAAAGAAGAAATACTTACTATCGAAGATAATAAAACCATCAATGTAGCCGACTTTGAAGAGGTTAAGGAAAAGGAAAAAATCGAAAAATAAAAATATCGGGAGCAGATTTTTGCTCCCGATATTTTTATACCGTTAATTATTGTATCAGTTAAATTGTGTCTCCATATAATCAAGATGTCCGTCCAGCCATATATCAAAGGCCTCCTTCTGAGCTGACAGGGGTTTCTTTTCTGTTCCGAAACGAGTGTTTTGATAATCCAAAAGCTCAGTATGAGATTCTATATCAATTTTGAAATATGCATCATCTATATATTCGTCCAGCTTTTCATGTGTTTCCATAAAAAGCTCATTATATCGTGTCTGGAATGAAGATTTTTTTATAAGCCTATGGTAATAGAATGGGGCTGTGCTCCAAGACATACGAATTGTCGAAAGACCGTTTATATCACCCATATACGAATCAAAATCCCAGTTAGGTCCCATATTAATCTTTGTATTATCAGTGGAATCCTCTTTATAAAGAAAAATATTACAGCCTCCACCGTCGCTAATACATAAGTAATCCGACACAAGGAGCCATTTTACAAAGGAATCAAGGTCCATATATTCAAGATATGAGTCGTCATTTTTCTTAATGGCGTTCTCAAAATCAATTATGTAATTCTTCAAATAGTTATATTCCAATGACCCCTCCTTGATATAATCGGAATCGGGATATTTGAAGGTATAATACATCTTGGTGTTTTTTGTCAATGGAGTATCAAAATATAAATCCTCATTCCACCAATATGCATCACACTCAAAAACATAACCGTCATTATCTACTGCAACTCTCCATTGCTCATCATCTGCTCCGTTGCCTCTTTCGACAGCCTCAGACAAAACATAGAGCCCACGGTAATCTCCGTTAACATACAGGCTGACATAGCAATAGTCGGGAGACCATTCTGTCCCCACTGCGTCCGCAATGGCATCTCCGCAAATACGATAAAATTCTTCACCGTAATTAAGGAGCAGCCAATCCTTATCAGCATAAGACCTTCCGTCGTCCTCTCTGCCGATTAACGGAGCCAATAAATCAAATTTTTCACTCAGCTTAACTTTATACGGATATCTTGAATCCTTAGCATGGGCTGCACTGGTATTGCCTCTTACCTTTAATTTGGCACCAAGATATTCCTCACCCACTCCATTACCGACGGATGAACTGTATACGATTTCGTTGTCTTCATTGTACATGGTCATTATACACTGCTCATATGTAGCGTTGGTAATGCCTGCTCCCCAGGCATTTGAGGGAGAAGCTATCTTGTCAAAGCTCGGCAATATATAATTATCAGTGGTAATTTCCACCCTTGGGAAGGAGACCTCCTTAGGAGCCTTCATATAACAGCCACTGACATTTACACTTTTTCCAATATAATTACGGCTTATAGCCCTCATAGAAACTGTATAAATTTGATTTTCAGTCATTTCAAAGAGCTCTGCTCTACCAAGTGAAGCATCTATATATTTAGTTTGAAAACCATTACTGTCAGTATAGCTAAGCTCCACATACCGTAAGGGAGCCTCTGTGCTTTCTCTCCAGGTTACAGTCATTACTCCATTATCGGAAATTCCATAGCCATAGCTTTCAAATATTTGTTCATTAGAGCTATATGCTGTTTTTACAGTTACGCTAACAGATAGATTTGATTTCACACCGTTAATACAGTATATATCATTACCTAAATCATCAACTGTAGAATAATCACCATCTATATTAAGAGAGGAAATACAATATTTTTCAATAGGCTTAAGCTTTAACCATATTTTACCTGTACCGTCATTTTGTGGCTCTCCACCGGGAGAATCCGTTGTATAGTAAACTCCCTTCAGTTCATCCGATACGGAGATTTCTCCTGTATATGGGGAGGATATAATATAATTGTTTGTTTTAATAATGGCTGTATAATAATCGGGAAGCTCTGCTTCATCATTGTTATCTCCATCATTATCACCGATATTGCCGTTATTGGAGTCATTATTATCAGGCAATGTTGTGACTTCATCTGTGGTGTTTGTCGTGTTATTCACGGTAATATTCTCTGTAGTGTTATCCTCTGTACTGCTACATCCTACGACACACAGACAAAATACTAAAGCAATTATAATACTGATAAGTCTAAAATACCTGATTTTTGTCTTAGAATTCATATTTTCCTCCGTGTATTATAGCGTTCTATACTTTTATTATAATGTTTTTTTATTACTATGTCAATGCTATATTACTCCCATATACAAGTATAAAAAGAGAGCATCTCTGCTCTCTTTTATGTGTGAAATTACTTAAATTCGGTAAGGTCCTCACATAGCATACGCTTTCTCATAATTGAGTAATATTCCTCTGTGGGATTACCGTTCAAAAGCTTTGTATTGGCTCTGATTGCTTCTATTAAAAGCTCAGGATTGAGGTTTTTATCTCCTCCGGCACATATAACAGCGTTAATCTTTATTTTTCCGTTTTCATTCCTTACGGACACGGATTTAATATAATCCTTTATATTGATTTCCTTCTCTGTTCCCTTGGATTTTTTTACAACAAATACATCACCGGATAAAAGATTTTCTATTTCGGATACAGTATCCATGTCAACGGAAGGAGAGCAAATTTCCATTTCATAATCTATATAGATTATATTTTTCAGCTTTTGCTCAGGAATATATACGGAAATAATCTTCATTTCATCGGGAATATTGTGAGATAAGCGTTCCTTAATTTCTTCACAGCTCATAAATGAATTTATCTTGATATCCATAAACTCACATTCACTCTCCACACCTACGGGGAGAGGTACTGCAAATACAATTTTCGGTTGGGGATTAAAGCCCTCACTGTACCAGATATCAATACCTGCACGAAGCATTATTCTCTGCATGGTTTTTGCAGTATCGAGGTGGGAAATGTACATAAGAGAGCCGTACTTTTTGAATTTTATTCTTATGGGAATTATCTCATTTTGGGGCACCATGTTACATCTCCTCCCAATTTATTTGCTCCACAGCCCGAGCATTTCTCCTTACAGTTGGGGGTTGTTACGCTTTCATACGCTTTTTTGCTCTCGGATACAAGGAATTTTTTGCTTACTCCTATATCAATAACATCCCACGGCAATATTTCGTCATAGTCCATTCTGCGATTTGCATAGAAAGACGGATCTATGCCACACATATCGAATACATCCATCCACTTATCGTAGTCAAAATATTCGTCCCATGCATCAAATCTCATTCCATGCTCTACAGCATATGCAATTGCCTTGGAAAGACGGCGATTACCCTTAGAAAATACTGCCTCAAGGCGTGAAACCTTAGCCTCATGCCAATTATACCTTACTCTTCGGTCGGTTATTTTTTCACCGAGAAATTTCTGCTTTTCGCAAAGCTCATCAAGAGTATTCTGTGGCTCCCATTGGAACGGAGTGTGAGGCTTAGGTACAAAGCAGGAAACACTGACGGTTACACTGACAGGCTTCTTCGGTCTTACAGGCATTTTATAAAACTCATCAACCACATGCTTAGCAAGCACTGAAATTCCCTCAATATCCTCATAGGTCTCTGTGGGCAGTCCATTCATAAAATAAAGCTTTACGAGGCTTTTGCCACCCTCAAATGCCAATCTTACAGCATTGAGAAGATCACTCTCATATAAATTTTTATTTATAGCATCACGAAGTCTCTGCGTTCCTGCCTCAGGGGCAAAGGTGAGTCCGGACTGCCTTACAGTGCTTATCTTTTCCATAAGCTCCTTGGTAAAGCTGTCGGCACGAAGTGATGGCAAGGACAAATTTATCTTAGCAGGGTTTGTCCATTCAAGAAGTAAATCCGTAGCATCAGACAGGCACGAATAGTCACTTATGGAAAGTGATGTCAAGGAAATTTCATTGTAGCCGGAATTTTTGAAAATTTCCTTTGCCTGAGCATTTAACACCTCTGCACTCTTTTCACGCACAGGACGGAATACCATACCCGCTTGGCAGAATCGACACCCTCTTATACACCCACGAAAGGTCTCTAACATTATTCTGTCATGGACCGTTTCTATAAACGGCATAACAGGCTTTGTAGGAAAATAAGAGGTATTTAAGTCTGCTACTATTCTCTTTTCCACTCTTTTGGGAACATCCTCATATTTCGGCTCAAATGACTTAATTGTACCGTCCTCATTATACTCTACACTGTACAGTGAAGGAACATAAAATCCCTTAAGATGAGACGCCTCACGAAGGAATGCAGTCTTTGTGTAAGTGCCGTCCTCCTTCATTTTTTTCATAAGAGCACAAAGCTCGGGTAATGCTTCTTCTCCCTCTCCAATACTGAAAATATCGTAGAAATCGGCAACAGGCTCGGCATTATACGCACATGGACCTCCGGCTAAAAGCACGGGAGCATCCTCTCCTCTTTCCCTTGCGAATATGGGAAGTCCGGCAAGGTCAATCATATTTACAGCTGTGGTATAGCATAATTCATATTGCAGCGATGTGGCAATTATGTCAAAATCCTTTACGGAGTCCTTGCTTTCAAGAGCAAACAGAGGAATATTGTACTCCCTCATTTTGTCCTCCATATCGGGCCAGGGAGCATATACTCTCTCACACCATACGCCCTCCATTTGGTTTATGGCACCGTATAGAATGCGTACTCCCAGATTTGACATACCTATTTCGTATGTATCGGGAAAGCAGAAGGCAACACGAAGACTCACCTTCTCTTTATCCTTAATAATCTGTCCGTATTCACCACCTGTATATCTGCCCGGCTTGGATACGGATTTTAATATTGTGCTTAAATTGTTCATTTACCTTATCCTCGAAAGGTTTATTCCACTGATTGCCAATGTAAGTAACATCCACGGTATGTAAAACAGTCCCACAAATACCGGTGGTACAAACGGAGTCAAGCCAAAAAGACCAAATACCGTAAGTCCGAGAAGTACAAGTCCGGTAAGGGAGCTTATTACCTTGACTATCAAAGAAGCCTTTCTTGTTTTTGTTATATTCTTGCATACGGGAATAGCCTTTAGTAAGGATCTGGAGCGTCCCTTTGATACTATTCCACTGTCTATTTTATCTACTGTTTTTGATATCTGGTCACTGCTGTTAAGCTTTATAACGCAAAGCTCGGACTTTTTGAATATTGTCTGCTTTTTAATAATCTCATTATTGATATTTGGGTCAAAGGTCCTTATCATAACTGCTGTGCCGTTTTTGTTAAGCGTGCGTACAGTTTCGGCAAAGTCCACATCTATCATATAATTGATATACATTTTTGCACAAAGAGTACCGTTGCACGCCATAAACATAATACTCAAATTTTCATTAGTATCATCCTTCTCTACGGGAACATCTATTCCCTGAGATGCCATTCCGTATCTGTCGGCAAATATAAGAGTATCATTGTCTACCTTTACACAAAAGTAGCTTCTGGCACCGCAGATAAACTTTGTACGCTTACTCTTCTGCATTGCATCTCTTGTAGCTAAATCAAACACATCAGCCAAGGGTCCTCCCACAACGCTGAATCCACTGGCAGCATAGTAAAGCACCTTTTCAATATTGAAATCACTGTATACCTTAAAATTCTGCAGCTTTACATTGTATGGGGGAAATGCTGTTGTATCATTTACAGAAACTACTCTGATATCGGAAAACTCTTTAATTGCATCCTCACCTATAATGGCTACCTCGTCATTAAAAAGCTTTTTATTTCCCATAAGGAACGGAATACTGTATGTAAACAAGAAGCCCACGGGAAGTGCCAATAAAAAGCCCTCATACCATACTGCAAGAGCATCCGTAAATATATACCCACGGATAATTGCTATAACAAAAAGCACTAAAGGAGCAATAAGCGATGCAAGTGAGTAAACATCCATAGCATTTTTTACATCGGCAGGCTGATTTGTCCTTGCGAAATATCCCTTTACAAAATTTGCCTTATCTATCTTTACTATATTGATGTTACCTGATATATCATCACCTGTGGTTGTAAAGGTCTCATACTCTGTTTCCGCATCATCGGAGGATAGCTTATTAATAACAAACTTCGCATCCTTTGAAGATACTACACTAAATCCGTATTTTTCCCTTATAACATTTGTGTATGAATACACAAGAGACAAAACGCAAACAAAGGCTACCGGGAAATTATATAGCTTCTGCTGAAATCCAAAGGGAACAAATATAAGTGTTATCAAGGAGTATGCGATACTGATTAAGCATGCATAAACAGAAATGCTCTCGGGAATATGCTCCTTAGCAAGTATTGATCTTCCTCCGTAATACAACTGCTCGTATGCACAGCCCATACAGGCAAGAAGAATACCCAAATCTACAAAGAAGAATATATACGGATGCTCTCCAATTCCTATGCTGTCATAAAGACTTTTTGAAAAGAAGCTTATATTTTCCAAAAACAGAAGCATAACGGCAAAAACAGAAGCAATTATCATTTTAATTTTTATAGACCTTTTTGCATACTTGTACATGCCGATTATTTCTTTCCTCTGCTGTCTGTCGGTATACTCGTAGTAATCAGAATGAATATCGCCCTGAAGTGCCTCTATCTCCTTTGTAGTCTGATTTGTTTCCTCCATGCTTACACTCTTACGGGTTTCAAGCATACCAAAGGTCTTCATAAAGCTATGCTCTGTTTCCGTAGTATTGGCATAGGTATCATCGAATTTCGGATTATAATCCCCACTTTCATCCTTACGATTCCATGCAGAATCAGGGATTTCCCTATCCTCTCCACTTCTTCTTATTGAGCCGGAGACCTTCTTGAATATCTCCTCATTGGGAGAAACAAGCTCAATCTCAGAATCCTCCTCGGGATCATCAATTATCTGAGATTCGTCTATTTTCATATTAGATGGGTACCTGCGATATGGCTTTCTTTCTTTTTCAGTGCCGAAAAGCTCCGTTTCCACTCTTTCGACATCGCCAACATCCATTTCAAGCTGGCTGAATTTATCTTCCATATTATTTACCCTCCCTTTGAATTCTTGCAGCGTGGCAAAGGATTACCGATGCAGCAGTTGAAACATTAAGCGAGTTTACCTTTCCATACATTGGAATAGATACGATATAATCACTTCTCTCCTTTATCAGCTTACCTACTCCGTTACCCTCCGAGCCAAGAATGATGGCAGTGGGACAATCAAAATCAGTCTCATAATAAGGAGTTCCTCCTGCCTCACAGGCAAAAATCCACAATCCTTTTTTCTTAAGCTCCTCTATTGTTGTGGCTATATTTGAAACCTTGGCAATAGCCATATGCTCTATAGCCCCGGCAGAGGATTTATAAACAGCAGGGGTAATTCCCACTGCGTGACGCTTAGGAATTATAATACCGTGAGCACCTGAGCACTCGGCACATCTGATAATTGCACCGAGATTATGAGGGTCCTCAATACAGTCACATATAACTACAAGAGGCTTTTCACCCCTTTCTTCTGCTATTGCAAGGATTTCGTCAACATCCACATAGTCCTTCATAGCTGCCATTGCTACAACGCCCTGATGGTTTGTCCCACCACTTATAAAATCAAGCTTTCTCTGCTCAACCTCAACAACGGGGATTTTTTTCTCCAGAGCCTTCGCTACTATAACTGTTACTGACCCCTCATGATTTCCCTTACGCACATATATCTTATCAATTGCTCTATCCGATTTAAGTAGCTCAGAAACTGCGTTCCTTCCACTTACTACTCCACTAAGCTCATTTTCGGAATCTATTGGTTTATCGTCGTCAAAACGGGGGCCGGAATAGCTATTTTTGGCGTCATTCCTATTTTTTCGGAATCCCGTGTTATCAACTTTAGTAAATCTCTTATCGTTTTTCAATTTCATCACCTTGATATTATATAATTATACACAGTTATTTTATCATATTAATATTGTTTTGTACAGACCTTTTTCAAAAAAAATAAAAACGGACCTTTAACCGTAAAAGTCCGTTTTCATCAAATCCTAAATTTTTGAAACAAAAATATATGTTAATAAAGACGCAAGCGTCTTCTTCAGATATTCCCGTATAGCGAAATATTAGAGATTTTTCATTTCAGCGAAGCACTCACTGCAGTATACAGGTCTGTCGCTGTTGGGCTGGAAAGGAACCTTAGCTTCCTTACCACACTTTGCACAAGTTGTAGTAAACATCTCACGGGGAGCCTTAGCTGCATTCTTCTTTGCATCTCTACAAGCCTTACATCTCTGGGGCTCGTTCTGGAATCCCTTTTCCTGATAGAATTCCTGCTCACCTGCTGTGAACACAAATTCCTGACCACAATCTTTGCACTTTAATGTCTTGTCCTGAAACATTCTTTTTTCTCCTTAATTTGGGTAGAATAATTTATACATAGCATGAAGCTAAGTACCACTGTTGGTTGTCCGTTTTAATTTTGCCTTAATTCTGTAAATGGCATTATTAACGGACCTTTCGCTCCTGTTGACCTTCAAAGAGATCTCTTTTGCCCTTTCACCGTTCATATAGTGGGTGAAAATCTTTTTTTCATACGGCGAAAGGCAATCCTGAGCAAGGGAAAAAAGTTTCTTTTCAAGTTCTCGCGCTATCAGGTTATCCTGTGGATTATCTAAGTCGTAGTTATCTTTTGAATCAGAGCGTCTTAGTCTTTTTTTAGAGTTTGCCGACCGTACGCAAGACACAAGCCTGTTACGCACGCAAACCTTTGAATATGCACCAAAGGTTATATCGCTATCCTCACGATAGGTATTAACAGCATTATAAAAAGCTACCTTACCCTCCTGAAGAAAGTCATCAAACATTTGTGATGGCATATTGCACATATTGGAGTACTTTTTGGCCATACTTCTAATCATAGGGTCAAATTTTTTAACAAGAGCTTCAAAGGAACGGCTATCCCCTGCCTTAGCTTTAATAATATCTTGCAAAATTTCTTCCATATATCTACTCCATCACATACTACATTATATCAATTCAGAAGCTCTATGTCAAGCACTTTTTCACATATTTTTGAAAAATAACAGATTTTTTTGATATTTTTTGTGTAAAATAAACAATAAATCAATTATTCCTCAAGAATTGTGTCACTCAAAAATATAGTTTGTCTCACCTGATACCAGAGCAAGAGTTCCTCTATATACAATTTCAGGACGGCGATTAAAATTCCTGATCATTCTATCTGCTTCAATTTTAGAATCCACCTCAACATTAATATCAAGGACCTTTCTGCCATGCTCAGCTATCTCACAATGCACCATATACTTTCCGTTATCGAGAGCTTTAATATAAGAGTTTGTAGTTGCACCTCTTTTCTCAAAGGAAAGATGTCTTATGGCACTTCTGTAGCTGGATTCCCTGATGCTTGCGGATATAGTATCACTAAGCTCTACTGCTATGGTCTTTCCTGTAGGAGAGACGATATATAAGCTCTCCTCCTCACCCTCTTCCTTCGGGAGCTCGGTTATATGATTTGCATCAACAAGCTCTGTAAAGCAATCTCCACATTCAAAATAGCTTACAATATTCTCCTGATATAAAATACTGCATACATCATTGAATTTTACAGGATAGCCTATCCTATCCATAAGGTATAGTATGAATATTTTTATCTCATTTTTGTCCTTCATAAAATTACTCATTTATGTTCCCCTCTATTCTGTTTTCAGCCAAAACTTACTTTATTACATTATATAATAACACATTTTATCCGTGTATTCAACTTAAAAATACAAAAAAGAGGTCTTTTATGAAAAATTTTTACCGTACTGATCTTGCCTGTGAGGCACCTCAAAACAAAAAATCCGAATATAATGTAATCCTTGAGGAAATAAACGGAATAAGTACAATTTTTTCAATATCAAAGCACACAAAAAAGACAGAGTGTATAACTATATACACAGGTAAATGCTGGCAGTACGAGGATGATTATTCAAGCAAGGTCTCATATGCTGTTTCCCACTGCTTAAAAATCATTACCGAAGGTCAAAAAATTAAAACGGATAGAATACTGATAGTGGGACTTGGTAACAGAAAAATAACATCGGATTCTCTCGGGCCGTCTGTAATAGATTTGTTATTCCCCACTGCCCACATTGATTCCGATAACAAAAAAATTGCTACACTTGCCACAGGTGTGGAGGGACAAAGCGGTTTTTCCTCCCTTGACTTAATTAGCTCAGCAGGTAGCATACTCCACCCGAATCTGGTTATAATAATAGATTCTCTCTGTGCCATAAGCATAGAAAGGCTTTCAACGACTATACAGCTTTCTGTCAACGGCATTATGCCCGGTAGTGGTGTTGGAAATCACAAGTATGAAATAAGCAAGTCCACTTTGGGTATTCCTGTTATTGCCATAGGGGTACCCACAGTTACTGACCTTGGTTCAATCACCGATAATGAGACAGCTGTGGGTTATTATGTTTCTCCTATTGATATCGATATATCAATTGATAGTATGGCAAGCATAATATCCGACGGGATTAAGAAGGCTTATTACAGATAAAAGCCCCGAGGAGTGAAAATACGACACTCCCCGGGGGGTTTCATCATATTACAGTTTGTTATGCCCTATTCAAGCACAGCAAGAAATTACCGATTTTTAGAAGTCGTAGTTAGCTGCCATTTGTGCAGGTGGCTTACGGTTAATAGTAAGAATCGGTATCATGGAGAACACCAGTCTGAACAGTGCAATAGCTCCGAAGGTAAGTAGTGCTGCCCACCATGGGAAAATAAGTATCTCGCCTATTGACTCTACACTGGAAACAACCTTTATACCAAAGAACAAAAGTAAAATGGTCGGTATACAGAACTTTGCAGTAGTTGTAAGACTTTCTATTGCAAATATAACCATCAGATTTCGTTTTGATATTCCGAGGAGACGATATACGGTAATAAGGTCCATTCTCTCCTTTATCTTTGATCGTTGCATTAAATAAATCATCACAAGAGAAAGAGCTATAATTGAAATTACTATTATTGTTCTTGCACCTATCTTATCGGATTTGGTTGCAAGATAATAGTTATAAGAGCCCTGATAATTGTCAGTTATTACAACTGTCATCAGCTCTTCAATTTCCTCCGGAACCCCTCCATCAAGATAAAGCTTCATGCTATCCTTATCCTCAGCCCAGAGGGTAGCATCCTTTCCGTAGCATACCATAGCCAGATATATATCATCCAAAGCATCATCATTGACAACAAATTTAGCTTGTATATCAAAATCGCCGGGAACCTCGTTTAAGGTTTCCTTTACAAGAACGGGATAAAAGCTTCTTAGCTTATATACTGTTCCGCTTGCAAGATGATGCCCCTCGTTGGGGTCAAGGGAAATACACTCATGGGATTCAAGAGTATATTCAGGGTCAAAGCCTGTAAGCTTTTTGAACTCAGACAGAGTAATAATTTCATCTCCACCGGTTGAAATTGAGATAATACCCTCGGTGCTCATATATATGGACGGCTCTCCGGAATCACAAATACCTACAATTGTAGGATTATACTGCCTTTCGGTATTTATGGTTTTTCCAACAAAATATTCCGGGTTGGAAATCATATTCTGCAGGATTCCATCCTCCTCAAGTGCCATATCTATAACCCAACGGTCAATTACTATCTCATTATAATTCTCGGGCATTCTACCTGCAATTATGGTAGACTCATCCAATCTTGAAATATTAACAAGCGTGTGCTTGGGTATTGTCAAGGAAAGGTTGTTGATCTGTGAAAATGAGGTGTCATTATAGAATAATTCTGTTGCTGATTTCGGTATCATATCATATTCTAAGCCCGACGCATCAAGATGATCACAATACTGCTTTATCATTGGGTCGAATTTAGTTTGATATTTATCAAGATTCGGTCCACGGTCAAATTTCAGGAACAGTGTATGGGAATCATCTCTAATAAAATCCTCCGGATCTACATTTGATACGGTGATAAAATCCGACACAGCTATAGAAATCATAAGTGTAAGAATGATTATAAACACACCTAATCCGAAGCGACGGAGCTTTTTTTCCGATACAGAGCTCTTTGCTTCATTCACAAGGAACTTAAGTCCAAGGAATTTCTTTGCTTTCCCTGTACCGCCCTCGTCATTCCTCTTTTGGGCAACTTTAACCACCTCTCTTTCAGGCTGCTTAAAGCTGTCGTGAGTAAGCATCGGGTGCTCTCCCTCTTTAAGGAACGGAGCATTCGATATATCAGATGACAGAACTACTCTCTTGTCATTAAATTTAACAATGATTCTATGCTTTTCTGCTATGACAGTAAGTGTAACGGGCTCTGCATCCTCAGTAGACAACATTCTGACAGAGAGATTTTCTGAGTTTATGTTATTTTCAGTATAATCGCCTGAGTAAACTGTGTCCTTCTCTCCCGCATCAATAACACCTCTCTCCCATTCGGTACTGTCGGATACGATATTACCTCTTTCGAGAGTTATGATTCTATCGGCAAAGAATTCTGCAATTCTTGTTTCGTGTGTAACCATTACTACAAGGCTCTCCTTAGAAAGCTCCTTAAGAATGGTACATATTTTCATTGTATTTGTTTCGTCAAGGTTACCTGTAGGCTCATCAGCAAAAATAACACGGGGTCTGCGAGCTATCGCACGGGCAATGGCAACTCGCTGCTGCTGTCCTCCGGAAAGCTCTCCTACAGGGCGTTTACGGTAGCGAAGCATATCTACACGGGTCAATGCCTCCTTTACTCTCTTAAGCTTTTCAGCGTGAGGGATATCAAGGGAATGCATACCGAGATATACATTATATGCTACAGAATGCTCTATCAAGAGATAGTAGTTCTGGAATATGTAACCGAAATTAGCATTTCTCTCCCGTTCCATTTCCTTTGAAACAGCTTTTCTGATTTCGGTATTTTCAGTAGTAATTACGCCACTGTCATACACATCAAGACCACCGATTGCATTCAATAGGCTGGTCTTACCACTTCCCGATGAACCGAGAATACACACAAATCCTGTATCGGGAAGCTCAAAGGAAAGATTATGGAGAACCTCATTGGCTCTTTTGGTTCCCTTATCGTAGGTTTTTTTAAGATTTTCAACCTTAATCATTAGCCTCTACCTCCTCCATTTGTGTAAAATCTAAATCTTCATCTGCTTTTTCTGTTGCAAAAACCTGCTTTTTAACTGACTTGCGTACAGAAAGGAAGGATATGGTACAAATAGCGAAATGAACAAGTATAAGAACAATTATAGTACCCACATCAAGATATTTGAATATGTCTACCACATATTTGAGTCCTATCGCATTCAAAATCAATACTATACCGAAGCCTATTACCTCGCTTATAAGGGTATATATGAGGAACATAAGCCCGATTGACCAATATGCAACATGGGAGGTAAGTCCTATATTTGACATAAGCTTATAATGAATGCTTATAGAATTGAACATTGCCTTAAGAAGAATAAGCTGAAGAACTGTTGTAAGTGCAAATGCAGCAAGACAAATCGCAAGGGTTACTGTACGCTCGGAGGAGAGCTCCTCGTCCTCAGTTACCGCACCTAATCTGAAGGGTGAGAATACTGTATATCCTTTTTCTGTCAAGTCAGCAATTACTCGGTCAGTATATGAATAATCTTTAATATGTACTGTAGCCTGATTGGAATATTTCTGAGGCATATAAGCATCATAAACATTCTCATGGACTACATAAACCTTTTTGTTATTACAATTGAAAATAGCAGTGTATTTAAGGCTGATGGTGCCTTGCTCAAACTGATTAAAATATTTTTTATTACCTATATCTCTGGGGTTATCTGCCTCATTACCGGGGAAGAAAACATCTGTTTCATTAAATTCGGTAATTTCGTCCTTTGATTGAGCAATCTCAAATACTCCCTCCTTGTAGGGAATGAAAAGCACATCGCCGGGCTCGGTAAAAAAGCAGGATGTGTCTATAAAGTTTGCCATTTTATCAGAGAAATAGAGTCCGTGACCGTAGTCTGTTGTGCCCACTACAGTTAAGTTTAATGTGATGTACGAGCCCTGTACCCAGTTGTTTCTGTTTCTGATATGTACAGTTACCTTATCGCCAACCTTGTGCTCGGGGTCTGCGGAAAGCACCTCATACATTCCGACAGGTGCTCTGCCGTCCTCAATTATATCCCTGCCCACCTTGGGTACTGTTGACATATAAAGTCCGTCATAAAGGAATGTTACAACATCTACGACAAAGAATTCGCTGGAGCCGTAGCTGTTATTGTTCTTTCCCTCCTCTATCACCTGTTGCGTTCTGTAATCCAGATCTTCTCTGTAGTAATAGTTAGTATCATAAATACTTCCCCATTCCTCTGCATCCTTAACATAGCTTACATCAAGCATATTGTTAAAATCACTTTCTGTAAACGCTGTGCCATCATTTTTCAGCACGACAAGTCGTGAGGAATCTCCGTTAAGGAAGGCTGAAGAGTCATATATCTTTGTATTGGAATCATCAAGTGACACAGTAAAGGTTCCGAGAAATACAAAGGTTATAAGAGATGTAATCGCTAAAAATATACAAATAATTGCTGAAAAAACGGGACGGGACTTAACAGTAAGCTTAGTAACATAGGGTGCCAGTGATTTTTTATCCTTAGATGCTTTCTTAACCCCTGTATGTGGAGTCTTGCGTGCCTCAGTAACATCTGCAGAGCTTTCTTTTTCTTTACCCTGATTTATCGGTGCATCGGTTACAACAGACGCATCAGAGAGTATTATACGCCTTGTAGCATAATTCTCTACCTCTGAGAACTCATGAGTAATGATGATAACAAGTCTGTCCTTTGATGCCTTGTGCAAAAGCTCAATAATCTTTTCGCTGTTTTCTGCATCAAGATTACCTGTAGGCTCGTCTGCTATAAGAATTCTTGACGGCTTGGCAAGTGCACGGGCAATCGATAAACGCTGCTTTTGTCCACTGGAAAGCTTACCTGCCTTACGGGATTTAATATGTAAAAGATCAACCTCTTTCAAAATTTCAAGAGCTCTTTTTCTTGTTTCATCCTTATCTAAGCCACCAAAGCGTAATGCAGCCTCAACATTCTCAAGAACTGTATTTCCGACAAGAACACCATAGCTCTGAGAAATAAAGCTGATAAGGTCACGGCGATATCTTTCCCAATCCGATGCATCATAATGAGAAGTAGGAGAGCCATTAATATACAGCTCACCGGATTCATAAGGTATAATGCCACCAAGTATATGAGCCAATGTGGATTTTCCACTTCCGCTTTCACCTGTAATAGCCACAAATTCACCCACACTGAATGAAAGATTTACATTAGAAAGACCCATTACAACGCTTGTTTTGGAGGTGTAAAATTTAGACACCTTTTCAAGCTTCAATACTTCCATACTTTTTCTCCTGTTCTTTGTATATACCCATTTTAACCCTTAAATGTAATAAAATTATCATAGAATTGTAATAATTTTCGTAAAAGCAGCTGATTTTCAGTTAACCCAATAATATAAACAATATATTAATAGTTAAGGTTACACAAAACTCAACATTGTTCATTATAACACAATTTTTTTTACATGTAAACAAAAAAGAGTGAAAAAAATCACTCTTATTTATAATTTTTGTACATTAATTATTGTTATCATGCCAACGAAGACATTGTTTTAATGGCATTTTTGTAGCAAATGCACCTTAAATGCTCTCTGATATGGTGTATGTAAGGTAATTTGATTTGCTTAGCATATTCATTAAGAAATGCAAAGCGAAGCTCTCTCGGTGCTATTCCGGTGCTGACAAGATAGTACCGTTCATTACAACTGTCATAGTACACCTGAGATGCTTCATCATCTATAAAATCAGCCAGGCGACAACATGCATTAAGAAGCTTATTGATAGAGTCAAATCTGTAAATTCCGGTGCACGATGTTGCTTTTTTTATTCCTGTCTGTGCCCCTTTATCCCTATACAATTTGTCCTCCTCTGTATCGCATATGTAAATCTCACACCCAGAATTTTTTGTAGGGTAAATCTGTACCAAAAGCTTTCCGTTCATCAAATCTATCGATTCTCTTTCCTTTATCTCTAATAGCAGACTGTCAAGTGACATTAGCATAACCCGGTCTGATATACTCTCTCCACTTATAAATTCATACTTTTCACACTCTTCTTTTTTAAGGATAACCTTTATTGCCTTGTAGTTTATTTTAATAATTTCCATATTCATCACTCCGTTAGTAACATTATATATCAAATCAAATCTTTTGTGCAAGGAACAATATGTTCAAAATATGTATTTTTTTATCTGTACGGTAATTTTTTGTAAAAAATGCGAATATGTATGCAATAGTAAAGGATAATGGAGGCAAAAATGAAAAAGGTATTATTTTTTATTCCAATATGTGCTCTTATGATGGCACTTGGAATATTTGCATCGGAAAGGGTATCTCCTGCCCTTGATGTTATTGCATACGAAAACGAAATGATAAAATCGGCAACTGTATTTGAGGGAGAAATCGAATTTGATGTAAACGATTTTGATATGGCCTTAGGCACAAATGCGAAATCCATAACCGTAAAAGCTCTGCCTAGTGAGGAAAATGGCAGGCTCATGCTTGGAAATCTTTATGTTGTGGAAAACCAAGTAATTTACAGAGAGGATTTTGACACATTAAAATTTATACCCAAGTCCTCAAGTGACAGTGCATGCTCCTTTGTGTTCTCTCCTGACTCGGCAGGCTATGAAATCTGCTGTAACCTGAAAATAACAAAAAGCGTTAACTATTCTCCTGTTGCAACAAACGGAAATGAGGTTTATGCCTGGACACAAACAGATATATCCACTTACGGAGTCCTTTCCGGATATGACCCCGATGGAGACGGATTGAAATACGAAATAGTATCACTGCCCGAAAAGGGACTTGTAAAAATTATAAATACATCCACAGGTGACTATAAATACACTCCCTATGATGGTGCTACGGGAAACGATACCTTCACATACCGTGTGCGTGACAGCTATGGCAATTACTCAGAAAACATAAATGTAAATATTAAGATAGAAAAACTTAAATCAAAGCTTGTTTTTTCCGATATGAAGGACAGCCCAGCACAAAATGCTGCAATAATAGTCACAGAATATCAGCTTATGAATGCATCCTCCAATAAGGACGGCACCGTATCATTTGACCCCAAATCAAAAATCACAAGAGAGGAATTTATCACCCTTGTAATGCGTGCTATGGGAGCAAAGGATGTACCGGTTATTGAAACTACAAGATTTGCTGATGACAAGGATATATCAAGTCAATACAAGGGATATCTGGAGGCAGCCTTTTCTCTTGGAATTATTGAAGGAGAACGAAAGGCTGAGGGTGTTTATATAAATCCAAAAGGAACAGTATCAACGGCTGAGGCAGCTGTAATCATAAACAGAATAATAGGTGCAGATTCTGAAAGCTCTATGACCGTGTTCCACGATGACAGTGAAATACCCGATTGGGCAAGAAGTGCCATTGAGGCTCTTTACGAATTAGGTATAATATCAAAGACAAACGGAAAAATTAATCCATCCTCTCCCCTTACCCGTGAGCAGACGGCACAGATACTTATGTCCCTTCTGGAATATCAGGGTAAAATAAAGCATTAAAGCTATAAAGCAAACACGCCATCGGGGTTTTTACTCCATGGCGTGTCTTATTTTATTTTATTCTCATTGATTCTATTCTCTTTTCATCGGGAGAAACATAGGCAGTCCAGTTCACATTATATATGACAAATCCGGGCTTTGACCCCGTGGGTTTTTTTACATATTTAACCTGGGTATAGTCAACAGCAATATTGTTTCCCTCTGCTTTGGAATACAGTGCAGCAATCTCAGCAGCCTCTGTAAAATCCTTTTCAGATGGCTCTTCTCCATTGGTCTGCATCAAAACATGGGAGCCCGGAAGATTTTTTACATGGAACCACCAATCCGTCTTTGCTGATAGCTTAGTGGTTACATAATCATTCTGCCTGTTGTTTTTACCGCAGTAAATGTGATACCCACCCGAGGTAATAAATCTTAGCGGTTTAGAGGCTGTTTGCTTAACAGCTGTGTAATTTTTCATTCTGGAGGCGTATCCACTATGATAAAGCTCGTCCCTGATTTCATTAAGATCATTTTCTGTTTCTGCCCTTGTTAAAGAATCAAAAACCGTACCTATATATTCAAGCTCTGCCTCTGCCAGCTCTATTTGCCTTGCCAACTCGGTTTTAGCTTTTTTAGCCTTGTTGTACTTTTTGTAGTACGCCTGGGCGTTTTGTGCCGGTGTAAGTCTTATATCGAGGGCAATATCTATATTCGGACAGCTCTCTTCGTAATAATTGCATACGGTAATCTTATCCTGTCCACGCTTCATTAAGTAAATGTTGGCTGTAATAAGATCCCCACAAAGCTTATAGCTCTCGCTTTCCTCACACCTTGCCAAATCAGAGTGATGAATAGAGATTTTTTTTGTTATTCGGCTCTCGGCATTGGTAAGAAGTCTTAAAATATCCGAGGAACGCTGACGCATCCTTTCATTCTTACTCTTTTTCAGATAAAATAAATCGAGTGCACAGGAAAAGCTTTCTACACTATGGCACTTATACTCACTGCCGAAGTATTCAAGTGGAATATATGAATACTCAACCGGTGCTCCGGATTTATCGTAAATGATATACGGCGTAAGAAGTCCCTGCTTGAATTTTTCCATTATATCAAAAAATGCAGGTAGGAGTGTGGATAATTTTATATTTTCAAGAGTACAGTCTATACTTTTTCCACACATAAATGCAATCTGTCTTGCTGTGGATATTGCCATACCCATAAAGGAATTTGCAATAAATTTATCGCATCGTATTTCCTTACTTGCCCCATTAAAAAGCTCCGTAAGCTCTTCTCTTGTTACCTTTGTGGGGTCAAGCTTATTTTGTTTGGGTGGCATCTCATAAGTAAGCCCGGGGAGAATCTGTCTTACCGTACTTGCCGAAAAATCAATTGGCTTTAAGGCGGATATGATTCTTTTATCCTTATCAGCAAGAATTATATTTGCATACTTACCCATTATCTCGCAAATCAGATATTTCATCGACTTAAAGCCCATCTCATCATATGCCTCAAGCTCTATAAAGCACACTCTTTCCAGCTCATCCTGTGAGACTGTGATAAGCTTAGCACCTGCAAGATGCTTACGAAGGAGCATACAAAACATCGGTGCCTTGGCAGGATTATCGGATTGAGAAGATGTAAAATTGATTCTCGGATAATTGGACCCTGCGTTTATAAGAAGCTTATGATTTTCTCTTGCAGACCTTAAAAGCATCACTATTTCATCTGCTGCAGGCTGATATATTTTTTCAATTTTCATGGGACCCTGTGTCGATATTTCCCTTGCAATGGCTCCCATCATTATTGCATCAAATGCCATTTTATTCTCCTATTCCTCCTTAGCATAGCAAATGTAATAAAATGTTTCTGCTATCCTTTCAAGACCGCATTTCTCTGCTGTTTTACAAGAGGGAATGTTATCCTTTCTCGAGGTATAAGCTACCCTTTCTCCCATTGTTAGGTAATGCTTTATCATAGCAGAAACATTGGATGCCCCATAGCCCCTTCCTCGGTATTCCGGGCTTGTATACACATTAATTTCCTTTGCTCCAATAAAAGCATCCGATGAGTTTGTTTCACATACGGATACAATTCTTCCATCTATTACAGTTACAAAATAAACCTCATTTCCATTTGAGTCAAGAGGCTCAAGCTCGTATTCTGTCAGATTTTCATACCCATCGGCAGAATATACTCCAAGAGTCGAATCAAGTATGATGCTCTCATCCCAGCTTTTTGCAATATAGGTTACAATATGACCTTCCATTATATCATCGGTAAAATATCCCCACTCCTCTACCCTGTCCCTTAAGGAGTTATGGATAAAATCTATGGCTTCGGCAGAAAAGGGATTGTTTTTGAATAATTTATAAAACTCCTTACCTACCCTCTTTACCCTTTTGAAAACCTCAACGGTTATATCGTCGTCCCTTACGGTAACCTCAAAGGGTATAAGTGACTCCGAATGAGTGTCAAACAGATACCTCTCTGTTTTTTTATCAACAGTTCTTATCAAGATAATCACCTCTTTCCACTTATTTTACAATACATTCTCCGGCAAGTCAAATATTTTTTATAAAATTTTCAAAATATTATAGAAAAATAATATATTTTATGTTATACTTTACTCTAAGGCAGTATGCATATAGCAAAATTCCACGCATTTCTGCCAAGGAAGGAACCAAAATGACCATAATGAATGAAAAATGTGAAAGATACACTTTACCTACTGTCGCACTCCGTGGTATCGTCGCATTTCCCGGAATGACTCTCAGCCTTGAGCTTGCCCGTTCTTTTTCCAAGAACGCAGTGGAAATTGCTCAAAAAACAGGCTCTTTTATATATCTTGTTGCACAGATAGACGCTTCCGAGGAGGAAAAAATAGAAGGAAATATCTTTGATGTCGGTACAGTTGCTAAAATTAAGCAAATTGTAAAGGGCAATGACGGAAATACAAAGGCTGTGGTAGAGGGTATTGCCCGTGCCAAGACCGAAGGCATCCGTCAGATTAGTGGATATTATGAATGTGATATAACCTCCTGTACTCTGGATGTAGAGGGATACTCAAAGGAAAAGGAGGAGGCACTCGTCCGTATGCTTGTAGAAAGAACGGATGCCCTCATTTCTCTCTTCCCTTATCCGTCAAAGGATTTTATGACTAAGCTTATTTTTATCGAAAATATAAGCGAAATGTGTGATTTTATCGCCTCTAACATTCTTGTTAAGGCTTCCGATAAGCAGTTCTTACTCGAGCATTTCAATCCATATGAAAGAGCCGAAAGCCTTATAAAAATTCTTTCAAGAGAGGCTAAGGTGCTCAAGCTCGAAAACGACATTAGAAAGAAAACCAAAGCTAAGGTAGAGGAATCTCAAAAGGATTATTTTCTCCGTGAGCAGCTCAAGGTGATTCAGTCTGAGCTTGGCAACGATGCACAGAGTGAAAGTGATGAAATCTATGAAGCTATTATGGAGAAAAAATTTCCCGAAGAGGTACAGAATAAGCTGTTGAAGGAGCTTTCTAAGTTTAATAAGGCTCCCTTCGGCTCTCCCGAGGCTACGGTGCTCCGTACATACCTTGAAACATGTCTTGAAATCCCATTCAACACCTATTCAAAGGATAACACAAGCGTTGAAAATGCAAGAAAAATTCTTGATGCCGACCACTACGGTCTTAAAAAGGTTAAGGAAAGAATACTTGAATTCATCGCTGTAAAGGAGCTTAATCCCGATATAAAAAATCAGATTATTTGCCTTGTAGGCCCTCCCGGTGTGGGAAAAACCTCACTCTGCTCTTCTATTGCTCAGGCTCTTAAGCGTAAGTATGTCAGAGTCTCCTTGGGTGGTATAAGGGACGAGGCAGAAATAAGAGGTCACAGGAAAACATATGTGGGAGCTATGCCCGGCAGAATTATAAATGCTCTTTGTGAGTGCAAGACTCTTAATCCCTTAATGGTATTCGATGAAATAGATAAAATGACCTCGGATATGAGGGGAGACCCCGCATCAGCTATGCTTGAGGTTCTTGACAGTGAGCAGAACAAGGCATTCCGAGACCACTTTGTTGAAATGAATGTAGACCTTTCACGCTGTATGTTCATAGCGACTGCCAACTCACTTGATAATATTCCCAAGCCCTTAATCGACAGAATGGAGATAATTGAGCTTTCATCCTATACAAGAACGGAAAAGTTCCACATTGCAAGAAATCATCTTATTCCCAAGCAGCTGAAGCGTCACGGACTTACTAAGCGTCAGTTGAAAATATCTGACGGTGCTATATACACTCTTTGTGACGGCTATACTGCTGAGGCAGGCGTGCGTAATCTTGAAAGAGAGATTGCTTCCCTTTGCAGAAAGGCTACAAAGGAAATAGTGGAAAACGGTGCAAAGTCAGTAATGATTACCGAGGATAATATTGCCACATATCTCGGATGCCGTAAATATGAGGCTGAAAAAATAAGCGAGGAAAACGAAATAGGCGTCGTAAACGGTATGGCATATACATCTATCGGCGGAGACCTGCTTAAGCTGGAAGCCTCTGTTATGAAGGGTACAGGTAAAATTAAGCTTACCGGTAGCCTTGGTGATGTTATGAAGGAATCTGCTGAGATTGCTGTAAGCTTTATCCGTGAAAACGCAGATAGATTGGGCATCGACCCCGATTTCTATGAAAAATATGATATACACATACATGCACCCGAGGGAGCTGTTCCTAAAGATGGTCCCAGTGCCGGTGTTACTATGACTACTGCTCTTGTCAGTGCCCTCTCCAAGCGTCCCGTAAAGCGTGATGTCTCTATGACCGGAGAAATTACCTTAAGGGGTAAGGTATTGCCAATCGGTGGTCTTAAGGAAAAAACTCTTGCAGCATATGCCGCAGGAGTCAAGACTATCATTATTCCTCACGGTAATGTAAAGAACCTGGAGGAAATTGACGAAGAGGTAAAAAAGAACATTACCTTTATGCCCGTAAAAACCGTATTTGATGTATTGGATATTGCTTTTTGTGAGGAAGAGGTAATAGCCATTATTCACAGATACGCAAAAGCGAGAGTGGAAAAATGAAAATAAACACAAATAACAGTATTCTTAAAATCAGTGCAGGAAATGCATCTCAGTTTTTAAGAAATCCGATTCCCCAGATTGCCTTTTCCGGCAGATCCAATGTTGGCAAAAGCTCACTGATTAATACCCTGCTGAACAGAAAAGGACTTGCAAGAGTAAGCAGTGCTCCGGGTAAGACAATTACTGTAAATTTTTACGAAATAGATAAAAAGCTATATCTTGTTGACCTGCCCGGCTACGGTTATGCCAAGCGTACTGCAAAGGAGCAGCTTATATGGTCAAGCCTTGTTGACGGATATTTCACCAGCAACCCTAATATTGACTTAGTAAAGCTGGTTGTGCAGCTTGTGGACTCTCGTATCGGTTACACCAAAGACGATATTGATATGATATCTTACATGAACAATGCCGATGTTCCGTACATTATTGTAGCCACCAAAACCGATAAGCTTAACAAATCAGAAAGAGAAAAGGCAGTCAAAAATCTTATTTCCAACCCTGTTTTAAGGGAGGATACAACAATCATTCTCTACTCATCCGAAACGAGAGAGGGTAAGGATGATGTATGGAATGAGATTTTAGATTATGCGGAGAAAAAATAATGGTTGATTATCTGATAGATTTACTTATCAGTATTCCTTGTGTATTAGTCGCCCTTGTAATACACGAGCTTGCCCACGGCTTTATCGCCTATAAGCTCGGTGACCCTACTGCAAAATTGATGGGGCGTCTTACCCTGAATCCATTGAAGCATCTTGACCCCATTGGAACTGTATGTATGATATTTTTCCGTTTCGGTTGGGCAAGACCCGTACCTATAAATACAAGATTTTTCAAAAAACCGAGACGGGATATTTGCCTCTCTGCTCTGGCAGGACCTATGGCGAATCTGCTGCTTGCATTTATCGGTGCATTTATATATTCACTTTCTATCAATTTGTTATCTGATGTTGTATTTGAAAGTGCAAATTTTCTGTTTTATGCGTGCGTTGCATACGAAACACTTTTGTTTAACTTCATATGGCTGAATATTGCACTGGCCATATTCAACCTTATTCCCATACCACCACTCGACGGCTCAAGAATATTGCTGATATGGTTGCCGTACCGTATTTACGCTAAAATTCTGCGTTACGAGAGGGAGATTTCCGCTTTGTTTATTGTGATTTTATTACTTGACTCCCGTGTATTGGGTGGTATATTCACAAAAGCGTTGTCATTCTTGGTTAATCTGATATACGGTGGTATGATGACTTTATTTTCACTAATTTTCTGAGGTATACGATGGAGATAACCTATAAAATAAATGAGTTTGAGGGTCCTCTTGATCTTCTTCTCACCCTTGTACAAAGAAATAAAATGAACATTGAGGATATACAGATATCTGTAATCTGCGATCAGTACATGGAATATATAAACAATATGCAGGAGATGAATATTGACCTCTCCGCTGAATTTATTGTTATGGCATCGGAGCTTATGTATATAAAAAGCAAAATGCTTATCCCCAGGGTTACCGAAGAGGAGGAGGACCCGAGAGAGGCCCTTGCCGCCGCACTTCTGGAGTATCAGAGAGCAAAGCAAGCATCCGAAAAGCTACAAAGCATGTATTCTATTTATGCAGGCCGTATGGAAAAGGATACAGACGAAATACCTGCCGACAGATCATATGTTGCCGACCACGATATCAGTCTTCTCTCCCTTGCATTTATGCGAATTATGAACAGCGTTGAGGTTACCGATGAGGAAGCAACGGAAAAAATAAGACCTCTTATCAGCAGGCGTACCGTATCGGTCAGTGAAAAGGTATATTGCGTTTTGAGATTTTTACTGATCAGAGGAAGCCGTGCAAGAGTTATTGAATGCTTTAACGGTATCAGAAACAAGCATGAGCTTGTAGCTATGTTTATGGCTATACTCGAAATGCTTAAAACCGGCAGAATACGCATAATAGAAGAAATTACTACCGTTGACGGAGTAATTGATATGGCAGATAATATATTCATTGAATTGAATCACGATAAAATCATTGTTGCAAACGGAGAGGAACAGTAATGGAAATTCAGTTAGAAAAGGTAGACACTAAGGACCTGGAAAAGGCTATAGAGGCTATTCTGTTTGCGGCAGGACACCCTATGCTCTACTCAAAGCTCGGAGAGGTTCTCGGATATACAGAATCGCAAATTAGGAAAACAGTAAGAGCATTTTCCGAAAAATACAACAGCGATACCGACCGTGGTATTATGATGCTCGTTTTTGAGGATTCCTGTCAGCTTTGCACAAAGGAGGCATTTTTGCCGTACATAAAAGAGGCTCTCGGAATTCGTAAGGGAGGTAATTTGTCTGCTTCTTCCCTTGAGGTTCTGGCAATAATAGCATATAATGAGCCTGTCACAAGAGCCTTTGTTGACACTGTAAGAAAGGTAGACAGCTCATATATAGTCGCATCTCTCTGTGAAAAAAATCTTATAGAGCAATGTGGAAAGCTGGATGTTCCCGGCAGACCTTATCTCTACAGAACTACACCTACATTTTTAAGATGCTTTGGAATTGAGTCTTTAGAGCAGTTGCCCTATATTGATGCACCGAGACAGAAAAACGAGGGGGAAATTATACCTCTTGATATCGAGGTTCCCGAATTAAGGGAGGATAGTGAGGACAACAATACAGTATCTGTAGAGCTTCAGGAGAATGAGGCTATCGGTAAGGCTGTGGAAGAGACTCCTTACATTGATACCGAGGAAGAAGAATTAGAGCTTATTGAAAGCCCCGAAATGGAGCTTGATAACTAAATGTAAGCTCTGTAACATATTAAAACACTGACAAATAAGTAAAAGGAGGGTAATATGCCTGTTTGGGTCTATATAGTAGGCGGGATACTTCTCTTTCTCGCATTACTGCTATCACTAAAAGTGAATATCATAGTTTCCTATAGACAGGAGCTACGGGTATATCTACGCATTCTATTTGTCAGAATAAGATTATTCCCACAGAAGCTTAAATATAAAGAAAAAAAGAAGGTCAAGAAAAAGAAGACCGACACTAAAAATAAAGATGTCATTGAAAATGAAGGACAAAAGGATAACTCCCCCGTCAAGGTGATATGGGAGATACGGGAGGCTATTCTAAAGCTTTCAAAAAAAGCTATGGGAGCACTCCACTTCAAATTTGCAAAACTTAATATTGAGGTAGGTTGCTCCGATGCGACAAAAACAGCTCTTGTTTACGGTGCTACCGTACAGGGCGTAGCTTACCTTGTAGAAATACTTGATAATATTTCCAATGTGGAAATATCCCGTTTTTCAAAAATCAATATATGCAGTAATTTCATATCACAAAAATCAAGAGCCGAGGCAAAAATAACCTTATATATCAGGGTATTCTCTGCCTTTAAGGTCCTTGTCCACTTATTAAAAACATATTTTATATACAATAATAAAAAGGAAAAACTTTCGGAGGATAAAAATGGAAAAAACGAATCAGAGTGATATTATTAAAACCGCCCTTGAAAATGTAAAATCAATGGTTGATGCAAACACTGTTACAGGTACTCCTATCGAAACGGCAGGCGGAACAGTGATTATTCCTATTTCCAAGGTTTTTGTAGGTCTTGCTACAGGTGGTGTTGACTTCTTTGGTAAAAAAGCACCCACTAATAAAAATTTCGGTGGCGGTGGTGGAACAGGTGTTACTGTTTCTCCCGTTGGTTTTCTCGTAGTTTCCCCAAACGGCAAGGTAGAGCTTCTCAATGTTAATGCCGAGAGTAAGGATCCTATATCCCAGATTATAGGTCTTATCGAAAGCTCACCTGAAATTATTGAAAAATTCAAGGGTCTTTTTGGAAAGAAATCCAAGGACGATATAGACGAGGAAATATAATCAATAAATCAAATATGCTAATTGAGGTATACTAAGCCAAAAAGATATTTTGAGGTTTGATATGCCAAAATTTGTTGTGTGTTTTTTGATTTTTTTATTATTATTCTGCTCCCTTGCTACGGTCTCATACGCATTGGATGTTTCTGCACACCATGCTATTGTATTAGAGGCAGAATCGGGAGATACAGTATACGCAAAAAATGCTTATACAAGGGCTCCTATGGCAAGCACGACCAAAATAATGACAGCAATAATAGCTATTGAGTCGGGACATCTTGATAAAACCGTCACCGTGCCTAAGGCTGCTACAGGAATTGAGGGCTCCTCTATTTACTTACAAGAGGGAGAAAAGCTAACGCTTGAGGAGCTTGTCTATGCTCTTATGCTGGAGAGTGCCAACGACTCTGCCGTAGCTATTGCCATATATGTAGGAGGAAGCGTTGACGGATTTGTAGAGATGATGAATGACAAAGCAAAAGAGCTTGGGCTTAACAATACCCATTTTACAAATCCCCATGGGCTTGATAACGAGGAGCATTACACTACTGCCCTTGACCTTGCAAGACTTGCTGCATATGCTATGGAAAATCCAAGGTTCGAGGAAATCGTTTCAACCAGAAAAAAGGTTATTCCCTTATCCGAAGACGGCAGCAGAGTACTTATAAATCATAATAAGCTTCTTCGCCTATATGAGGATGCCATCGGTGTGAAAACAGGCTTTACAAAACGAAGTGGACGGTGTCTTGTTTCCTGTGGAGAACGAAACGGTGTCCGACTCATATGTGTTACCTTGAACGCACCGAACGATTGGAACGACCACAAGCAGCTCCTTGACTACGGATTTTTACAGTTTGAAAGAATACTCCTTGCCGAGGCAGGAGATTATACCCTTTCGCTAAATTGCATTAACGGAGAAAAAAGCTCTCTGCTCTGTTCCAATTTCGACTCTGTTTCTATAACTCTTAAAAAGGGCTTACAAAGTGAAATACGGGCTGTAACGGAGTATGACAGGCTTCTTTCCGCCCCTATAAAAAAAGGCGACAGGGTCGGACAGGTGGTTTTTTACTGCGGTGAAAACAAAATAGGAGAATGTCCCCTTTATGCCATTGAAAATGTAAAATCCATTAAATACAAAAAATCAATTTTAGAAAGAATCTTCGGATAGATAAAAAATGGAAAAAATCAGACTTCAAAAGTTTTTTACAGATAACAAAATAATGTCCCGAAGAAGTGCTGAAAAGGTTATTGAAGCGGGAAATGTGAAGGTAAACGGCATCACAGCACAGCTCGGAGACAAGGTAGATCCCGAGAAGGATACCGTAACCTATAATGGCAAGATTATAAAAAACATTGCTGAGAAAAAAAGATATATAATGCTTAATAAGCCTTTAGGATATGTTAGCACAGCCTCTGACGAAAAAGGCAGACAAACAGTGCTTGACCTTGTTACCGATGTGGGAGAAAGAATATATCCTGTCGGCAGGCTTGATATGTATTCGGAGGGACTACTTATTCTTACCAATGACGGTGAGCTGACAAACAGGCTTACCCATCCCAAAAACAATATGTCAAAGGTATACAGCGTTATCATAAAGGGAGATATATCGCCCGAGCAGTTATCCACTCTTACCTCACCTATGGAAATAGACGGATATAAGCTTAAGCCCGTAAAGGTAAGGATAATATCTCAGAAAAACGGTGCTACCAACACTCTCTTTACCCTCAACGAGGGAAGAAACAGACAAATACGCAAAATGTGTGAAAAATGCGGACTTACTATAATGCGTCTTACAAGAATAGCTATAGGTAAGCTGAAGCTTAACGACCTTGAAAGAGGTAAATGGCGTGAGCTTACAGATAGCGAGGTAGCTTACCTTTCAGGAAAAAGCGAAAATATATGAAAACAGGCTGTTGCATAAATACGCAACAGCCTATTTTATATTCTTGAATTTTCAATTATTTTCCTTATTGAACAGCTCAACACATTCGGAAACCTCAAGGTACATATATAATGATCCTACGCATAAAACATCGGACCCCGTGTCGATTGCATTCCTCATAGACGCATATACTGCATCCTTAACAGAGCTATAATGACTTGCTCTTACACCCATTTTTCTGTAAAGCTCTGCATATTTATCCGAGGCAAGAGCCCTTGGGTTGTCGGGAGTAATACAAAATACCTCCTTAGCAACAGAGCCTATCTGAGATGCAATATAATTCGTATCCTTGTCAGCCATTACACCACTGATTATATTTAATTTTTTATCCTTGAAATATGTCTTTACACTGCTTACGGCACTGCATACTCCCTCCGGATTATGTCCCCCGTCAGCTATTACCAGCGGATTATTTGAAATTATCTCAAATCTTGCGTGCCACACTACATTTTTCAGTCCTTCTCTGACAGATGTAATATCAATATTAACTCCATTATTACGAAGAATATCTACTGCACAAAGTACATTTGAAGCATTAAAGGGCTGATACTCTCCAAGCAGAGGGATAAATATATCCTCATACTCCCCATAGCTAAATACCGTACCACTCAAATCAAAGCTTTTAATATCGGTTTTTTTGTGATCTACGATATGTAGGGGTGAGCCCACCTCCACGGCTTTGGAGGAAATAACTGCCTCAGCCTCCTTATTTTCACCACACCACAGACACGGAGTGCCACTTTTTATGATTCCCGCCTTCTCATATGCTATTTTCTCTACCGTATCTCCTAAGATAGCCGTATGGTCAAGAGCAATACCTGTGATTACGGAAAGGACGGAAGTATCAATAATATTTGTTGAGTCCAAGCGTCCTCCAAGACCGCATTCAAGTACTACATAATCACAACCGTGTGTTGCAAAATATTCAAGGGCGAGAGCTGTTATCAACTCAAATTCCGTTGGCTTTTCCTCCATTTTGTCGGCAATCGGCTTTATCTTCTCTGTTAATTTGGCAAGCTCATCATTTGAAATCATTTCCCCATCTATTGCCATTCTTTCATTGAAGACCTTGATGTACGGTGAGGTGAAAAGTCCTGTTTTATATCCTGCCTTAGTAAGGATACCGGAAAGCATAGCACAGAAGGAGCCCTTACCGTTAGTTCCTGCCACATGGATAAATTTAAGCTTCTTCTGTGGATTATCAAGTGCTGTGCAAAGCTTTTCTATTCTTTCAAGACCGGGATTGCAGAAGCACCAATTTACTTTGTGTATATATTCAAGAGCCTCGTTATAGTTCATACTCTCACCTGCTCTCCTTTATTCTTTCAAGCTGAGCTGTCACTGCCCTGCTCTTTAACAGATAGTAGAGGATAAATATTTCCATAATACCTATGACAGCGTAATTAAATCCTCTCCATGCAAAAAGTAAGCCTAAGGGTATCTCATAAAATTTTGCCAGACCAAAGGTCTTTATTATTACTGAGCCTACAATATGCGAAACAATAACGGATATTACCGTTTTCCACAATGAAGGCAGTTTACCGAGCAAACGGTATATAAGTCCACTCAAAACTCCTATGGCAAGTGCCCCTAAGGTAACTAACGGATTCACCTCATAGCCCACCAAAAGACATCCGATAAGATCTGCCACAACGGCAGTAACACCGCCTATTAACGGGCCAAATGCTATAGAAGCCAAAAGTATAGGCATATTTTCAAAGCTGAAGCGTAGAACTGTACCCACATTAATAGCAATAAGCTTACCGCAGACTATACTTATAGCAACAAGAAATGCACACGCCACCAATACCTTAAGATTGCCAAACAGCAAAAGCTCTTTTTTGAAATTCCTATTATTTTTCACTATAATACCTCCAGCGGGATGCAATATGCGTACCGCAACATCTGTTTTCGTTCGATGGACAACTCCCCGTTCCCCCGACACTTGACGCACGCATATTTACTCTGATTATGCTTATATATTAGCACAATGAACATCTGTTTGCAATACATTTATTTTTATTTTTTAATTAAGTATTGACATTCCGTTTTTTTTAATATATAATATCACAGACAAATTGAGAACAATTCTCAATTTGAAAATGAATTTGAAAAAGGAACGAAAAATGGAAGAAGTTTTGCATGAGCTTTTACATGCTTTAATAGAAACCTTAAAAACAGTCCCCTTTCTCTTTTTAGCATATCTTCTTATGGAATTTATCGAGCATAAGGCATCTGATAAAATGGAAAACGCATTAAAAAGAATTGGCAAAACGGGACCTGCTATCGGCTCTGCCCTTGGGTGTATACCTCAATGTGGCTTCTCTGCCTCTGCATCCAATCTGTATACTGCCGGGCTTATTACCGAGGGTACATTGATTGCGGTATTTCTTTCCACCTCGGACGAAGCACTGCCCATTCTTATTTCAACAGCCGGTGGACACAGCTCTATCTGGAAGCTGATTCTTTGCAAGGTTGGTATTGGTATTATATCCGGCTTTGCCATTGACTTTGTTTTGAAAAGAATGAGGGTACAAAAGGTACCTATTGATATGTGTAAGGATTGCGGATGTGAGGAATCGGAGGGAGTTATCAAGCCTTCTCTTTTGCATACAGCTAAAACATCGGTATTTATTCTTATTGTAAATATTGCTTTGGGCCTCGCCATTCATTTTCTCGGAGAGGAAAGATTAAGCTACCTTCTTCTTAGCGATAGCCTTGTTCAGCCCTTTATAACTGCTTTTGTGGGGCTTATTCCAAACTGTGCCGTATCCGTTATGCTCACAAATCTGTACATTGAGGGTGCACTGTCCTTTGGCTCGGCAGTTGCCGGTCTGTGTGCCGGTGCCGGTATGGGTCTTGCTGTACTGTTCAAGGCAAACAAATGCAAAAAGGAAAATATACGCATAATCACGGTTTTATACTGTATTTCCTCAATTTTTGGATTTATACTTATGCTCTGCGGAGTAAATTAGTCAGCTGTGGGAACAGAATTTATTTCTGTTCCTTTTTTATTTTATACATTTTACTTGACTTTCTATTTTCTTAATGCTATAATACATCCATAAGCTGTGACGGAAAGAGTAATTTTCGGTTATTTTCAGAGAGACGGCATTTGGTGTGAGCCGTTATTATTCCGATTATGAAAACCACTCCCGAGCTGTATGACGGTTACAAGTCATACCGTTTACCTGCGTTAAAGGAATTAAGTGAAACTTAAGGTGGAACCGTGCTATGCACCCTTAACAAGCTTTGGCTTGTTAGGGTTTTTTTATTTTCTCACCGTGTTGAGAATATTATTCTGTAAAATTTATGTTCACATAAAGGAGATATCACTATGAAAATTATTATGAATGACGGAGTTGTAAGAGAATGTGAAAGCAAGGAGGAGGAGCTCCATGTCCTTCGCCACTCTGCAGCTCATATTATGGCTCAGGCAATAAGACGCCTGTTCCCCGAGGCTATATTCGCTTACGGTCCCGCTACTGAAAAGGGCTTCTACTACGATGTTGACTTGGGCGATAAGAAGCTTACTGATGAGGACCTTGCTAACATCGAAAAGGAAATGCGTAAAATAGTTAAGGAAAACCTCCCCATTAAGCCCTATATTCTTCCCCGAGAGGAAGCTATTGCTCTCATGGAGAGCCGTGGTGAAAAGTATAAGGTAGAGCATATCGGCGACCTTGGTGAGGATGCTATCATCAGCTTCTATCAGCAGGGCGACTATGTTGATATGTGCGTAGGACCTCACCTTTGCTACACAAAGGCACTTAAGGCATTTAAGATTACACAACAGTCCGGTGCATACTGGAAGAATGACAAAAATAATAAGATGCTTACAAGAATCAACGGTGTTGCATTCGCTTCACAGGAGGAGCTTGAGGCATACAACAAGCTTATGGAGGAGGCTGAAAGACGAGACCACCGTAAGATTGGTAAGGAAATGAATCTCTTTATGCTCTGTGAGGAGGGTCCCGGATTCCCCTTCTTCCTTCCTAAGGGTATGGCACTTAAGAATACACTTATTGATTATTGGCGTCAGATTCACACAAGAGACAACTATGTTGAGGTACAGACACCCCTTATTATGAACCGTAAGCTCTGGGAAACCAGCGGTCACTGGGACCATTATAAGGATAATATGTACTCTACTCTTATCGATGATGAAACATATTGTATCAAGCCTATGAACTGCCCCGGTGGAGTTATGGTATACCGTAGCAAGCCCCACTCCTACCGTGAGCTTCCTATGCGTGTCGGTGAGCTTGGCATGGTACACCGTCATGAGCTTAAGGGTGCTCTCCACGGTCTTTTCCGTGTTCGTTGCTTTACACAGGATGATGCACACATCTTTATGCGTCGTGAACAGATAACAGACGAAATTATGGGCGTAGTTCATCTTATCAATGAGGTATATACAAAATTCGGATTTAAGTATTTCATTGAGCTCTCCACCCGTCCGGAGAATTCCATGGGTAGTGACGAGGACTGGGAGGCAGCAACAAACGGTCTTAAGAATGCTTTGGAAAAGCTCGGTCTTGACTATATTGTAAACGAAGGTGACGGTGCATTCTACGGTCCTAAGATTGACTTCCATCTTGAGGATAGCATTGGCAGAACATGGCAGTGCGGTACTATCCAGCTTGACTTCCAGATGCCACTTAACTTCGGTCTTGAATACACAGACGAAAATAATGAAAAGCAGCGTCCCATAATGATTCACCGTGTATGCTTCGGCTCCATTGAACGCTTTATCGGTATTCTTACAGAGCACTTTGCAGGTAAGTTCCCTGTTTGGCTTGCTCCTGTACAGGCTAAGGTTCTTCTCGTTTCCGAAAAGAGTGCTGAGATGGCTGACAGAGTTTACAACGCCCTCCGAGAAAACGGCATTCGTTGTGAGCTTGATAACAGAAACGAAAAGATTGGTTATATGATTCGTGAGGCTCAGATGGTTGACCGTGTTCCTTATATGGTTATCATCGGTCAGAAGGAGGTAGAAACAAACACTGTTTCCATCCGTTACCGTGATACAGCTCAGACTGAGACTATGACTGTTGAGGAATTTATCGAGAAGATTGTTCGTGAAACAAAGGAAAGATTATAAAAAACGCAAACGGTGTGGAAATTTCCACACCGTTTTGTTATTTTTACCACAAAAAACAGAAGCAATAATGAAATTTGCTTCTGTTTTTTATTTATATATCGTTTTTAACAAGATCCTCAAGAGTTTCTCTCTTTATTACAACAAAATCCTCTTCATTTGCAATTCCAACGACACAGGGTCGAGGAATTCTGTTATAATTACTTGCCATAGAATAATTATATGCTCCTGTAACAAGAACGGAAAGAATATCTCCTCGCACAGGTCTTGGAATAAGTACATTTTCCTGCAAGAGGTCTCCACTCTCACAGCATCGACCGGCAACTGTGCACTCAAAATCTGCCTTCTCGTTCATTTTAGAAGCAAGGCAAACAGTATAGTCCGACTGATAAAGAGCATATCTCGGGTTATCGGGCATACCGCCGTCCACAGAAACATAATTCTTAAAGCCCGGTATCTCCTTAGTGCCACCGACTGTATAAAGTGTAAGGGTTGAATCGGCAACTAAGCTTCTTCCCGGCTCCATAACCACAGTAGGCATATCTATGCCTGCCCTCTTTACTTCATTATGAATATATACTGAAATAAGTCTTATAAACTCCTCATAATCAAGCTCCGGCTGGCTATCAATATATTTCACACCAAAGCCACCACCGAGATTCAGAATCTCTATGGCATAATCAAACTTTTCTTTTATATGAGAAATATATTTTATCATTATTTCAGATGCATCGCAGAAGGGCTTGATATCAAAAATTTGAGAGCCGATATGACAATGGAAGCCACAGAGTCGGACATTTTTCTTTTTTAGGGTGTATGAAACGGCCTCATCTGCCTGTCCGGTTTCTATTGCAATACCGAATTTACTGTCTACTCTTCCCGTTACTATTGCGGCATGAGTATGAGGGTCGATACCGGGTGTTAAACGAAGAATTACCTTTTGGATAATTCCCTTTTCCCCTGCCATCTCATCAATTCTATCAAGCTCTGTCAGATTATCCACGACAAAATATCCAACGCCCGATTCCATAGCATAATTAATATCAAAATCCGTTTTATTATTGCCGTGTAAAAAGGCTTTAGACACATCAAAGCCTGTTGATAACGCTGTGTAAAGCTCACCTGAGGAAACAAGGTCAATACCTATGTTCTCATCCTTGGCTAATCTATATATATATTTACATGAAAACGACTTACTTGCAAAAAGAGGATATGATTTTTCTCCAAAATGCTTTTTCATTGCATCCTTGTAGATACGCATATTTCTTCTTACTCTGTTTTCGTCCATTACCATTAATGGGGTGCCGTATTTTTTAGCAAGGTCAACCGTATCCTTACCTGCAATACAAAGGTGTCCCATTTCGTTTACCGATAAATTCTCGTGTAACATAATTACCTCGTATCAGCCCTTCAAAAGCTCCGTCATTGTATAAAGTCCTGCACTCTTTCCTGTCATATATTCAGCAGCTTTAATAGCTCCGTCGGCAAACAGTGATCTGTCATATGCCTCATGCTTAATGGTTATCTGCTCAGAGGATGTACCTATTATAACCTCGTGAATGCCTACTATATTACCTACTCTTATAGAGTTGATTCCTATTTCATTCTTTTCTCGCTTACAGTTACCGCTTCTACCATAGTGGGCGTATGCATCCTCCCTTACATCCTTGACAGCGTTAAATATCATTTTTGCTGTTCCGCTGGGAGCATCAAGCTTACGGTTATGGTGGGTCTCTATAATTTCCACATCAGCGTCGGGAAATACAGAAACTACTCTTCTTACTGCGTCGCAAAGAGTTGCGATACCCACAGACATATTACCGGAATAGAATACAGCAACCTTACTTGAAGCTTTATGTATTACTTCTCTTTCCTCATCTGTATGTCCTGTGGTAGCAACTATAATGGGAGTACCTGTTTCAACAGCGTAATCTGTAATCTCCTTAACTAATCCGTGAAAGGAAAAATCAATTATAACATCTGCTTTTTCCTTGACATCGGAAATTTTTGTGTATTCTCCCTTAATATTGGGGTCACACTTCAAATCCACAAGGGCAGAAACCTCAAAGCCTGCCTTACTCGCAGAATTTAATATATGACCACCCATTACGCCCTTAGCACCGACTAAAATAATTTTCATACATTGATACCCTGGTCTCTCATAGCCTTAAGAAGCCTCTGCTCGTTTACATCCTCCATAGGATAAAGAGGGGAACGAAGGTTATTTTCTGTATATCCCATATGAGCCATAGCACACTTAGCGGGAACAGGATTAACCTCGCAGAAGAGGGCGTTAATCAATGGAAGAAGATCAAGCTGGAGCTTGCAGCTACCGACAACATCACCCTTAAAGAACTTATCACAGATTTCCACAGTTGTCTTAGGCATAACATTGGAAAGAACGGAAATAACACCCTTTCCACCTAAGGACATAATTGGTACAATCTGGTCGTCATTACCACTGTAAAGGTCAAGCTTATCTCCTACAAGTGCCATAGTCTCTGCAATTTTACTGATATTACCGTTTGCTTCCTTGATGGCTACAATATTGGGATGGTCTGCAAGAGCAAGATATGTGGAGGGCTCTATTGCAACACCTGTTCTTGAAGGAACATTATAAACAATAACAGGCTTTGTTGAGGCATCTGCAATCTCTGTATACATACGAATAAGACCCTTCTGTGTGGCCTTGTTATAATAAGGTGTTACAACAAGCACAGCATCAGCACCTGCCTCACAGGCGTGCTGTGTAAGACCTATAGCATACTCGGTATCATTACTGCCCGTACCTGCAATAACAGGCACTCTGCCTGCTGTCTGCTTAACAACAAAGGAAATTGCATCTCTATGCTCATCATCTGTAAGAGTTGATGCCTCACCTGTAGTGCCGCAAACAACAAGGGCGTTAATACCCTCATTGATCTGAAACTCAACAAGCTCTGCAAACTTCTTATAATCTATCTTTCCGTTAGAATCAAATGGAGTAATAAGAGCTGTTGCAACCCCTGTAAAAATCGTATTTTTCATTTTCATATCCTCACTTTGTTTAATTATTATATATTACATACAAAAAGTGCTCGAAAACCTCGAGCACTGTGATATAGCAAAATACAGGCATACAAAAACAGTATTGCCTATAAAACTAAAACACATAGCTCTCCGTAAAAAAACGACAGTCCGGCAAATGTTATTTGAAGGACCAAGGAGGGATGCGACCCCACCTTTCGGCACTCGACCCTTTCAGTAAATCCAACTTTTCGCCTAAGTTAACGGATGAACCTACTATTGTCTAAATGCACCTCTATGATGTACATATGTTATCACATATTTTTTCTCTTGTCAAGAACAAAATAAAAATTCCTTCATTTATTTATCATAAATACAATCCTAAAATATTTCCTTCGCAAATATATATAATATATGTTCATTTTTCAATATGTTCATTTGAAATAGTTTTTAGAACAGAAACAAATAAATTAAAAAATCCTGCTCTTAAAAACAGGATTTTTAATTTATTCTGATATCTACCGTATTTCCACGGAAATATGTCATTCAACTGTTACACTCTTTGCAAGATTTCTCGGCTTATCCACATCAAGTCCTCTCGCTACACTCATATAATATCCGAGCAATTGCAGTGGAACTGCAGAAAGAACAGGGGCAAATATTTCCTCGGATTTTGGTATATATACGGTAAAATTACAATGGTCCTCAATATTGTAATTTCCGAGAAATGTAAGACCCATTATATATGCTCCCCTTGTCTTGACCTCTATTAAATTACTAAGCGTTTTTTCGTATACATTACTTTGAGTAAGAACGCCGATAACAAGTGTCCCGTCCTCTATCAGACTTATTGTTCCGTGCTTTAGCTCTCCTGCTGCATATGCCTCTGAATGGATATAGCTAATTTCTTTCATTTTTAAGCTTCCCTCAAGACATATCCCATAATCCATATCTCGGCCTATCAGGAATGCATCTCTTATATTAGCAAATTTCGACGCAAACCATTGTATTCTTTCCTTATCATCGAGAATTTTACTTATTTTATCGGGAACTATTTTTAATTCATCCAATAAATAATCATATTCCGACTTGTTTATTTTCCCCTTTACCCTCGCAAGCTCAATGGCAAAAAGCTGACATACCGTAATTTGAGCTGTATATGCTTTGGTTGTAGCGACCGCAATCTCGGGGCCTGCCATAGTATAAAGAGTATGGTCTGCCTCCCGTGCTATGGATGAGCCTACAACATTTACTATTGCCACGGCTCTGGCACCGTTAGCCTGTGCATCACGCATTGCAAATAGCGTATCTGCTGTTTCTCCCGACTGGCTTATTACTATTACAAGCTCATTTTCGGAATATAACTGAGCTCTGTATCTGTATTCGGATGCAAAATCCACCCTTACCGGAATACTACATAGCCTTTCAATTATATACTGCCCTATAAGTCCTACATGATATGCTGAGCCACATCCTATTATTTTAATGCTTTGTATCTTCTCAAGTAAATCATCTGTTATACCCGAATCGGAAAAATCAATTTTGTTATCCTTGATATAGACATTTATTGTTGTTTCTATTGATTTCGGTTGCTCGTGGATCTCCTTAATCATAAAATGCTCATATCCACCTATTTCCGCTTCCTCCGGACTCCAGCTTATCTCTGTAAGTGCTTTTTCAATTTCCTCACCGTCTATATTAAAGAATCTGACCCCATCCTGCGAAACCTCGGCAAGCTCCATATTGCCCATATAATAAACGCTTTTGGTATAGCTTAATATGGCAGGGACATCGGATGCTATATAGCTTTTTTTACCGTTTGTTCCAACTATCAGTGGACTGTCCTTCCTTGCCAGATATATTTTTTCGGGAGTATCATTAAATATTATCGCAAGAGCATATGAGCCCTTTATTCTTGTCATTGCCTTTGAGATTGCTTCAAGCTTTTCTCCTTTTTTTCTGTAATAATAATCAATAAGCTTGACCACAACCTCAGTATCAGTGGAGGAATAAAATTTATAACCGTTTTTTAACAGTCTTTCCTTTAACTCCTTATAATTCTCAATTATCCCATTATGCACACAAACAACACTTTTATCGTCGCTTGAATGGGGGTGGGCGTTAATCTCCGAGGGCTCACCGTGGGTTGCCCATCTTGTATGTCCTATACCGGAAATACATTTTTTGTCATATCCCTTTGCCTTTTCATACAGGGAGCTTAATCTCCCCTTCGCTTTGATGATGTCAATTTTACCCTTTTCCGGGCTTATTGCTATTCCTGCTGAATCGTATCCTCTGTATTCAAGCTTGGAAAGTCCTGAAAGTAAGGTCGGTATTATTTTTTCATCACCGACTGCACCAACAATTCCACACATATAAAAGCCTCCTTTATTATATATCGCAATGGTACGAACTATCGTTATATATTAATAATTTTGCCTTTTTTACATAAATTATTACATAAAAAATACCCTTATACCATTTTAGTTGGTATAAGGGTATTTTATTCCTTTTTTTACTTTACATCCTTATTAAGCTCTTCCGGGTCGTGGAATGTAGGCACCACCTTACGGATAGCCTCCTTAACGGCTGTAGAGTCCACAGACTCCTCATTGAACTGCTCAACTGCCTTGTCGAGAATAGCAAGCTTTTCTTCAACCTCCTCACGGGAGTACGGAGTGTCGGTTTCAACAAAGATTTTATTGTTGTCTGTTTTTGTAAGTGTCTCAGTCTTCATAAGAAGCTCCTCATAAAGCTTCTCACCCGGGCGAAGACCGATTTCTCTTATTTTAATATCAACATCAGGCTCAAGACCCGAGAGCTTGATCATATTAACTGCAAGGTCATAGATCTTAACCGATTTTCCCATATCAAGAACGAAAAGCTCTCCGTTCTTCGCCATAGCTCCCGCCTGCATAACAAGCTGGCTCGCTTCGGGAATAGTCATAAAGAATCTTGTAATTCTCTTATCGGTGATGGTTACGGGACCACCGTTTGCAATCTGGTTTCTGAACAACGGAATTACAGAGCCGTTGGAGCCGAGAACATTTCCAAATCGTACTGCTGCAAAGCTTGTCTTACTGTCGATTCTGCACTGAACGACCATTTCACAAAGACGCTTTGAAGCACCCATAATATTAGTGGGGTTAACAGCCTTATCTGTGGAAATAAGAATAAACTTTTCTACTCCGTGCTTTTCAGCCATATCAGCAGTATTATATGTTCCACGGACATTATTCTTTATAGCCTCGCATCCACTGTGCTCCATAAGTGGAACATGCTTATGTGCTGCAGCATGGAAAACAATATTTGGCTTGTATGCCTCAAATATACTGTCAAGGCGTACTCTGTCTCTGACAGAACCAATCTCAACAGCCAAATCAAGTCTATTACCGTATTTCCTTATCAGCTCCTGCTGAATTTCATATGCATTGTTTTCATATATGTCAACAATAATTAACTTTTTGGGATGGCATTTTGCAATCTGACGGCAAATTTCACTACCTATTGATCCACCGCCACCTGTTATAAGAACAGTTTTTCCCGAATAGAATTCAAGAGTCTTTCTGTTTACTACATCAACTCTGTTTCTAAAGAGCAAGTCCTCAATCTGAAAATCACGGATTGTTCTGCGAGGTGTTATATCCTCATTACCTTCAATTTCCTTAACAGGAGTTTCATATATCTTAAGACGGCAGCCTGTCTTACTGTAAAACTGATGGAGATAAGACAAGCTCTCACTGTCGAGAGATGTTAATGCGATGAAAATTTCACTAACGGTCTGTGTTTTTATAAACTCAATAGTCTTTTCATTTTCGGGATACACCTTAAGTCCGGAAACATAGCTTCCCATCTTTGTAGTATCACGGTCAATGAAGAAAAGGGGTCTGTATCTGGAATTTTTGTTATTAATCAGCTCGTTAGCAAGCAAAGCTCCGATCTGTCCCGCACCTACAATGGCTACAGGAATCTTGTGAATATTATTCGAATCGGAATTATGGTTATTCTTATACCAAATACGGTAGGTAAAACGGGCAGACAATGCTGTAATCAAATTTAATGACGCCAATGCCAAAATCTGACTGGTAGCTGTAGAGTCAATGGAAAAATAAATTATCAGCCATGCAACTATTCCACCTACTATATCACTGACTACCAGGTTAAGATATGCACTTGTGTTAGTGTATCTCCATATATTAGTATACGCACGGAAAATAATTCTGAATGCACTTGTAATTACCAACAGGATAAGTGCATTTATAAAATATACTCCAACTTCTTGCTTATTTATTGTATCTTCCAGGAACAAAAAGTCTATTCCAAGATAAATTGCACACAAAACAGCATAACATAGTACATCTATGCCGGCAAGAACAACACGGCGAGTATGGCCCTTTAAGGACATTATACCTTTCATTTTTTACTCCTTAAATCTTAATGCCCGATATCTCGGATACTATAGCATTCATTTCATCAAGCATACTGTACATATCCTTAGCCAAGGTAAGCTGAGCACGGGTACGCACAAGATTATGTCCTTCATAAAGAGTCTTGAAATATTTGTCGCCTGTTATATAGTCATCAAGGAATCTTACAACAAGCTCATATGTCATTGTAAATGCACCGAGTGCAAGTGTCTTAATCTCATTCTCTGTAAGTGAGTGTGCAACTTCGGCAATGAATCCCTCTGCAAAGGCTCTGTATCTCTCTATGTCAAGACCTACCTTGGAAACATCAGGCTCATCCTCTGCAGCTTTGTTAGCTGCAAATCGAATAGCATCACCGAAATCGTGAGCTACAAGACCCGGCATAACAGTATCAAGGTCGATAACAGTTTTTGCCTCGCCCGTGGTAATATCGAAGAGTACATTGTTAATCTTTGTATCATTATGAGTAACTCTTAAAGGAAGCTCTCCTGCCTCAACCATTTCGCTAAGCTTAGTACCGAGGGGTCTGAATTTCTCAATAAATTCAATCTCCTCCTTAACCTCAGCGACACGACCGCATTCATCCTTTGCCACATTATTGAAGAAATTTTCCACACGGGCCTTTGTATTGTGGAAATTGGGAATTGTCTCATAAAGCTTACTTGCATCAAAATCTGAAAGAAGCATCTGGAAATTACCAAAGGCCTTTCCTGCAGATCTGAGCTTTCCGAGATCATTACAAAGATTTACGGTAATACTGTTTGGAACATACTCATATACACGCCAGAAGCCATCGCCATCCTCCACATAGTTTATACCGTCTTTTGTATCAAGAAAATGCATAACTCCGTCAGGATTCAAGCCGTTTTTCTCAATCTTTTCGGCAATAAACTTAGTAACATGGTCAATGTTACTCATTATATACCTGGGCTGCTTGAAAACAAAGGTGTTAATACGCTGAAATACATATTTCTTAAATCCACCGTTAACATCGGCAGTAACCATAAATGTCCTGTTAATGTTACCACTGGTCATGGGAATAACATCAACTACCTTACCTCTTATACAAAAATTGGACGCTACAATGTCAAAAACTTCCCTTGAAATATCCATAATATACCTCTCACATAATACGCTTCAAAGACTTGTCATATCAAAAATAACAAGCAATAAAAGCAGACATATTTTTATCATTATAACATACAAAGCCCTTTTAGTCAATATATTTTGTCATTTTAAGTCCGATGTTGACGAAAGTGACCTGTTAAAATGAATGATATACTTTTTATTTTATTGTAGCACAAAAATTGTTAAATATCAACCGAAATCACGAAAAGGCCGTTAAAATCAAGCTACAAAAAAGGACAGGGAGAAAATCCCCCTATCCTGTGTGGATTATTTATCCTTTTACCTTGTATTTATCTGCTTGTAAATTAAACATTTTTGCATAATTACCATTTTGAATTATCAGGTCATCGTGGCTTCCCTGCTCGGTGATTCTTCCGTATTCAAACATATAAATTCTATCCACATGACGGGTTGTTGACAGTCGGTGCGTGATAAATACTACAGTTTTATCCCTTGCGTTCTTATCAATTCCCACATTGAGATTGTATTCGGCTATCGGGTCAAGAGCACTGGAGGGCTCATCCATTATAATAAGCTCGTTGTTATGAGCAAATACTCGGGCAATGGCGATTTTCTGGCTCTCTCCACCCGAAAGCTCGGTGCCGTCATCATAGAATTCACGGGTTAGCTCTGTATTTATTCCCTTTTCGAGGGTATCAAGCTTCTCTCCGAAGGTACTGTCTCTCAACGCATTAAGAACCGTTTGCTCCCTGTCCGGAGTGTACTTATCTGCCAAAACATTTTCGGCAACTGTGGCGGCAAACACCTTATAATCCTGGAATACTGCACCCATTTTACTTCTCAGGCTTTCCAAATCATATTCCTTTATGTTAATGCCGTTAATTAAAATCTCTCCACTTGTAACATCGTAAAGACGCATTATCAGTTTTATGGTTGTGGTCTTTCCTGCACCGTTATATCCTACAAATGCGACACGCTCCCCTTTATTTATCTTGAAGCTTACATTTTCAAGAACATTTTTATCCTTATACGCAAAGCAAACATTTCTGAATTCAAGGCTTTCAAAGGTATCAAGAGTTTTATCTCCGGATATCATTTCCGACTTGGTTTCAAGGAAGCGTCTTACCTTATCGGCATAGAGAGAGTTTTTACTCATCTGTGTAATTCTATACTGTATCTCCCATATCATTCCACGAAGCTTATTCGCTGACATAAGAGCAATGGCAAAGCCGCCGATAAGTATAGTCTCGGTTACCATAAGGTGGTATGCCATAAAGAGAATTATAAACACATTCTCGGCAATTTGTAATATTGTGCGTAATATGTTAATCATGGTAATTCTTATATTTCTCTTAACATGATATTTTCTTTCCTCGTCCTTGTTTTTGTGATACTCGTCCATCATATTATTTGAAATATCAGTAATTCTTATTTCCTTAGCGTAGTCGGACAGCGAGAAAAACCTATCAATATACCACTCCTTACGGTATATTTTATTTAACATAATATCGTACTTATAGTAGATTCCGTTTTCGATAATGCCGATAACCATATTCAAAATAGCAAAGCCAAATATGGCAAGTGCAATTATATAATTAACATCAAGCATAATGGCAAGAACCGATATGGAGGCTACAAAGCATCTTAAAAGATCGGAAATATGGTCAAGAGTGCCTGTAATACTCTTGTCGCTGTTTTGCATCGAATAAATAAAATCGTTGTAAAACTCCGGTGTGTCATAGCAGGCAAGGTCAATTTCCCACGCCTTTACAAAAAATCTCTTGTGTAATCTTCTTATAAAATCAAGCTTATATCTGGGATTGTAAATTTTCCAATGCCAATTGTAGAACAGGATATAAGCAAGATTATAGGCTGCCATTGCACCGATAATTGCAAATATTTGTCCAACCGGCAGCCTCAGATCAACTGCGTTTAATATTTCACTTATGAAATAAATATTAACACCGTGGTTAAGACCTGTTATAATTCCCATTAATAGACGCATTATACAAAGACCGGGAGATGCCTTAAAGGCTATTTTGAGAATAAAGGAGGTATTCCTTACAGCCTGACTGATTTTTACCTTTTCGGGCTTTTTCTTACTCATTTTCTCCCTCCTCTATATCAATGTAATTCTGTGCCTGCTTACGGAACATATCAGCATACTTACCGTTTTTAGCCATAAGCTCCCTGTGAGTACCACATTCTATTACCTCTCCGTTTTCAAGCATATAAATTTTATCTGCCGAGACTGCACTGGAAAGACGGTGAGAGATGAATATCATTCCCTTATTTTCTCCCATTTTCATCATATTGCTGTACATTTCACTCTCTGCAATAGGATCGAGAGCACTTGAGGGCTCATCGAGAATTACATACGGTGCGTTCTTCAAAAAAGCATGGGCTATAGCAAGCTTTTGACTTTCTCCCACAGATAGAACAGCTCCGTCCTCGTCAAATTCCTTTGTAAGCATCGTCTCTATTCCGTTAGGTAGCTCCATAATCCTGTCATACACTCCACTCTTTTTAAGGGCATCTATTACCTGTTCCTCGTCCCCCTCCATGCGTGGACGCATAAGTACATTTTCAAATACGGGTAAAGCAAGAGTCTTAAAGTCCTGAAACACTACACTGAACATAGACCTGTACTCCCTTATCTTGCAGTCTCTTGCATCAACACCGTTTATTGTAACCGAACCCTCTGTAGGGTCGTAAAGTCTTAAAAGCAGCTTGATTAGCGTGCTTTTACCTGCTCCGTTATGACCGACAAGTGCAATTTTTTCATTTTTATCAAGAGAAATATTTATATTCTTAAGAACAAGCTCATCGCTTCCCTCATATTTGAATGATACATTTTCCAGTCTGATGATTCCTCTATTGGGTGTCAGAGCATTTTCCTTATCCCTCATCTTCGGCTCATACGCCATAAAGGTTTTGAAGTCCTCAAAGAAAAGTGCCTGCCCGTGGATAGAATAATACCTATTTGTAATGTTTATAAAGGTTGAGGTAAGGCTGTTTACAGAGTTTATAACAACTGCACAGTCACCTATTCCTATTGCCTTTGATATGAAGGTGCGAAATACGGCAAATATAATTGCAAGGGGATTTGATATTACCTCTGTAAGGCTTGATGTTGTTACATCTATAAGCATTTCCCTAAATCCGTATCGCCTAACAATATCCATTCTTCCGTCGGATGCCTCGTCATAGCGTTCCAGCATAAACTCCTTTGCGTTTGTAAGACGCATTTCCTTAGCGTAGTCGGCAGAATAAAATATTCTTTGTGTGTACTGTGCTCTTCTGTGCTGTATTGTATCCTCGTTAGAATGCTTGTGCCAAAGCTCATTACCCTTCCTTTTGAAAAATGTGGAAAACAAAGGGATAATAGCAAAAATAATAAACAATGGGTCCATGGTAAACAAGAGTGTTCCGTACAATATCATTCCTACTATTGTGGAAATTAAATTTGTAAGATACCAGGTCATATCCCACAGCTTATACGGAATATCTCTTGATGCAAGGACATATTTGTCATAAAACTCGGGATTTTCATAGCAGGAAAGCTCCATAGATGATGTCTTTTCCACCAATAAAATCTTCATTTTCCTCTCAAGCTTATTAAACATAAGCAAATCAAACATCGTTTGAATGGGACCTATAATTGCAGAGGCAAGCATTGGAATTGCCAGCATTGCAAGAACGGCTAATGCAACTGTCTTAAAGTCCAAGCCCGATTCAAAGGAATTAATTACATATCTTAGTACATATGTAGATGTAAAGAAGGTTAAAACCTGACTTATTACACTTTCAAGGAGCATAAGAATAAAGCACATCGGCGATACCCTCATTATCATTTTTACGGCGTACCAAGCATCCGACATTACCGTTCTGAATTTTATTTTGTTCTTTTTATCCTTCTCTTTCTTTACTTTCTTCAATATATCATCTCCTTTTATCAATATAGTGTCAAATAACCTGAAATGGTTGGGTGTGATTAAATTTTATCATATATTTTTTTGTAAGTACACAGCCCGTTGGTTGAGATAAACTAAATTTCAGGTTGAGAAATTATGTCTGCCCCCTTACAGAATATCACTATTTTTTTGATAAATGAAATACAGGGATAAAACATATACTTTTGGGGATAAAATGCATATTTCGTAAACAGGCATAAAAAAGGCTGTCTTAAAGACAGCCTGTATTTTATTTGTTTTCCTTTTCTTCCTTTAGCTTGTACCAATGCTTAACAAAGAATATAAGAGCTATGCCTATTACAACCATGCAGAAGGACCATGTCTGTGAGGGAGAAATAAAGCCAAGCAGCTCTCCTCTGTGGTCTCCCCTCAAATATTCAAGCAAGAAACGGAATGTACCGTATGCAATGAGATATACACTGAAGTTATGCTTAAAGTCGTACTTAAAAAGCAAAAATGTAAAGATACCGAAAAGTATAAACAGGAATGCAGCCTCATACAGCTGAGTGGGATGAACGGTGTGAGACAGGTGTGGGAATTTTACTCCAAGGAAGCTATCTGTGGGTTTACCGTAGCAGCAGCCTGCAAAAAAGCAACCGATTCTTCCAAAGCCATGAGCTATTGTTATAACACAGGGAACAATGGATAAAATTTCAAAAAGACGGGTGGTGTATCTTTTTCTCATAAAAGCATATACAATCAGGAAGAACACTACTCCTCCGATTAGTCCTCCTAAAAATGTCATGCTTCCACCAATTTTGAATCCTTTTTCAGGATTTTCGATATAATTGTATACAGACTGAAAAAGTGATGCAGACATGAAGCCGAGAAAAACAGCAGATACTCCGTTAAAGAAAAGAAAATCGGAAAATTTCTCATTTATATGTTTCTTTTTACAATAGTACGCAAGTATGATAAATCCGGCAGCAAGACCGATTCCTATCATTATACCATACATATGTACATTTCCAAATATAGGCTCAGGTAACATATTACTTACCTCCTTAGAATAGAATTACCTCTTTATTATACTAAAATAAAGAGTATATGTCAATCAGTTGTCAATAAATTTCTTTTATATTATTCTTCCGTTGGTTTTTTCTGATTATATTTTGCCTTGTGAATCAGAGAAATGCTCACATAAACAATAACAGCAACAGTAAGAATAAATGCAATTGCAGACACTACCTGCTGAGCATACAGGTACATTCCCATAAAGGTATTGCCTTTTTCCTGTATACTACCAACAAGCATGCTTACAATGAGTGTCGAGAAGAATCCCGCAAGACCTGCCAATGCCTGAGTAACCGCAAGGGCGTGGACCCGTTTTTCTGCCGATACATAATCGTAGCAAAGATTTATGAGGGCACTGTTGATTCCTCCCATAGCAACAGAATACAATATTTTATAAGCTGTAAACATTATTTTTCCGTTTTCCGGAACGCAGAATATATTGCAGAGAAATCCGAGTCCGGCTATTGCGAAGCACAAGCGAATCATTTTAGCAAAGGAACGCTTATCGGCGTATGCACCCATAAAAATAGAGGATATTACCCTTGCAATTGCCGATACAATACTAAGTATTGAAACGAAGGTAAGACTAAAGCCCAATTCCTTTGTCTGATATGTACCGTAGAATGGGTTAGCGGAATAAGTGGCAATATACCAAATAAGAAATACCACACATACCTTAATAAGGTTTTTATCCTTCAGCACACTCAATATCTCGTGCTTTCCCTCCATGACATGCTCTATAGGCTTCTCTTTTGTCAAAATCATGGTGAGAGTGTGCATAATCATAAGCACAAATACTACGGCAGCACAGATAATAAAGGCGGTTCTCATATCGCCTATTTCCTTATAGTAATCAATTACACTACCCATAGCAAAGGAGAATATCATACCGATTATCAAGGAAATAATTTCTTTAGTAGCTGTAAATCTTCCTCTCTGACCGTTGGGCACCAAGGACATAAGCCAATTTATTTTTTTAGGATGGGCAATATTGTATACAAAATAGGCAAGAAGAATACATACCACGAATATGGCTATCTTAAAATTCTCTGTGCCTCCTGCTAAGGGGATAACATAAAGAAGCATAAATAAAATCTGATTAAGTATGCTTAGTGAAATTACCGTCCGTTTTGCTCTTCCCTTGCTTATAAACATTGCGATAAGCTGAAATACGCAACCGAGAGAAATAAAAGATGATATAATTCCCGTAAGGCTATCAGACATACCGAGAGAGGATGTTAGTGTAGCCAAAAACGCATCGGCAAAAAGAATGGATATAAGATACTCCAAGCCTGCCTCGATTATATATAATGTTCTATCGGTTTTATATATATCTCTTCCCATTTCATCACCCCGCTTAATTTTAACAACAAAAGGTATCTGTGTCAATAGCTTTGTTAAATAAAATCATAAAAGTGGGCTGTCGTTTTTGGACAGCCCACTTGCAGTATCGTTAGCTATTAAGCTTAAGTGTTTGCCCGGGCTCTACAGAATAAAGTGTACCGTCTATATCGAACCAGACTGTTAAAAGAGTGGGGTTATAAACTGCTGAATTATCGGCTCTGAAAATCAATGAATTGTACGCCTGTATGTAATCATATATTTCTATATTTGTGGCGTACCAGACATCGGGTCTGCCGGAGAGCTTTTTACAAAAATCCTCGGCGTGCTCCCAGCCTCCCTCTCGGTCAAACTCAAAGCTGTGTCCCCAGATATAGAAAAGCCAGGGAGCTCTTGATGACCAATATCCGGTAGTCAAATCTCTTGATATAAACTTTTCAATATATTCATTAAGCTTGGGATTATCGTGATGGGCGTTTGGCATCCATGCATACCAATCGGTAGGAAGTGCAAAACGGTCATTATCCCCTCCCAAAGTACGGGAATAAACAATACCCAAATCCTTAAGATATGATTTTACTCTGTCGTAGGAGGTTGTACTTGCAAAGGAGGTAATGCCACTATCCGGATAAGCCATACCACGCACTATTCTGTCATATTTTTCCTCAAGCTCACGGCGACAGTCAAGAACATCAATAATTCCCTCAATAGGTCTTATATAGCCCTCTCCACGGTGGAAATAACCGTGAACAGCTATTTCGTGTCCTCGGGACAGAAAATGCTCCTTTACCTCATCTACAGTAAGTGCACATTCCCCTCTTGCCTCGGAGCTTGTCAGATTGAAGGTGCATTTCAGACCGTATTTTGTAACTATATCGGAAAAGCGTAAATCTTGCTTGCAGCCATCATCATAGCTTAAGGTAAGTGCCTTGGTTTTTCCTTCTGGAAATCTCATGAAATTATATCTCATAATAAGCTCCTTATACTCAAAGATATTTTCTATATTCTATCACAGAATGTGCTCATATGTCAACATCATACCGATAAAGCGTAAAAAAGGCGGATATTACTCCGCCCCTTTGATTTGTTTCAATTATTTCCGTTAAACCTATTCCTCATCAAGCCTTGAAATATCGTCCTCATCCATATAGGGGAAGAAATCTGTTACAGATTCGTTCTTTTCGATAGCGATTTTGGCAAGCTTGTATACATCGTCCTCATCCATATAGGGTAAAAAATCCGTTACCGACTCGTCCTTTTCGATAGCGATTTTAGCAAGCTTGTATACATCGTCCTCATCCATATAGGGTAAAAAATCCGTTACCGACTCGTCCTTTTCGATAGCGATTTTAGCAAGCTTGTATACATCGTCCTCATCCATATAGGGTAAGAAATCTGTTATCGCATCACTGTTTTCGATAGCAATTTTAGCAAGCTCGAATACTCCATCCTCATCCATATATGGCAAAAAATCTGTTACAGATTCGTTCTTTTCGATAGCAATTTTAGCAAGCTTGTATACATCGTCCTCATCCATATAGGGTAAGAAATCTGTTATCGCATCACTGTTTTCGATAGCAATTTTAGCAAGCTCAAATACTCCATCCTCATCAATGTAAGGTAAAAAATCTTTTACTATTTCACCTTTTGAAACAGCAGCCCTTGCAATCTCCAAAGCGTTATCCTTTGCTTTCTCGGGCTTAATTAAAGGAACTACATATGAAAGCTCTTCCTTTGAGATTTCCTCCTTTTCTACCATTTCAACAAGTGTACCCTTGGCAGCGGCTTCAACGGCCTTCGTTTTTCCACAGATTATCTCGTCAATGCTTACTCCAAAAATCTCTGACAGCTCGGGAAGCTTGGAAATGTCGGGCATAGAATTTCCTCTTTCCCAATTAGAAACTGCCTGAAAGCTTATACCCATAAGATCAGCAAGCTCCATTTGGGTAATATTTTTTCCTTTTCTTAATTCGGCAATTCTTTTACCGATTTTCACCATATCGAACATATATTTATTCCTTTCTGCATTTGATTTTGCAACACCATTGTATCAAAGTGTTACTTCAAAATACAGCAAATGTCACTTGAATTTCACAAAAATTTATTTTCTGGAGCAACTCAAGCAACAATTGAATTTACATATTACAAATAGCATCCACCACTCTTTTTGACAAAGCATCCTTTGTCGGTGGATGGATATTGTTACTCTCGCAAATGTCACGGCAGATAACGGTTTTAACACCGTTAAGCATATTTTCAACATCAAGCTGTGCTTTTTGAACCAAACTCCAGCCCTCATCATTTCTTTCATCATAATCGGCTATCTGTATTACTATAAAGGGGAGATTTTCGTCATATAAGTCTCTTCTCCATACCTTAATGAGTTCACAAAGCTCGGTGGCATACACCTTGCCCTCGGAGACAGAGGTATCACTCTCGCCCTGATACCAAACGACACCACTTACAGAATAGGGGGCAATTTTCTTAAAGGTAAAATCGTATAGCTGACCATTACCGTTCCACCTGCCAAACAATTCATCTACATGGTCCCTATGGCGTTCTGTAATCGGAATATTTACGCCCGCCTTTTCAAAGGTTCCTTTGGGTACCCAGCTTTCAATTACAGATGCACCTTGAAAGCAGGATATAGCACCGACTACAATTCCTTTCTTAGAAAGCTCGGTTGCGGTATGGTATTGAATTGCAGGCCAGTAGCCCACGGTATCGGCATCTGCAACCATCCAGCCGTGGCTTGGCAAAAAGTATTCTCCCTCCTCCACACGCAGAGTGTTAAAAAGACGAATATTGTTATTTGATACCCATTTTTCTTTAGGGTATGAGCTTTCACGAATTTCAAACTGCATATTTGATTGACCTGCAAATATATATACCTCGCCAACATATATGTCATCTAAAACGGTTTTTTCTCCGTTCATTATTATTTCCATTTCATAGGGTCCGCCGTATTCCATTTCGGGTAAAGCTACGCACCATTCATCACCACAGGATACAAGTGATTTCTTAACTCCGTTAAATTTCACGGATACAGTTCCCTCTCCCTCTCCGAAAACACGGATTTCCCTATTTGCAGGGAGTACCATATGGGATGTAAAAAGCTGATTTAATTTCATATACTGCCTCTCTATTCAAATCAAGCACCTGCGAACAGGTGCTTGATTAATTTATTTGTTTTTCTTTACCCTCGCAAGACAGAGACCACTTCTTGACGGCATATAGATAGGAAGCTTCCATTTTCCGTCCGGGTGCTTTTCTGCCTTGTAAATGTATTCCTTTGATATTCTGTCATATCCGTCAAAGCATTTTTCATCTGTTGATAACACAACCCTGTAATCTCCTTTAGTGGGAACCTCAACATAATATTGCTCATAGCTGTTTACAGGACTGAAATTCACAACAAAGGTAAGACCGTTTCTTTCATAAATCATTACCTGCTTATATTCGTCTATAAAAACGCATTTTGCATTCTTTTTATAGATTTTATTACCCGTTAAGAAATGTATCATTTCTCTATCGAAATTGTTAAGGAATTCATAACGGAGGTTAGTATCATCGGTAAGATGCCACTGACGGCGACAGTAGAAATAGCTCCATCCGTTACCCTCTCTTGGAAAATCTATCCATTCCGGGTGACCGAACTCATTACCCATAAAGTTCAAATACCCCTCTCCGCCGAGTGTCATAGTTACCATTCTGATGAGCTTATGAAGAGCCATACCCCTATCAATTACAGGACTCTGGGTAAACCTTGACATATGAGTATACATATAGCTGTCGCAGAGACGGAACATTACCGTTTTATCACCAACGAGAGCCTGGTCATGGGATTCAACATAGCCTATATATTTTTCCATTGGACGACGGCTTGTCAGCTCGTGCCAGATATGAAACATGTTCCAGCTCTCATCGCTTTGCTCCTTCAAAAGCTTTATCCACATATCGGGCAGACCCATAGCAAGACGGTAATCAAAGCCTATGCCTCCGTCATCAATAGGCAAGCACATGCCGGGCATAGCAGACATATCCTCGGCTATTGCTATAGCATTGGGATTTACCTCCTTAATAAGTGCGGTTGCAAGATGAAGATAGGTTATAGCCTCTGTATCCGTATTTAGTGAAAAATACTTTGAATAATCGGTAAAGGCAGTGCCGAGACCGTGGTCATGATAAATCATAGAGGTTACACCGTCAAAACGGAAGCCGTCAAAACGGTATTCCTCCATCCAGAATTTAAGATTAGAGAGTAAAAAGTGGATAACCTCATTTTTGTTGTAATTAAAGAGCTTTGTGCCCCATGTGGGATGCTCTCCCCTTTCACCCTCGTGAAAGAACTGATATACTGTACCGTCAAACTCATTGATTCCCTCTGCAGTATTTCTCACGGCGTGGGAATGCACTACATCAAGGAGCACAGCTATTCCCATTTCGTGAGCCTTATCAATAAGTGATTTTAACTCATTTGGCGTACCGTATTTTGAGGATGCTGCAAAGAAGGAGGAAACCTGATAGCCAAAGGAACCGTAATAGGGATGCTCCATTATCGCCATTATCTGAATTGCATTATATCCAAGGTCCTTAATTCTGGGAAGTATGTTATCACGGAATTCCGAATATGTGCCGATGCCCTCCTTTTCCTGTGCCATACCGATATGGCACTCATAAATACACAACTCCTTTTTAGGGATGAATTTCTTTTTCTTCCATTGATACTGTGGCTCATCGGAAATAACTCCACACCATGTGAAATTATCGGGGTCCTGCATAACACGGCGAATATACAGAGGTATCCTCTCCATCATCTTTTCACTGTTACGGACAATGGTCTTTACATAGCAACCGTCGTAAAAAGCATTTTCGCCTTCTAAGAAAATTTCAAATATTCCGTTTCCTATGGGTGTGAGTCTATGCTGATAACGGTCCCAGCCGTTCATATCACCGGTTATAAATACCTCATCGGCAGAGGGTGCCCACTCTCTGTAGTACCAACCACCGTTAGCCCTGTGGAAGCCGAAATACTCGTGTCCGTTAGCAAAATCACGGAGGCATCCTGTATCACCTACAAGCTCACGCCTCTTATTCTCATAATTCAGCATACGCTGATTTATATCTCTCTCATATGGCAAAAGCGTGGGGTCGTATTCAAATATCTTATATTTCATATTAGCCTCCCAACGGTAATTTTATAAGATTATTATATCACATCTGAATATTGGAGTCAATTATTTTTTGTCAATTCAATATATCGTAAAAAATCTCGGATAAATCCGAGATTTTTTACCATGCTTATTTTTTCTTGAAGGTTAGCATATTCCAGGAATGTTTTTTAAGAATAACAGTGGGAGTGTCGCTAATTTCACGGGATATGGGATAAACACGCTGATTATCCTTATCGTTTTCCTCTTTTATATTATCGGAATAAAGCTCTATATGTCGGATAAGCTTATAGTCCCCGTAGCCCTCAAGCAAGATGTCAAGCTCCATATCACTGTCCAGAGATCTGTTTACCGAAAAGACAGTTAGCTCTCCGTTTTTATTATCTATACAGGATGTGTAAAGGTAGGGCACGGAATCTCCCTTTGTGGTTTTGTAGGTATCGCACTCCACCTCGGATAAAAGGGTATCTCCTCTTCCGTTTAAGGATGCATACATATAAGGATAGAAGATGGTCTGCATCCACGCCCCTCCTCCGTTTTCGGTCATTATGGGAGCAATAACATTTACAAGCTGAGCAAGACAGGCAATTTTAACCCTGTCACAGTTATTCTGTAAGCTCATAAGCATACATCCGACAAGGAGGGCATCCTCCAGATTGTATTTTTCCTCAAGAAGATGGGGGGCTATCTGCCATCTTTTTGCAGTCTTTTCCTCATCCTTGGTCCTGTACCATACATTCCACTCATCAAAGGATAGGTTTATCTGCTTTGTACCATTCTTCTTTTTCTGTACCTCGTCACATATATCTGCTACCGTTCTGATAAATTTATCCATATTTTCTGCATTGGCAAGAAAATCCGGGGTGTTATCAGCCTTATTTCCGTAATAGCAATGGAGGGATATATAATCTATATAATCATAGGTGTGGTCAAGAACTGTTCTCTCCCACTCACCAAAGGTAGGCATACCCATATCGGAGCTTCCGCAAGCTACAAGCTCTATTGTCGGGTCAACCCATTTCATAACCTTGGCAGCTTCTGTTGCTATCCTGCCGTATTCCTCGGCTGTTTTACTGCATATCTGCCACCATCCGTCCATTTCATTTCCGAGGCACCAAACCTTAAAGCCAAAGGGCTTATCAAAGCCGTTTTTACGGCGAAGATTAGCATAATAGGTATCTGTATCGGAATTACAGTATTCAAGGCAGCTTCTTGCTTCATCAGGTCCACGGGTACCAAGGTTTACTGCCATCATAACATCAGTGTCGGCTCTTTTTGCCCATTCCTGGAATTCGTCTACTCCTATTTCATTTGTTTCAACGGACAGCCATGCAAGCTCCATTCTATGGGGACGCTTAGATTTTTCTCCAATTCCGTCCTCCCAGTTATATCCCGACACAAAATTTCCACCGGGATAGCGTACAATCGGAACCCTGAGCTTTTTAACAAGCTCTATGACATCGGCTCTGAAGCCCATATCATCGGCACACGCATTTGCAGGCTCATATATTCCGTTATATACTGCTCTGCCAAGATGCTCTATAAACGAACCGTAAATTCTATCATCAATAGTTCCAACGGATTTGGCTTTGTTTACTGTAATTTTAGCTTTCATAGACACTCCTCCAAGCTTTTTTAACAATACTGTCAAATTTCGACAGCAATTTTTTCCATAAAATTCTGATTTCCAACAATGGCCATAAGCTCTGCCCTTGACTCTGCCTCATCATATGTTGAATATCGGACATGAAGTATATCTCCCTCACGGAGAGCCTTTCCTCCATGCTCGTCAACCTCTGCCTTTCTCCTTTCGTCATGCTTAACCGACAGAACAAAGAGGTTTGCCGGCCAGAAAATATCACGAATCTGTTTACCTACTGCAAAGGCATTTTCCCTTACTCTGACATAGGTGTCTATAACTCTTGCATTCTTTCCCTCATTAAGCTCCTCTACTCTGTCCTCAACGACAGTATCGTTTATGGACTTAGCACCGAAGATTTCCGTTATCATAAAGGAAACAGCAGAAACAACTACTACATACAATATATTTTCATAACAGCCGAGAGCCTCAATGGCAAATAATATTGCAGTAAGTGGCATTTTCATCATTGATGAAATACATGCAACTATACCCATGACAAGAATTATTATATAATACTGATGCTCAAGCCCGAAGAGATGCTCTATTATCTCACCCAAAAGGGATGATAATACTGCACCGAGGGTCAGCATCGGTATAAACATACCACCCGTTACTTTATTTGTATTTGCACTAAGCGTAAGAGTTGAACGCACGATAAGAGCTAAAAATAGCATATATATTTCCACCTTACCGTCAAACAGGTCCAAAATCAGCTCGTGACCTGTTGAAACAAAGTCAAAGGATACAAGACCCAATAAAAGAGTTACGGTCAAAACTGTAAAAATTTTATAGGAGTGATGTAATTTTTTCAGCTTTATATTAAAGAACCAGCTTATTACTTTATAGTAATACAGAAATAATACTGCAAAAAGTCCGACTGTAACACCCACAAGAAAAGGAATCCATATGTTACTTAAGCTCAGCTTGACAAGTGTAAGCTCGGGAAACAGAGACACACTGACCCCAAGAAGCGGAGAGATTATTTCCGAGGCAATATTTGCAAACATTACGGACACTGATGACACAATGAGTATTGTTGGAGATATACGCTGGTGTGCCTCCTCTATGGCAAACAAAATTCCTGAAATGGGTGCACCTGTGGCTACGGAAAAGCCTGCACAGGCTCCTCCTGTCATTGAATATCTGTCCCACGCCTTATGATTTTTAGCAAAGGTATAAACTGTTCCTCTGCCAATAGCTGTACCCATCTGCACAGACGGTCCCTCATTACCGAGAGGAACACCTATCATAAAGGATGAAAGGGACATAAGGAATATGCCCACAAGATTGCGTAGCCACTTAAAGGTAATAATTCCTCTCAGTATACCGATTGATGTGGGGATTCCTCCTCCCTTAAGATTGGGAATTTTTTTATAAATATAAGAAAACAGCAATGCAATCCCCAAAAATGCTATAAGCACTATGGGTATGAAATAAAGCCTTTCACCTAAAAGGTGGTACCCCTTTTCCGACCAGTCAATGACAAATTTCGCACATAATTTATACAGTGATACAAGCAAGGCGGTAATTATACCGGTAACAGAGCCAAAAACAAATGCGGGAAGCAATAAATTTATGATGTAGTTTTTATATTTCTTCATATATACCTCCTCCACTTGCTTTTATAGTATTATTTTATCATAATAATATTCTGAATTCAACAAAAAAAGAGAGCTGACTCTCTTTTTTATTCCTCTGCTTCTTCTCGGTATACATACATCATCTGAGTGTATACAAGCATAGGCTCCTTAATCCCCTTGACAAGCACTGCATAAACCTTGCTTTCGCCCGAAGCATATCCAAGATATCCGTCATCCTCAGAGTTGGTTATCAGATATCTGCCGTGGGATTTCAGATAGGTAGCATTGCGAACCCAATGATAGCTCTTTATACTCGGTGCAAGAGTAAGCGAAGCCTTAATTCCAACGGACTCGTTACCGTGTCTTTGTGCAAGCTCATCCTCTGATATTTTGTATCCCTGCTTAAAAATTTTAACCTTAAGACTGATAGCCAGATAAGTACCGTAGACAAATCTATATAAAGGAAATAAAACAAATACAATACCCAGCAGTACCGATATAGCGATTATTTTAGCGTTATTTTCATCAGGATTAAGAAGCTTTATCAGATTTTTTATAAGCGTAACATATACGGAGGTTGTAATAGCACATATTATGCCGTTTAATAAGATTTTGGGAATAGCCTTTATTATAAGCATATTAAGGTCCCTGTTTATCTTATCCTTTTCCAATACATTTTTCGACATTTAATCACCTCGATTATATTGTAGCATATTATATCCTTAAAGTCAATAAAAAGAGGCTTCCTTTATCAAGAAGCCTCTCTTAAATTATTAAATCAGATTTCTCTGTTTACATTCATTATTGGACCGGTAGCACACCCCGATATAGACAGCTCCGCACCATCCTCCGCAACTACTATTCCTGTCGAACAGCCTGTAATATCTATATTTGCGGCGTCTCCCACCGAGATGTTTCCTAAAGAGGAATTTGAAATCGTAACAGACATACCGTCACCGAAGGAAATATTTTTGATTATGTTTTCGAGCTCCTCTATTCTTTTTTCAAGATCCTTGATTTTATCCTCCATTTTAGTTCTCCCTTATTTAATTTCATTTGGTAATTTATCTGTAAACATAATAAGGTTGGCTGTTACCTTCTCTTTTTCTGTCAAATGGGCAAAGGTTCCGTTACCGTAAAGAATATCCATTACCATAAGTGCCACCTTGGTACCTATAAAGCTTCCTACCTCCCAGCCTACAATCAGGTCCTGCATCTGAGGAGGATAATATTTTGCCTCCATCATCGCAAATTCAAGAGCAAGATTTGCATACTTTTCCTTTAAGTCCTCACTAAGATATGGGATTTTATCAAAAAAGTCATCAGCCTTTCCCTTTACCATCATAATATTGACGCTTCCGTCCTCGGCAAGAAGCTTTCTTTCTCTTAAACGGTTAAACTTATCGGCTGTGGCAGAATTTTCGACAATAAGTCCTGTTATAGCCTCGTAAAGATATTCGTAATCAGAGGTATAGTTATTCTGCCATCCACCCTGACGGGATGAATATCTTGAGTCTATGGACCAGCTGTAAACGGGATACTTATCCGAGCCTCTTGTCATACTGCCGCATGCCCAATAGCTCGGCAAAGTGAGAGTAGATACATAATCAGGGTCCTCACACTCCTGCTTAAGGTCTACATAAGCAATATAATCTCCGCCATCCGTAGTTTTTATATCGTATTTTGAATAATCCTTTTTAATACTGATTCCGCATTTTTCAGCTATTCCGTGGAAAATTGCCGTTGCGTAAAGAAGCTGGCGGTTACCGCTTGGAATATACACATCCTCTACATCCTTAATTGCATCTATTACAAGAGGAGCATATTCCCTTGCAATAAGCTCTGCTATCTCAAACTGTATTTTACTCTTTTTTTCACTCATTTCCCTTGAATACTTTGTCTTACTGAACTTTACATATGTAGTATATTTACCGTCTTTTTTAACAAGAAAGCCGTTTTCCTCAAGTACCTTAATGCTATCCTCGATAAATACAGGAGTTACACCAAGCTCCTCGGCAATTTCCTCCTTTGTTCTGGGTGTATGATATACACTGTAAACAATATTCAAATTTACCTTATTGCCTATATATGCCTCAGGTCCACCATTGTTGCCCGGGCATCCACTGTGACCCATATCCAATGCTACTATGGGATTTAATCCGAGATTACCGATTTTTCTTTCCATTTTTAATCCTTCCTTCAGGTCAATTTTTGCTTTGTTAAGATGCCATTTCACCGTTCCCTCGGGAATGTTAATTTCCCGGGAAATTTCCGAAATGGTCTTGTTTTCATAATAGAAAAGGAAAATTATACGCCGTCTCACCGATGAAAGAAACGCAATTTCTCTGCGGAGAAGATCTGTTTCTTCATTACTATTCTCAAAAAAATATTCATCATAGTGTGGAAGAATAATATTATCAAGAGATACACCCATTTGCTTTTTCTTCCTTGCTACATATTTTGCATAGGTATGCTCACTTATTCTCCAGATATATCCCTCTATATTTTCTATGTTCTCGGATTTTAATAAGGATGAATATACCTCGTCAATAATATCGGAGCACAGATCCTCTGCCTCGTGATACGAAAAGCTTTTTTTCATAGCAAATCCGTATATTTTTTTGAGATATTCGGTTATTATTTTATCGGCTTTTTGTTTTTCCATTTTCTTTCTCCAGCGCTGTTTGACTATATAGTGAATTAAAAATCCAAAAGGTTGGCGTAATTTGAAAAATTTTTGTATTTCAAAAAAGGTTGTTTGAGTACTTTCAAACAACCTTCTTGGAATATTAAACTCCTGAATATGCGGAAAAACCACAGTCTATGGGGAGCACTACTCCTGTAATTGCAGAGGCAGAACGGTTATCACAGAGGAAAAGCGTTGCACCGAGAAGCTCGGAGGCGTCCACATAGCGATCCATTGGTGTGCCCTTGAGTATTTTTGCACTTCTTGCAGTGGGAGTACCGTCTTCATTAAAAAGAAGTCTGTAGTTCTGGGCAGAAACCAAAAAACCGGGGGCAATGGCATTACAGCGAATACCGGTACCTGCAAAATGAGTTGCAAGCCATTGTGTAAAGTTGGATATTCCTGCCTTTGCTGCCGAATATGCAGGTATCTTTGTTAAAGGTGTGTAGGCATTCATTGAAGATATATTAAGGATACATCCTGCTTTTTTGCCTACCATATCCTTAGCAAACACCTGTGTGGGAAGCAAGGTGCCCTGAAAATTAAGCTTGAATACAAAATCGACTCCGTCTGCTTCAAGGTCAAAGAAGGATTTGCCTCCATCCTTTGCCTCGTGCTGATATTCGTTATCTGTAGTCGCCCTTGGATTGTTGCCTCCGGCTCCGTTTACAAGAATATCACACTCTCCGAGGTCAGAAAGTACTGCCTTGTGCACCTCCTTAAGTGCATCCGGATCAAGAACATTAGCCTTATAGCCCTCACATATAAAGCCCTCTGCCTTAAGCTCATCAGCAAGCTTCTTTACCGCCTCCTCATTTAAGTCAAGGGCAGCAACCTTAGCACCACTCTGTGCAAATGCCCTTGCCATAGCTCCACAGATAAGTCCACCTGCACCTGTTACTACAACAACCTTATCTGTATAATCAATATTTAATGGAAGATTTATCATTTTCTACACTCCTTTTCGAGAGTATCCCATACTCCCAGCATATACATAATTCCCAAAGCTCTGTCGTAAAGACCGTAGCCGGGGCGTACTGTTCCCGCACCCTCACCCCACAGGTGTCTGCCATGGTCGGGACGGATATAACCCTTAAAGCCTCCGTCATGATACGCCCTTAAAATATCTATAATTCCCGTATCTCCGTCGCAATCCCTATGGCTTGCCTCAGAGAAATCTCCGTTTTCAAAATGCTTTACATTTCTTATATGGGCAAAGGCTATCCTGTCACAATACTTACGGACTATGGATGCCACATTATTTTCCGGATTGGCATTAAGACTTCCCGAGCAGAGGGTGAGACAGTTATACTCATCGTCAACCATAGAAAGAAATCTGCCGATGCTCTTTTCATCCACGAGGAGTCTTGGCAATCCGAAAATATCCCACGGAGGGTCATCCATATGTATAGCCATCTTTATATCACACTCACGACAGGTGGGCATTATTGCTTCAAGGAAGTATTTAAGATTCTCCCAAAGCTTCTCCTTGGTAACACCCTCATAAGCCTTGAAAAGCTCATCAAGCTTAGCCATTCTCTCAGGCTCCCACCCCGGAAAGGACATATTGTACTTTTCGGTAAAGTCAAGGATATACTTAGCCATAGCGTTATAGTCATCCTGTATCATATCCTTTTGATAGAACAATGCTGTAGAGCCGTCTCCCACAGGGTGGAAAAGATCGCTTCTTGTCCAGTCGAAAATAGGCATAAAGTTATAGCAAATTACCTTTACTCCGAATTTCGACAAATTCCGTATAGTAGTCTTATAATTTTCGATATACATATCCCTTGTGGGAAGTCCGATTTTTATATCATCATGCACATTAACCGATTCCACAACATCAATATTAAATCCATATGCATCGCATTGACGCTTTACCTCGGCAATCTCGTCCTCATACCATATTTCCCCGGGCATTTTATGGTGTAAAGCCCATACTATACCGTCAACACCTGGTATTTGCTTTATGTCGGAAAGGCTGATTTTGTCATTACCCTCGCCGTACCAACGAAAAGTCATTTGCATAGCTTATTCTCCTTAATGCTTCAAATTTATTTTAGTATATCACAATACAGGTCTTTTTTCAATAAAATTCTAAAATTAAGTAAAAAAGCAGACTGGGTGTCTGCTTTTTTATCTTATCTTCCTATGTCATATACAGAGATAATCCTAAGAGAGTCATACAGCTCTTTGGAATTTTTCTCAGTTTTTGCATAGATTCTGACCTTTTCTTTATTTGTAAGGTTTATAAAATTATCAGACATAACAGGGTCACAGGCATCAAAGTCAATATACACTCCCTTTGCAAACACATCAGAGGCAATATCGATTGTAACACCGTTATCGCAGTCCTGTATATCAACAGTAAATGTTGGCTTTTTCCATTCAAAGAATTTAGGAGGTACAAAAAGCTCTGTCTGTCGCATTATGAGCTCACCCTTCTCATCATATAGGTCTGCATATATGTATTCACCGTACTTATCAGAGTACTCTGCATCAACCGTTAAAACATCCTTGGATGAAAGCTTGGAAACAGATATTTCTTTGCAGAACTTTTTGGAAATGTTGAAGGATGTGTCGCTAAAATATACTTTAACGCTACCGTTAAAGTCCTTCATCGTCTCGTTAGCAATATTAACCGTCAAGGTATCATTTTCAAGGAAAAGTCCCATGGCAACAGGAGAATAGAATTTCTTTGCAGCATAGTGGAGAGCCTTATATCTGCCATAGCTGTCAACACTTGACCAGGATGCCACAGGCCAGCAATCGTTAAACTGCCAATAAACAGAGCCCATTGTATAGCCTCTGCATCTTCTGAAATGCTCTACACCGTATTTAATTGCATCAGCCTGCAGAAGTTGAGACGCATAAACAAGGGTCTCAAAGGAGTTTGGATACAAATAGTTATCTGCAAGATACATTAGTATCTTCATATTACCGGATTTACACTTCTGATGATTTTCCATAACCCTTGAAAAGCAGTTCATATCCTTCTCTTCACAGAAGGATTTAATTGTTTTCATTGATGGATAGCTCTCAAATCCGTATTCGGAGCAGAAACGGAATTTACGCTTTCTATACTCAGTAAAGGGCTTATTTCCGTGCCAAACCTCCCAGAAGTGGGTGTCTCCTCTGCTATCGCATCTGGGGTCATCAAAGCCTCCACCCGATGAAGGGCTTGCCTGCCAGTAGAAGGTCTCAGGGGCGTACTTTCTTACAAGCTCGGGGAAAATCCTCTCATATAGATTAATATAATCCTCTCTTACAAGGGCATTATTTCCTCCAAAGCCGTCCCAATACATAACGGCCTCTTCCATTTCATTGTTTCCACACCAGATTCCGAGAGACGGATGATGTCTTAACCTCTTAAGGTTATAGATCATCTCCTCCTTATATTCCTCTGTCATTTCCTCGTTTAGCCATACATTACAGCAGGCTATCATACTGTCCTGCCATACCATAAGACCGTATTTATCACAAAGGTCGAAAAATTCATCCTCGGGGTAATATCCTCCACCCCATACACGGAGACAGTTAAAATTTGCGTCAAGAGCCATTTTAATAAGTTCCTCTGTACGCTGAGGATTTATGCGTGATAAAATATTATCCTGTGGAATATAATTAGCACCCATAGCGAATATTTTAATACCGTTTAATACAAAGCAAAATTCACTGCCGTTTTCGTCCTTTGCTGTGCTTACGGTAAGGGTACGGAGACCGATTTTTTGAGTTTTTTCATCCACTCCCTCGCCGTTTTCTATAATTTTTGCTGTAATTTCATATAAGCTTTGCTCTCCGTAGCCCCGTGCCCACCAGAGCCTTGGGTTATCAATTATAACCTGTCCTCTTTTGTTTTTATCAAGCAATATTTCCTTGCCGTCCACCGTAACGGAAATATCACAGTCTGTATTATGTCTTGTCTCCACAGATATATCAAGTGTAACCTTGCCGTCATTATGATGCTGACGGACAAAAATATTTTCTATTTTGTCTCCACTATAGGAATCGATATAAACGGAACGGAATATTCCCATATCCGGAAGCATGGGGCCCCAATCCCAGCCCGACATATAAAATGCCTTACGAAGATGTGCAGCACCCGGAATAGTATCTGCATTAGTCTGTACAAAATGCTTGTTATTCATCTCCTTAAAATACTCTGTTGGTGATGAAAAATCAAGCCGTATGGTATTTTTACCGACACAAACATACTCTTTGACATCGAAAATGTACTGTCTGTGCATATTTTTTGTCTCAGCAAGGGCTTTGCCGTTTATATAGATCTTACACAGTGTGTCAAGTCCTAAAAATACAAGCTCTATGTAATTTTGATGTATTGTATTTTCATCAATGTAAAACTCTGACTCAAAGATACAATCATAATCAGAAAGCTTAGTATATTCAAGCTCGTTAATGCCGTAGAATGGGTCCTCTATCAGCCCGTGCTGAAGCAATACGCTATACATAGAACAAGGAGCCTTACATTCAAGACCGTAATGCTCTTTATAGTTCATTTTCCAGTTTTCTATAAACATTTGACTTCTCCTTTTATAACATCTAAAGTATATTTCATCCATACTTTATAATTATACCATATCTATGTCTTGTTTTCAATAATGAACACTATTATAAATCTTCAAATATTAGCCTTCCGTTTTTCTCTGCTGTCGCACCCTTAAAGGTCATAGAGCCGGCATATCCGTTTATAACCTTAAAGCCTGTAAATATCAGCCTACCGTTCCATTCTGCACATTTTGGCACACCTGCACAGGGTATTAGGGTATCATCTATTGTTTCAAATCCCTCAAAGGGCTTATCAGATACCATATATCGAGCTCTTCCACGAATACTGAAAACAAGATAATACATACCGTTGTACTTAAAGTAATCGGGACACTCCGGCTGTTCGGAATTCGGTACAGTGTATATAGGCTCCTGAGCCTCATCCCACTTTTCCATATCCGATGATACATAATGGGCAAGACAGCCTTTATTTTCTTTAACCAGACTGGTGGTCAGGAACATATGAAACAATCCATCCTCTCCCATTATAACCTTAGGATCTCTCGCACTGGAACGGTGATACTTTTCCGACACCTCAAAGCCAAAGCTCTTATCCTTGACAAAATGATAGCCATCCCTTGAAATACTGCGTGATATTATAGCAGACAGTCCCTTGCCCCGTCTTACTGTATAGTATAAATATTCTATCTTGCCGTTTCTAATCCATGAGCCCGTGCATATTGAGCCCTCCCAAGGCTCTGTAATGGGGACAGCCATAGGATGAACAAGCCAGGTCTTAAAATCCTTTGTTGAAATATGCTCCCATTGATGGGCACCCAATCCCCATTTACTCCTGTGGTGGTGACGGTCCTTAAGGTATAAAACATGGTATTCCCCATCCCTTACATAAGGCATACAGTCACCTACAAATACTCCGTTACCGGGATACCAGCCCTCTGCATTTTCAAAGCTTGAAGCAACGCTTGGGAGCTCGGCTTCAATATATTCACATTCCTCTGTCGTAACACCCATATCGGGTGTAAATATATCATCTGACTCGAAAAGTCTTTTTCCATCGGGCCATTCCTCGTCCCTTATTTCTCCATTTATGTATAGTTCTATTCTATGCTCTAAAAATACAACCTCAACCCTGTCTCCTTCAAATATTTCAGTGCTTAAATCAAGGGGGCGTCTGTCATAATCATACTGTACCGATACTGTAAGAATACCGTCAAAGGCTTGTATTTCAAGACCTTTTCTTCCGTTTTTATATGAAACAGAGTAAAGTGGAAGATTATTTATTTCAAATGATATCTTTGTTCTATTCATTATTCAATCCTCTTTCTGTATAGCTTATATATTCCGAAAAGCCGTTATTGTACTTTATTTTTCCCGTAGCAAGTGCTGAGAAAAGGGCTACTCCTGTTGCAGCCTCCTCCCCCACGGAATTTATATCTACCCTCATACCGAAGCGTTCTGCTATCAGCTTTTTAAGCACCTCATTCTTTTTGACAGCACCTCCTGATGCTACTATGCTTGTTTTCCTGTCATTAAATGCCCCATATAGGTCATATAGCTCATTACACATCCCTTTAAGCACTCCGATAATAAGGGCAGCTGGGGTAAAGCTCTGTCGGTCTATATTCTTAATAAATCCTCTTGCACCGGGGTCACTTCTTTTCCCCAAAAACGAAACATCAACCAAAAGACCTTCCTCCCCTTTTTCATAGGATTCAGACGCAATACGATTGATGGTATTATACTGGGATACATCCTGCATCCCCATGCTTAATGCATAGCTCCTGAAGAATTCCTCAAGCATTGAATAAGCATATCCTCCACAGAGTGCAGACCCACAAATAAGGTATTTTCCTTCTATTAAAGGTCTTATTTCAACATCTCCGTTTACCTTACGGTAATCAGAAACGGCAGATACCTGTGACCCTGTTCCTATATTTACAAGTATGCTTTCTTCGTTGTTACATACAGACCCTAAAAAGCTCGCCTGATTATCCCCGATAGGTACCGAAACGGGTATTTTTCTGCATTCCCCTATTACAATGCTTTCCCCTGTTACCGAAGGCAAAAATTCTGCATCTATCCCCACACAAGAGAGCTTATCCCTCTTGAATTCACATTTTTCAATATCAAAAATTCCAAGGCTTGATGCTACCGATGAATGGGTCAAGGCTTTTTTTGTCCCACATATTTTCATAGCAAACAGATCCATTACGGTGCATATTCCCACAGCATCATATGGAACCTCACCCATTTTCATATTATAGTAATGAGTAGCTATTCCGTAGCCTGTGGAAATACTCTCACCGGTCATATGGAAAATCTCCTCACATGTGCTTTTTCCACTTTCCAAGAGCCTGTCTGCACGCTTATCCTGCCAATTTATAAGATTTGATACTGCTTCTCCGTTTTCGTTAACATAAACGATACCGTGCATCTGCCCTGTTATTCCTATGCTGATTATATTTTTATAGGAATCAAGAATATGGTAAAGGAGCTTTTCTGCTTTATCAATAATGACTGTGGTATTTTGTTCGTATTTGATATCCGAGAAAATGTATGAGCTATGTGGAATAGAATACGCCTCCAGCTGTTCCTTATTATCAATATCGTAAATAACTGCACTCACAGTTGTTGTACCTATATCAATTCCGACAGAAAGAGCCCCGTTTTTATGTACTTTTATTTCCTCTTTCTCAGTAAATTCTACATTATCGGACACTTTAATAGCACTGTTGTTTACAATACTCTCACATATACGGTATTTTTCTGTATTTTTTCCACTTTCCTTTAATATTTGTGATTTTCGTTTATCAACAAGCTCTTCAATACTGATAACATCGCATAAATAGAGCTTTATATCAGCAATAGAGGAACCTACACTTCTCAATAGCTTTATGGTCTTCAATACTTCAATATCATTATCGGAATAATTACGGTATCCGTTTGTATCTCTTGATATACTTATAAGTCCTTTGCTTTCATATAAACGAATTGCCTTACCTGTAAGGCCTGTTATTTTTTCAACATCATTTATCTTCAAAAAAACACCTCCCAATATATTCCTTATACATATTATAAACCATACCCCAAGGTCAATGTCAAGGGTTTTTAATGATATATATAAAATGAATATAAATAGATATGCACCCAAAGGGTATTTAACCTCAGGGTGCATATTTCTAAAGTATTTTTACTTTCCTACGAACATTTGTGTCCAATAATTTCCGTCTGCAACATAGCCCACTCCAATTTGAGTAAATGAAGAATTAAGTATATTGGCACGGTGTCCGGATGAGTTCATCCATGCGTCAACTACCTCCTTGGGAGTTCTCTGACCTCGTGCGATATTTTCGCCTGCTGTTTTATATGTGATGCCAAAGCTTTTCATCATCTGGAATGGTGAACCGTAAACAGGGCTTGTATGAGAAAAATATTTGTTATCTTTCATATCCTGCGATTTATAACGGGCAACACGACTTATCTCCCAATTATATGTAAGCTCTTTAAGTCCTTTTTCTGCTCTTATATCATTTACGAGGTGTATAACCTCCATTTCATAGCTTAAAACAGTTGAATTTAATGTTGGGATATTCAAAATCTGTCCTGGATAAATCAAATCAGGATTGGGGATTTGAGGGTTAGCCTTCTTAATTTCACTAAGGCCTATTTCATATTTCACAGCTATTTTCCACATTGTATCACCCTTTATAACCGTATGGGATGTAGCTGCAGAAACAGTAAATACAAGTGAAATAATAATCATAAAAATACTTAATACGAATGTAATCAGTTTTTTCATCTGTTTACCTCCTTACCGATTAACTTCTATTTACAAATAGAACATTAATATTATACCATATTCCCCTACCACATTTCAAATGTAGTTTCTGGTAAGATGCCCAGTTTGTTATGGCAAAAAAAACTGGCATTGGAATTTGCAGATAATCGAGGAAACTATACGGCAGGAAAGTATGAGTATATTGATAAGATATTAAAGAAGGCAATGATATTAAATTATAGAAGAATATAACTATGAAAAAGAAGCGAGTGCCATTTTGCACTCGCTTCTATAATAGTTTTATTTATGTTTCATTCTTTGAATCTGTTTATTAAAAAACTCTACATAGTTATTAAAGCATTCTATATTTCCTAAAAGCTCAATCATTTTAAGAGCTGTTTCTGATTCCTTGATTGCTTTTTCGGTTTCGCCGTCAGCCTCATAACATTCTGCGATTTTCCACATCATCTGAATTAAATTTTCAAAGGAAATCCATTTTTGCTTATCTGCTACCTCAAACTTTTCTTTGCCCGAAAGGAGAAATGCAAGCTCGCTAAGCTTTGTAAAATATATCTCGGGAATTTGTTCAAGAGCCTTTCTTGCCCCCTCAATATCTCCCTTTTCCTTTAAGGCATAGGATAGGAATCTTAACGCATCGTATTTTATGTCCGTTTCCTTTGTATGTTCGGTTAAATAGCTTGCTACCTTTATAGTTTCATCGGGATTTTCTCTGCAATTCAACACATACAGTAAATTGTTTAACAAAATTTCATTGTTTGGGTATTTCTTTAAGCCTTCTTCAAGAATCTGTCTGCCTTTTTTATAATCGGTTTCTCTGTATTTATATGCCTTATCAACTATTTTTTCAATATCCTCTTCCGCTTCTTTCAAATTGAAATCAAACAGTTCATCCATAGAGATTCCAAAGAAGGTCGCCAATATAGGCATCATTGTAATATCGGGCAAGGCAATATTGTTTTCCCATTTACTTATTGCCTGAAATGAAATATTTATACTTGAAGCAAGCTGCTCTTGTGTAAGACCTTTCTTTTTTCTAAGCTCTCTTATTTTGTTACCAATATTCATAATATCCTCCAAAATTGTTTTGTAAGCTTACATCTTGATTATACATCAAAAAAAGGAAATAAGCAATAACTTGTCAGATTAAGCGATTCAACTACCAAGAGAAAAGCGAGTACCGAAGCACTCGCTTAGTTTATTTGATGTAGTATTGAGCCTGCGCGTTCCAAAGCTCGTGGTATTTTCCGTTTTGGTCGGATAGGAGATTTTCGTGGCTGCCGTGCTGAATGATGCTGCCGTTATCGAAAACTACGATATTGTCACAGAAGCGGCAGGAGGCAAGACGGTGGCTGATGTAAATTGCAGTCTTATCTCCCGTTATGGTGTTAAAGCTACTGTAAATTTCGTATTCAGACACGGGATCAAGAGCTGAGGTTGGCTCATCAAGAATTATAAAGGGAGAGTCCTTGTATAATGCTCTTGCAAGGGCTATCTTTTGTGCCTCGCCACCCGAAATTTCGATACCCGATTTATCAAAATGCTTATAGAGGTATGTTTCCGCGCCATCGGGTAAGGACATATATCTATCCTCAAAGCCTGCGTTTTTCAGACACTCCTCCACCCTTTTTGCATCATAAGTGGGCGCACAAGCCACATTCTGACCGAGGGTGAAGGCAAAAAGCTTAAAGTCCTGAAAAACTACTGAGAATATCTGCATATATTCGTCGTAATCGTATTTTTTAATGTTGACACCGTTTAGAAGTATTTCTCCCTCGGTGGGATCGTACAGACGGCAAAGCAGCTTAATAAAGGTGGTTTTGCCGCTTCCGTTCATACCTACAACCGCCAGCTTTTCACCGATTTTGAACTTAACATTTACATTTTTGAGGGCATACGTGTCTGTATTTGGATATTTGAATGATACATTGCGGAACTCCACGTAATACTCGTTATCCATTCTCTTTTCAACGGTAAGAGACCCCTGGTACATATTGTTTGGAATATCGAAGTATGAGAAATAGCGTTCGAGATAAGCGTGGTTTAAAAAGTCCAACTGAACATTTCTTACAATTTGAGAAACCGCACCTATAAGACCTACAATACATACAACATATTTTGTAATATCACCAACGGACATAGCGCCCTGAATTGAACACCAGATAAGAAGTAGGTACGCGCAAAATTTAAGAATATCAGCGACAATAACTCTCGGAAAATTAGCAATCATCCACCTAAAAGAGTTTTTAAGTCCCTTTTTATTTTCAATATCGTCAATTTCCTTGATTCTTGAAAGAATTCCACCCTCCATAGAGTATAGTCTTGTATCCTTACTGTAGCTGTACTCACTAACAAGTTCCTCATATTTGTCGCACATCATATTAAGAGTACTGCTTTCATCCCAAAATCTGTTTGTTATCGCTTGACTCTTAGCGGTACAAAAAACATCTACTGCTATGCTTACAACCAACAGTCCCACAAGTCCCAGCTTTCCGAAAAGCGGAACTCCGGAAGAAATAAAAAAGCTAATACTTAATGCAAGGGAGCAAATTATCTTTGTTATATTACTTACATTGTTACGAACAGTTTTCAAAAGATTCCAGAGATTAAAGCCCGATCTTGATTCCTGCCGTACTCGGCTACGAAGTAAAGCAACGTCAGCATCTTCGATTGAACCATATTCCATTTCCATTGCTTTTTTGGAAAATAGCCAATCCTCTTTTTTGAACGTGTTTGAATGTGCAATAGACAGTCTTGGTTGAGCAAAGCGTACTATACCGTGACATATAAATGTAAGTCCAACAGCTAAAATTACGTTTGTAATTATTGTTGAAAGAGGCGCTCCGTCATAAAGATTGTTTATGATTTCAGCAGAAAAGTAGGTTGGGATATACGGATATGCTGCTTGAAATACGAAAAACAGAGACATATATACTACATATGTTCTGTGCTCGCGCCATAGCTCCTTCAACGCGCGACGCTCTGTTTTGATATGCTCTTTAAAGGTCATATATTATTCTCCCTTCCGTAATCATCACGATACCAACAGCTTTGCATTTCGTAAAGACGGCTGTATTCCTTACCTAAAGCTAAAAGTTCTTCGTGAGTACCGATTTCTGTAATTTGTCCGTCCTCCATATACACAACCTTATCACAGAATCGTGTGGATGCCAAACGGTGAGAAATAAACAAAGAGGTTTTTCCCTTTGTCATATTTTGGTATTCCTCATAAATTTTGCTTTCCGCTATAGGGTCAAGAGCCGCTGTCGGCTCGTCAAGAATAAGAACAGGCGCATTCTTATAAAGGGCGCGCGCCATCATAAGCTTTTGCATTTCGCCTCCGGAAAGATTAGTTCCCTCCGAGTCAACCTGCTTATCAAGAACTGTATTTATTCCCTTTGGCAGAGTATCAAGTTTGTTTCCAAGCCCAACACGCTTAAGACAATTTTCTACACGAGATACGTCATAGTTTCCGTCAAGGTCTCCAGATACGGTTTCTGCTATGGTGAAAAAGGCGGTTTTTGAATCTTGAAAAACGGGGGAAAACAAGCGGTAATATTCCTTTAGTGCAAAGCTATCCGAGGGTGTTCCATTTATAAGTATTTGTCCTCCTGTGGGACGGTAAAGACCGCATAACAGCTTAACAAGCGTAGTTTTTCCTGCGCCGTTAAGGCCTACAAGAGCTAAGGATTCTCCTGCTTTAATCTTAAGATTTATATTTTTCAAAACATCCGTATCCGATCCGTCGTAGCGATAGGATACATTCACAAATTCAATTTCCGGCACTCTCATTAAATGAGCATCGGCTTTTTCGTTTCCGTATGATACAGATACATCATCCTCTATAAATTTACGAATATCGCAAACACGAAGGCTTGAAGCGTGCAACCCTCCCCAGGTGTTAAGTATTGCGCCAAAAAACGAAGCGCACTGAGAAATTGCCGCAAAATACAAAACAAACTCATCAACACTTATTTGCTTATTTATCGCCATACCGATAAGAAACGCGTAAGCAAGGCTGTCACGAAGCAGTATTACTACAAGTGAAGTAAATCCCGACACAAAGCTGCGTGATGCCTTCTTTCGCTCCCAAGCATTTATTTCATTTACCAAACCGTGATAAGTATTTTGAAGCCATCCTGACATACCGTAAACACGGATATCCTTGCCTGCGGTAAAATCATCGGGCAGCTCCTCTGCGTAGCCGAGCTTACTTGAAAGATTTGATTCATATTCTCTATGCTTATGGCACCACCTTTGATAGGCTCTTGTGCAAATCAAGCTTAAAATTGGTTCGAGCATGATTAAAGGCAACATCCAAGGGCTGAATGATGCAATAATTCCGCCAAAAAGCACATAAGACAAAACATACTCAACCATATAACAGGCTCTTTCAGAAAAGTCTCCGACTCCCGTATTATATTGAGTAGCGCTCATTGCTCTGTGCCTTAAATCTCTTATTTCTTTCTTTTCGTACTCTTCATAGGGTCTTGTTAGCGATCTTTCATTTATAAGATACTGCACCGCATAATTGAATCTTGCATCCATAGCTCCTATATAGCGAACCATAAAGCCTTCTTTAAGCTGAGAAAGAAGCATTTGGATTATAAAAAAGCTTCCTATGGCTAATGCTACATCCGCAAAGGTGTTTCCGCTTACTGCTTGCTTTACTATCAAAGCAGGCAGGTAAATACTGCAATAGCTAAGGGCAACTCCTACCGGTATTCCGAAAATACGGATAACAAATCCGAGTGGCGCATATTTAAGCTGTAATTTCGATGACCATATAAAATTATTTGCCGTTGATCTGTACGGCTTTTCCTTTTTTGTTTTCTTCATTTTTATCCCTCCTTTGCTCTTAATTTAACATTTCAGAAGTGTAAAAACAAAATTTGTGCACGAAATGCTTTCTTCCGTGCACAAAATGATTTTAGTCTATTGCGGGAACGAGGAATTC
>JAFTJE010000006.1 GCA_017456545.1 Clostridia bacterium | reverse complement strand
TACCTCTCCATTTCTCACCCACCGGGTGCTGTCGAGGACGGTTCCAACCCGGTTCGACTCCCTGCATTGTTTTAACAAAAAAGAAAACACCCTTACGGGTGCTTTCCTTTTTGGTGGATCCGAGGGGAGTCTCCTCTCGTCTGAGGACTCGGTCAGGGTTGCACTTCCTGTTGTCGTTCTCGCATCGCACTGTCCTCGCTTTGCTCAGTTGTGTTCTGCGACGACTGCCACACCTTACCTCTCCATTTCTCACCCACCGGGTGCTGTCGAGGACGGTTCCAACCCGGTTCGACTCCCTGCATTGTTTTAACAAAAAAGAAAACACCCTTACGGGTGCTTTCCTTTTTGGTGGATCCGAGGGGAGTCGAACCCCTGTCCGAAAATCCGTTGATACAACCTTCTTCGTGGGTAGTTGCTCTTTTGCTTTTCTCCTACGGGACGCCGAACAACAGGCTTCCTTTCGGATAGTCCTTTTATGCATGACCGATACAAGGACGAAATCTCGGTTCATGTTCACCGTTAGGTTACGCTCAGTCCGAGGTCACGGTACTCCTCGGAGGAACGGGTGGCTAAAAAGCCACAGCACTGCCACTAATTCCCCCCGTAGGGGCAATTAGTTAGGCAGCCATAGCAACAGTTCTGTTGTCGTTTATTATTTAAGTTAGCCATTATACGGGATTAGCCAGCCCGCCACGCTTATCGTATCTCAAAATCCCCGTCGAAACCATTACGGACCCATATTTCCCCACAATGAGTGGGGATTTTATTATGCAAAGAATATTCCGTAGCCCTCGCCTGTCTTTCCACCGTTCTTCAAGTGAGCCTTGAATGCACGGCGAAGCGAGGAATCCTCGGGATAGTCATCAAAATTACCTGTGTAGTCCATATCGAAAAGACGCCACATATCGGCATACTGTCCCGGCTTGTCATCATACTGATTTATTATATCAAATTCAAGCATAAACCTTCTTACATTTGACTTTTCGGGAAGAATGTCAAGATTATCGGGATAAAGGAGCCAGCTACAGCATGTAAATGCCATTGGCGTATCTCCAAGCTTATCCTTAAAGAACTCTCTTGCCATATCAAATGCCTTATCATATGAGGGCTTATCAAGAGGTGTCAAGGTCCTGGGAATATGTACACCGATTACTGTATCTCCCGTCTTAACCGTCTTACCGTCCTTTGTATAATCCTTCTGGTCATACTTGCATGTTTCAAACTGCAATCTGCCGAGAGCAAATCTTGTAAGGTTGAAAAATCCGGGGAACCACCACGCAACAAAGGAGCCCCACATATTTTTAACAGCCTTACACTCAAAAAGCTTGTACTTGAGGTCCAGCATGCTGTTGAACCAGATGCTCTCATCAATTCTCTCTGCCACATAAAGCTCCTTTAAGTGCTTTGAATAGCAGATAAACACAAGAAGCTCACTCTTATAATGATGTACTCCGCATTTCTTTTCCATCTCGGGAGTAGACTTAAAAATCACACCGTAATCGAGGTCTTTGTTTTCCTCATAAAGCTTTATAAGTCTGTCAAGCTCATTCTTACAATACTCGTCTCCGATAAGTGTATCGTAAGCCTCAATAAGCTCCTTAGATGCCTCCTCGGGATAATCAAAATCCTTTAGAAAATCAACTACATATTCTCTCATCATTCGTCTCCTCCTGAGCCCTTAGTTGCTCTCTCAATTGTTCTTTGTGCACTCCTTTTAGCATCGCTTTCACGCTTATCGTAAAGCTTTTTACCCTTACACAATCCAAGCTCTACCTTAACCTTAGAGCCTGAAAAATAAAGGGATAGCGGAATTAATGAATATCCGTCACGCATAACACTGCCGTTTAACTTCATAATTTCCTTTTTATGCATAAGGAGCTTTCTTTCCCTCAATGCATCCTTATTAAAGGTATTTCCCTTTTCATAAGGGCTTATATGAACGCCTATCAGATACAGCTCTCCGTCATAGACTCTGCAATAAGAGTCCTTAAGATTTACCTGTCCAAGACGCAGGGACTTGACCTCTGTACCGAAAAGAACAATACCTGCCTCGTACTTTTCGATTATAAAATAGTCGTGAAAGGCTTTTCTGTTTTGTGCAATAATTCTCGGTGCCTTTTTTTCCATACGGGCTCTCCTTTCCTGTACATCAATAGCGAAATATAGTATAACACACATTTAAGAGATTTGCAATAGGATAATTTAGAGTTATATTGACAAAAAATGCGTGATATGATAAAATATTTTCGGTGATGAAATGAAATTTACGGTTATATATTCCAAAAGAAGGACTCTCTCCCTGGAAATTACAATGTCCGCAGAGGTTTTAGTAAGAGCTCCTATGAAAACAAGTAAAAAAAGAATAGAGGAATTTGTAAAAAGTCACGAGGAGTGGCTGATTTCTCATCTTGAAAAGCGAAAAAAGATAAACGAGAGCCACCCCGAGCCGACAAAAGAGGAATTAGATAAGCTAAAAGCAATAGCAAAGGAAATAATACCGAGGAAGGTAGAAAAATACAGTGCTGTTATGGGAATTATACCCGAGCATGTGTCGATAAATTCGGCAAAAACGAGATTTGGCAGCTGCTCCTCTGCCAACAGGCTGAATTTTTCATGCCGACTTATGGAGCACGATGAAAGAGCTATTGATTATGTGGTCGTACACGAGCTTGCCCATATTGTGCATCACAACCATTCAAAGGCGTTCTGGGCACTTGTGGAAAGCTATATGCCGGACTACATGGAACGAAAAAGGCTTCTTAAATTCACAGAAGAATAATGTGAGGTAAAAATGAAAATAGTTATACTTGACTACGCTACCCTGGGCTATGACCTTGACCTATCGGGGGCTGGAAAATACGGAACGGTAGTAAAATACGAGACCACATCCCGTGAGGAGGCACCCGAAAGAATTAAGGACGCAGATATCGTTATTGTAAATAAGATCAAAATGAACGAATCCGTCCTTAAAAATGCAAAAAAACTTAAGCTGATTTGTGAAACTGCCACAGGATATGATAACATAGATATCGATTACTGCATGGGGCGTGGAATTACAGTTACCAATACTCCGGCATATTCAAGCCAATGTGTAGCACAGGTAACTGTATCCATGGTCTGCTCCCTTGCTACACATCTTAGTGAATACACCGAGTGTGTCAGCTCCGGCAGATACACATCTGACGGTGTTGCCAACTGTCTTGTACCTGTATATCACGAGCTTTACGGCAAAACCTGGGGTATTATCGGCTACGGTAACATAGGTAAGGCTGTAGGAAAAATTGCCGATGCCTTCGGCTGCCGTGTAATAGTAAACAAACGCAAACCCGAGGAGGGCTGTGAGTGTGTTGACCTTGATACTCTCTTAAAGGAATCGGATATAATCTCCATACACTGTCCCCTTACAGATTTAACAAGAGGGATGATAGATAAAAATGCCATATCAAAAATGAAGAACGGAGTAATAATCGTTAATGTAGCAAGGGGTGCCGTGTGGGATGAGAATGCTATTTGCGAAGCAGTAATCTCCGGCAAGATCGGTGGAATGGGCTGTGATGTATTTACAAAAGAGCCCTTTGGCAAGGACCATCCCTTCTATTCACTGCTTGATAACAAAAATGTATGCTTAACTCCTCATATGGCATGGGGCTCCTTTGAATCAAGAACAAGATGCTTTGATACTATCCTTTCAAATATCGAGGCGTTTTTAAGTAATAATCCAAAAAATGTAGTAACAAAATAGCGAAATCCCCGACACAGTGTCGGGGATTTTTGCATTTTTTGTTAGTTAACCTTCTCTTTTGCCTTGATAATTCTCTCGCAGATATCGGAGATTTTGCACTCTCCAACGGATGCCACTACACTCTTTATTGTGTCATTCAAGGGCTCATACCAACGCTTCTCTATACCGTCAATGCCAACAGCAGCACCTACAATAGAGCCAACAGTACCTGCGTTACAGTCTGTATCAAGACCGCACATTGTAGCTATTGTAATGCTCTTTGTATATTCAAGCTCGCCTGCTATAATTCCAAGAGCTACCACTGCCATATTATTTATTGTTCCCTCACAGGGGATCTCCTTGTACTCTTCTAAGAGTCTGTCAGCTGTAGCCTGCCAATCCTTTGTCTCCCTGTACCAATTGCGTACATTTTCTATAGCCTCATAGAGTCTTGATTTTTTCGGTATGGAGGCAAGACCTGCATCAATTATTCTATCAACCGTGGGATTCTCCGATAAAGCACAGGAAAGTGCTCCTGCCACAAACATTCCACCGTAGATACCGTTTTTGGTTAAGCTGTATGAGGTGTCCAGATGGGCGTATTTGCAAGCCTCATAATGCTTAGCGGGGAAAACATATCCCCAGATATCTGTTCTTATCTGACCGTCAATGCACTCTCTCCACGGATTCAGCGTGTAAGGGATTTTTTCTACGGGTATTGTGCCGTTTACAAGATGGTAGTATGCAACACGGGAGGCACACCAGCACCAATAAAACGGTATATTGTTTGCCCAGTTATCACCTATCATCCAGGGCTCGATATCAAGACCGTGCTTTTCAACAAGTAAAAGTCCGAGAAGGGTGTAGTTGATATCATCGTCACTCTGTGCGAATTTAACATTTCCCTTTGTACTGTATACACAGTCCTCACGAAGAGTAAAATCGAGCTTCTCGCTTCTTGCCGAAACAAAATCATTCAAGGGATATTCATTAACGCTTTCGAGATATTCCCTTATGAATTGTTTTGTAAGTCCCATTTCGAGAGGCTTACCGAGAATAACGGAGGCACATCTTCCAAAAAAGGCACCGTAAAGTCTTTTTTTGTACTCCTCGTCGGAAAGCGGCTTCATTTCGGGGGATTTTATTGCCTCCTTCATTATCTCCTCAAAGCCGTTTGGCTCCACATATGGATAGCCCTCTCTTATGGGAGTATCCATTACCTTGCAAAGATTTTCATAAGGACGACGCCAGAAATCATCCCCTGTGGGATAAGTATCAGCTGTCTTGGGGTCGGGACAGAAATCGGGACTGTCCACATCGTTTACTATGTATTTTTCGGGGTCATAGCCCTCCCACAGAAGGGTTTTGTATTCCTCGCAAAAAAGCTTTTTATAATCTGCGTATCCTGGCATATATTTTCTCCTTCATAAATATTTCTGAATATCCTTGGGGTCTACATCCCTCAGCTCTATTCCCTTTCTTACCGATAAAGCCGAGGCAATTCCACACGCCTCTCCTATGGCAAGACAGATAGGCATAGCACGGAAGCTGGAATGAGCCTTGTGTGTACCGGATATATTTCTGCCCGAGAGCAGAAGTCCGTCAATCCTTTCCGGCACAAGACATCCGTAAGGAATTGTATATCCGTCCATCTGATGGAAATGATGCTGACACCCTCTCGGGTCAAGACCGAAGCCATCAAGATTGTGAATATCAAAATTAAAGTGAGCATCACGCACTACCCAGTCCTCAAACTGCTCTGCCTCTGCTATACTGTGTGAATGGAGGGTCTTAACGCCCTTGAAGTGCCTTGTTTCCCTTATACCGATAAGGGATGCCGCACTGATAATATAGCATTTTTCATATCCTGGAGCATACTTGCGTAAGAACTCCACAATAGGCTCCATCTGCGACCTGCAAGCAAGCTCTGCTCTTGTCAGATCCTCTGCCTTAGTACCGTCGATTCCCGTTACATTGGTCATATTTACAGTTACCACTCCGGGTAATGTGGAGCCGTAAAGAAGAACATGACCTGCAGGAAATGGAAGATTTTTCTTACCCAGATCCTGTATTTCCCCTGCGGGAACCTCAACAGTTGTTTCGAAGGAAGGGGGAAAAATTGCCCTCTCGTAATCAACTCCTCCTATTTTGAACATAAGAGTAGCAGGCTGCATTCTGCCATCCTCTTCTCTGCCCATATAATACTCTGCCCCTGCCTTATACGCAATGTCGCCATCGCCCGTGCAGTCAATAATCACCTTCGCAAAATATGCCACTCTTCCCGACTTGCTTTCACAGATAATTCCCTTTACCTTATTGTTTTCCACAATAGTATCACAAGCAAATGTGTAAAGAAGAATGTCTACTCTTGCAAGCTTTAACACCTCGTAATAAGTGATTTTCAGCATTTCGGGATCTATGGTAACTGTCTTAAGCCCTCTTTTGAATGTGTTATGAAGGGCAGAACGGCGAAGAAGCTCCTGATACAGATTACTGTGTACATGACCTGTAAAATGGCTCATAAGTCCACTTGTGGAAATACCTCCCACAGAGCCCTGGCTTTCTATTAAAAGAACCTTTGCACCCATCATACCGGCACTCAAGGATGCACCGATACCAGATGGGCCCGAGCCCACAACAATCACATCATATTCATCGTTTACAGGCAACTGTCTTTCCTTCTCTATGTAAAGCATATCTGCCTCCCTGAATTCATTTACTTATTTTAATCATTTTATCACAATGCAAAGAAAAAAACAATAAGTACGGTTTTTTTTGTGCAAATAATTGAAATTTAACTCACGGTCAAAAATTTCTTGACAATCGGTGATTAATATGGTATAGTATTAGTATAAACGATGAATAAAGAACTTCTGGCGGAAAACAAGAGTTGCTTGTTGTGATTAACACGGTGAAGTTCGTTGAAGCATAGCCGACCGTCTGGGCAACACTTTTCCTCTATGGAATAGTGTTGCTTTTTTGTCCCACAGTCGGAAGGTAATCACACGCCGGAAAAGAAAGGAGTATCTAAAATGTTTGAACAGTGGAACGGCTTTGTTGCCGGAAAATGGCAGGATGAAATAAATGTAAGAGATTTTATCCAGCTTAATTACACTCCCTATGAGGGTGATGAGAGCTTTCTTTGTGGTCCCACAGAGAGAACTAAAGCACTTAATGAAAAATTTGAGGCTCGCTTAGCTACCGAAATATCAAGAGGAGGAGTTTACTCCATAGATACAGAAACCGTAACAGGGCTTACAGCCTTTGCACCCGGATATCTTGATAAGGATAATGAGCTTATTGTGGGATTGCAGACAGATAAGGCTCTTCGCCGTGCTGTTAATCCCTTTGGCGGTCTTAACATGACAAGAAAAGCATGTGAGGCTTATGGCTATCACCTTTCCCATAAGGTAGAAAACGAGTTTCAGTACAGAACAACACACAACGATGGTGTATTCTCCGTTTACTCAAAGGATATAAGAAAGGCAAGACATACAGGTATTATCACAGGTCTTCCCGATGCTTACGGCAGGGGAAGAATTATAGGTGACTACCGTCGTGTTGCTCTCTACGGCGTTGACCGTCTTATTGCCGAGAAAATGAAGGATAAGAACGCTATTGCCGATATGGATGTTTCCCAGGATGATATCCGTAATATCGAAGAGCTTTATTGGCAGCTTAAATCCTTAAACGAGCTCAAGGAAATGGCAAAATCCTACGGATACGATATTTCCGAGCCTGCGAAGGATTCCCGTGAGGCTATACAGTGGCTCTATTTCGGCTACCTTGGTGCTATCAAGGAGCAGAACGGTGCTGCTATGTCCCTTGGAAGAACATCTACCTTCCTTGACATTTACTTTGAAAGAGACCTTAAGAACGGTGTTTATACAGAATGCCAGATTCAGGAGTTTATCGACGATTTCGTAATGAAGCTCCGTATGGCAAGACACCTCCGTACACCCGAATACAATGACCTCTTTGCAGGCGACCCCATGTGGATTACAGAATCCATCGGTGGTATGGGTGATGACGGAAGAACTCTTGTAACCAAAAACTCATTCCGTATTCTTAACACCCTTTATAATCTCAATCCCTCTGCCGAGCCTAATCTTACCGTGCTCTGGTCTCAGAGACTGCCGAAGGGCTTTAAGAGATTTGCAGCCAAGGTTTCCTGCGATACTGACTCTATCCAGTATGAAAACGACGATGTAATGCGTCCCGTATACGGAGACGATTATGCTATTGCCTGCTGCGTTTCCGCCATGAGAGTCGGTAAGGATATGCAGTTCTTCGGTGCGAGAGCTAACCTTGTTAAGCTTCTTCTTATGAGCTTAAACGGTGGCCGTGACGAAAAGAGTGGTGAGCAGGTTGCTCCTGCCGGCAATCGCTTTGAGGGTGAATACCTTGACTATGATACTGTTCTTAAGCTTATGGACGAGTACCGTCCATGGCTTGCCAAGACCTATGTTAAGGCTATGAATATGATTCATTTTATGCACGATAAGTACGCATATGAGAAGATTCAGATGGCTCTTCACGATACCGAGGTGCACCGTTATATGGCGTTCGGTATAGCAGGACTTTCCGTTCTCGCAGACTCCCTCTCTGCTATCAAGCACGCTAAGGTAAGGGTTGTCCGTGACGAAACAGGACTTATTACCGATTATGTAACAGAGGGTGACTTCCCCAAATACGGTAATGACGATGACCGTGCCGACCTTATTGCTAAGGAGCAGGTTGAGAAATTCTATAACGAGCTTAAAAAGATACCCACATACAGAGGTGCTGAGCATACTCTTTCCATTCTTACAATCACTTCCAATGTGGTATACGGTAAGAAGACCGGTAACACTCCCGACGGCAGACGCTTAGGTGAGCCCTTTGCCCCAGGTGCTAACCCAATGCACGGCAGAGATTCCAGTGGAGCTCTTGCTTCTCTTAATTCCGTTGCCAAGCTTTCCTACGATGTATGTAAGGACGGTATTTCCAATACCTTCTGCATAGTTCCCTCTGCCCTCGGTAACGATGACGAAAACAGATATGCTAACCTCTGCTCCATCATCGACGGATACTTCGGTCAGAAGGCACAGCATATCAATGTAAATGTATTCCACCGTGAGATGCTCCTTGATGCAGCTAAGCATCCCGAAAAATATCCTAACCTTACTATCCGTGTATCCGGCTATGCAGTAAACTTCCATAAGCTTTCAAAGGCTCAGCAGGATGAGGTTATTGCAAGAACCTTCCATAACGAAATGTAAGATGAAAGATTCTGTTGGATATATACATTCCTTTAACAGCTTAGGTGCGGTTGACGGTCCCGGCATAAGATTTATAGTCTTTATGCAGGGCTGTCCCTACCGTTGTCCCTACTGCCATAATCCCGACACCCGTGAGTTTTCCGGTGGGATACCCTATTCTCCGTTACAGGTAGCTGACAAGGCAGTCAGATACCGTACATATTTCGGAGAAAAGGGCGGTGTTACCGTCTCGGGAGGTGAGCCACTATGCCAGGGAGAATTTGTGGCCGAGCTCTTCAAGCTTCTCCGCAGCCGTGGTATAAATACCTGTCTTGACACAGCGGGAATAAAGCCCGATAAAGCTGTTGAAAGAGTGCTTGAGCACACGGACACCGTGCTTTGCGATATTAAGTTCCCTACTGAGGAAATGTATCTTAAGCGTGTTGGGGGTAGCCTTAAAAACACCCTTGAATTTCTCAGGCTATGCAATAAAATGGGCGTAAATGTTATTATTCGCCATGTGGTAGTCCCGGGCATGACCGACACGGAGGAAAGCATACTTGCTATAAAGGATTTGCTTTCTGATATAGAATACGAAAAAATAGAGCTTCTCCCCTTCCGTAAGCTTTGTACACAAAAGTATAAAGCCCTTGGAATTGAGTTCCCCTTAAAGGATACTCCGGAGTGCTCAAAGGATACAATTAAAAAATTAAAGGCACTTTTATAAAGTGCCTTTATCTATAACCTTGAAGGATATTGGAGGATTATACTATGAGGTTTATATCTTGGAATGTAAACGGCTTCCGTTCAGCCCTTACAAAGGGCTTTGCCGACGCATTTAACAATCTTAACGCAGATTTTTTCTGCTTGCAGGAGACTAAGATGCAGCCGGGACAGGCAGACTTTGAGCCGGAGGGATATTTTTCTTACTTTTTCAGTGCTGAAAGGCGTGGATATTCGGGCACTGCTGTTTTCACAAAAAAAGAGCCCTTATGCGTCCGATATGGCATAAACGGTAAGCATATGGACGAGGGCAGAGTTATTACTCTCGAGTACGAGAGCTTTTATCTTGTCTGTGCCTATGTGCCCAATGCACAGAATGAGCTTAAGCGTATTGACTACCGTATGGAATTTGAGGATGATATGAGGGCATATCTTACAGAGCTTGATAATAAAAAGCCCGTAATCTACTGTGGTGACCTTAATGTTGCCCATAATGAAATTGACTTAAAGAATCCGAAATCAAATACAGGTAACGCAGGCTTTTCCTACGAGGAAAGAGGAAAAATGACAGAGCTTCTTGCTGCCGGCTTTACGGATTCCTACCGTTTTATGCATCCCGACACGGTAAAATACTCCTGGTGGAGCTATATGTTCCGTGCCCGTGAAAAGAACGCAGGCTGGAGAATTGATTATTTTATAGTCTCCGACAGCCTTCGTGGTAAGCTTATCGGTGCAGAGATACACAATGACATTTTCGGAAGTGACCACTGCCCTGTTGAGCTTGAAATTAAATTATAAAAAGAAGCTGACAGATGTCAGCTTCTTTTAGTTTATCATTCTGTATACGCACCCCATGCATCATTCCACTGGGCAATTGTTTTTAGGGCATCAGGCTCATACTTAACATAAGCGTTATCAAATGTATTTATATTGCCGTTATAAGACTCATCCCTCGCATGACCTATAAGACTTCCCCAGCCTACTGCTCCGCCTGCGTCATACACAATATTGGGAAGTATATATGTTGTAAGCATTTCCATATCCTCTTCGGATGTAAACTGCTGTGATTTTTGCTGAATATATGCCTTCATTGTATACTCATTGCCCGTCCAGGCAAGCACATCGAGGAAATACTCTGACATTGCTCTGTCCTGTGTCACCTTGGGAATACACATAAGAACAGTCTGCTGATATGCACAGGGTACACAATATCTGCCTTGTTCCTCGTTAAGCATCGGGAAAGGAACAACACCGATATCCCCGTTCTCTCCTAAATATGAGTACTGAAGAACATCATTATAAAACAATAATAAGCCTTGCTCACATAATAATTGGGGGCCACCCCAGCATCCTGCCCAGGCTGATCTGCACCAAATAGCCTTATTGGAGGTAATTATAGCGGAAACAATATCATCTGCTCTTGAATCATTAACAGCTATTTCCCATTCGCCTGTATTTTCATTAACACCTGCCTGTGTCACACCGAAATATTCAAAATATCTTGAATAAGTGGTGGTACCCAACCCGTATACATCAGTATCTCCGCGTATTCCGTCACCGTCATCCTTGTAGCTGGCACTTGCAAGTGTAACAAGCTCACTCCATGTCCATTTTCCATCCCTTACCTTTTGATAGAGCTCCTTTGTTGCCTCTTCTCCACCGAGAAGTGTTTTGTTAAAGTAAAGAACAAATGCTGTTTCCTTATCAAGAGTGGAAAAATCTCCCGCAACAAAGAAGGTATGACCCTTTGCTGTATAGGAATCTACAGAGTTTTTACTGTAATACGGATTAGCAAAATCAATAAAGTCTCTGTCCTTAAGGTCGTATACATATCCACCTGCAACGATTTGCTGTGCTCTCATCATACGGGGCATAGCAAGGTCATAATTTATATTTTCTGCAAGAGTTGCCTGCTCCAATGCATCTTGCATGCTCCAGCGTGTAGCGTTTATCCAATTAAGCTCCACACCGTAGGCTTCCTTAATATATTTCTCTCTTTCCAGCACTGCCTTGTCAATGTATGTACCAAAGCCGGAGTCCTTACCCTCCTCAATACAGAGCTCCATTACAGACCACGGAGCACCGGGGGTGCCGGACCAGGTTGAGCAAGCAATATTAAGAGTCTTACCCTCCCAGCTTCTTCTTACATCAGTCTTCGAGGAAAAGCTGTCAACGGTTTTTATATCAACCGTTTCAGTGCTTGTTACCTCACCGTTTTCGTCACCCAAGTCATATGAATATACAACCTTAACCGTATACAATGTGTTCGCATCAAGGTCTGAAAACTTCCTTATTTCTGTACTGTCGGCTGTTTTAATCTTTACTGTACCACTCCAAAGCTCAATTTCCGTTACAGCTCCAATATTATCCGGGTCGTTTTCCACAATTTCAAAGCTTACCGATGTTTTCGTGCTATCAGCATTTGCTATCTCAACATTGGGAGGAGTCAGCTCCTCCGAGCAGGAGGCTAATGCTACTGAAAAAATCATCACAAGGGATGTAATTAAGCACACTAAAAATATTTTCCGTTTCATATATTTTCCTCCTTCATTTCACTTTGTTGTTAAGTCTATTTTTATTATAGCATATGAGCAAATCCTTGTCTATAGCTTTTGGAAAAATTTACTGTGGTTAATTTAATTAACAATCCTCTGTACCGTTTACTTTGAGTAATACAACAAATTTACAGGCTTTTTGATATTTTCGGACATACCGTCGACAAAATTTAACATATATTTCCAAAAATATTTACATACTTTTCCAATTGTTGGAATAATAAAAATTTTTTTGAATAATTTGTAAATATGTATTGACTTTTTTAACAACGCATTGTATAATTAAAGCGTCAAAATATTTATAAAAGGAGGACAATTCAATGGATAACAACTTCAACAACTTCAATGAGTTTGCACCCGCTCCTGCTCCCGTAAGCAACGGTAAGGGCTTCTCTATTGCTGCTCTTATTCTTAGCATTATCAGCATTATCATAGCATGGATTGGTGTATATCTCCCCTTTGTTGCACTTCTTTGCGGTATTCTTGCTATCGTATTTGGTGTTAAGGGCCGTAAGATGTCCAAGGCTGCTAACGGTAAGGCTTCCGGTCTTGCAACAGCCGGCTTGGTAATGGGTATCATTGGTACATGCCTTGCAGCAATCGGTACACTTTGCGCACTTTGCGTTATTTTGGCTTGCGCAGCAGCCTAATTTAACAAACAAAAACGGGTGTTGCTTCGGTAACACTCTTTTTGTTTTTATTTAATTATTAATGAGGTTTACATGTTCCCATCATTTGAATTTTTAGGTAAGGAGATATCCTTATATTTCTTATTTGCCACAGCGGCGTTTCTGCTCTGCGGTGTTATTTATTGCCATTATATTAATAAAGCGGGTAAGGATGATAATGACGCAATTGTTTTCCTCCTCATTGTCTGTATCGGAATTTTTATAGGCGGTCATATTCTGTACGGTATTACTAATATCCAATATTTTGGAATGGTATTTGCTAAGGTAACCGATTTCAAATCATTTATAAATGCTATTCGCATTCTCTTTGGAGGTCAGGTGTTCTACGGTGGTCTTATCGGTGGAGCCATAATCGGTTATATTTATCTTCGCATTAAAAAATATGACATTCCACTCTATACTGATTTAATGGGCTTTACCATCCCCTTATTCCACGGCTTTGCAAGAATCGGCTGCTTCTTTGGTGGATGCTGCTACGGTATAGAATCCTCCTTTGGATTTATAACCCACACAAATCATCTTGTTCCCACTATAAACGGAGTTCGTCGCTTCCCTGTTCAGCTCCTTGAGGCATTGTGCTGCTTTATCCTCTTCGCAGTGATACTGTATCTCTACCGTAAGGGAAAGCTTAAGGGCAGGCTTTTGTTCACCTACCTTATTTCATACGGAGTTATACGATTCTTTGATGAGTTCTTAAGAGGAGATGAATACAGAGGCTTTGTGGGTGTTCTTTCAACATCACAGTTTATCAGTATTCTCATTGAAATATTCGCCATCACAGGCTTTATTTATGTCACAAGAAAAATAAAAGCCGGTAAAATCGACTTCAACGGGCAGGCAGAAGAAATAAATCAAGCAGAAGAAATAAATCAAGCAAAAGAAATAAGTCAGGCAGAAGAAACAAAATAAAACCAAATGACTCGCAAGACCTTATATGCGAGTCATTTTTCTTCTATTATCCTATATATTTATTGTATAACTTGTGGTAAAATACCTTGACAAAAGCTTTTTTTTATAGTATTATATAGTGGTACAAAATAAGCGGATGTGGCGGAATTGGCAGACGCGCCAGACTTAGGATCTGGTATCTCCGATGTGCAGGTTCAAGTCCTGTCATCCGCACCAAAAATTCGACAAGTTTCGACTTGTCGAATTTTTTATCCATTGCGAAAGCAATGGCATATCATCACGCATAAGCGTGTATCTCATCACCGAAGGTGTATATCATCAGCCATAAGCTGTATCCTCTTTCGCAATGATGATATACAACGGCAAGCCGTTGATGATATACGATGCTCCACATCAATGATATACACGGCTCTGCCGTGATTAGAAGCACAAGAGTTCAAATCCATCGGTTAAAAAGCCAAAATATCTTTTTTATCGCCTCTTCACAAAACAAAAAAAGGTGGCAAGTCCACCTTTTTGTTTTGAACATTATTTGACAGGGCTTGAAGGGTCGGTAGTGAATGCTTGCCAAGGGCAATCAGAGCCGATCACCGCCTAAGTAAAAGTTTTCTCCAACATTATGAATGGTGTAAGTAATCATATATCTTTAACTAATAAGATTAAAATACTGAGGTTACTTATTGTGTGTAGACTTATAGTATGCAAAATGTTATAATCTATTAGTAGGAGGACTAGTATAATGGATATTGTGAAAGTATTTGGAACTAATCTTAAAAAATATCGAACTGCTATTGGCATCTCACAGGAGGCATTTGCAGATAAATGTGGTATGCATAGGACCTATATCAGTGCTATCGAATGCTGTCGCCGTAGTATTTCTCTCGAAAACATTCAGCGCATAGCAGATGCACTCGAAATTGAAACATATAAACTATTCTTGGAGAAATAAAAATGGAACATAGAAATAGAGCTACCGGTTGGAAGCACGCTAAACTATCAGGACACAAAAACGAAAACTTGGTTAAAGAACAATTAGATACTAACAAGGAATTTAGACAAAGCTTCTTAGATAGAGTTTGTCGTTCAAACGAAAACATAAGGGAAACCAGTATAGGTGGACTGCACGAAACCAATGTACCTAGTATAAATGGTCGTAAAACCAAATCTAAAACAGATTTGAAGGTATATTTAAGCAATAACGAAATGATAAATGTGTCCATTAAAAAAAGTTTAAGTGGACAAGTTTATTTCGTTAGGGCTGGCCTGTTCATTAATACTTTTGAAATGCAGTTTGATACAAAAATACCTGAATCTGTAAAAAGAGCAATTAATTTATTTTGGGCAGCTGCAGAAGATGCCGTTGAAATTATCGAAGAATATGCAGATAGGACTAACCAAAAAAACTTTGATTTGCAAATTCGACACAAAAGCTTGAATGCAACTACTCTTAAAAATTATGATGAAAACCTATACTATGACTTGTTAAATTGGTTTTCTGACTATGCTTATGAAATTACAAAATTGTCCTTCTCTATGGGAGCTGTGTTAAATAAAAGTGAGTGGTCTAACTTTATTTGGTATATAAACCTGCTTGGAGAAAATGATGTAGATGAGATTTTCTTCATTGAAGATGTTTGCAATGCTGTTAAAAATGCTGCACAAGATGAAACCTACTATGGTTCTTCCTATGGTGGCACCACTATTCAGTTGCCTTTCGGTTTTGTTCAATGGCATCAAGGTCAGTTACAATTTCATCATGACTACGATAAGTTGTTTAGATTATTAAGCGAATAAATATACATAGCATGTTGAAAGGTCGAAAAGTTTTTTCAAATATCTAAGGGTTTTCTAACAAAACAAAAAAAAGCTAATGTTTACAAATACCCACTGTAGATTGGAAACGATTAAAAAAATGCAATGCCATTTTACAGGTGTTAATCACATAAAAAAATTATGGTATAAAAGTAAAGCTACCGAAAATTCGGTAGCTTTACTATTTGTTTAATGCCTCTAACATTTGTTTAGCAATGACTGTAGAAAGTAACGGTGGTACTGCGTTTCCAATTTCCAATCGTTTAATGCTATCGGAGCCGTAAAACTTGTAGTTATCCGGAAAGCTTTGTAGTCTTGCACCTTCACGAATAGACATAGCCCTTGAATCCCTTGGATGAATACATCTTGAGGATGAAGGACAAGCGAAATTTCTCGTTATTGTTGTAGACGGTTGGTTCCACCACAATTTTGCATAAGTATTACCATAACCACTTTTAGGGCGAATGTCTTCAGGAAGATCATTTTTTGATTGACCATCTTTTAGTGCTTTCATTATTTTTATAAGATGATCACCATTTTTGGGTGCAGAATGTTCTTCAACAAAGTTGGAAGAGTTCTTTCTAACAAAATCGAGAAATTCATTCGAAATACCTTTCAAATAATAATTTTTGTGTTCTCCACTCTCCAATATAGGCAAATCTCCAATTGCATCCTTCAGAGTTACATAAGGTTTTAATCCTTCACCATGCGTAGGCTCTGGATAATTAAAACCATTTTTTTCTTTAAATCCAACTAAAATAACTCGTTCTCTATGCTGTGGTACGCCAAATTGAACTGCATCCAAAACCTTGTGCTTCAATTTATACCCAAGTTCTTCAAATTCCTTTTGAACTTGAGCAAAGAGTCTGCCTTTATCCATACTTAAAATTCCAACTACATTTTCAAAAACAAATGCTTTTGGTTGTAAAATTTTAAGAACCCTTTTATATTGCATAAATAGATTTGCCCTATCATCCATTTGCCTTTTTCCAAGCGTTGAATAAGATTGACAGGGAGGTCCACCAATGACAATGTCTACTGAACGACCATTTAATACTTTTGATAAAACTTCTTCTGTTAAACTATTTATATCACAATTTAACATTTCCACCTTTGGGTGGTTCATTTTGTATGCTATTGAAATATCTTTTTCTATCTCATTTGCTGCAATAATATTGAATTGAGAAAATCTTGAAAAGCCATAGCTTAACCCCCCAACGCCTGAAAACAAATCTATTACATTGTATTGTTCCATGCTGATTCTCCTTAATATAATTACTTAACTATGCTCTGTACAATTCTATACACCACAGAAAGACAAGCTATGTTTCAAATTTACTTATATGCTATCCATCATTTTTTCATAACATAACTCTCAATGAATCCTTGAAGTTTCGCATACTCGAGGCATTCTAAGTTTTACAAAAAAGTTATTTCTACCGATAATAACAAATATGCCTGCATCTGTAATTCGTGTTTCCATATTTTATCTTTTCTCTGATTTGCTTATAAATTCTTGACACAATGTAACTGTTCGTTTAAGCTGTGATTTAATAAATATTGAACTTTGTTTGAATTGTTCATTAGCTTGAAGCTCATCTAAAGAGGTACTATTGATCGAATTAACACCAAGAATTCTGCATATTCTGCAGTAACGAGAAAGTACATCCTTAGCAGAACGAATACTCATTTGTTTTTCTGCTATTAGCCATTCAACTAGTTTTGTAGAATCCATAGTCTTCCTCCAATTTTTATGTAATAAATTATATCATATATTTACGTCAACGTCAAGTGCTCTTTAGAAGAACAAATTTTCAACAAGATATCTCTTTTTTAATCATATGTTTGAAGAAGTATTAGACATTTTCTCTCATGTGAATTTATATTGCAACGATAGAAATCAAGTTTATATTGTAATTAATGCTCGCAGGGTAGCCTCCGACATTTGTTTGAGGCTACAAAACAGAAAGAACAATTCCTGCGACGACCAGGAGGGCACAGAGGGCTCTTTTTGCCACATTTTTCTCCTTGAACACAAGCTTGCCGAGAAGTATGGTAACAAGGACGCTTGACTGCTTTATAAGGGTCATAACCACAACTGTACTATTCTCATAGGTGTTAGCAATAAACATTGCCCTGTCTGCCACCACAAAAAGGAGACTGAGAAGCCAGATACAGGGGGATTTTACGCACTTTTTGAAGTTTACCTTCTCTTTCCTTATCAGAATAAAAAGTCCGTAAAATGTGGCAAGATAAAGCATATACCAGAATTGCATCTGCTCTGTTGCCACATGCTCCGTGCCGAGCAGCCATCTGTCTGTAATTGCAGACGAAAGGAGCCATTTATCCGTGATTTCCGCAACGGAATTAAGGAGGCAGGAGATTAACACAAGGAATAAAAGGTATATTTTGGGTTTCTCTCCACTCCCCTTACCGGAAAGCAGATTTACAAGGGCTACTCCAAGGATAACAAGAGCTATACCTATGCCCTCATTGACCCCTATTGACTCATTAAGGAAAAGCACACCCATAAGAATGGTAAACACCATTCTTGACATATCCGTAACACAATACAGGCTGATGGGCAATCTCTTTATAGAGCTCATAGCACACATCCATGCAAGGAAGATTACAAATGCCTTAAACAGTATAACAAGATGGGCTCTGTATGATAAAGAAAATATATCTCTTGAAAAGGGCACGGTTATTATAAATGCAAAGAGAGTATAGAAAAACAGCACCTCCATAACAGTGTGGGACTGTGTCGCTTTCTTTTTAAGAGCCTCTCTTAAACCCTTGAAAACGCCGTACAGGAGTATTAAAAATATCCAGAGATTTTCCACAGTGTCCCTCCCTTCTCATGTCTCATTATTAAAGGAAAGTATAGCACACGCCTAAATTTTTTTCAACGGTTTTACAAAAAAATATCCGTTAAAACAAAAAAAGTCGGTGGTTGCCCACCGACTTAAATTGTTTAATTAGAAGCCTCTTCCTTCTTAACTCCGATTCTGTTATATTCGGCAAGACCTGTACCTGCGGGAATAAGCTTACCGATAATAACATTCTCCTTAAGACCCATAAGCCTGTCAATCTTACCCTTAATAGCAGCCTCTGTAAGAGCCTTTGTAGTCTCCTGGAAGGATGCTGCGGAAAGGAAGGACTCTGTGGAGGATGCAGCCTTTGTAATACCACGGAGTATGGGTGAAGCTATAGCCTCACGGAGGTTGACCTCACCTGCATTGATTCTTGCACGGATCTTTTCGTTTTCTGTAACGAATTCTTCCTTATCAACAACTGTTCCAACGATGAAATCTGTATCGCCGGGGTCATCGATTTCAACCTTTCTTGTCATCTGACGGGTAATAACCTCGACATGCTTATCATCAACATCAACATTCTGAGAACGGTAAACCTTCTGAACCTCACGAACGATATAGTCATATACTGCCTCAATGCCGTTTATCTTAAGAATATCTGCAGGAGCCATATAGCCCTCTGTAAGAGCCTGGCCCTTCTTTACATAGTCACCGTCGTGAACTATCATTGTAGTACCGAAGGGAACATCGTACTTGTAATCTACGCCTGTTTCCTCGTCCCTAACATGGATAATGTTTATTCTTCCATCGGGAACAATTCTTACATTACCGCTTGCCTCACATGCAATAGCGGGCTTCTTGGGACGGCGAGCCTCAAAGAGCTCCTCAACTCGGGGAAGACCCTGAGTAATGTTAGCAGAAGCTACACCACCGGTATGGAAGGTTCTCATTGTAAGCTGTGTACCGGGCTCACCGATAGACTGAGCTGCGATAACACCGACAGCCTCACCGATGTTAACGGGCTTGGAGCTTGCAAGGTCCATACCGTAACAGTGTGCACATACACCGCACTTAGTCTTACAACGGAGCACGGATCTTACCTTAACCTCTGTAATACCTGCGGCAATAATTGCATCCACATGCTTGGAAAGAATCATCTCGTTTTCACCGATGATAAGCTTTCCGTTTGCATCATAGATGTTCTCTACTGTATATCTGCCGAGGATTCTGTCAGCAAGCTTTTCAACAATTTCATTTCCTTCCTTGATATCGCTTGCAATCATATAATCTCTTGTGCCGCAATCATGCTCACGGATGATAACCTCGTGGGATACATCAACAAGACGCCTTGTAAGGTAACCGGAGTCAGCTGTCTTAAGAGCTGTATCGGAAAGTGACTTACGGGCACTACGGGCAGCTACGAAATATTCAAGTATTGTAAGACCCTCACGGAAGTTGGACTTAATTGGAATCTCCATAGTTTTACCTGTAGCCGAGAACATAAGTCCACGCATACCGGCAAGCTGACGCATCTGTGTCATACTACCACGGGCACCGGAGTCGGACATCATCTTGATAGGGTTGTACATATTGAAGTTTTCTTTAATCTGTGCTATGACATCGTTTGTAGCCTTGTTCCAGATATCAATTACACAGTTGTATCTTTCCTCCTCGGAAAGCTCACCCTCATAGAAGTGAGAGAATACCTCATCAACCTGCTTCTCTGCATCCTTTACAATTGTATACTTTTCCTGTGGGATAATCATATCCGCAACTGAAATGGAGAGAGATGCCTGTGTTGAGTATTTATATCCCATAGCCTTGATATTGTCAAGAACCTCTGCAGCCTTGGTAAAGTTGTGAACCTTGATTGTACGGTCAACTATCTGAGAAAGCTGCTTGCTTCCGGCAACGAAGTCAACCTCAAGTCCGAAGGGGTCCTTTTCTCTATCCACATAACCGAGGTCCTGAGGGATAGATGCATTGAATATAAGTCTACCGAGAGTAGCGTCAATAATCTTGGACTGAGCCACACCGTCAATCTCCTTAGTAACTCTTATCTTGATAGGAGCATGGAGCTGGAGATCTCCGTTTGCGTAAGCCATCATAGCCTCATCGAAGTTTCTGAAGGCACTTCCCGCACCCTTCTCATCCTCTCTGGGATTGAGAGTAAGATAGTAAGAGCCGAGGACCATATCCTGTGAAGGAACGGCAATAGCCTTACCGTCAACGGGCTTAAGAAGGTTGTTAGCAGAAAGCATAAGGAATCTTGCCTCTGCCTGAGCCTCACTGGAAAGAGGCACATGTACAGGCATCTGGTCGCCGTCGAAGTCAGCATTGAATGCCTTACATACAAGGGGATGGAGCTTAATAGCTCTACCGTCTACAAGGACAGGCTCAAATGCCTGAATGGAAAGACGGTGAAGTGTAGGAGCACGGTTAAGAAGAACAGGATGCTCCTTGATAACTACCTCAAGTGCGTCCCAAACCTCATCTGCCACCTGCTCTACCTTACGCTTAGCCTCCTTAATGTTGCTGGACTTCTGAGTTTCCACAAGTCTCTTCATTACGAAGGGCTTGAAGAGCTCAAGAGCCATTTCCTTAGGAAGACCGCACTGATAGATTTTAAGGTTAGGACCTACAACGATAACAGAACGGCCGGAATAGTCAACACGCTTACCGAGAAGGTTCTGTCTGAAGCGTCCCTGCTTACCGCGAAGAATCTCGGAAAGGGATTTGAGTGATCTGTTACCGGGACCTGTAACCGGTTTCTTAAGCTTACCGTTATCGATAAGTGCATCAACAGCCTCCTGAAGCATTCTCTTCTCATTCTTGATAATCATATCGGGAGTACCGAGCTCCATAAGCTTCTTAAGACGGTTGTTTCTGTTGATAACTCTACGGTAAAGGTCATTTATATCGGATGCCGCATATCTTCCACCGTCAAGAGGTACCATAGGTCTGATTTCGGGAGGAAGCACGGGTACTACATCGAGGATCATCCACTCAGGACGGTTGCCTGACTTTCTGAATGCCTCAACGATTTCAAGTCTTTTTATAATACGGGTCTTTTTCTGACCGGAAGCCTTGGCAAGATCATCCTTAAGCTGCTTTGAAAGCTCATCGAGATCTATTTCTTCAAGAAGCTTCTTGATAGCCTCTGCTCCCATTTCGGCAACAAAGCGATCCTCGTATTTTTCATAGTATGCTTTATATTCGCTTTCCTTGAGTATCTGACACTTTTCAAGTGGAGTATCACCGGGATCGATTACGATTCTCTGAACGAAATAAATTACATTTTCAAGCTCCTTAAGTGAAATATTAAGGAGGAGTCCCATTCTGGGAGGTACAGCCTTAAAATACCAAAAATGGGAAACAGGACAAGCAAGCTCAATATGTCCCATTCTTTCACGGCGAACCTTTTTAGTGGTTACTTCAACACCACATTTCTCACACTTGTGTCCCTTATGACGAGAACGCTTATACTTACCGCAAGAACACTCCCAGTCCTTTGTAGGACCAAATATCTTTTCGCAGAAAAGACCGTCCTTCTCGGGCTTCTGTGTACGGTAATTAATAGTCTCGGGCTTTGTTACCTCACCCCATGACCAATTTCTTATCATTTCAGGAGATGCAAGACCAATTTTTATAGAATCAAAAGTATGTTCCATCAGCATTTTCCTTCTCTTAATATTTTTTATTCATCGAAATCGTCGAAATCTGAATACTGCTCTTCCTGTGTGAGCTCCTTAACAAGCTCTTCTACAAAGTTGTCAGGTGCGTCCTCGTTATCGTATGAATCCTCGTTATCTTCATTATTGTCGTATTCATCTTGATTGTCGGCATCACTCTCTGCAACCTGATCCTCTGCCGGAGCCACGATATTCATAGGCTCAATATCATCCTCTCCAATGTTGGAAAGCTCAATTTCATTTCCTTCCTTGTCGAGAACCTTAATATCAAGTGCAAGAGCCTGGAGCTCCTTAACAAGAACCTTAAATGACTCGGGGATACCCGGAGTAGGAATATTCTCACCCTTAACAATAGCCTCAAATGTCTTTGTTCTACCTATAACATCGTCACTCTTAACAGTAAGAATTTCCTGAAGAGTATAAGCTGCACCGTAAGCCTCAAGTGCCCATACCTCCATCTCTCCGAAACGCTGACCGCCAAACTGTGCTTTACCGCCGAGAGGCTGCTGTGTAACGAGGGAGTATGGACCTACAGAACGGGCATGAATCTTATCGTCAACAAGGTGATGAAGCTTAAGGTAATACATAATACCTACGGTTACGGGGTTATCAAAGGGCTCACCCGTGCGTCCGTCGTAAAGAATTGTTTTACCGTCGCAAATCTTAAGCTTACCCTCTGCGAGAAGAGCCTTGATTGCCTCGGGATTATTTCTTGTATCGGGATCGAGCTTCTGGATATCCTTCTTGCCGTCCTCTCTTACAACCTCCATAAAGAGGTCCTTACCGTCTGTATTCTCAGTGGGAAGAACATCTCTCCAAAGACCTGCCATCTTGAGGCACTCAAAGATATCCTTCTCCTTTGCACCGTCAAATACAGGAGTCATAATCTTCCAGCCAAGCTTCTTAGCTGCGATACCGAGATGAACCTCAAGCACCTGACCGATGTTCATACGGGAAGGAACGCCGAGGGGATTAAGAACTATATCAAGAGGTGTACCGTCTGCCAGGAAGGGCATATCCTCGGGAGGAAGTATTCTCGATACAACACCCTTGTTACCGTGACGGCCCGCCATTTTATCGCCCACGGAGATTTTTCTCTTCTGAGCAACATATACCTTAACTACCTTGTTTACACCGGGAGTAAGCTCGTCACCGTTCTCACGGGAGAATACCTTAACATCGACAACTATACCGTTCTCGCCGTTATGGAGACGAAGCGATGTATCTCTTACATCTCTTGTCTTCTCACCGAAGATAGCACGGAGCAATCTCTCCTCTGCTGTAAGCTCGGTCTCACCCTTAGGTGTAACCTTACCTACAAGAATATCTCTTGCCTTAACCTCTGTACCGATTCTTACAATACCGTTTTCGTCAAGGTTCTTAAGAGCATCCTCACCTGCGTTGGGAATCTCTCTTGTGATTTCCTCCGGACCAAGCTTTGTATCTCTTGCATCGTGGGTGTGCTCTTCTATATGGATAGATGTATATACATCATTGCGTACGAGATTTTCATTAAGAAGTACAGCGTCCTCGTAGTTGTAGCCCTCCCATGTCATAAAGCCGATAAGAGCATTCTTACCAAGGGAAATTTCACCGTTGGAGGTTGCGGGACCATCGGCAATTACCTGTCCCTTTTCTACTCTTTCACCAACCTTGACAATAGGATTCTGGTTTACACAGGTGCTCTGGTTGGAACGCTTGAACTTAATGAGCTCATATCTGTCCTTAAGTCCGTCATCATTCTTTATAACAATGTGAGCTGAATCTACTCTTTCAACTGTACCGCTGTTCCTTGCTACTACAACTACGCCGGAGTCAACAGCTGCCTTATACTCCATACCTGTGCCGACAATAGGAGAGTCGGTGGTAAGAAGGGGAACTGCCTGCTTCTGCATGTTGGAGCCCATGAGTGCACGGGCATTGTCATCGTTCTCAATAAAGGGAATCATTGCTGTAGCTACGGATACAACCATTTTGGGGGATACATCCATATAATCAGCACGGGATGATTCTGTCTCTATAATTTCCGCCTTATCACGAACAATTATCTTAGATTTTACGAATCTGTTATTTTCATCAAGCTCCTCGTAAGCCTGTGCAATAACATGTCCGTCCTCCTCGTCGGCTGTCATGTAAACAACCTCATCCGTTACCACACCGTCAACGATCTTACGGTAGGGAGCCTCAATAAAGCCGTAATCACTGATCTTTGCATATGTGGAAAGATAGGAGATAAGACCGATATTAGGTCCTTCAGGTGTCTCTACGGGACACATTCTGCCATAGTGTGTATAATGTACATCACGCACCTCAAACGCTGCTCTGTCTCTGGAAAGACCTGAGGGACCGAGGGCGGAGATACGACGCTTATGTGTAAGCTCAGCCAAGGGGTTGTTCTGGTCCATAAACTGGGAAAGGGGTGATGAGCCAAAGAACTCTCTGATAGCTGTAACCACGGGTCTGATATTTATAAGTGTCTTGGGTGCAAGCTCCTCTGCATCGGGAGTAGAGTTCATTCTCTCCTTTACAGTCTTATCCATACGGGACATACCGATGCGGAACTGGTTTTGAAGAAGCTCACCTACGCAACGGAGACGACGGTTTCCAAGATGGTCAATATCATCCTTGTTACCGATGCCGTGTGCAAGACCTACAAGATAACCGATGGAGGCAAGAATATCCTCTCTTGTAATGTGCTTGGGACAGAGCTCTCCAACCTCTCTTCTTACTCTTTCCTTAATGGCGTCAACATCGCCTGCACACTCCTCAATAATAGCCTGGAGCTTAGCATAATTGATCTTTTCATTTACGCCACAATCCTTAAGATCGTAGCCGAGAACATACTCGGGATATACAGTACCGTTGCCAAAAATCTTAATTTCAACCTTACTGTTGGATTCCTTTTCAAGAACGAAAGCATATACGGCATCTACACAATTCTTCTCGATAACCTCGGCATCCTCTTTTGTAAGAACCATACCTGCGTCAAAGAGAACCTCACCTGTCAATGTGCTTACAACAGGGCGTGAAAGGGTAAGACCAACTATTCTGTTGGTGATAGAAAGCTTCTTGTCGAATTTATAACGGCCAACGGGATAAAGGTCATATCTCTTCCCATCAAAGAAGAAATTATGAACAAGAGTCTCTGCACTCTCAGCAGTTGCAGGCTCACCGGGACGGTGTCTCTTGTAAATTTCCTTAAGCGCCTCTTCCTTGATAGTAGTGCCATTTTCAAATGCAAGCTTTTCACACTCATCCTTTTCAAGAGTGGGAGTCATAAAGAGCTCACCGTACATATCCTTGATATCCTCTTCTGTCTCTATGCCAAGAGCACGGATAAGAACGGTAACAGGCATCTTTCTGTTCTTGTCGATATGAACATAGAACACATTTGACGCATCTGTCTCATACTCCAACCAGGCTCCACGGTAAGGAATTACAGAAGCCTTGTAGTTGTGCATACCTGTTTTATCAATAGAAAAGTCGTAATACATACCGGGAGAACGAACGATCTGAGAAACAACAACTCTCTCAGCACCGTTGATAACGAAGGTGCCGTTATCTGTCATGAGGGGGAAATCACCCATAAATACCTCATGCTCCTTTACCTCACCTGTTCTTCTGTCGGAAAGGCGTACATTTACCTTAAGGGGAGCTGCATAGTTAACATCTCTGATCTTGCATTCCTCTACGGGATATTTCGGGTTGTTAACATCAAGAGAAAAGGATACAAAATCAATCTCAAGGTTGCCCGAGTGGTCTGTAATGGGAGATACCTCACGAAGGACCTCCATAAGTCCTTCCTTCAAGAACCAATCAAAGGATTTTTTCTGCACATCGATAAGATTGGGCATTTCAATCAATTCATTGATTTTTGCGAAGCTCATTCGTTTGTTTTTGCCAAGTATTTGCTCTTTGACCATAAACTTAATCACTCCATTTTCCTTTATAATAGTATAATATAAAAAAACAATTCGCGGAGAGTTATTTTAACACTGTAAGAAGGATTTGTCAATAGTTATTAATAAATAAATTTCTATATTCAAAATATTTTACAGTTAATTTCTTAAAAATTTACAATTTGGAAATATGTTAATTTTTTGTAAATTATTTTTAGACAAAAAAGTAAAAAAAATTACCCTTTTAATTTAATAAAAGAATTATAAAAAAATAGAATATTTTTCTAAAAAGGTATTGACAACGCAGCTTACATATGTTAAAATATATAACCGTACGAACAGGCTGTATCTGTAGCACCCTCTCAGGCAACGGATAGCATCTCTGTCGGATTAGATTATATTAAAAGGAGGATTTACCATGCCTAATATCAAATCTGCTAAGAAGCGTGTTAAGGTTATCGCTACCAAGACACTTCGTAACAAGATGCTTAAATCCCAGCTCAACACAGTTATTAAGAAGTTCAAGGCTGCTGTTGAAAGCGGAGATAAGGCTGCTGCTCAAGTTGCTTATGTAGCTGCTGTTAAGAAGGTTGACCAGGCTGTTGGCCAGGGTCTTCTCCACAAGAACAACGCTGCTCATAAGAAGAGCCAGTTCACACTTATGTACAATAAGATGGCGTAAGCTGATAAATATAACGAGCCTTTAACCCGGGGCTCGTTTTTTTTTGCAAAAAGAAAAATGCAGAATCAGAGTGAATGCAGAATTCAGAGTGCAGAGTGCAGAATTGGAAGAAGACCGAGAATCTTGCGATGTGTAGGTAGTCCTTTTAGAGGAATTTCGTCTGTTGTAGCTTTACAGCTTAAGCCGTATTCTGCAACAACTCAAGGACTACTCACTCTACTCTCTGCATTTACATCAATTCAATCAATTCTGCACTCTGCATTACCTTAAATTCTGCACTCTGCATTCTGAATTCTGCATTTACTTAAATTCTGCACTCTGCATTCTGAATTCTGCATTTACTTAAATTCTGCACTCTGCATTCTGAATTCTGCATTAAAAAAATCACCACCGATTTTCGGTGGTGAATTTTTTATTAGTCATCAATATAAGGCATAAGTGCCATATAGCGTGCACGCTTGATAGCCTTTGTAAGCTCATTCTGGTGGTGAGCACATGTGCCTGTAATTCTTCTGGGAAGAATCTTAGCGCGTTCTGTAACATACTTTCTCAAACGAGCTGTATCCTTGTAATCGATATGACCGATCTTATCAGCACAGAATGCACAAACCTTTTTCTTTCTTCTCATCATAGGACGAGCAGGACGCTGTGTATTCTGTTCTCTTTCAACAACATTGTTGTTATCCATCTTAAAAAGCCTCCTATTATATTTTGGGTTTGCAGTTCATCAGAACGGCAAGTCATCGTCTCCCTGAATATCCTCATACTTGGGAGCCTGCTGTGTCTGGAATGATGCCTGCTCGGTTGCAAATGCGGGAGCAGAATCACTTTCAGATTTGGAATCTACAAAGAACGCCTCATCAGCGATTACCTCTGTAGCGTAGCGTTTATTACCCTGCTGGTCATTCCATGTCCTTGTCTGAATAGAGCCTACCAAGCAGATGGAGCTTCCTTTTTTGAAGTATCTGCTGATAAATTCAGCGGTTGCTCTCCACGCCTGACAGTTGATAAAGTCAGCAGGAGCCTGGCCGTCCTTTGATCTGCGGTTAACAGCAACAGAGAATGAGCAAACGGGAATTCCTTGTGGGGTATGCTTGAGCTCGGGATCTGCAGTTACTCTGCCGCCGAGTATTACTTTGTTCAAATTAAAATTTGCCATATTTCCCCTCCGTTTGAATTTTACGCTTCTTTAACTGTTTTCTTGTCGTCGATGTGTTTAATTACAATTGAACGAAGAATGCCTTCGGTAATACCGAATACACGCTCAAGCTCAAGTGTAAAAGCACCCTCACTCTTAAAGTTAACGAGTACATAGTAACCGTCGTTCTTGTAATCAATGGGGTATGCAAGTCTACGCTTGCCCCACTCGTCAACAGAATCGATAGTTCCATTCTCGCTAATAAGAGCTGTAAACTTGTCTACAATTGCCTTAACACTCTCTTCTCCAAGTGTGCAGTCAACTACAAACAAAGTTTCATAAGAATTGAGAACCTTTTCCATCTTTTTACACCTCCTATGGACATAAGACCGACAGATTGAACAGATTTTCCGTCGGTAGGAGCGGATATGAACCCATGGAACACACCCGTTCGGGCAATATTCTAACACAGGAAACATAAATTGTCAATAGTTTTTTTAATTTTGCTGAAAAATATTGATTTATTATTTTGGATATGCTAAAATTTATAAAAAAATGTGTGGAGATAAATAGGTGAAGCATGTAAATATATATACCGACGGCTCTTGTAAGTACAATCCCGGTCCCGGTGGCTGGTGTGCTATATTGGTCTACGGTAAATTTGAAAAAACCATATCAGGTGGAGCAAAGGAAACCACCAACAACAGAATGGAATTAACAGCCATTATAGAAGCGTTAAAGGCTCTCAAGGAGCCATGTGAGGTTACACTCACTTCCGACTCAAAATACGCCCTTGATGCCCTTATAAACGGCTGGGCAGAATCCTGGCGTGCTAAGGGATGGAAAAAGGCAGACCGTTCCCCTGCTCTTAATCCCGATTTGTGGGAGGAGCTTCTTTACCTTGTGTCAAAGCATAAAATCGAGTATATTTGGGTCAAGGGTCATGCAGGACACGAATATAACGAAAGATGCGACAAAAGGGCACAGGATGAGGCTCAGAAATACGCCGAATAGCTTTTCCTTCCTTATTATTAGTACGCACAGTAAATATTACAAATGTATAGAAGGCTCTCCAAGATTGAAGTGAACCCAAAAGTTAGACACTTTTGGGGTGCATATCAGATATGGGGAGCCTTTTTATGTCTTGTAAAATAATAACAGAATAAAAAACCACCGACCGAAGTCGGTGGTTCTTATTTGAATTAATTATTTGCCAGCTGCCTTAACTGCTGCAAGTGTTGTAGAATCAACATCTCTGATAACAACCTGCTCGTTACCAAGCTTATCCTTAACGGAGATCTTGAGCTGGAATGTGATAACCTCATCAGCCTCAACATCCTTAACAACTACAGATGTCTTATAGTTGTTGTCGATCCAGTTCTTAGCGCCTGCACCGTAAATCTGAAGCTCGCTTGTTTCGCCTGCTTCGTTAGTAGCAACAACCCAAATTCTTACGGAGTGCTCGCCGTCAGCCTCGATAACCTCAGCTGCCTTCTTGTTAACTGTGAATGTAGCTCTGATACCCTCGTATTCAGTTGTTCTGAGTGTGAAGCCGTTGAAGCTTACACGAACTACTGTGTCAAGGCTCTTGAAGTCAGCAACCTTCTGGAAGTCCTTCATATCAGCGTTACATACTGTACAGTAACCACCGTCAATACCGTGTGTTGTGTATGTGGAAGGAACATAGCTCTTGTAGCCAAGTGTATGGAAGCCTGTGGGAGCTGCACCTACAGACTTAACAGACAAATCACCGCTTGAGAAGTCAACTGCAAGTGTGTAGTTAACGATCAAGGATGCTTTTGTTGTAGAATCAACTGCTGCAACGGGGAATACAACTGCACCGGTCATAACAGCCTTCTCAATCAATTCTGCATCGATAACAGTATTCTTTTTAGCAACTACGCCGTATACGCCAACAAGGTCAGCACCAAGCTTCTTACCAACAAGGTTTTCAACGGAAGCTTCCTGTCTTTCCTTACATACGGAGCATACGAATGTTGCCTTACCCTCTGTACCACATGTACCAAGAGTATTCTGAACTACTTCTGTATTGAATTCGTGAGCACCTGTACCCTCTACTGTGTACTCACCGGAGTTGTACTTACAATCTTTTACTGTACATGTATCGTAGTATACGCTTGTACCGCATTCAACTTCTCTAACTTTGTTAACCTTAATGCTATGGAGATGTGTAACAGCATTTGTAACTACCTCATGGCACTCCAAGCAAGCAGAAGTATGTGTCCACTTACATACATCCTCACCTGTACCCTGTGTACCCTTCTTTACATCTGCCTCAGCAAATACATGCTCGTGTGTACCAATCTTGATTTCACCGATCTTTGTGCAGTTACCCTTAGCACTTACAAAGTTAACTGTGAGCTTGTCGAACTTAACGCCAACAAGGGACATAGCGATAGGATCACCTTCTGGATCGGGATCTGTGATATAGTCATTTGCGTTTGTGGGTTTAACCTTAGTCTTTGTATAGTTAGTAACATCGTACCAAGTGTCGGATGCTCTATTGATTACCCAACAACCCCAGTGCTCTTCGGGACCGCCGTTAACAGCTGCTACAAGTGTATCGCCCTTGTAGAACTCAAAGTTAACAGATGCCCAGTTAGCCCAAGCATAATACTGGAAGCTGGAGATTTCGATTTCGTTCTTGAAGTAAATTTCAAGCTTTGTGGAGGAGTTAGCTGCGTAGAAGTCGCCGCTGTTGGTCCAACCACCACCTGTGTTTGTAATGCCGTTAAATAAAGCCTCAGGATTTCTACCTGTTACGAGAGCAACCTCATAGGGGTTACCGTCGTCATCCTTCTTTACTGTGCCGTCTGCATTGTAAAGAGTAGCGATTTCCTTGAATTCCTTAACATCGTCAAGACCGATGAAGCCACCAGTCAACTGATCTCTTGTAAGTGCGGGAAGAACATACTCATCTGTCTTGTCGCCACATTTCTTACATACATCGTATGCCTTACCTGTGCCGTCAACTGTTGCATCCTTGTAAAGTGTAGGAGCCTTTACAACTACTGTCTCGTAGTCATGCTCGTAATCGTCCTCACCCTTAACTGTTGTAGCGGAAACTTCCCAAAGTCTGGGACCACCTGCTGTAGCACTTGTAGCACCAACAGTTGTGATTTCAATCTTTGTTGTCTTCTCGAAGATATTAACTACGAGATCTGTAAGCTTGGATGTGTCAACTTCCTTAGTATCCTCATAAACCTTAGTTGTGCCGTTGTAAGCTACAACCTTAACCTTAAGGTTATATGTAGAATCCTTGATTACCTCAGCCTCAAACTCTTCGCCGGGGTTAACCTTACCCTTACCGTTAACTGTAAGTGTAAGTGTACCAAGATCTGTAACATCAGCAAATGTAAGAGTAAGCTTAGCTGTTGCACCTACGGGCAAACGAGTAGCTGTACCCTTGTTGCCGTCTGTGAGGAAGCCCTCAATAACCTGAACATCTGTAGCTGCCTTTGTGAAAGCTACTGTTACAGTTGACATATCAACTGCGTCCAATGCCAAATTGCCGTCTACTGTAGGATGGCATACATGAGCTGTGTTCTTTGCACGAACATAACCCTCGTCTGCCTCATCAGCAGCAAAAATGGCGAAAGGCATAACAGCAACAACCATCAAGATTGCCAATAAAACTGATATGAATTTCTTCATTTTAATTTTTCTCCTTTTTCTCGAAAGAATTTTTGTATCTTAAGTATAACACAGCAATTTGTATTTGTCAAGCAGAAAATCATTATTATTTTTCATTTTTTTGTAAATTTTGCACAAAAACAAATTTTTTTTGATATTTTTGTTTATCATTCTACTAAATTTTATGAAAAATTTCGGAAAGGAGTGATGCTCCTTCCTTTGGTTACAGAATTTTCTATTGCTTGTTTATATCTCCGCTGCCATACCTTTACCAATTAAATTACTGATATAATAAATAAGGAAGAAAGCAGTGTGACACAGAGGTCCTTTTGCTGTGATTTTTTTATGGATATGAAGTTTTCCTTATGTCTTTGCAAAGGGCATTAAAAGTGATGACGGAACCAGCTTTGCAAGGAGGCGATAGAACTTATAAAAGGCCCTGGGAGTGTAAACGCATTTGCCACGCTTAGCCGCCTTTATTCCCCCTCTTGCAGTTTTTACAGGGTCGCAATACGGTAAGGAGTCAAAGGCTCCCGACACGCCCTTCTCTATTCCCGCAACGCCCAAAAATTCTGTGCTCATGGGACCGGGGCATATGGCTGTTACATTTATTTTTTTCTTTTTGAGCTCATAGCGTAAGGCCTTGGTAAAGCTCATAACATACGCCTTAGTGGAGGAATATACCGTCATTCTCGCATTGGGAACAAAGGATGCTATGGAGCATATGTTTATAACACATCCTCCCTTATTCATATAAGGAAGGGCGATTACGGTAAGCTCGGTAAGAGCCCTTACATTAAGGTCTACCATCTGCCCCTGCTTTTTATAATCTGCCTCATCAAGATTTCCGATAATTCCGAAGCCCGCATTATTGATAAAAAAGCGTATATCGGGAGTCTCTGTTTCAAATAAGGACTTAAGCCTCTCTGTGTTTTCGGGAAGGGTTATATCCATGGGAACCACCCTTGTTTTGATTTTACCAAAGGTGTTGGCTATTTCCTTCAGCCTCTCCTCTCTGCGTGCGATTATCCATATTTCATCAAGCTCTTCTTTTTGCATCTCCTTGTAGAGCTCAACACCGAGTCCACTGGAGGCACCTGTAATTACAGCTATCTTACCCATAAGCTCACCAGCCTAAATTCTTAAGGAAAAGAACTGCCTGCTGTGTCCAGGTGGATACATCGTTTCTGTCCTCTGCGAGACCGAGACCGTGGCAGCCGTTGGGATAGATATGCAATGCAAAATATACCTCCTTATCAAGAAGGGCGTTAGCAAGAGCCATAGCGTTTCTTGAGCTTACAGCATCGTCATTCCTGGTTATCCAGATAAAGCAAGGAGGAGTATTTTTTGTAACATTGAGCTCGTTTGAAAACATGCTTACAAGAACGGGGTCATCTTTTTCCTTGCCCAAAAGATTTTCTCTTGAGCCCATATGAGTAAGCTCATCACGGAAGCTTACAACAGGATAGCAAGGCATAAAAGCATCGGGACGGGCAGAAAGCTCGTCTATTGCATCCGTCTTGGGATATGCATTAAAGCCGTAAAGAGTTCCCGATGTACAGCATAGATGTCCGCCTGCTGAGAATCCGAGGGTAGCAACCTTGTCGTATCCCATGCTACGCACGGTACGGATAGCCCTCTGAACATCGGAAAGAGGAGCAAATTTGTTACAGGGAGCCACATTGTAATCAAGAACAAAGGCGTTTATTCCGTTCTTATTGAACATTTCGGCAATGGGTATCCCCTCATGGTCTGCCTTCATACCGTAGCCTCCACCGGGGCAAACGATAACAGCGGTTTTTGTATCGTTCACCTTAAACTCGGTAACAGAGGGACGAAAGTCATCGCTTGTGTCTCCGATATACGGAGGATTTTCCCAAAGGTAAGTTTTTTTCATTTTAATTCACCTCAAATAAAGATTTACATTATTATTGTAGCACATATCGGGGAAAAATAAAAGATAAATATTACATTTTTTCCAAGCATCCCGGGTGCCTAAAAATATTAAGTTTTTTGGAAAAAAGTATTGACAAAGCAAAAGAGATATGCTATTATATTTAGGCGTTAATAGAATATGCCCCTGTAGCTCAGACGGTAGAGCACTTGACTTTTAATCAAGGTGTCCGGAGTTCGAATCTCCGCAGGAGCACCAAATGCCTCAACCACCACGGTTGAGGCATTTCTGTTATGCTCGCAGGTTGGCAGAATATTACCCTGCAATTTATACACCTTGCATTTTTGAGATAACAATCCACTTTCCGATATTAAAAAACAGGGCTATGCCCTGTTTTTTTGTTTATGTAACATATGGATAGCGACGGCTCTATGTATGTGCAGAAAAAGCAGTCTCTGCTTCCGACATTGCCTCTTATCTATGGTTTTCCTTGTAGCCCCAGACTACTTCTTTAATTCCGGTGCTCCAATTTTCGTCCCATCCCTCGGGCTTTTCTTCAGCTTTGCAGTATATTGTGAGATTAGGACAAGTATGAAATGTTATCACTTCTACGGTAGACACACTATCAGGAATTACTATGCTTTCCAAAGATGTGCAGTTTGAAAACGCCATATTTTGGATTGTTCTTGTGCTATTCGGTATTTCTATACTTTTCAAAAAGGTACAGTTATGGAATGCACCATAGCCTATGGTTGTTAATCCGTTGGAAAGCTTTATACTCTCAAGCGTTGAGCATCCGTCGAATGCCCATGATTTTATTTCCTTTACACTTTTGGGAATCACTATACTTTCCAGTACCGAGCAAGATTCAAAGGTACCATATTCTATTGATTCCATGCTATTTGACAAGGTTACGCTTCTAAGAGATTTACATTTACTAAAAGCAGCATATTCTACTTTTGTTACGCTATTTGGAATAACTATATCCTCCAAAGCCTCACTGAACATAAATGCTCTTATCCCTATAGATGTTACGGTATTGGGAATAATTACATTTTTTAGATTTTTATTCCGGGAAAAAGCACATTCATTTATAGATTCAACTCCCTCGGGTACAGTAAACGAAGAGCCATCCTTGCATGGCGGATATTTGATTAAAATTTTGCCATCCTTACTGTATAAAACTCCGTCTACGGATTTGAAGTATGGATTATTGGAATTAACGCCTATGTACGATAGATTGACATTTTCCTCAATGGAGCCGTCAACGAATGCATACAAATCAATAGAAACTACCGAATCGGGTATAATTACAGCTTTGACGGACTCATACTTACCCTTAAATAGTGATGATATTTTAGTAACGGGTAAACTATTGTATTTTGATGGAATTATGATAGTTTCCACTTCATAATCCGGAGCAATTCTTATGCTGCAATAGTCAGTTCCTTCATAAAATTCAAATACATCATCATAGGGTATCCATTTGGCATACAGAGTTAAGCTTTCTTCCTTGTCCTTTATTTCCTTAATCTCGCTTGTAAGGGCTGAGTCCGTATACCAACCGGCAAACATATAGTCTGCCCTTTCGGGAAAGGCTAAGCTTACTGTGTCGCCCGTGTTATACCCATTGGGATTTTCCGTGTTGTTTGTTCCTCCATTTAATTCATATGTAATACTAAACTCGGGAGGCTTAACAGTTGTGGTGTCCTCCTCCCCGTCGCAGGAAACAAGCATAAAGGAGGTCAGACACAAAAGTATTATTAATATTAAAAATAGTAGTTTTTTCATAGCTTTTCCTCCTGATTTTACAAATATTTCGCTGACCGGGGTTTATATATTTTTTGCATTGTAATCAAATTGATTTTTCAAAATTATTCAGTAAATTATATTGAGCTCTTTTAGAATATTTTACCATATAACGGTCACTTTGTCAACAAGAGGTTTTCGACTTGTATTTGCACTCTATGTATCAGAACTAAGCTTGATGCACTCTTGATTCAATTTTTTCAAATTTTACGAAAGCAAAGGGAAATCAAAAAGCCTTCTCCCACGAAAGGAAAAGGCTTTTTTCATTTGAGTAATTTTCTTTTGTCAAGGGCAATTAAAAGTATCATGCCCAACACATACGCAGATACAAGCTCGCCAAAGAGGACACCCAGGGCAGAGACCGTATACAGCTCGAGGCTAACAGTATCCATATAGCAATATAATATAATGAAGGGAATAATCAAGGTATTCGCAAGGACGGTGGGTAACGGCACCAGCCATTTGCACTTAAGCCGAGAGCCTATAAATGCTCCGATAAGGGTAGCAAGGGAGCCGAAAATCACATCCCACACCACGCTGCCCATTGTAAGATTGGCAAGCAGACAGCCCACAAACAGTCCCGGTACAGCACTCGGAGTAAACCAGGTAAGAATGCACAATGCCTCTCCGAGTCGAATCTGTGGAGTAAGCCTGGCAAGTCCCATAAGCTCCGATATCCATGTAAGAATAAAATACAGTGCCCCTATCATTGCGGCACGGGTAAGATTAAGGACTCTGTCCTTATTTGTTTTCATAATATTTCTCCTTAGTTTTTATTAAAGTGAGGATGGTTACGAACTCACTGCTAAAGATTATACACCTGTATCGCTAAAAAATCAAGACCAAATTTTCGCTTTGGCATAAACTGTTAAGGATGAAGCACGGAGGTGATATTATGAAAGAAGATACAAATGCCATAGGCTTTCTCATAGTTGAGACGGTAACAGCAAACGGAGCCCTGCCCGTTGCAGACGCTATGGTACACATTTTCGAATACGGAGAGAATGACCCGAATATATCGGATGACGCCATATACTCTCTCCGTACCGACAGGTCAGGCAGAACGGATAAGCTGGCACTGGAGGCAAAGGATAAGGAGCTTTCTCTGTCTCCCGATAACACAAAGCCCTTCAGCACCTATTCCATAATCGTAAATGCCGAGGGCTACTATGAAAGTGAAAAAATCAATATTCCCATATTCCAGGGAATAACATCCATACAAGGAGTAAATCTTATTCCCCTGTCAGAGTTCTCTGACCCATATTCACCAACACCCGATACACAGGGAAGATTTACCAGAGTTTCCGACTCAAATAATTGAAGGAGGAGATAAAATGCCCAACACACCTATAATACCTGCATATATAACAGTACATCTCGGCTCTCCCGATTCAAACGCAGAAAATGTTACAGTTCCCTTTGCCGATTACATTAAAAATGTGGCATCCAGCGAGATATTTCCCACCTGGCCTGAAAATGCCCTGAGAGCCAACATATATGCCCAGATATCCTTTGCACTGAACAGATATTACACTCAATACTACCGTTCCCGTGGGTACGACTTTGATATTACCAACTCTATAGCCATTGACCAGTCCTTTCTATACGGGCGTGATATTTTTGAAAATGTATCAAGAATTGTGGATGAGCTTTTTAATGACTATATAATCAAGGGTAACTCCGTAGAGCCCTATTTTACAGCCTACTGTGATGGAGTGGAAATACAGTGTCAGGGGCTGGAGCAATGGGGCACCGTTGACCTTGCCGAGCAGGGCTACACCCCCTACGAAATACTGCAATATTATTACGGAGACGATATAAGTATAGTTACAAACGCCCCTGTCGAAAATATAAACATCCCCGTGCCGGAAAGAGACTTGGCACCCGGAGCCGTGGGAAACGATGTACAGCAGGTGCAGATAAGATTAAACAGAATATCGAAGAATTATCCCGCCATCCCCAAAATTTATCCCATAGACGGAGTTTATGACAGTGCCACGGAAAATGCAGTACGGGAATTCCAAAGGGTATTTAACCTGAGCCCCGATGGAATAGTGGGGAAAGCCACCTGGTTCTCAATACAAAGAGTTTACAACGCTGTAAAAAGGCTGAATGACCTTGAATCCGAGGGAATCAACCTTGACGAAATATCTAATCTATTTCTTATAAATCTTACGGAGGGGGACACAGGGTCCGAGGTTTTTGAGCTACAGTATCTGCTTTCCTTCGTGGGTAACTTTAATGAGGAGATACCTGTCATAGCTCCCGACGGAATATACGGTCCCAACACCACAAGTGCCGTAAGAGCCTTTCAAAGGTCCTACGGTCTTGACCCTACGGGAAGCGTAAGCTTTCCAACCTGGGATGCTCTTTACAGGGCATATTTGGGTATATTAGACACACTCCCCGAGGGATTTTTTGATTCCACCACTCTTCCTTATCCTGGAACGGTGCTCCGTGCAGGGTCCAGTGGGGCATATGTAGAGGCACTCCAGACCTATCTTAACTATATAAGTAATACATATACGGAAATCCCGAAAATAACTGTGGACGGAGTATACGGGCCCTCAACGGAAAATGCAGTAAGAGTATATCAAGGAATTAAGGGGCTCCCACAATCCGGTATAGTTTCCTCCCTGCTTTGGAACACAATAACATCCGAATACCGTTCTCTGTATGACGGCAACAGGGCATCACCGGGACAGTACCCCGGATATGACATTCAGTAACGGGCGAAATTATACAAGGAGTACCTTATGGCTTTTTACGATATAAACAATGAAAAGAACTTTATCTTACAGATACAGAGGATGCTGCGGGATATAAGATACCTGAGCTATGACGATGCATCCCAGGGGGTTACGGGAATATACGACCCCGCCACACGCCACGCAATAATGAGATTCCAGAGGGAGATGGGACTGTCACCCACCGGAAGAGTTGATATTGAGACCTGGGAAATACTCAATTCCTCACACTCCTCGGCACTTTATGATGCAAGCGTGCCGAGAGCCGTGCACATTTTTCCGATGTATTCGGACTATGTTATTTTACCCGATTCCCAAGATACAATAGTTTATGTTTTGCAGCATATGCTCAATGAAATAACCGTCAATGACGAGTCCTCCGGTTATATAGAAATGACGGGAATATACGATAAGCCTACGGAAAATGCCGTAATGAAATTCAAAAGGAGAAATCTCCTCGGCACATCTCCCGATGTGGATGTAACTACCCTCAACCGTATTTTTGACGAATATGAGGTATTAATTTCTTCAAGCAGGTGAAAATGCAAGAGATTTTATGTCAACAATTATTCTATTAAAGGACCTTTGTCCAAAAACCGAAGGGGAAATATTGGATGACAAAAAATTTCACTAAAAAAGCAAGGGACGCAATCGAAAGTGCCCGTTCTCACGCCGAAAAGCTTGGGCACACCTACATAGGCTCCGAGCATTTACTGCTTGGAATTATGTGTACGGAGTGCGTAGCATCAAAGCTTCTTGATGATAAAAAAATACTTTACACTGACTTAAGCGACAGCATAATAAGAATATCGGGTAAGGGAACGGAATCCCCCCTTATATACTGCTCTTTCACACCGAAATGTAAGAAAATTTTGGAAACGGCATCGGTTTTTGTGTCAAAATTCAGTGGCAGCTTTATTGGAACGGAGCACATTTTATACGCAATCTGCGATAATTCGGACTGTGTGGGAGCAAAGATTCTTGTATCTCTCGGCTTGAATATACAGGGGATGAAAAATGAAATCTGCTCATTTCTTGAAATGGGTAATGATTCTAATTTTTCCAAAAACGGAGGTATTACGGGTGCCCCTGCTCTTTCCCAATACGGAGTTAATCTTACTGCTCTTGCCGTGAGTGGACGGCTGGACCCCGTATACGAAAGGGACACAGAGCTTACCCGAGTGGCACAGATACTGTCCAGAAGAACAAAAAATAACCCCTGTCTTATAGGAGAGCCCGGAGTTGGAAAAACAGCCATTGCCGAGGGGCTTGCTATAAAAATCGCAAACGGAGATACGGTGGAATGCCTCCTTGATAAGATAATAGTTTCTCTTGATATTTCCGCAATGGTAGCAGGTGCAAAATACCGAGGTGAATTTGAGGAAAGGCTGAAGCAGGTCATAAATGAGGTAAAGGCAGACCGAAGAATAGTGCTTTTTATAGATGAGGTCCATATACTTGTAGGTGCAGGCTCGGCAGAGGGAGCTGTTGACGCTGCAAACATAATCAAGCCTGCCCTTGCCAGGGGGTCTATCCGTATTATAGGTGCCACTACCCTTGACGAGTACAGAAAGCATATAGAAAAGGACTCTGCCTTAGAACGCAGATTCCAGCCTGTTATGATAAACGAGCCCTCAACGGAACAGACAATAAAGATAATCAACGGATTAAAGGACAAATACGAATCGTTCCACGGCTTAAAAATATCCGAGAGTGCAATAAAAAGTGCAGTGGAGCTTTCAAAAAGATATATAACTGACCGTTTTCTCCCCGATAAGGCAATAGATCTGATTGATGAGGCATGCTCGGCAAGAAAAATAAGAAGTGTTGAAAAGGATGCTTCCTTAAACAGGCTTGAAAATGAAATTCGCACTCTCCAAAAGCAGAAAGAGGAGGCTATTCTATCCGAGAGCTTTGAGCTGGCATCGGAAATACGGGATAAGGAGCTTTCCTGTAAGATAGAGCTTAACCGAGCTAAAGCGAAATATTACAGTGGAAGCTCGCCTGCCACCGTTACAGAGGAGGATATACGCCAAGGGGTTTCCCAATGGACGGGAATACCTGTAACAGGGCTTTTGGAGGGAGAACGGGAAAGACTTTTATCCTTAGCCGACAGGCTCAAAACCCGTATAGTTGGTCAGGATGAGGCTATTACGCTTACCGTAAATGCCATAAAAAGAGGCAGAATGGGACTTAAGGACCCTACAAGGCCCATAGGCTCTTTTCTCTTTTTAGGTCCAACGGGAGTGGGCAAAACTGCCCTTGCAAAGGCACTGTCAAGGGAGCTGTATTACGGGAAGGAATGTCTTGTAAGGTTAGATATGTCGGAATATGCAGAAAGCCATACCATATCCCGTCTTATAGGCTCTCCGCCCGGGTATGTGGGCTATGATGACGGAGGTATCTTAACAGAAAGGATAAGAAAAAATCCCTACTCCGTAATACTCTTTGATGAAATAGAAAAGGCACACAGGGATATTTATGGCTTACTTCTGCAAATACTGGATGACGGCACCCTTACGGATTCCCGTTCTCGCCGTGTGGATTTCCGTAACTGTGTAATTATTTTAACCTCGAATCTGGGAGCAACCCTTATGACACAGCAAAAGCACCTTGGATTTTCCGAAAAATCCGACACAGAGTCGGCAAAATCCATAAAAAGGGATATGACAAACACCCTGAAGACCTATTTTTCTCCCGAGCTTCTCAACAGACTTGATGAAATAATTATATTTAATAAGCTTGACATATCCCACGCAGAAAGAATAGTTATTGAAATGCTGGAGCAGTCTGAAATACGGGCTCTCTCGGCAGGAATCAAGCTTTCCTTCGGTGAAGGGGTATCGAGACTTATAACCGAGGAGGCCTATGACAAGGTATACGGTGCCCGTCCCTTGGGAAGAGCCGTAATTTCCAAAATAGACTCTCCCCTTTCCGATATGCTGCTTACCGGGGAGATAAAAAAGGGGGATTCCGTTTGTATATCCGTGGATGGAGGCAGACTTCTCTTTCTCCCTGAATCGGGTAAAGACATCCCCGAATCCCCGTGTGATTAAGACCTGTATTAATCGGAAATAACACCGATTTATGATTATTTATTGACAATACCAACTCAGTGTGGTATAATCAAAATGTAATATCCTTTTATTACAAAATAAATTTTCATAAGGAGAAAAGAAAATGAAAAAAATTATTTCAATGATTCTTGTTGTACTTATGCTTTGTGCATCCTTTGTACTTACATCTTGTAATTTAACATCAGATCCCGAGAGTGAGATTGAGGATGCTATCGAAAAGGTTAACGACCTTGAAGCATTTGATGCAACTATGGTTATGGCAATAACCATGAAGATGAACGGTCAGTCCTACTCAATGCCTGTTACTGTTGATATCAAGGCAAGCGATGACGAAATGTATGCTTTCTATGAGATGAACATCATTGGCGAAAAAATGGAGATGGAAATCTACTCCGATTACGAGTATATTTATGTTTTGTCCGAGGGTCAGGGCATAAAGACTCCCTTTGATAAGAACAGTGAGTACAACTACAGTGCAAATGTTGAAAATGTTTTGAAGCCTCTTCCCAAGGAAGTCCTTGAAAATGTAGAGGTTGACGAGGATGATGACGGTAACAAGGTATTTACAGTTGAAATCGATTCCGAAACATTTATGGAAATCTACAATGAAAATGTTGAATCAATGGGCGACGATTATGCAAGCTCCGTTGAGGACCTTAACCTTTCCGACGCTGTTGTTACAATCGCTATAAATGATGACGGCTATGTCGCATACTACAATTTGGAGTACACAATGACTCTTTCCGTATACGGTGAGGATGTTGAGGCTGATGTAGTTACAGAGATCACATTTAACGATCCCGGCGAGGATGTTGAAATTGAGCCTATGGATGGCTACAAAAATTACCGTACAGTAAATTCATAAGCCAATATAAAAGCCAACTCTGCGAGTTGGCTTTTTATGTTTAAGACAAACACAAACAGCTCCCTGCTCGGGAGCTGTTTTATATTAGCTTCTTATTTTGTCATATGAACATCAAGCTGGGGATAAGGAATAGAGATTCCGAACTGGTCGAAATTAACCTTAACCTGCTCTAACATATCGAACTTTACATTCCAATAATCGGAGTTTCTTACCCACACTCTGAGCTGTACACAAATAGCACTGTCGCCGTGAGCAGTTACATATACAACGGGGGCGGGATCAGCAAGGATTCTCTCATCAACCTTAGCACAGGAATAAAGAACCTTTTTTACAAGAGTGATATCCGACTCATAGGAAACGGTGAAATCAAGATCAAGTCTCCTCGTCTCATTAGCTGAATAATTTGTAATGGTTGTATTGGAAAGTGAACCGTTGGGAATAACTATTTTCTTGTTATCACCGGTTTTAATAGTTGTGTAAAAAATACCGATATCTGTAACCGTGCCGCTTACTCCATCAGCCTCAATGAAATGTCCGATTTCAAAGGGCTTAATACCTGCGATCATAACTCCGCCGGCAATGTTTGCAAGGCTTCCCTGAAGGGCAAGACCGATTGTAATACCCGCAGAAGCTATGACTGCGGACAGTCCTGAAAGTTCAAGTCCAAGAATAATTGCACCCAAAAGAATTACTCCTATATATAGGCAGACAGCTATAATGTGTCCGAGAAAGGTACGAACTGTCTTACTGAAACGGGAAAAGGCTCTCGAATTTACAATTTTCTTTGAAATTCGCTTAACAAGCTTACAACCGATAAAGATTATCAGTACAGCCAATAAAAATCTCAGCACTGACATAAGCGTTGACGGTGAGGTCAAAAACGCTACAAGATCATTAAAAAATTTTTCCATTTGTTTTCTCCTTGATTCTATTTAAGATTATTCCGGAAGAACGCCGTCCTCTGTTTCGACAACCTGGAATTCACCCTCTATGGTATCATCCTTTTTCCTTGAAAGCTCAGCCTTTTCTTTTTCTATCTCTGCCTTAACTCTCTCTATCTCAGCACAAAGGTCATCAGCCTCAGAAACACGCAAGGCTATTGCCTCATCCATTTCCTTATCGTACCTTATCTGCTCATATAAAGCTCTGCCAAGCTTTTTATAGCATTTGGAAAGCTCGGAGCTAAGAGTCTTGAGTTGAACAGTATACTTAGCAATTGCAGCCGCAGATTTAGTCTTCTTAACCGTAACATTGGCAGCACTTTTTATTTTCCCGGAAACCTTAGAAATTATCTCAGCCATGGTTAGTCCTCCGAATATTTTTCTTTCGTACATATATAATACTATATTTTAAGTTGTTTGTCAAACTGTTTTGCATATTTTTTTGAAAAATACACACACTTTTAACAAACAACCGGTTACGGAGGATATATGGATAAAAGCAGCTATTCCAATTATGTAAAAAAGAAAGCAAAAAAATCACCTATTGTGAGAGATTGTATTTTTGCATTTATTATAGGAGGGACTATTTGCACTCTCGGTCACAGTCTTCGACAGCTCTACACCTACCTTACGGGAGATGAGGAAATTGCATCCTCCCTTGTATGCACAACTCTGATTTTTCTTTCTGTGCTTTTAACAGGCTTGGGAATTTACGATAAAATAGCATCAAAGGCAGGTGCAGGGACCATAGTGCCCATAACAGGCTTTGCAAACGCAGTTTCCTCAGCTGCCATTGATAACAAAAGTGAGGGATATGTGCTGGGCGTAGGTGCAAAGATGTTTATAATCGCAGGACCTGTTATAGTTTTCGGTATGCTATCGGGTGCAATATACGGTGTAATATATTACATCTCAAGCCTATTTGCGTAAAAAAGGGTGTAAAAAATGAATAACGGTGTTATAAAATTCTTACAGGAACCCAAAATAATGTCTACCTACTCCTGTGTGGGAAGCGAAGAAAAAAAGGGGCCTCTCGGCAGGCTCTTCAATTATTATAGCGAGGACAATAAATTCGGCAAGAACACCTGGGAAAAGTCAGAAAGCGAAATGCAAAGGATAGCTCTCTTCGGTGCTATGCAGAATGCAGGAATTAAAGACACGGGGCTGGATATTTTACTTGCGGGAGATTTGCTTAATCAGTGCGTTGGCTCCAGCTTCGGTCTTTCGGATTACGATATACCCTATGTGGGGCTCTACGGTGCCTGCTCCACCTGTGCCTTAGGTCTTGCTCTCGGGTCCTGTCTTATCTCCGGGGGCATTGCGGAACGGGTGGGCACGGTAACATCCTCCCATTTCTGCTCCAGCGAAAGGCAATTCCGTTTTCCCCTTGAATACGGAGGGCAAAGACCCCCAACAGCCCAATGGACAGTAACCGGTGCAGGTGCCTTTATATTGGGAAATAAAGGAAGGGTGTCTATACCTGAGGCAGTATTCGGAAAAATTAAGGATATGGGTATAAAGGATGTTAACAATATGGGGGCGGCAATGGCTCCCTCCTGTGTGGAAACAATAAAGACATACTTTCGGGAAACGGACCACTCCCCCGAGGATTTTGATATGATAATAACGGGAGACCTGGGATATGAGGGTAGTGAAATATTAAAGGAGCTTCTCCTCTCCGAGGGGATAGATATAAGGAAAAACCACACGGACTGTGGACTTCTTATATACGATATAGAGGCACAGGACAAGCACGCAGGAGGCTCCGGATGTGGATGCAGTGCGTCGGTTATATCTGCCCATATATTAAAAAAGCTGGAGGCGTGCGAGCTACGGGATGTTTTATTCATAGGCACAGGTGCACTTATGAATTCCCTTACTGTATGTCAGGGAAATTCCATTCCTGCCATCTCTCATCTTGTGCGTCTGAAAACGGAGGTGTAATATGGATACTTTTCTTTCATATGTTTATGCCTTTTTAGTAGGCGGTATAATATGTGTAATTGCACAAATACTCATAGATAAAACAAAGCTTACCCCTGCGAGAATACTTGTAATATATGTATGTGCAGGCGTGCTCCTTACGGGAATCGGCATATATCAGCCCCTTGTGGATTTTGCAGGGGGAGGAGCCACCACTCCCCTTACAGGCTTTGGCTATTCTATCGCCAAGGGCGTGCGTAAGGCAGTTGATGAAAAGGGGCTTTTAGGAGCTCTCACAGGAGGTCTTTCTGCCACCTCTGCGGGAATTGCAGCTGCTATTATATTCGGCTTTATTGCTTCACTTATTTTTTCCGGCAAGCCGAAGAGGTGAATTAAATGCAGAATGCAGAATTCAGAGTGCAGAATGAACCGTCCTCGACCGCACCCGGTGGGTGAAAAAGGGAGAGGTAAGGTGTGGCAGTCGTCGATGAATCCAACCGAGACCTGACCGAGGGCAGGATGAATC
>JAFTJE010000038.1 GCA_017456545.1 Clostridia bacterium | reverse complement strand
GCGAATTCATCTTCTCTAAAAGACACATTGCCTTTATAAAGTTCCGCTAGAGTGTACTTAACATAGTGTAAACTTTCTATAATCTTCTTTGAAAATTTATCAATAGAATTACTATGCTTTTTAACTTTGATAATACGGAAAGAGCATTTAATCCTGACCGAAAGCGGCAACTTTGCTTTATTCTCTGGAAAAAGACTTCCGTCTTGAGCCATATCTTTCTGTAATTTAAAAACTTCCGTATATAAACTAATCCATTGATTTTGTAAACTCATGCATCCTCCTGCTGATAATAAATATATAATCCATCTAAAATTATACCACAGAGCATACAAGACGTCAACGCAAATACCAACAATCGCCTTTTCTTTGATTACTGCGTATCAAATTTTGAACACCACCGATATGTAAAGATAGCCCCTAATCATCCAAAAACGATGTTTAGAGGCTTATTATTTGACCACATATTTGACCACTTACAGAACCGGAGCACATGGAGACAAGAGTGTACGAGAGTATGAAAAAGCCGTTTTTGCGTAGCAAAAAGGGCTAGAAAAAGCAAAAACGGCTAAAAAAAGCTATTCGGGTCAGTTGGGGTGGTAGAGGCCGCAAGTGTATGTTTGTGCAGTTTGCAAGACTTATTTCATAACGAAAGATTCTTTACAATGTAGCTGCCGCTTTTGTATTGATACATCATATTAAGATCTTTGGAAATCAGGTGAGCAATACACATCTTCATTTGTGGCAAGATTGCAGTTGAGAATTATTATTTTTTCGTAAAAATCAGGCGGGGTTCACTTCAGTTATTTGTTTTTTTCTATGATTTCACCGAAGAAAAAGAATACCGTAGCTAAAATGAATACAATCCACATATATATGACCTCTCTTTATTCCTTGTAACCCGATTATAACATTTTTTACTTAATGTGTAAAGATTCCGGTGTCCCAAAAGTAAGACATTATGGATACATTGCAAATGCAAGGCTTATCCAAACGGTTCGGGATTGTATAGACAAATATTGCTGTTTTACATTCATATCAAATTAAAAGGCAAGGAGCCTATTGCGAGCCCAGCAGGGCCCACACGGCATCCTTGCCTTGCTTTTAGATCAGTAATTCGTACGATTCGGTAAGTGTATTACCCTCGTATACTACGGTTTTAACCTCGTATTTTCCAAAATCAAGAGAAAGATACTGTCCGTTTACCTTTATAAACGATTTTTGGTTATCCGGCGTATTATTCAGCAATCTGAATATGACTGCATCCTTGCCATAGGCTTTCTTCACTGTATTCATGGAAATAATATTTTCTCCTATGGAAATATCCAAATCCTTGGCATTTGCGGTTTCGCACGGAATGGGGAAAATGTTAAGGGCATAAGGCTTTTCGTTAAATTCCAACGCCTTGCGTTCCAGCCTGCTTCTGTCTGTGACGGTAAGTCTGAAGGAATAATTATTTTCGCCCTGGTCTATCTTCTTAGTAAATCTATCATATGGAATAAGCTGTCTTTCGCCTATGGGGTGTGCACAGTATGTTACACCTCGCACAAGTGACATATAAAGACAGTTGTCCTCAAAGTGGCTTCCGTAAACGCCCTTATTAAGAAGTGCAATACAGCTATCACCGTAATCAACAGCAACAAAGCGTCCCGCAACATTTTCTCTGCCGTCTGTAAACAGAGTCTCTGTTCCGAAGGGGACCTGTCCTATCAGTGCACCTGATTCAGCTAACGGAAGCTTCAGCTTTATTATCTTATCTATATCGCCCATATACAAGGTAACATCTATATCTATGTCATCATTGTTTTTGTATATTTTGTAGAGTATTCTTGCACGGGAATTATCGCACTCAAAGAATGCCTCTATGCCGAGATAGATGCTTCCGTCCTCTATAATCTGAACATTTTTCATACCCTTGAAGGCACCGTTTGGATTCAAAGAAGGTGAAAACATCCTTTCGTTTGTTCCCATTCGCTTAAGCTGTTCTCTGCCCATTCCCCATGGGTCAGCATTGTCATCAAGGCTACACAGTCCAAAGCCGTCCTTAAGATATTCAACTCCATTTATTTTGTAAGAAGTCAGAATACCTGTGGTCTTGTCAATCTCCACATATTTTCTTCCGTTGTCAAACACAAAGGATGATGGTTTTTCTTCTGATTGCTTTTCAGAATAATCCACATATACGCTGTAACGGCTCAACCTCATAGGCTTCAAATATGCTTCGAAAATAATTCGCTTTCTCCAGTCAAGGTTCAGATTGCTTTCCTCCTTTATAACCTGGTACGGAACTGTATTTCCGTCCTCATCCTTAACAGTAATATGAGATTGAACCTTCTCACTCCAGTTCTGGTCGGCAAGCACAAATTCGCACTCAACATTATCGCAAAGCTCATAGGGGTGAGGATTGAATATAACAATGGGATATTCCCCTTCCTTAGCAGGCTTTTGCAAGGAGGATAATGCAAAATATGACTTTATTTTTACCCGTTCTGCCTCAAGCATACCGTGGTTAAGGAATCTAATGCCGGCATCCTCACCACATTGAACAGAGCTACCGGGCAAAACATCGTGGAACTCTGCATTCAATAAATCCTCAACAGCTGACTGCAGCTCCCCTTCGGGATACTTATCAAGCAAGCCTGTCATATAAGCTACCGATGCCATTTTTTCAGCCATGGATATTTCTGTTTCCAGCTGGGCGTGTAATTTTTTAACACGGTACATTGAGGTGTAGCAGCCCGGCATAGAAATATGAAGTGAGCTGTCCACAACCTCACGGGGATTAATAGAAGCAAAGAAATTTTCCGGTGTTGAATGGACGAATGTTGTCTTTTCATCAGTGAGCAGTTGTTCTTTAATATCGGATAAATCCTTGCGTGATGGTCCTCCTCCGTGATTTCCGACGCCCCACATAGCAGCACATACATCAAAGCTTTGGATATTGGCTCTATCACGAATCACCTTTGCACTTCTTCCTAAGCCTGAGCCATATCCACATACTCGTGTTGCTTTTATTTCGCTACCGTCAAGTCCTCTCCAGATAAATTGCTCACTTGGAAGAGCTAATTCATAGGTAAATGGACGCATAAACATATAGCTGTCCTGACCGCACTTTTTAATTATCTGTACCAGACCGACAGAATGACCGAAGGGGTCCAGGTTTATTGCAGTTGTGGGACAGACGCCGAATTTCTCCTTGAAATATCTTTGTCCCTCTCTGATTTGACGGACAAAGCTTTCTCCCGATGGCATATTGCAGTCCGGCTGAAGATACCAGCCACCCATTATATGCCATTTGCCAGCCTTTACAAGCTCCTTGATTTTAGCAAAAAGCCCCGGAGCATATTCCTCTACATACTTGTATACGGTAACCTCATTGTGACAAAAAATATAATCAAATTCCTCAGCCAGCTTAACAGCAGAATAAAAAGTAGACAGTGTTGCACTGACGCCCTCCGGCCAATCCCATTGCCATATAGGGTCAATATGAGCATTACATATCATATGGACGGTTTTTTTGTTATTATCCATTTCCGGTTTCTCCATTCAAAATTAATATTCACTGTTTTCAATATAACATAAAAAGAAAAGCTTTTCAATATTTATGTTAAAAGATCGAAATCGAAATATTACGATTACAACAAGATAAAAAAGTAGGGTAAGCAATTGCCTACCCTCTTTTATAATTATCCGAGCTTATCTCCGTTCTCAACCTTATTATCAGGGGTTATAAGAACAACTCCTTGCTTACTGTAGGTGCCGAGGACAAGAACCTCGGACATAAAGTCAGCTATCTGTCTTGGTGGAAAATTAACTACGCCGAGCACCTGCTTACCTATAAGCTCCTCGGGGCTGTACACCTCTGTAATTTGTGCCGAGGATTTTTTAATTCCTATCTCACTTCCAAAATCCACTATCAGCTTATACGCAGGTCTCCTCGCCTTTTCAAATATCTTCGCTTCTACAACGGTGCCAACCCTTATATCAAGCTTCATAAAATCATCGAATGTTGCCATATTTACTCCTTGTTTTTAATGATGAGCTATAATCGTTATAGCTCATTACTGCTTAACATAGGTACCGAATACCCAGGTTGAATCCTTAATTTTTGTGGGGCTGTAGGTATGATGATACAAGCCGTTAATTACTATTTTGTCCGGATTGGAAAAATCACCGCGAAGATAAAAATCAGGTGGGTAGTTTATATCAAAGGTGGTATCGTATTTATTCTTATCAGCATTGGTTACCTTTGAATATGGGTCGTGCTCTATATATAGATATACGGTTTTCATATCCTCTGCCATTGTAAATGTTCCTTCAACGACGGTATCACCGTTTCTGTATAGAAACAGCTCTGAAAACGAAGGCTTAGTACACACAAATGTAAAGCTCTCCCCTGTTGATAAGGTGTATGTACCCTCCGGGATAATGTGATTATTGGCATTGGAGTAATAATCGTGCTCGCCCTTATACTCGTTGCCCTCCAAAATGTAGGTACCCATTTTGTAAGGTAGCTCACTTATTCTGTATATATGAGTGTAAACAGAGCCATCTATATTTCCTAAGTCCTCTTCCTCACGCATAATAGTAAATTGAGTAAAGTCCTCCTTGAAGCACTCTGTATAACAGGACAGCCAATCTTCCTTTGACTTATCATTTCTTGTTAATAAAAATGTTAAGGGGGTGGAAATATCCTTGCCCGTACCACTGTAAATTACTTTGTATGTTCCACTGTATTTTGTAACGCCGTCCTGAATATATCTGAATGACATAACACCCTTGGAGCCGTCTAATACAAAATATGTATCCTCATCCCCCAACAGTCTCCAGCAGCCTGTAGACGACTGAAGCTCGTTATCATATCTTTCTGCACCGTCCCCATTGCTGAACTTATCGCACCCCGTCATACTAAGCATAAATGCAAAAAGCAACAGCATTGATATGGCTCTGATAAACTTTTTCATATTTCGCACCTCCGCAATTCTGCTTATAAATTCGTGTCACATTACCAATAATCGGCTTTTTCACCTTAATCCTCAATTACAAGTATATCACAAAAGCTCGTTTTTTTCAACATTAATATAGCTTGTAAAAGCATTTTGCATAAATTGCACTTATTCGGCGAGTCTCCTCTCGTCTGAAAAGGGGTTCCCCGAAAACGCTTGTGTTTTTTGGGGTTCGCGTACTCGGTCAGGGTTGCACTTCCTGTTGTCGTTCTCGCATCGCACTGTCCTCGCTTTGCTCAGTTGTGTTCTGCGACGCGAAGCTAGTCCTTTAGGGCGACGACTGCCACACCTTACCTCTCCATTTCTCACCCACCGGGTGCTGTCGAGGACGGTTCCAACCCGGTTCGACTCCCTGCATTGTTTTAACAAAAAAGAAAACACCCTTACGGGTGCTTTCCTTTTTGGTGGATCCGAGGGGAGTCTCCTCTCGTCTGAGGACTCGGTCAGGGTTGCACTTCCTGTTGTCG
>JAFTJE010000037.1 GCA_017456545.1 Clostridia bacterium | reverse complement strand
ATTGGGAATTCTTATTTCCTCAAGGTATTTACAATAAGAGAAAGCTCCCCAGTCTATGTTGGTTACGCTATCGGGAATATACACATACACAAGATTATCGTGTTTCTCAAAAGCATCATCGCCTATTGATGTAACAGGTAATCCCCTGTAGGTTGAAGGAATAAACAGATACTCCATATTTTTATGACCACCTACTACCTTGTAGGAATCACCGTCAAGCTCAAAGCTGAAGCATCCTTCGGGATGATGCCATAAGGCATAAAGAGTTAAGTCGCCTGTCGTATCCTCATTAATCTCTAACAGGATATTCTTAAAGTCGGGCTCTGTGTACCATCCACCAAACACATATCCTTCCTTCTCGGGAACAGTTAATCTAATTTTATCTCCCGTGTTATACCCACCGGGATTTTCTTCGTTGCTTGTTCCACCGTCCGGCTTGTATGTAATGCTAAACTCTGGAGGCTTAACAGTTGTGGTATCCTCCTCCCCACAGGAAATAAGCATAAAGGAGGTCAGACACAGAAGTATTGTTAATATTGTATATAGTAGTTTTTTCATAGCTTTCCCTCCTGATTTTATAAATATTTCGCTGACCGGGGTTTATATATTTTTGTATTGTAATCAAATTGATTTTTCAAAATTATTCAGTAAATTATATTTAGCTCTTTTAGAATATTTTACCATATTACGGTCACTTTGTCAACAAGTGCCATCTTGATTATTAATAAAATGTGCTTTTGGCCTACAGCATTGCGAATTTACTATTGTGCACAACAAAAAAAAGAGAGTCAAGAGTGAACTCGGTTTCGTTCACGATGCCTCTCTTTTGCTTGTAAAAATTACGGTTAAATATCGTAAATAACCTTTTCCGGTGGTTTGTCAAGAGAATCGGGATTCTTATACACATTTCTCATATAACGCATTGCAGATGCATAATAATATCCGTCACAAATTCTCTCATCAAGATTATAGGTAGCGTCAACATAGCTATGCTTGTACACGCTTCCGTCTGCCCTTACCTTAAACTCCCTCTGCTTCGAGCCGAAGGCGATAAATACGGGCACCGTACCAAAATCGTACAAATGGTGAACTATGGGAGGAATACCCAAGGAGCCCATAGATGTAATAAACATAGAGCCGTGGAAGGGGCTGAGCTTTGTAAGTGCCCTCGGCAAAAGTCCGAGATAATCAAGGAATCTTAACAGCCTTATAGTCCAGCGTAAGAATATACCGGGGATAAAATTTAGCACCTTTGCAAGCTTGTCAAATGAGCTGTTAGGATGATTTCTGTATCCCTCTATCTTTTCGTTAAATGCATTATATACATCCTCAATAGTATCGGCAGGGTCAAGCATAACCTTTACAACGGTATCTGGGGACTCAAGGGACATCTCCCTCTTAATAGCCAAGCATACCTCTACCTTCCTGCGGGTATAAATCTTCTGACCTCTGATAAATCTGTTAAGGGCAGGTCGTTGAGAGCATGTGCGACAGTATGCGGCAACTATAATATGCATAAGAGTAAGATTGGTAAGACCCTCCTCCTGCTTTCTCTTTATATACTTATCTATTTTTTCCATATCAATAGTATCGAATATAAAGTTTTGAGAGGTATTACGGGTTTCCATAATATAAGGGATAAGTCGGTTATAGGGAGCAATCTTACGCACCCTACGGAATTTATCCTTCTCACGGAGCTTTTTCGCCTTTTTCTTCAGCTTCTCCTCTTGCTTTTCGGCTTTTCTTTTAGCCTTTAATTCCTTTTTTGTAAGGGGGGCTTCTTCGTTATTTTGTTCTACAACAGTAATCTCTTCACTCATAGCGAAACCTCTCTTTCGTAAGTCTACATTATCTTTATTGTACCATATAATAAAATTTGTTGCAAGGTCAATTTATTGATTTCTCACCAATTTTTTGAAAAAAAGTGGCACTATGTGTGAATATTGTTGATTTTTTACAGTAAATGTGATAGAATAAAATATATAGAACTCTAAGGAGGAGCTATTTGTGAATATAGTAAATATTTTATCAAGAGTGGACCATACATTACTAAGGCAGGATTGCACAGAAAAGGAAATTCTTGCTCTCTGTGATGATGCCATAGCCTACGGCACAGCCTCCGTATGCATACCCGGTGCCTTTGTAAGGACTGCCAAGGAATATGTGGGTGACAGGATGAAGATATGCACCGTTATCGGCTTTCCCAACGGATATTCCTCAAAGGAGGTAAAATGCTTTGAGGCAAAATCATATATAGCCGACGGTGCCGATGAAATAGATACGGTAATAAATATTTGTGACCTTAAGGACAAAAAATACGATAAAATCCTTGAGGAGCTTAAGTCTCTTAAGCAGGTATGCGGGAATAAAATACTGAAGGTTATAATAGAGTGCTGTCTTTTATCCGACGAGGAAAAAATAATTATGTGTGACATAGTTTCAAGGTCCGGGGCAGACTATATAAAAACCTCCACAGGCTTTTCCAAGGGTGGTGCCACAGCCGAGGATATTAAGCTTTTTGCCGACCATGTGGCTGAAAATGTAAAAATCAAGGCAGCAGGAGGTATATCCTCCCTTGCAGACGCAGAGGAATTTATCGCATTGGGTGCCTCCCGCCTCGGCACAAGCCGAATTGTAAAAATAGTTAAGGAGAAAAGCAATGAAGAATTATCCGACACCTCATATTAATGCCTCCCCCGAGGATTTTGCAAAAACCGTTCTTATGCCGGGAGACCCTCTAAGAGCAAAATTTATGGCAGAAAATTTCCTTGAGGACCCCGTGCTTGTAAACTCTGTCCGTGGCATAAACGGATATACAGGTACCTACAAGGGCAAAAGGATAAGCATAATGGCAAGTGGCATGGGCATTCCCTCTATCGGTATATACTCCCATGAGCTCTATACGGTTTTCGGCGTTGAAAATATTATCAGAGTAGGCTCTGCCGGAGCTATGCGTGAGGATATTAAGGTGCGTGATATAGTAATAGGCATGGGGGCGTGTACAAATTCCAATTTTGCAGCTCAATTTGATTTGCCGGGCACCCTTGCGCCGATTTGCTCATATGATTTACTCAAGGTGTTCTGCGACGAGGCAGAAAAAATGGGGCTTTCCTTCCATGTGGGAAACATACTCTCCTCCGACAGCTTCTACTCCGACCCCGATGTGGAGAGCTCCACGCCAAAATGGTCAAAAATGGGAGTTATGGCTGTTGAAATGGAGGCTGCAGGACTTTATATGACTGCATCCCGTCTTGGAAAAAGAGCCCTCGCTATCTGTACAATATCCGATCACCTCATTACAGGAGAATCAACAACAGCCGAGGAAAGACAGACTACCTTTACAGAAATGATGACCCTCGCACTGGAATGTGCCATAAAGCTATGAGAAGAATATTTTTAATAGTTCTTGACAGCTTTGGAATAGGAGCTCTGCCCGACGCACACTTGTTTTCGGACGAGGGAGCTAACACTCTAAAAAGCGTGTCAAAATCGGATAAGCTATATATTCCTAATATGATAAGCCTCGGTCTTGGTAATATAGACGGGATTGACTGTATTGAAAAAACAGACACTCCCCTGGGTGCTTTTGGCAGATGTATGGAAAAATCCATGGGTAAGGATACTACTGTCGGACACTGGGAGATAAGTGGAATTATATCGGACACACCTATGCCCACATACCCAAACGGCTTTAGTAAAGAACTACTCAACAGGTTCTCTGCCCTGTGTGGCCGTGAAGTGATTTGTAACAAGCCCTACTCGGGCACAGAGGTTATAAGGGATTACGGCAGGGAGCATATAGAAACGGGAAAGCTGATAGTATATACCTCAGCCGACAGCGTATTTCAGATAGCTGCCCACGAGGATATAGTGCCCGTATCACAGCTATATGATTACTGCAGGATAGCAAGAAAGCTCCTTTGCGGCAAGGACGGGGTTGGCAGAGTTATAGCAAGACCCTTTACAGGGGATTTTCCCTACAGGAGAACAGCCGACAGACGGGATTTTTCCTTAGAGCCCACAGGCACCACTATGCTTGACAAAATATCGAAGGACGGATATGATGTAATTTCCGTAGGTAAAATCAATGATATCTTTGTGGGCAGAGGTATTACACAGCATTATCCCTCCCATTCAAATAAGGAAGGAATAGATATTACCCTTTCTCTTCTGAAAAAGGATTTCTCGGGCTTGTGCTTTGTAAATCTGGTGGATTACGATATGCTCTACGGGCACAGAAACGATGTGGACGGCTATGCCGAGGCTCTCTCCTATTTTGATTCAAGGCTCAAAGATATTTTAGTAAATCTTTGTGACGACGATATGCTGATTATAACAGCCGACCACGGCTGTGACCCCGGAGATATCAGCACCGACCACACACGAGAATATACTCCCCTGCTTATATACGGACGAGGAGTTTTGCCTGTAAATCTTGGTACAAGAGATACTTTTGCAGATATTTCTGCTACCGTTACTGAATTTTTCTGCCAAAATCCTATTAAAACAGGTAAAAGCTTCAAGCAAAAAATACTTTCTCCCTATGCCATTACACGACTTGATACGGAGGATAAAATATGAACACTTCCATCGATATTTTAATCGAAAAGGCTCAGGAGGGTCTCAAAAATGCCTATGCACCCTACTCCTCCTTTAAGGTAGGCTCTGCTCTGCTTTGCAGTGACGGAGAAATATATACAGGATGCAATGTTGAAAATGCCTCCTACGGTGGTACCGTTTGTGCAGAAAGAGTTGCTCTATCAAAGGCTGTCAGCGACGGAAAGCGTGATTTTTCTGCCATTTGCATAGTTGGTGGCAAGAACGGGAAAATCACGGATTACTGTTATCCATGTGGCATATGCAGGCAGTTTATTGCCGAGCTGTGCAGGGACGACTTCAAAATAATACTGTACAACGGTAAAAGCACTTTAACCTACACAATAAAGGAGCTTTTTCCTAACGGATTTTCAGGAAACAGCATAAAATAATCCACACTCCCAAAGGAAAATGAGGTACTGAAATGAGAATGTACGATATTATATACAAAAAAAGAATGGGTAAACCTCTTACAAAGGAGGAAATAGATTTCTTCATAGACGGATACTGTAAAGGCACAATACCTGACTATCAGGCATCTGCCCTTCTTATGGCAATATGTATTAATTCCATGACAAGGGAGGAAACACTCTGCCTTACCGAGGCTATGCTGAACTCGGGAGATAGGGTTGACCTTTCTGCCATTGACGGAGTATGTGCAGATAAGCACAGCACAGGCGGTGTAGGAGATAAAACAACTCTTATAGTGGCACCCATAGTTGCTTCTTTGGGTATCAATGTTGCGAAAATGTCGGGCAGAGGTCTCGGCTTTACCGGTGGAACTGTGGATAAGCTTGAATCCATAAAGGGATACAGAGCTACCCTTTCCACAGATGAATTTCTTAACACTGTAAAAAGCATCGGTATATGCGTAACAGGACAAAGTGGAAATCTGACCCCTGCTGACAAAAAGCTATATGCCCTTCGTGATGTTACAGCCACGGTGGACTCAATCCCCCTTATTGCATCCAGCATCATGTCAAAAAAGCTGGCGTCGGGGGCTGACACCATTGTTCTTGATGTAAAGACGGGAAACGGTGCATTTATGAAATCCCTTGAGGATTCCTGTACTCTTGCCGAAGCTATGGTGGATATCGGTAAGGGCTTTAACAAAAATATAAGGGCTCTTGTCACGGATATGAGCTCTCCCCTCGGCTATTTTGTGGGTAATTCTCTGGAGGTATATGAGGCTGTTTCCGTTCTTAAGGGAAAGAGCCACTCCGACCTGTACGAGCTATGCATAGAGCTTAGTGCAAGCATTGCTTCATCCTCCCTGTCCCTCCCCTATGAAAGGTCAAGGGAAATGTGCATAGAAAATGTAAAAAACGGCAAGGCCTATTCCAAAATGGAGGAATGGATAAGTGCCCAGGGTGGGGATATAAGCTATCTTCAAAGTCCCGAAAAGCTCCTCTCCTCCCCGATTAAAGTGGAATATATCTCGAAAATGTCGGGCTATGTGTCTGAAATTCACGCAGAATCAGTAGGCATTGCCTCCATGCTTCTCGGTGCAGGCAGACGAACCAAGGAGGATAAAATCGACCTTTACGCAGGAATAGAATTGCGTGTTAAAAAAGGAGACAGAGTAAATATCGGCGATACCCTTGCCATACTTTACACCTCCGATGAAAATGCAATTACCCCCTGTAAAAATACTCTTGACGCTTCCTTTGAATTTTCAGAAAGCAGGACGGAGCCATCTGAATTAATCTACTCTATTATTAAATAAAGGATAAGAAATATGTATAAGACAGAATTACATTGCCACTCAAAGGATGTCAGTGCCTGTGCAAGAGTGGACGCAGAAACCATTGTAAAAAAATATACCGAGGGGGGCTACACCTCTTTGGTCCTTACCAACCACTTCGGGGATTTCTCCTACGATTATCTCCACGCTACGGATTGGGATAATTTTATCGATATATTTATAGGTGGTTATAAGAAGCTTAAGGAATATGCCTCCGACAAGCTTAATATTATTTTCGGTATGGAGCTTCGCTTTAAGGGTAGCTCAAACGATTATCTTGTGTTCGGTCCCGACGAAAAGTTTTTAAGAGAGCATCCCTTCCTTTTCAATATGAAGGTATGGGAATTTCATAAGCTATGCCGGGAAAACGGATATCTTCTGATTCAGGCACACCCCTTCAGAAACGGAATGACCGTAAATGCACCTTGGGATATTGACGGAATCGAGGTATTTAACGGTCACAAGGGTCACGACTCAAGAAACGATATTGCAGAGGCGTGGGCAAATAAATACAATCTTATTAAAACCTCGGGCACAGATTTTCACTATGCCGATGTACCCACCAATGCAGGTATTATGACCGAGTGTGAGATTACAAGCATGCCCCAGCTTATCGAGATTATAAAGAGTGGAAATTACACCCTCATTAAGGAATCCTGATATGAAACAATAATCCCCCTGTTCGGCAATATACTCTTTACGGAGTATCTTACCAAACAGGGGGATGTTTTATTTGAATTCTGTCTTAGCTTACTCTTGGCATTTTGGATAATACCCGAAAATCGCATCGTATTAATCTGCTTTAATATCGTTTTGATTATCGATATCAGCTTATTTTTGAGTTGTATAATTACGCTGCATAACAGGTTTTTATTTCTTTCCCTTATAGCCCCAGACTGCTGTAACATTTGAGTATCTCCATGTATCACTCCAACCGTCGGGCTTATTTTCAGCCTCACAATATACCTTAAGTGACGGGCTTTTAGAGAATGCATTATCTCCGATTTCTGTTACGCTTATGGGTATTATTACCCTTTTAAGCTTATCACATTCAGTAAAGGCATATCTTTCAATCCGGGTAACTCCGTTGGGTATATTGACAGATAAAAGAGACTTGCAATTTGAAAATGCACATACGCCAATAGTAGTAACACCCTCGGAAATTTCAACGGTGGACAAACTTTCACAATGGAAAAACATATAGTTTTCGATTTTGCCCAAGCTCTTGGGAATTGATATGCTTTTTAATTTATAGCAACACTTAAACGCCGATCCGCCTATTTTAGTTATACCGTCGGGTAGGCTTATCTCCTCAAGGCTTACACATCTTTCAAATGCATTGCTACCTATATGCGTAACACTCTTTGGAACATTGACAGATGAAAGAGATTCACAATTCAAAAATGCACACAAGCCAATTTTAGTAACGCCCTCTTTAATTTGCACCGTAGTAAGGCTTTTACATTGAGAGAAAAGATAATCTTCTATTTCAGTCAAGCTGTCGGGGAGTACTATGTTTTTTAAGCTATCGCAATGTATAAACGCCCCTCTGCCAATTTCAGTTATACTGTCGGGCAAATATATTTCGTCAAGATTTATGCATCCCTTAAAAGCACTCTCTCCCACAACTGTTACACTGTCAGGTATTGTTATTGACTTAAGCTCATCGCAGTCAAGAAATGCACTATCTCCTATAGCCGTAACAGGTAAACCATTATATACCGAAGGGATAATTAGTTCTGTATCCTTGCAGTCTCCAATACCTTTTACAAAATAAGATGAATTGTCCTTATTCAATTCAAACTCCAATCCTTCGGATGCGAGAACACCATCGTCCCCACAGGAAATAAGCATAAAGGAAGTCAGGCAAAAAAGTATTATTAAAATTGTAAATAGTAGTTTTTTCATAGCTTTCCCTCCTGTTTTTACAAATACTTTGCTGACCGGGGTTTATATATGTAATCAAATTGATTTTTCCAAATTATTCAGTAAATTATATTTAGCTCCTTTAGAATATTTTACCATATTACGGTCACTTTGTCAACAAGATGTTTTCGACTGTTAATTACAGCAATAAAAGAATGTCTATATGGCTTTTTCCACTGTCTCCTTAAGGAAAGGGCTAAGAGTCGTATGATTCTCTCCATGCCACACGACTGTTGTATGGCTTTATTGCGAAAGTAAAAAATCACCGTTTGGTCAACGGTGATTTTTATTTGTTTTTATCTTAAATATTCTTGCAAGAATCGGCACAAGAACCCTTGGGGATTTGACTATCACAATTTTCATAATACACCTCGAATGATAATTTCGGCTTTACTACATATTATGAAAATATATGATAAAATGTGATACCAAAGCTAAGGGCAATGTTAATATAAGCCTTACCCTATCACTACCTTTTCCACTTGGGCTTGGTCTTAAGAATATTATAAAGAGAAATGTAGCTGTCGTGTCTAGATTTGGGTATTTCTCCCAATTTTACTCTTTCGATTATGCTACAGCCCTCCTCCTTTGTGTGAGTGCATTTTGTATACCTGCACCTGCCCTCGGTCTCTCCAAACTCACGGAAGGTATCCTTAAGCTCCTCTAAAAAGAAGAAATCAAAGCGTTCGAAATCAAGGAGGGAAAAGCCGGGAGTATCGGCAAGATAGCCCATATATCCTTCTCCCAATAGCTTCTCTAACGGGAACAGCTCCGTCGTTCTTGTGGTGTTTTTTCCTCTTTCTATTTTTCGGCTAAGGTCCCCTGTCTCAAGTCTGAGGGTTGGAAAAATTTTATTGATAATTGTACTTTTTCCTGCACCGGATGCACCCGAAAACGCACATACGATAGGAGTTTTTTGCGACATAGCCTCAATATATTCCCTGACCTCGGTACATCCCTGTCCCGACTCCGACGAGGTAATCATGGTCTTAAACCCTGCACGGGAATAAATATCATAAGCCTCGGAGGCGAAGGATGGGTCTAAATCTGCCTTGGTAATAACTATAACCGGCTCAATTTTATTAAATTCGGCTATTGATATCATTTTATCAATAGTTTCATACACGGGGGCAGGCTTTTTACAGGAAATGACTATAAAAATCAAATCAAGATTAGCAAGGGGAGGACGGATAAGAGAGTTTGTTCTTGTAAGAATCCTACTTATATAAAATTCTCCGTGCTCATCTATCTCCACTTCTACTCTGTCACCTGCAAGAAGGGTTATTCTCTCGTGCTTGAAGGAGCCCTTTGCCCTTACATCAAATTCCCTCTCGCCCTTATATTCCTCATCGGTACGGATTGTAAAAAGTCCGCCTACACTTTTAATTATTATAGCTGATATTATCATTTTTTCTTAGATATACCGAAAATCCTACGGGTGTGAGATATAAAGTTGGAGAGCCATGTTCTGCACGGAAGCATCTCAAACTTAATGTCCTTGTCCTTATCCAGCTGTCTTATATAATTAAGCATTATATCTGCTGACTGGAATCTGTCAGAGGGCTTTTTACTCATCGCACAAAGGATAATCTGCTCCAATCCCACAGGTATTGCAGGATTAATTTCTCTTGGAGGAATCGGGTCCTCGCTGATTTGCTTCATTACTACTCTTAAGGGGGTATCTCCCGTAAAGGGGAGCTGTCCCGTTGCCAGCTCATAAAGCATAGCACCCAGGGAGTATATATCGCTACGGGCGTCTATGTTCTTTCCGTTTACCTGCTCGGGACTCATATAATACACTGTGCCTATGGCTTTATCGGTTACTGTAATTGTTTCTGCATTGGGTAGCTTGGCAATACCGAAATCCATGACCTTGATAAGACCGCTTTTCAGCACCATTATATTCTGTGGCTTTATATCTCTGTGTATAATGTTGTTTTCATGTGCTACGCTGAGTGCCCTTAAAATCTGCTTGGTATAGCAGATAATTTCCTCTAAGCTGAGTGGAGCATTTCTTCCCTTAAGATAATTCTTTAAGGTTATGCCCTCAACATATTCCATTACTATATACTTTTCCGTTCCCTTTACGGAAACATCGTGTATAGCCACAATATTCCTGTGCTTAAGCATGGATTCTGCCTTGGATTCATACTTAAAGCGTTTTACCATTATCTCATCGGTGGAAACATCTACCTTAAGCATCTTTACTGCTACTCTGTTATTGTTTATGTAGGTATCCATAGCACCGAATACAACTGCCATTCCACCTATACCTATTAGCTCGTCAATGTAGTATCTTCCGTCGAGAGTAGTGCCAACATATTTCTGGTATGCTTCATATTTATCTCGTTCCATACTACACCTCCTTACAGCTTGATAACGGCGGCGGTAATGTTATCTGCTCCGCCATTCTTGTTTGCAGTATCCACAAGCCTTCTGACTCTTAATGTAAGGGTTGTATCGTCCATATTACGGCTGTCCTTGGTAAGTATATCCCTTATCTCCTCATCCTTTACAAAATTAGTAAGTCCGTCGGAGCAAAGGAGAATAAAGCTACCCTCGGGGGCATTCTCACGGAAGCACTCGGGGGTCACCTCGGGCTCTGTACCCACTGCCCTTGTAATAACATTCCTGTTGGGAAAGGACTCTGCCTCCTTTTCCGTAAGCTGACCCATATCTATAAGGTACTGAACATAGGAGTGGTCCTTGGTAATCTGCTTTATTTTAGGTCCCTTGATAAGGTACATACGGCTATCCCCCACATTTATGCAGAAGATATTATGCTCAATTATGAGTACAGCCACAAGAGTAGTTCCCATGCCACGGAGGGATGGGTGACTCTTAGCGTATGAATACACGGCTGAGTTTGCCTTACCAACGCTTTCGATAAGCTGTTCTCTTATATCGCTTACATGGATGCTCTTATCCTTTGTACCGATATAAGGCATAATAAATTCCTCCACACTGGAGGCAAATGCCTCTGAGGCTATTTTAGACGCCTCCTCGCCACCCTTGGCACCACCCATTCCGTCACACACCACGCAAAGCAGTGTTTTTTCCGAAAAGGGCTTCAGGATATATGAATCCTGATTAATATTTCTTTTCATTCCAATATCTGTATATGCCGACCAAATCATAATGACTCCTTTTGTGATTGTCTTCTTAACTGTCCGCAGGAAGCGTTGATATCGGAGCCAAGCCTCCGTCTGACAGTTGCATTTATGCCTAAGGATATAAGCTTATTCTTAAAAGCGTTTACATTTTTTGAGGTGGACAGCTTGGTTTCCTTCACCTCGTTCAAGGGTATAAGGTTTATGTGTATTCCCGAATGCATATATTTCTTAAGGACAGAGGCAAGCTTAACCGCACCCTCCTCCGTGTCGTTCTTTCCTGCTATCAGGGTATACTCAAAGGATATTCTTCTTCCCGTAGCATCAAAATAATCACGGCAGGCGGAAAGAAGCTCATCTATACTGTATTTATTATTTATTGGCATTATCGAGGAACGAACCTCATCATCATAGGCGTGGAGTGAAATGGAAAGAGTTATGGGAAGTCCCTCGCCCTGAAGCCTCTTGATGCCGTCTACAAGTCCGCAGGTTGAGACGGAAATGTGTCTTAATCCTATATTTAGAGAATCCTCGGAGCTTACAAGACGGAGAAATTTAACAGTTGAATCATAATTATCAAGAGGCTCTCCGATACCCATCATAACCACATTGGAAATGTGCTCTCCCGTATCCTTCTCGGCAGCTATTATCTGACCTAACATCTCAGATGGAGTAAGATTTCTTACCCTACCGAGAATTGTGGACGCACAGAATTTGCATCCCATTCTGCATCCCACCTGGGAGGATATGCAAAGGGTATTGCCGTGCTCATATCTCATAAGCACGGATTCTATACACTCTCCGTCAATCAGCTCAAAGAGATATTTTATTGTGCCGTCTATTTTTGAAACAAGCTTTAATTTCACCTTTGGTAAGCGAAATTCACATACGGTATTGATTTTTTCCTTAAGTGACTTGGGGATATTACGCATTTCATCTCCCCATGCACCCTTAGTTATCCAGCCGTATATCTGCTTAGCACGGAATTTCGGCTCTCCCATTTCCGTAATAAGAGCCTCTACCTCGGGTAGGGTAAGTGACAAAATATCTGTTTTTTCCATCATTTCACCCTCCTCATCTTAGCTACGAAAAATCCGTCGCTTCCTGTAATATACGGTAAGAAGGTGTACATTCCGTCAGCTGACACACTATCACCGACAGAAAGCTCCACAGCCTCAAAGCTGTCATTTGAAAGAAGAAAGGCATTTACAACATCCTCATTCTCTCTTTTGTTAATCGTACAGGTGGAATACATAAGCTCTCCACCCACCTTAACATACCTGGAGCAATTGGCTAATATTGCCCCCTGTACAGAGGGTAAATTATCCACAGAGTCGGGGCTTTTATATTTTATGTCCGGCTTTTTACCTATTACACCGAGTCCCGAGCAGGGCACATCGCAAAGCACCTTGTCAAAGCAGCTGTCAAATTCCGGTACATATTCCTTACCGTTCTGCTCTCTTACGCTGATTATATTTATTCCCAACTCTGAGGCTCCCTTTTTAATAAGGGATAGCTTGCTTTTATGAAGGTCACAGGAAATTACAGTGCCCTCATTTTCCATATCAATTGCCGTGGAAAAGCTTTTTCCTCCCGGACAGGCACAGGCATCAAGAATTTTCATTCCCTTTTTCGGAGCCAATAGCTTAACAGCCGTACGGGATGCAATATCCTGAACAAACACCTCTCCCGAATGTATTATATCCTGTATCTCGGATATGGGTGAATAGGCTACAATAACATCCCCCGACAGCTTTTCTGTTTTGTATTCTATATTTCTTCGGCTAAGCTCCGATACAATTCTGTCCGTCTCTGTCTTAAGTGTATTTACTCTCAGAGATATACCGCTGTGGGGAGGCTCATAGGACAGGAGCTTCTCTGTTGCTTCATCCCCATAGGAGCTCCTGAAAATATCAATTATATAGGATGGAGTGGATGAAATTACCGATAATCTCTCCCATCTGTCATCGGGGTAGGTAACCTTTTTTTCATTTCTTATAAAGGACCGTAAAACAGCATTTACATATCCTCGGGACCTCTTCGGACAGATGCCGACAGTTTCCGACACTGCCGAATATTCCGGTATTCTGTCCATAAACATAAGCTGATACAGCCCCAGCCTCAACGCATTTTTTGTTTCTGTATCAAGCTTGTCCGTTTTAACGGAGGAATACTTGGATATTACATAATCAAGGGTAAGGAGCTTTTCCGTTACGCCCATATAGAGTGCTGTATACAGGGATGCATCCTTTTTGGTAAGCTCCGACCTTGAAAGCACTGTATTGATTTCAAGATTGGAAAAGCTCGATACAGCCTCTGCTCTGATAAGAGAGGCAAGAGCCAGCTTTCTTGGGTTATCCATATTTTCCTCCTTTCATTGTGACAGAACAAGCCGTCAGTACAAGCCGTAGGCACTGAGCCTTAGCCGAGTATATCCCCTACAGCTATCTTTCTTCCGTTTATAAAATCCCTTGCATTCATTTTCCCCTTACCCTCGGGAACAACCACATCAAGGGCAATAACGCCATCCTTACACATTATGTGTATTGCGTTATCAAGGTGAGTAACCTCTCCTGTATTTCCACCCTTGCATGCGTCGGAAATATGTGCCTTAACTATTTTAAGCACCTTGCCCTCCTTGGTTTTGGTAAAGGCAAGAGGTATGGGAGAGAGTCCTCTGATTCTGTTATGGACATTCTGCACCGTGTCCTTGAAATCTATATAGCAATCCTCTTTTGTTATTTTCTCGGCGTAGGTAAATTCCTCACCCTGGGGAGTATAGGTAGCCTCTCCGTTCTTAAGAAGCTCCACAGTCTTAAGGAGTGCCCTTGAGGATGCTGTGGCAAGCTTGTCGTGTACTGCTTCAAAATTGTCATTATCCTCTATTGATACTCTTTCCACATATATAACATCACCTGTGTCAAGACCTATATCCATCCTTTGTATGCTGACTCCCGTTTCTGTCTTGCCGTCTATTATGGCCCTTTGCATGGGTGCGGCACCTCTGTATTCCGGAAGTATGGAGGCGTGTCCGTTTATACATCCGTATTTCGGGTAGTTGAGCACATACTCCGGAAGTATTTTTCCGTATGCCACAACTATAATAAGCTCCGGGTCCAGCTCCTTTAAGGTATTGAGAAATGCCCCGTCCTTAAGGGTTACGGGCTGATATACGGGGAGTCCCTTTTCCATAGCATATTTTTTTACATCGCAGGGTGTAAGCACAAGTCCTCTGCCCCTTGGCTTATCCTGAGGTGTTACAACGCCTACTACATTTTCTCCCGCATCACAGAGTGACTGCAGATTTACTCTTGCAAAATCGGGAGTACCCATAAACAGTATTCTCATTCTATTTCATCTGCTCCCAACATTCTTATAGCCTTATCTGTGTACAAAATTCCGTCAAGGTGGTCTACCTCGTGGCAGATAGCCTTGGCAAGGAGTCCCTCTCCAGTAAGCTCAAAGGTATCTCCGTTTCTGTCCATAGCACGGACTGTCACCTTCTCGGGTCTTTTGGTAAGTCCCCATTCTCCGGGTAAGGAAAGACAGCCCTCTGCACCCTCCTGTGAGCCCGATTTTTTTATAATAACGGGATTGATAAGCTCAAAGAGTCCCTCACCTGTTTCTATAACAACCATCCTACGGAGAACACCAACCTGCACTGCTGCAAGACCGCAGCCGTTTGCCTCTCTCATAGTATCTATCATATCGTCAAGCAGAGTAATTATCCTCGGTGTTATCTCGGTTACGGGTCTGCTCTTTTTTCTTAAAAATTCTTCGTTTTCACTTCTTTTAACTATCTGTATAACTCCCATAGCTCCTCCTTGAATTATAGATTGTTGGGGTTAAAATCTATAGAAATACCTGTTCTTTGCGTATATTTTGATTTATCTCCGTATATTTCTGCAAATATTGTCCTTACTGCCGAGGTCAGCTTGCACTTTACAATTATACGCTTACGGTATCTGCCCTGATATCTGTACACGGGAGCCTCGAAGGGACCGTATGCCATACAGGGTGCGTTTAATTCCGTAAACTTATTTCTGATTGTATTGAGGATACCGTCGGATACCCTGTTCATCTCCCTCTCGTCGGTGGAGCTCACCGTAATGAGCACAATATCGCAGAAGGGTGGAAATAAATATGATTTTCTTATTTGAATTTCGTTTTTATAAAACTCCTCGTAATCCTGTGTCGATGCATATTGTATCGTCCTGTCCGAGGGGGAATTTGTCTGTATTACAGCTATGCCCTTATCCCTTGCTCTGCCTGCTCTTCCTATTACCTGAGTAAGCATTGAAAAGGTCCGTTCCGATGCACGGTAATCCCCTGTGTAAAGCATCATATCTGCCAGCATTACGCCGACTAATGTAACAGACGGAAAATTATGACCCTTGGTAACCATCTGTGTACCTATGAGCACATCTGCCTCCTTGTTAAGAAAGGCTCCGAGTATTCTCTCATAGGAGGATTTTTGGGTAGTGGTATCCGCATCCATACGAATGGTGCTTACCCCGGGTAAAAGCTCTGCTATATCCCTTTCCAGCTTCTGGGTGCCAAAGCCGACATACTCAAAATGCTCGTTATTACAGCTATTGCACAATCTGGGCACTCTGGTCTGATAGCCACAGTAGTGACAGCGTAAAACTCCGCTTCCACTCATTATTTCATAGGCGTTATCAGCTGTTATATCCTCTTCTATTCTCTTATAGGAATGGTAAGTCATGGCTACAGAGCAGTTGGGACATTCTACAACCTTACCGCATTCGGTACAGGATATGGAGGAATGGTAACCCCTCCTGTTAAGGAACAGTATTGCCTGCTTATCCTCCTCCTTGCCCTTTGCCAGCATTGAGGCAAGCCGTGTGCTGAATACCGATGTATTACCCACGCCCTTTTCCTTATGCATATCGGTAATGATAACCTCGGGTAATGTGGCATTACCGTATCTCTTTGTCATTTTGACAAGGGTATAAATTCCACTGACAGCCTTATAATAGGAGGTCAGTGACGGTGTAGCAGATGCAAGAAGCATAAGGGCTTTTTCATCCCTGCATCTGTATCTTGCTATATCGTGGGCAAGATATTTCGGATTAGTGTCCGATTTGTATGTATGCTCCTGCTCCTCGTCGATAACTATCATTCCCAAATTCGACAGAGGGGCAAAAACTGCGGACCGTGTGCCGATAACAATATCGCACTCTCCGTCCTTGATTCTTTTGTAAGCGTCAAAGCGTTCTCCTGAGGACAGACCGGAATGGATTACTGCAACTCTGTCACCGTAATATCCTCAGAAGGTGGAAACCGTCTGTGGGGTGAGAGATATCTCTGGTACTAATATAATAACGCTTCTCTTATCGGAAATAACCCTGTCAATCATTTCCTTGATAACACTGGTCTTTCCACTTCCTGTAACTCCGTGTAGAAGGGCAGCCCTCGCCTCTCCTGTGGAATACAGTGATTCTATTTCATTATATGCCTCTTTCTGCTCCTTGCTCAGAACAAGCTTATCCTTGCTTGCAATTTTTGACGGAGCATAGGGGTCTCTTATAACTATGTTTTTTTCTTCTTTTATAAGGCCCTTTTTTATAAGAGCATCTATTTGTGTCCTGTCCGCACCGGTTTCCTTATATATATCCTTAATGGGTATATCACCGTTTTCAAGAAGAAGGGACAGTATCGCCTTATGCCTCTGGCTTCTGAGCTTTATTTTGCTTTTGAGGTTAAGGATATCAAGAGCTTCCTCCCTTGATATGGAAAGGGAAATTACACTCTCGTATTTATTCCTGTCAGCCTCTTTTATACGCACCCTTTTTGTTACATACTTATTGCGTACAAGCCACAGTGCCCCTGCTCTTTTATCGGGGAATTTTTCATTCACCTTTCTCAAGGTAACACCGGGATATCTTGCAATATAGCTGTAAACCTCCCCGTATTCCTCACCGTAATAGAGCTTATCCGTTACGGTAAGAAGCTCATCCACCTTGGATATAATGGTAGAGGGCACCATACATTTAACTGCCTCTCCTACGGTACAAAGAGTAGTGGACTTCATAAACCTGCAAAGTCCGAGCATCCCTTCGTCAAGAGCAAGATAAGAGCTCATTACAGAGGAAATGTGCTTTATTTTGTTTGTCTCATATTCTATGTCTCCGGAAAAGCCCACAACCACGGCAATCTTTTCCCTGTTAGCTATGCCAAAGGGTACTACCACAAGAGAGCCTACGGATATTTCGTTAAAAAGCTCCTCGGATACATAGTATTCATATTCACAATCGGCGTGATAAGGCACATCCAAAATATGAACCCTTACGCATTTTGTCATAGCCCCATCCGTCCTTTCGTAAAATTTTTGAATATTGCTTTTCAAAGCAGAGGGCTCAGTTCTCCTCGCTGTCCCCTATAAGGAAGCCGTTTTCACTGTCAAATACCTCATCGGCATCCATAATTTCGTTCAATTCATCTTCGTCGAGATCGTCCTCGCCGTCATCAATTACCGTATTATTCTCAGCTGTATCAGATACAACATCATCAAAGGGCTTTAATTCGCTTACATCAACTAAGGACTCCTCATATCCCTCATCCTCGGGGAAGTAAAGCTTGAATTCACCGTTGTCAAGTCCCTTTACGGCATTTCTTACAGCCTTTTCATCTCTGTATTCCTTGTTCACAAGGGCAGCAATATCCTTTTCTGTCTTTTTTTCGGCAATAAGCTTTTCAGCCTTCTTTCTGTCCTTGAGATACTCGTTTGTAATAACACGGGCACATTTTGCAGTTGCCATAACGAGCATATATTTGTTGAGTCTCTGGTTTCCCTCCTGGTCGGGGGAAAGCTTAAGTAAGTCCTGAATTGAAGGGTAAATCATTGTTATATTCCTCTCTTGTCAAATAAATTTTTTAATTAGTTCTCTTTTTGTATTTTTTGTTTTTTGATGCTCTGCCTTGATTATATTGTAGATAAGATCGGCACATTCCTTCATCTTACCGTCCTCGTTTACTACGGAGTAGTCATATTCGGGAAGGAGAAGTATCTCCTCCTTAGCTCTGTTAAGACGCCAGATAATATCCTCTTCCTTTTCTGTGCCTCTTCCCCTTAATCTGTTCTCAAGGGTTTTATAATCCGGCGGAGTCAGCATAATTGTAACAGCTCTTCTTATCTTACGCTTTACCTGCATAGCTCCGTCGACCTCTATCTCAAGGATGATATCCCTACCCCTGTCAAGAGCCTTTTTTACCTCTCTTAAGGGAGTTCCGTACAGATTGTCACGGTATGTAGTATATTCGAGTATATCTCCACTTTCTATTCTCTGCTCAAACTCTCTTCTTGAGATGAAGTAGTAATGTACTCCGTGCTCCTCACCCGGTCTTGGCTGTCTTGTGGTGGCAGATACGGAGAGGGCTATCTCCTTATGTGCCGAGATCAGCTCCTTTACAACCGTTCCCTTACCGCTTCCCGCCGGGCCGGATATTACAAACAATATGCCTTTTCTCATAATTACTCTCCTCCGTCGTCAGTTCCGTTAAGTCTGTTTGCCACAGTCTCCGGAGCCAATGCTGATATAATTACATGGTCGGAGTCCGTTATTATCACGCTTTTAGTGCGTCTGCCACTGGTGCAGTCAATGATTCTTCCCTTTTCCTTAGCCTCGGCTACCGTTCTCTTGGCAGGAGCAGAGTCGGGGGAGACAAGGGCAACCACCCTCTCGTCAAGAATCATATTTCCAAATCCAACATTTATAAATTTCATATCACTCTATATTCTGTATCTGCTCTCTGATTTTTTCAAGCTCGTTTTTAACGCTTACCACAAGATGGGCAGTATCCGAGTTAGATGCCTTGGAGCCTATGGTATTTGTTTCTCTGTTCATTTCCTGAACAAGGAAATCCAGTTTTCTTCCCGCAGGCTCATCGGATGAGGCTATCTCCTCAAAGGCTCCGAAATGGCTGTCAAGTCTGACAAGCTCCTCATCAATAGCTATCTTGTCGGCAAATATTGCAACCTCTGTAAGTATCCTCTGCTCATCAATATGAATAGCCTGCTCGTCAAGGAATTTTATTATCCTTTCCTTCAGCCTTCCAGCGTACTCCTTAGTATCTCTTTCGGAGTTTTCGGATATTTTAGCCACATAGCCCTTTATATTCTCTATTTTTTCTCTTATGTTGCGAAGGAGGTTTTCTCCCTCGGCACGGCGTCTTTCTATAAAGCCGTCAATAGCCACATCAAGCACAGCCTTGATATCGTTCCAGTCACCCTCAAGGTCATCCTCAGGCTTTCTCACATTGAAGATATCTCTGTTTGAGGCAATTCTGGTTACTGTGATATCATCCTTCAAGTCAAAGGTGTCTCTGAGCTTATACAATGCATCTATATACGATTTTGCATAAGCTGTATCAAGGGATATCTCCACGCCCTGCTGCTCGAGAAGGTCTACATTGATATAAATTTCTATCTTTCCTCTTGAAATACCTCTTTTGGATATGTACTGCTTTATTTTATCCTCAAGAAAGCTGTAAAGCCTTGATATCTTCACAGTGCAGTCGAGGTATCTGTTGTTTACGGATTTTATTTCTGCTGTTATATCCTTGCCATTTACCGTCTCTCTGGCTCTGGCAAAGGCAGTCATGCTTCTGAACATAGCCTACCGTCCTTTATAATAAATTTAATATATACAATTATTTTACAATATATACAATTGATTTGTCAACTTTTTTGCATAAATATTGTATAAACTGACAAAACACCACTTAAATAAGTGGTGTTTTTGGGTTATTTTAACTAAAAAATTTATCTATTCGAAGCTGATATCTGAGCTTTCCGTGATAATATGCGGAAAGCCTTGTATAGGCAATGTCATACAAAATGAGCCAAAGAACGCTGACAACTGCAATAAGGATAATAAACCAATCCTTTTCTATCTCCTGCGGGAAAAAGAATTTTATTATCGCCACATCGGCAAGGGTTGCACCTATTATATATGCTCCCTTCAAAATAAACGACACTGCCCTGCCCGTTTTTTCTATTATAGGCTTAATAGCAGGGTATATTCCAAAGAGGAAATACTCTATTGCAACCAGCTTTGACGGAATGAGCAAAAACGCTAAAATTCCCGTCGCCAGATATACTGCCACTGCCCTTTTGAGTTTTAGCTCCTCTCCTACCACAAAGACACAAACGGAGGCAAAAAGCACTGATGTCAGGTCCAGAAGCTGTGTCAGGGAGCAAAGAAACAAAATCACCACACTCAGGGCCACCATAATGGCACAAAAGGTAAGATTTTTTGTTTTTTTCATTTTTTCACCTTATCTGCACATACAGTCAAGGCAGTAGAGCATAGCACAAACATCGCACATATTGCATCCGCCTACATTCTGCTGCTGACGGCCATATCCGTTAGACTGACGGCGAAGATTGTCACGCAGGGCGGCATACTCCCTGTTTTCGGGAGCCATATTGCAGGCTGTATCGGCAAGACGGAGAGCATCAAAATAGTATCCTTTTTTGGTAAGTATACACGCCATAAGGAAGCACCACTCGGCATTTCTCTTCTCGGAGGGCGTGGAGTTAAGAAAGGCCTCTGCCTCTCTGATTCTGCCATTGTTTATATTCTGTCTTACCTCATAAAAATAGGGGTCGCCTGTGGTGTTTCCACCCCGAGCTCCTCTATCACTGCTCTGCTTATATTCAGACCCGCCGTTACCGGTACGAATTTTCAAAATTTCGTCATACGCCTCGTTAATTTCCTTCATTTTTTCCTCGGCTACATCGGCGATGGGACTGTTGGCATAATTATCGGGATGATATTTTTTTGCAAGCTCCCTGTATGCGTTTTTAACCTCCTCATTGGAAGCCGTAGGGGAAATTCCTAAAATCTTATATGGATCCTTCATTATATCCTCCAAGGTTTTATTGTATGGATAGCCTCGTATTACTATGCTATTGTAGAAGCTATTAAAAGTATTTTATCATATTAAATCGTTTTTGTAAAGAAGAAGTTTATTAATTTACAGCAGCATCTGCCTCTTCCACAGGCTTAAAGTCAAGCACTCTGTCCGTTTCGGCCACCATTCCCAGATGGAGAGTGTTTTTTATAATGCCCTCAACATCCGAATGACCTGAATAATCAATAAGCTCGGCACTGCTGCTAAGGGCCATCAGCTCCATCATAGCACCACAGCGAAGAGCATATTTGTTTTCATTGGTAAGAGTATCTCCGAATGCACAGACAAGCGGATTATAAGAGCCTGATTTTCTGTCACTCTCAAAATCGTCACAGGCGTCCATAACATATATCCATTTACCTAAGTGAATACCGATATCCACAGCAATTCTTTTATTAACACCCTCCAGCCCGAAGGACGCAATTTCCGCAAGTATTTTTCCGAAAATGTCGGCAACAGTGTCGATAGAATCGCATTTTTGCTTTTCAAGGACAGTAAGCTCCTCTATAAGCTCTCCCACCTTTTTTTTAAGGGGGGCGTGGTCCTTATCCGTCTTTTTCAGAAACAGGCAAATAAGCTTTGCTATCCGTGCCTTAAGCCTTGCTATACCGTGGGAATCGTTTACATTATCCTGTAGCTTCAGCCTTGTCAGAATAACGCTTGCCCTGGCACAGTAACGGAGTGTATCATCCGGCTCCAGCATAGGACGCTTCTTAAAGGGGTGAACGGGGCATCTACGCATCCTTACGGTTGCCCGTCCTCCCTCCAGTGCATAGCGTACAAGGGCAAGGTATGTAAAATCGTAATTCAGGGTAAGCTTTGAAAGACAGCCTGTTGTTTTACCCATAGTACGGCAAAGTCCACAGTATGTAGCCTTATACAGTTCATTTTCCTTTACCTTAAGCTCAGGTATATAAGGCTTTACATATCCGAACATAGCTATCCTCCCTTTACATTCCCTATTTACTATATAATACACTGTTATATTCAATATTTCAAGATATATAATCTAAATTTTATGTGACGGATTTCTAAATATTTATACATAATCGGGGGAGCCGATATGTGCGACTCCCCCTATACGGTTTCAAAAAATGCTTTGGACTCGGCATAACCCTTACTAAGCTCCGAATGCCTCCTGTGCAATTTCAAGTAGCTTGAATTTAACCTTATACTCTCCTCTTGCACCCGTTATCAAATTATATTGGTCACGGGAGAGACCTGCACTGATATATTCCTCTCCGTCCGGCTCTATTGCATAAGAGGTACACATAGGAGGAAAGAGAACGCACCACCAGTTCTGCCCCTTACCCTCGCCGATAATAATCTGTACAGATGTATACTCACCCGCAGGCAAGGAAAAATCCTCATAATATCTTATAGGATATTGCTCCTCCCCGATTTTTATGGAAACGCTGTCGTTTATCCCATTTTCCCTCAGGACATTTATTGCCGTTTGGCAAATTGCATCACGGTCTGCCGTTATGCAAAGAAGTGCCTCCTCCTTGCTTTTGGCATCATAGGCGGAAATATGCTCAACTACCGCGTCCCTGACAAGAAGCTTTACCCTCTGGTCCTCCTCACTGTCGGAGTTTGCAAGGATATGCAGTCTCACCGTGGAATCGTAAATTCCACATTCCTCCTCCGTGGGTATAAATCCCCACAGGGTCAAAAAAGCTACAACACAAATAAATAAAGCAGAAAAAAATCTCATAAATAAAACCTCCGTATTACGGAGATTATAACCGTAATACGGAGACCTTATTCAAATTAATTACTGAAAGTCGGGCATGGGGTTATCAACAGTTGTGTTGTCTTCCCAAGCAGGTGTGTAAACTGTTGTTGTGTTTGCAGGATCTTCTGTAGTAGTTGTATCGTCGCCGTCACATGCTACAAATACTGTAACGCAAAGAAGAACAGCAAGCAAGAGTGCAAAAATCTTTTTCATAATATTTCTCCTTTTTCTATTGGGTGCAATAGCACATAAAATTTTCTATGTTTATTTTACTACACTTTTTTCCTTTTGTCAATAGCTGTTTTTACTTTTAATGCAATAATTTAATGTTTTTTTGGTTATTTTTTGCAAAAAAGTTGCTTTTTTTAGCGTAATTATGGTAAAATTTATAAAAAAAGAAAGGTAATGAGGTGTTTTCTCTTATGATAAATGAAAGGCTGGTAGGTCTGCTTTTGTCAAAAAGCTTGACAATTTCCACTGCTGAATCCTGTACCGGAGGGCTTGTGGCAAAGTCTATAACCGATATAGGTGGCTGCTCCGAAATATATATGGGTGGCGTTGTAGCCTATTCCAATGATATAAAAATCAGGGTGCTGGGAGTAAGCCCCTCTACTCTTGATGCCTACGGTGCCGTATCCGAGCAAACAGCAAAGGAAATGGCGAAGGGCGTACGCACTCTCTGTAAGACAGATATTGGCATTAGCACCACAGGAATTGCAGGGCCCGGTGGAGGAACAGATGAAAAGCCTGTCGGCACTGTATATGTGGGCATTTCGATTAATGAAGAATGCTTTGCCTTTAATCTTAATCTGGATAGGTCCATGTCCCGTGATGAAATACGAAGGGCGACTGTCGACAGAATACTTAGCACACTGTATGACAAAATTTTCCAAAGCTATTGATTTTATATTACGAATATGGTAAAATTTAAGGTGGAAAATTATGAATGATATGCCGTAAGGCACATGGTAAGGAGAATTAAAATATGGAAAAGAAATTCAGAAAAATAGGTATCCTTTCTTCCGGTGGAGACGCACCCGGTATGAGTGCCGCAATTAAAAGCGTTGCATGCTCCGCTATTGCAAGAGGAGTTGAGGTTGTGGGTATCCTCGGTGGCTACTCGGGCCTTATCAACGACAAGATGAAGCCCCTTACAAAAAATGATGTTGCAGGTATTATTTCCCTTGGCGGAACATACCTCTACTCCGACCGTTGCGACGAGTTCAAAACCGAGGAGGGTATGGCTAAGGCTATTGCCACATGTAAGAAGAATAATATAGACGGTATTATTGCTATCGGCGGAGACGGTACCTTCCGTGGTGCTACGGATTTAAGCTTCAGAGGTATCCCCTGCATCGGTCTTCCCGGTACTATAGATAATGATATTACAGCTACCGATACTACTATCGGCTTTGATACAGCGATGAATACAGTACTCGACCTTTGTGACAGACTTCGTGACACATCCGAATCCCACGCACGCTGCACAGTTGTTGAGGTAATGGGTAGAAACGCAGGCTACATCGCTATTGAAACAGGTATTGCACTTAATGCTATCGGCGTTGCACTCCAGGAGGTTCCCTTTGATAAGGAGGCAATGTTCAAGAGAATGATTGAGGCTCGCAATAACGGCAGAAGAAGCTTTATAGTTATTGTAGCCGAGGGTCTTGGCACAGAGTTTGCAGAGGCTCTTACAAAGGAAATTGAAGAAAAGACAGGTATCGAAGCAAGATTCAACCGTCCTGCTCATATTGTAAGAGGCGGTATCCCCACTCTCCGTGACAGAGTTCTCGCATCTGTAATGGGAGATAAGGCAGTTGACCTTCTTCTCCAGGGACAGAGTGATGTGGTTATCTGCTCCAGAAACAATGAGATTGTTGCAACAGATATTCACTATGCACTTATAGTTGACAGAATGTATAAGAACAAGCTTAAGCCCGGTGACCTTGACTCCTTTACACCCGAGCAGATAGAGGAAATGAAGGCTCTCTGTGCTGAACGCAAGGCTTACTTTGATGATATGTGCGACATTGCAAATACCATCGGTTGCTAAATTAAAGCAATAAAAAGCACTGCATTTGCAGTGCTTTTTTATTATTTGTAGTAAAAATTGCATACCGTAAGCGATTTTTTCTTCCAAAAGCTAATCGTACATATCACTTTTGCGGAGCAAAAATTTCACATTTGCGATAGCAAATATTTCGCAGTGCAGCTATTTCACTTGTCCTTCAGGACAAATTTCACTGATAAAATGATGGGACATCATTTTATCAAGTGCCACACCTGCATTTCTGTCTCTCCCCTGTTGGCAAAGGCATAATAGGGTATCAGGGTCGCCTCGGTTTCTACAAGCTTATCTGTCTTTTTACGATACAGAGTGGGGGATTTTTCTTTTCTGTATGCTTTAATCTTAAGTATGGGAGCACCGTATTCGGATATATCCCCAACTGTAAAGCAGCTACCAGTATCAAGACGAATATCACGGATACAGTCACCGTTATCCACACCCTCCATACAGTACACAACAGGACCCCTCTGTACGGCGTATCTTCCACAGTTATCGGTAACTCTCGGGTCTGCCTCAATAAACTCGGGCTTCATCTCAAAATCAAGCTCCACGGGGCTGTTTTCCTTAAGCTCCAGGTAAGCGTAGCCCTTTTTTGTCTTACCCTTATAGGATTCGCACCACTCGGGTATTCTTACAGCTATTTTTATATCTGCACCCTCAACCGAAATTACAATCCTTCCATCCACGGGGTAGGCTGTTTTCTGTGTTACCTTTACCTTTTTGCCACCAATTTCAAGCTCGCTTACACTATCCATATACTGATGTATAAAAAGTGTATCATTGCTTTTTGTATATATAAGATTACCAATAGAGGGAATAAAGCGTACTATATTGGGAGGACAGCAGGAGCACTCGAATACCTCCTGTCTTGACATCACAGGTAGCCACATGCTCTTACCTGTTACACTTACATCCCTTGTATGATGCATAGGAATAATCTCCAGAGGATTAGTATAATAGAAGGATTTACCGTCCAGAGATATTGAGGATAAGAATCCGTTATACACTGCTCTTTCCACAGCATCGGCATATTTGGAATCAGCGTCAAGAAGAAGCATTCTATGGGCAAAAAGTGCAAGGCCAAGGGCTGCACATGACTCCGTATATGACACCTCGTTCGGTAGGTCATAATCAACGGTAAACGCCTCTCCCTCGTGGGATGAGCCGATTCCACCCGTAATATACATTTTCTTTCCTGCTATGTTATCAAAGATAGCCTCGCAGGCTATTTTAAGACCCTCGTCACCGTATTTAAGGGCAAGATCAGCCATAGCACAGTACAAGTAAACAGCTCTTACAGCGTGTCCCTCCGCTGTTGTCTGCTCTCTTACGGGCAGGTGGGACTGACAGTACATCTGCTCTGACCAATCTGCAACACCGTCCTCAAGCTGAGTTCCCCTCTTATTTATAAAAAACTTAGCAAGCTCAAGATATCTCATAACACCGGTGCACTCTGCAAGACGGACAAGAGCAAGCTCTATTTCCTCGTGTCCGGGAGTTATAAAATCGGTGTCCTTATCCTTTACAAAACGCTTTTCTATATAGTCGGCGTACCTACACATAAGGTCAATAAATTTACGCTTTCCCGTTGCCTGATAATAGGCAACGGCTGCCTCCATAAGATGTCCGGCACAGTACAGCTCGTGACATCCCCTGTACTTAAATCTGTTTTCCGGCTCCTTAACGGTATAGAAAATATTGAAGTATCCGTTATCATCCTGCATCCTCTCAATATCGTCTACAAGCTCATCGACAATCGCCTCAAGCTCCGGCTCTCTCTTCTCCATAGTAAGATATGCAACACCCTCAACCCACTTGGCAACATCGGAATCCCAGAAAATATGGGGCTCAAACCTCGAGGTATCACCCTTAAATGCCTCAAATCTGCCCGTATCCTTAAATCTGTTGTAAACTGCATGTACGGTTGTATTTCTTACCAGCTCCTGCTTCTGTTTCCAAAAGCCTCCTGTTATTTTTATATCAGAAAAATCTATTCTTTCCATATTTCATTAGCCCTCCAAAAAGCTGTTTACAAGTAGAGTATAGCACACATTTTCCCCTTTTTCAAGCCGTATTTTTAATTATAAGGTGTTCATATGTTCATATTATATATAAAATAAGCCAACAGAACGAAAATTCCTACGGAATTTTGCCTGTTGGCTTACCTATTTAGCTTACGCAGTAATTTTTTGCCTGGATATTAAACATTTTTGCATAGTTTTTGTTATTTTTCATAAGCTCCTCATGGCTTCCACTTTCCGTAAGCACACCGCCCTCAAACATAAATATTCTGTCCGAGTGCCTTGTAGTGGAAAGTCGGTGAGAAATAAATATTGCTGTTTTGCCCTTAGCGTTTTCGGATATGCTCTTGTTAAGCTCATATTCTGCCATTGGGTCAAGGGCACTTGACGGCTCATCCATTATAATAAGCTCATTGTTGTGAGCAAATACACGGGCGATAGCAACCTTTTGTGCTTCACCACCGGAAAGGTCTGTGCCGTCCTGATAAAACTCTCTTGTAAGCTGAGTGTGTATTCCCTTTTCAAGAGTCTTAAGTCTGTCACCAAAGGTGCTGCTTTCAAGAGATTTTATAACAAGCTCCTCCTTATCATCCGTATAAAGGTCGGCAAGGACATTCTCGGCGACGGATGCTGCAAAGATTCTGTAATCCTGGAATACTGCACCTATTTTCTTCCTTAAAAGCTCAAGGTCATATTCCTTAATATTGTAACCGTTATACAGTATCTCTCCCTCGGTAACATCATAAAGTCGCATAATAAGCTTGGTAAGAGTAGTTTTACCTGCCCCGTTATAACCCACAATAGCAACCCGTTCTCCCTTATTTATCTTAAAGGAAACATTCTTGAGCACAAGGTCATCCCTGTACGCAAAGGAAACATTCTTAAATTCAAGACTTTCAAATGCTTCGGGGATGCGTGTGCCCGACACAATATTAGCCTTGGTGTTCATAAAGGTTCTTATTTTTTCAACATACAGAGAGTGCCTGTTTACATTTACCAGCTGATTTGTAATATCGCTTATCATATAATTAAGCTTCCACATTGAATTTATAGTTATGGCAAAGCCACCGACAAGAATAAGTCCGTCATACAAATTCTTAGCCATATAACCAATAACGAAGACCTCCGATACACAACCGATAAGTAAAATCAATGTGTTGAATATAAGGTTAGTCCTCTGCCATTTTGCATTGAGCTTACGGGATGCCTCAATTTTATTGTCATATTCCTTAAGCATATTATCGGAAACATTGGTAAGCCTTATTTCCTTTGTAAAATCGGGGGTGTTAAAGAAACGGTCAATATACCATTCCTTGCGGTATTGCTCATTTAGAAGCTTATTATATTTGTAAGCTACATGATTCATACATCTGCGGAATATCATAGTAAGCACTGCAGTTCCGCAAACTACATATGCAACAATGGGGTCAAGAGTAAACAGCACAGCAAACACAGATGCCGAGCCTGTAATAGAACGAACAAGATCACCAAGAGCATCGGTTGTTCTTACCATTACCGCATCTGCATTCTTCATTGAATATACAAAATCGTTATAAAACTCGGGGCTATCGTAGGATGAAAGGTCCAGCTTGCTTGACTTTTCAAAGAAGGTCTTTTGAAGCTTATGCTGGAACCTCAGCCTTGTCCTTGCGTTCATCTGTCCCCAATATAAGTGGAAAAAGATGTAGTAGCAAAGCCAGAAAACAGCCATTATGACTATAATTTTTACAATGGATTCAAAGCTTTCTCCTCGGTCAATGGCATTTAACACAGCACTTATAAGCAAAATTTCGGCACCGTGCTTAAGTCCTGTTACAAGACCCATTATAACTCTGCCGATAAGATACCAGGGGGCAGTTTTGAATATAAGACGAAGTATGTAAGCAGTATTTCTCAAGGAAGCTGTAAGCTTAACCTTGTTTTTAGACTTATCCATTACTCATTACCTCCCTCTACATAGTTTTCTGCCTGCTTACGGAACATATCAGCATACTTTCCGTTTTTGTCCATAAGCTCCTTGTGTGTACCGGACTCAATTACCCTTCCCTTTTCCAGCATATAAATACGGTCTGCAACTACAGCACTGGAAAGACGGTGGGAAATAAATATAACTCCCTTGCTTTCACTGAGCTTAGCCATTCTTTCATACATTTTGTATTCAGCTATAGGGTCCATAGCCGAGGTGGGCTCATCAAGAACTATAAAGGGGGCATCCTCATAAAATGCATGGGCAAGGGACAGCTTTTGTGCTTCTCCTCCGGAGAATACTGCACCGTGCTCATAGAATTCCTTAGTAAGAGGAGTGTTTATTCCATCGGGTAATGTACATATTTTTTCATAAACATCTGCGTTTTTCAGTGCCTCTATTACTTTTTCATCACTTACATTGTCCGAGGGACCCATTATTACATTCTCTTTAACCGAAAGTGCCACAGGCTTACAATCCTGAAAAACAGTAGCAAACATATCTCTGTATTCCTTGACATTAAGCCCCTTGATATCCTCTCCGTTTAATGTAACGGTTCCCTCTGTTGGGTCATAAAGCCGCATAAACAGCTTTACAAGAGTACTCTTACCTGCACCGTTGTGTCCCACAAGAGCAATTCTTTCTCCGGGCTTTACGGTGATGCTTACATTGTCAAGCACCTTATTATCACTGCCCTCATATGTAAAGGATACATTTTTTAACTCGAGAGCACCGTGTGTCGGTGCTTTGCCCCCATCCCGTATCTTTACATCATAGTCCATAAACACATTGTAATCATTTATGTGCATTGCCTGAGTTCTCGCAGTCTGGAACTGCCTTAAGAAGCCTGTAAGAGCATTTGTAATTGAGCCTACGGAATTTATAATTACAACGCACTCGGCAACGGACATATCTCCTGTTACAAAGGTTCTGTATGCTGCATAAATAAGAGCCACAGGGTTAAGTATTGCATCCACAAAGGAGTCGAGGAAGGTGGAGCATGCAAGCTCCTTCATTCCGTACTTCCTTATAATATCAATTCTTCCCTCGCACGCCTCATCGTAGTATTTGAGCATAAAGCTTTTTGCGTTTGTAAGGCGAACCTCCTTGGCAAATTCACTCATATAAAAGACTCTCTGGGCGTAGTGCCTACGGCGATTCATAATCTTATCCTCAACTCCGTGCTTATAGGAAAGATTGGCAGAGATTCTTCTGACAAATGTGGTAAGTAAAGGAATAAACGCAAAAATAATAAACACAGGGTCAATAGTAAACAAGAATGTACCGTAAAGTGCGAGGCTTAAAAGGGATGATACAAAGCTTATAATGTTATTCATTATAGCCATTACATCGTCATAAATGCTTTCCGCAGCCTTTACATACTTATCGTAGAACTTGGGATTTTCATAGCAGGAAAGCTCCACATCCCTGGATTTTTCATATAAAGCTCGTTTTACTCCTCTTTCAATTTTAGCATGAAAATGAGGGTCACAAAGTGAATTTAGCAATATACCCAAATACGAGAAAATGCGAGATCCTATAACGAGGATTATAATTCCTATAATCAGCTCCTCAAATTTTCGATTTACCTCAAATGAACCTACAACATAATTAAGGATATAAGTTCCCGAGATAAAAAATCCGCATACTCTTATAAGAGATATAAAGAGGTAGGTTGGAAACGCCATAGGTGAAAACTTAAATATCATTCTGAGGATACTTAAATTATTGCCTATGACATTCTTAAATGAAATGTCTTTTTCCTTTTTACTCAATTTCATCACTCCTTTTATTATTTAAGTAACGGAAAATTTTGTTCAATTTCTTCACTCCTTTCATTAGTAAAGTGACAGAAAAGGAAAACGGGTTAGCTTTTTTTGGAAATTTCCTCCGTTTTTTCCGTCCGTAAATTCAAAACAAGAAATGCAACCCTATCAATGTGAGATTTTGATATTATTCCTTGGTCTTGACAAGCAATTTTCACCCCGTATAATCCAAATTGCGGTAGAGGGTGGGATTTTCGATTATATCACATACAAATGTGATTGTCAATATTTTTTTGATTATTTATACATTTTTTTATACACGCTCTTAAGATGCAATTTAATTATACCAATATTTAAGCCCAATATCCACATATCAGTTGGATAGTTTGCTTCAACCGTTAAGTGAGTTTTACGGTACGTGACGTTATATAAAAAGCAAAAAAATAAGAGGCTGACAAATTGTCAACCTCTGTATTTATTGATTATGTTGTCTTACTTGCCTGACTTAATTAGTCAACGAGCTTAATAAGAGCCATCTCTGCTGCGTCACCACGACGGGGACCGAGCTTATAAATCTGTGTGTATCCACCTACACGATCAGCGTACTTGGGAGCAAGCTCATTAAAGAGCTTCTTTACTACATCCTTATCTGTGATGTATGCGAGTGCCTCACGGCGAGATGCGAGTGTATCTGCCTTGCCAAGTGTAATCATCTTGTCTGCTACACAACGGAGTTCCTTTGCTCTTGCGAGAGTAGTTTCGATGCTTCCATTCTTAAGAAGCAATGTAACCATACCACGAAGCATAGCGATTCTGTGGTCGGTCTTTCTGCCGAGTTTTCTTGTTCCGGGCATTGTAATTTCCTCCTTTGCGATTCTATATAAAGAACCCAGGGACTAAATTAGTCCTCTTCCTTTCTGAGTTCAAGACCAAGCGTTTGAAGCTTAAATATTACTTCCTCGAGGGATTTCTTTCCGAGGTTTTTAACCTTTATCATATCCTCTTCTGTACGGTTGATAAGGTCTTCTACAGTGTCAATTCCAGCACGCTTCAAGCAGTTAGAGCTACGAACTGACAAGTCAAGTTCCTCAACGGTCATCTCAAGGACCTTTTCCTTGATGGTCTCTTCGCGTTCGATCATTGTCTCAGTGTTTCTTGCCTCATCAGAGAGGTCTACAAACAGAGTGAAATGATCGTTGAGTACCTTGGCAGAAAGCGAAATTGCCTCAGTTGCTGTTAATGTTCCGTTTGTCTCTACATCGATAGTAAGCTTATCATAGTCGGAGATGCTACCAACACGGGTGCTCTCAACATTGTAGCTTACGCTGTAAACAGGTGTATATATAGAGTCTGTAAAGATTGTTCCTACAGGAATGGGAATCTGACTCTTTATATGGTCTGTCTTATTCTTCTCCTGGGATACATAGCCTCTGCCTCTCTCGAACACAAGCTCCATATAGAAGCGAGAGCCCTCTGAAACAGTAGCAATATGATGGTTGGGGTTGAATATCTCGAGATCGACATCATGTTTAATGTCACCGGCAGTTACAACACAGGGACCAACTACATCAATGATACCTGTCTTTGTTGTGTCGCCATAGATTTTGGAAATAATACCCTTAACATTGAGTACTATCTCTGTTACATCCTCAGTAATTCCCTCAACGACTGCCATCTCATGAAGAGCACCGTCAATCTTGATGCTGGATACTGCATATCCGGGAAGAGAGCTGAGAAGCACTCTTCTCAAGGAGTTACCGAGAGTTGTACCAAAGCCTCTTTCAAGAGGTTCTACTACAAATCTACCTTTACTGCCGTTATCGCTTTCACCTAAAACAGTAATATTAGGCTTTTCTATTTCTATCATCATTTTAATAACCCTCCTAAATTTCAATTTTATGCAATGACTGATTAATTCTTTTCCACAATGGAAGGATTTATGATTTACATAATATTGATACCACTATACTCTTGCGAGCCCATATGTGCTCCAACCGCAAAAGCGGTGGAGTACAGTGGACAAAGAGCTATTACTTAGAATAAAGCTCGATAATGAGCTGCTCGTTGAACTCGAAGTCGATGTCGTCACGCTCGGGCATAGCTACAACCTTAGCGCTACCGTTCTTATCGATATCAAGCCACTTGGGTGCTATTCTGTCACCCATATTCTCAATGAGTTCCTTGATCTTAACAGAATCTGTTTCCTTAGCTGCGATTACATCGCCGGGCTTTACAAGGATAGAGGGGATGTTTGCATTCTTGCCATTTACGGTGAAGTGACCGTGGAGCACGAGCTGACGAGCCTCCTTGTGGCTGCTTGCAAGTCCCATTCTGTAAACTACATTGTCAAGGCGTCTCTCAAGAAGACGGAGCAAGTTTTCACCTGCAATACCTTCCTGGTTATCTGCGATGTCATAGTAGTTCTTAAACTGCTTTTCAAGAACGCCATAATATCTTTTTGCCTTCTGTTTTTCTCTCAACTGCATACCGTATTCAGTAAGCTTCTTCTTTGCTGCACCGTGCTGACCGGGAGCAGATGTTCTTCTGTTGAACGCACACTTATCGGAAAGGCAGCGTTCACCCTTAAGATAAAGCTTTGTTCCTTCTCTACGGCAAAGCTTGCATGAAGGTCCTGTATATCTTGCCATTATGATATCCTCCTATTAGAATTAAACGCGTCTGCGTTTGGGGGGTCTGCAACCGTTGTGAGGGATAGGTGTTACATCCTTAATCATTGTAACAGCAAGACCAGCTGTGGAGAGTGCGCGGATAGCGGATTCTCTTCCCTGGCCGGGGCCCTTAACATAAACCTCAACGGTCTTCATACCGTGTTCCATAGCTGCCTTTGCAGCTGCTTCTGCTGCCATCTGTGCAGCGAAGGGAGTGGATTTTCTTGAACCCTTGAAACCGAGTTCGCCTGCTGATGCCCATGATACAGCATTGCCGGCAACGTCAGTGATTGTTACTATTGTATTGTTAAAAGTAGAGCAGATGTGCGCAGCACCCTTTTCGATGTTCTTGCGCTCACGGCGTTTTCTAACAACTCTCTTATCGTTTGCCATTTAGCTACACTCCTTATTTCTTCTTGTTTGCTATCGTCTTAGCGGGACCTTTTCTGGTTCTTGCGTTGGTCTTTGTTCTCTGACCTCTTACGGGAAGACCCTTTCTGTGTCTGATACCGCGATAGCAGTTGATTTCTACTAATCTCTTGATGTTAAGAGCTACCTCTCTTCTGAGTTCACCCTCAACATGGTAATTTGTTTCGATTTCATCACGAAGCTTCGCAATTTCGTCGTCTGTCAAATCCTTTGCGCGTGTGTCGGGATCGATTCCTGTCTTTTCAAGAATGTCCTGTGCGCTTTTTCTTCCGATACCGTAAATATATGTCAATGCAATCTCAACACGCTTTGCGTTCGGAATATCAACACCAGCTATACGAGCCATTAGTTTTTCACCTCATTCAATATTATTGGTTTGGTTTGAATTAGCCCTGTCTCTGTTTGTGCTTGGGGTTTTCGCAGATAACCATTACGTTACCCTTTCTCTTGATAACCTTGCACTTGTCACAGATTTTCTTTACGGAAGGCTTTACTTTCATTAGAAAACCACCTTTCTTATTTTGCACGCCATGTGATACGGCCCTTGGAAAGATCATAAACTGATACTTCAACGGTTACCTTATCACCGGGCAATATTCTTATATAATTCATTCTTAATTTGCCTGAGATCTTAGCTGTTACTATATGACCGTTAGGCAACTTTACCTTGAAGACTGTACCGGGGAGTGCCTCGGTAACAACGCCCTCAAATTCTACTACATCATCTTTAGCCATAATGTCTCCTTATTCATAGGTTCTTTAGCTTGATTCAACCGTACCGTAAGTAACGGATAGTACGGCTCTTACCCTCTTGGTTTCAGCCGCTGCAAGAGAGCTTTATTTTTCGTTTAGTCAACCTTAGTAAGTATAATCACGCCGTTGTCGGTCACTGCAATGCTGTTTTCGTAATGGGCTGAGAGCTTACCGTCCTGGGTAACCACTCCCCATCCGTCACCAAGCATTCTGACCTTTTCAGTGCCCTGGTTTACCATGGGCTCAATGGCAAGAGTCATACCGGGGTAGATACGAACTCCTCGACCTGCCGTTCCGAAATTGGGAACATTCGGGTCCTCATGAAGATTGGCACCAACTCCGTGCCCAACGAACTCACGGACTACTGAATAGCCCCTTGCCTCAACATAGGACTGTACCGCATGACCGATATCGCCTATTCTCGGGTGTTCCGTTTCTTCAATCGCCTTAACAGCTTCAAAGAAGCTCTGCTTTGTAGCCTCAATGAGGTTCCTTGCTTCTTCTGAGATTTCTCCGACGGGGAAGGTCCTTGCACTGTCACCTGTAAAGCCGTGCCACATGGCTCCAACATCAATTTTGACTATGTCGCCGTTCTTAAGCACTCTTTTATGTGATGGGATACCGTGTATGACCTCATCATTAATGCTTATACAAGCACTCCCCGGGAATCCACCATACCCAAGAAATGTAGGCTTAGCCTTGCATTTCCTGATGTATTGGTTTATTTTCTCGTCGATTTCCTTGGTTGTTACGCCTTCACGAATCATTTCCTCTGCAACGAGTAATGCCTCAGCAGTTATTCTGCCCGCTGTTTTCATTATCTCGATTTGCTCGGGTGTCTTTAACTGAATCATAGCTTAAGCGAAGGTCTCCTCAATAGCTGCAAGAGTAAGCTTGGTAGTATCTGCTACCTCCTCCTGACCCTCAACAAGCTTGAGTACGCCCTTTTTACCGTAGAATTCCTTAAGAGGCTCTGTCTGGCTGTGATAAACTGTAAGTCTATCAAGTACAACCTCGGGAGCATCGTCCTTACGGATTGAGAGCTCCTCTCCGCACTTGTCGCAGAGTGTGCCCTTAGCCGAAGGCTTGTAAACAGTGTGGTAAGATGCGCCGCACTTGAGGCAAACTCTTCTGCCACTCATGCGTTCAACAATTTTATCATCCGCTACCTCGATGCTTACAACACAGTTGATTTCCACACCCATGCTGTCAAGTGCCTCAGCCTGCGGAACTGTCCTGGGGAATCCATCAAGGATGAATCCGTTTTTGCAGTCGTCCTTTGCAAGACGCTCTCCGATGATGCCGATTACAACCTCATCGGGAACAAGAGCACCCTTTTCTGTATAGGACTTAGCTGCAAGACCCATTTCAGTATTGTTTTTAATAGCTTCTCTGATCATATTGCCTGTGGAGATAGTAGGAATACCGTACTTCTCGGCAACGATGTCAGACTGTGTTCCCTTGCCTGCACCGGGTGCACCAAGGAAAATGAGTTTAAGATTTTTCATCATTTAGCTCCTTTTAATTAATCAAGAAAGCCTTTGTAATGACGCATAGTCATCTGTGCCTCGATTTCTCTTGCTGTTTCAAGAATTACACCTACAACAATGATAATTGAGCTACCACCGAAGGCAAATGTCTGGATGGAGTATTTACCTGCTATGTCGAAGATGTTGATGATAAGCTGAGCTACAATGGGCAATACAGCTACTACAGCAAGGTAGAGGGCACCTATAAAGGTAATTCTCTTAACAACCTTGGAAATAAAATCAGCTGTGGGCTTGCCGGGACGAACGCCGGGGATAGAACCGCCGTTCTTCTGCATATTGGATGCAACCTCAACAGGATTGAAGGAGATTGCGGAATAGAAATATGCAAATCCAATGATAAGAAGCAATGAAAGTACAGCATATACCCAGTGGTTAATGGTAAACATATTAAAGAACTTATACCAACCGGAACCCACTACAGGATTTACAAACATAGCGATTGTAGAGGGTATAGAAACGATAGCGTTAGCAAAGATAATGGGCATAACACCTGTCATATTAAGCTTAATAGGAAGGTTTGTGTTCTGACCACCGTACATCTTTCTGCCAACTACCTTCTTAGCATACTGTACAGGGATTCTGCGTTCACTATCAGAAACATAGATAATGAGCCAGATAAGTGCACTCATACCGATAATTACGCAAAGTGTGAAGATAAGTCCACCCCATGAGAAGTAATGCTCAGGCTTTGTAAGCAAGGGATTACCAACATTAGGAGATATCTTAGCTGCAAGCTCCCACAATGCGGAAGGAACGGATGAAACGATATTTGCGAAAAGGATAAGGGAGATACCGTTACCGATACCGTGCTCGTTAATCTTTTCGCCAAGCCACATAACGAGGGATGAACCCGCGCAGAAGCATGCTACGATTACAACAGCACAGAAGAATTTGGGAATATGGTATGTTGCCAAATCCGCATCAGAGATAAGTGCGTTTGCCTGATCAAGGATCATGTAGTAACCGATAGCTGTTACAATAGAAATACCTACTGTGATATAACGGGTAATTGTCTGCATTCTCTTCTTACCCTCATCGCCAACACCTGCAATCTTAGGGAATGCAACAGCAAGAAGCTGTACTACGATGGACGCAGTGATGTAGGGTGATACGCCAAGTGCGAACAGTGTCGCCTGGCTGAAGGCATTACCGGACAGGAAGCTGAAGAATGAGAAGAGTGAACCCTCAGCCTTACCTGTTGACATATACTGAGACATCAGCTCCGCACTTGTAAAAGGAACGGGTAATGTTGAGCCTATGCGATAAAGAAGAAGAACGAGTGCTGTGAATAAAAGCTTTTTACGAAGTTCTGGAATCTTGAATGCGTTAGCATAGGTACGAAACATAATTATTTCACCTCTGCTTTTCCGCCGGCTGCTTCTATCTTGTCCTTAGCGGAAGCAGTGAAGAGCTTAGCCTCTACTGTGAGCTTCTTTGTAAGCTCACCATTACCAAGCACTTTGAGTCCGTCCAATTCTTTTCTTACGATTCCGCAAGCTACAAGAGCTTCAAGAGTTACTGTTGTGCCGTCTTCAAATACATTAAGTGCACTTACATTAACTGTTGCATACTCTTTTGCAAATTTATTATTGAAACCTCTTTTAGGAAGTTTTCTGTAAAGAGGGAGCTGACCGCCTTCAAATCCGGGTCTTACTCCACCGCCAGAACGGGCGTTCTGACCCTTATGGCCCTTACCGGCAGTCTTGCCGTTACCGGAGCCAGCGCCTCTACCCTTGCGGAATACATCCTTAGTGGAGCCCGCTGCGGGTGAAAGTTCATGAAGCTTCATTATTTAATCCTCCTTGTTGAAATTGATTAGTTTAGAATTGATTTTTCAACCAATTTCTGCCTTTTGGCAGCCATTTGGTTATGCCTGCTCTACTGTTACGAGGTGGCTGATAACCTTTATTTTGCCTGCCAAAACCTGATCGTTAGCACATACGATGCTATCACCGATCTTGGTAAGGCCAAGAGATTTTGCAGTTGCCTTCTGATTGGGCTTAGCGGCGATAAGACTCTTTGTTAATGTTACTTTAACCTTTTCCATCTTATTTACCTCCTTAACCCAAAACCTTCTCGGCTTCAATGCCACGGGTCTTTGCAACCTGTTCAACTGTGCGAAGTGCCTTGAGTCCCTCAAATGTAGCCTTAACTACATTGGTCTTGTTGTTGGAACGAAGGCTCTTTGCTCTGATGTTCTTAATTCCTGCAAGCTCAAGAACAGCACGAACTGTCTGACCTGCGATAATACCTGTACCAAGGGAAGCAGGCTTAAGAAGAACTGTGCCTGCACCGTACTGTCCAAGTACCTCATGAGGAATTGTTGTATCTTTAATTGCTACTGTGATTAAGTTTTTCTTAGCATCCTCAATTCCCTTACGAATTGCGTCGGGAACCTCAGCAGCCTTACCGAGACCGTATCCTACATGTCCGTTACCGTCTCCAACTACCATAAGAGCTGTGAAACGAGCAATACGACCGCCTTTTACTGTTTTGGATACACGGTTGAGTGCGACCATTTTCTCCTGAAGATCAAGAGTGGAAGCGTCAATTTTTGTTGCCATGTTATTTCTCCTCTGTTTGTTTAATT
>JAFTJE010000036.1 GCA_017456545.1 Clostridia bacterium | reverse complement strand
TTGTAAACATATCAAGGCACAGCCTTGTATATCATCAATTTCATAGAAATTGCATATCACCAACACAAGGTGTTGTATATCATCATTGCGAAAGCCTATATACAACCTACTGTTGATGATATACACCTTCGGTGATGATATACACGCTGATGCGTGATGATATGCCATTGCTTTCGCAATGGATAAAAAAAAGACAGTACCGTGTGGTACTGCCTTTTTTATGGCGCGCCCCGGGGGAGGATTTTTGCTCACAAAAAGAACTTCGGCGAGCCTTATGCTAGCAAGCTGACAACGGCTCTTGCCTCGTTTACGCACCCTATTTCCGATTCTGCCAATCGAAAAGGAGGGCGAATCTAATGAGGCACGAAATAAAAAAGACAGTACCGTGTGGTACTGCCTTTTTTATGGCGCGCCCCGGGGGATTCGAACCCTCGACCTACCGGTTCGTAGCCGGGCACTCTATCCGCTGAGCTAGGAGCGCGTATATTTGCGTATGATATAATACCACACTATTTCAGATTTGTCAAGACCTTTTTGAAAAAATTAAAATTAAAAATATCAGTGCTGCCACACATATGCAATTAAAAATAACGGCAGAATAAAGTCTGCCGTTATTTTATCATCATAAAAATAGCTTACTGTCTTTTATACGAACCGATTATTATCAAAATCACTTGATTTCAACAGATTTTGCCCACTTTATAAAGTGCTCCTCATAGGTATCATAATCCTCTATATCACACATAAAGAATACCATATACATATCATCGCCATCCCCGTAGAAGGCTATCAGATACAAAAACTCAAAGCCGAGTGATTCCACCTCACACTCAATGTAAGTAAGTCCGTTATCGTTCTTAATATTGCTTACCTTTTTGTAGGCTGATTCCTTCCTCAGCTCCTCTACAAACAAATCAAGATCCACTTCTCCAATGTCGGAGTACAGGTCGATTGAAACACTTGTTTCATCCGATGATTCATACCATACGGTATCATCCCCCTCCTCATCTACCTCGAATGATTCTGTAAGGGTGATTTTTAAGTCATGAAATTCAAATACCTTTTCCTCTGCCTCGTAGTCCTTCTCGCCTTCTAACAGACTGCAGCTCGAAAGTGTAAAAATACAGGTAGCAATAAGTATCAACACAATAAATTTTGTCATAATTACTCCTCAAAATGCCTTATTGTGTGAAATATGCAGCCATAGTGCCTTTTTATTTCACGGTCTTTTTTCTTTTAATCAATCTCTCAATAAGCTTAACAAGCTCTACAATGGGAATTATGGAGAATGCTATGCCTATGGAAATAAAGTATTCGGCTACCGATACTGCCTCAAACTCAAATATGCTTGCCATAAAGGGGATATAAATAACGGCAGCTGTAAGGGCTGTGGCAAGTATTGCAGAGCCCCAGAGAACAATGTTCTGCTTCTTTATTGTAAATATAGAGCCATGTCGGCTTCTCATATTAAAGGAGTGGAATACCTCTGCCATTGACAGGGTAAGAAACGCCATTGTCATACCGTCACCACTGTTTACAAGCTCCCATTTGTCTGCCTCAATATAGTGTCCTATAAGATATGCAAGAACCGTAAGAACGGAAACAAGTATTCCCTGGTAGATAGTTCCCGAAATAAGTCCACCTGCAAATATGCTCTCCTTGGAGTCTCTCGGTGGCTTTTTCATAGAGTCACTCTCGGAGTCCTCCATACCCAAAGCTAAAGCGGGTAGGCTGTCTGTTATAAGGTTTATCCACAGAATATGGGTAGGCTTAAGTATCGTAAAGCCTATCATTGTTGCGAAAAAGATACTGATAACCTCACTGAGGTTGGATGCAAGAAGGAACTGAACCGATTTACGGATGTTGGAGTATATTCTTCTTCCCTCTTCAACAGCACCTACAATAGTGGCAAAATTATCATCGGCAAGAATCATATCCGCTACATTCTTTGTTACATCGGTGCCTGTAATTCCCATACCGATGCCGATATCGGCAATCTTTATACTTGGTGCATCGTTTACACCGTCACCTGTCATGGCAGTGATTTTCTCGGCAGCCTTCCACGCCTTTACTATTCTCACCTTATGCTCAGGCTGAACACGGGCATATACGGAATATTTATGGATATTGAGGAGCAATTCCTCATCGGACATTTTACCAACCTCGGTACCTGTAATTGCCTCCTGTCCCTCTCCTAAAATACCCAGCTGATTTGCTATAGCGATGGCAGTATCCTTATGGTCTCCTGTTATCATTACTACACGGACACCTGCAGAGTGACATTGCTCAATAGCCACCTTAACCTCTTCTCTTATAGGGTCTATCATTCCCACAAGTCCCACATAGGTAAGGTCACACTCCATAGCCTCTGCCCTCTCCTCGGGAAGGCTTGTATACTCCTTATACGAGCCACAAAGGACACGGAGGGCACGGTCTGCCATATTTTTGTTGAGTGTAAGAATGCTCTGTCTATCCTCGTCGGTAAGCTCTCTTACACCCTCACTTGTGTATATTTTTGTACATCTTTTCAGCACCTCATCGGGAGCACCCTTAGTGTACTGAATATATTTTCCGTCCTTATTTACTATTGTTGACATCATCTTACGAAGGGAGTCAAAGGGTGCCTCTGCCACTCTGGGAGTCTCCTTTTTCATTATCCTCTTGTCAAGACCAAGCTTGTAGGCGAAGGCTACGAGAGCATTTTCGGTAGGCTCTCCTATCACCTCATCCTTATCATCAAGCTCAGAGTCGGAGCAAAGAGCAAGGGATGTGGCAAGCAGACATTCATCCTCTGTGTGATTTTCCACAACGGTCATTTTATTTTGTGTAAGAGTTCCTGTTTTATCGGAGCAAATAACCTGTGTACAGCCAAGGGTCTCAACAGCTGTAAGCTTTCTTATTACTGCATTACGCCTTGACATTTTTGTAACACCCATAGACAGCACTATCGTTACAACAGCGGCAAGGCCCTCCGGTATGGCAGCAACAGCTAAGCTTATTGCCAGCATAAATGTGCCGATAACCGATGGGATTGTAAATTCTCCTGCCTTAACAATTCCTACAACGAAAATGAGAACGCAAATACCGAGAACGGCAAAGGTGAGTATCTTACTGAGCTGAGAAAGCTTTTGCTGTAACGGAGTAGCCTCATCCTGTGCCTGTGTAAGAGCATCGGCAATTTTACCCATCTCCGTATTCATTCCGCAGCCTGTGACAACTGCTTTTCCTCTTCCGTATACAACGGTAGAGCCCATATAAAGCATATTTTTTCTGTCACCTAAGGGAGTTTCATCCTTACCCTCGGAAAGAGTCTCACTCTGCTTGATTACAGGAACACTCTCACCTGTCAGGGCTGCCTCCTCCACCTTCATAGAAGCACACTCGATAATTCTTGCATCTGCAGGTACTGCATCTCCTGCCTCAAGAACAATAATATCACCAACAACTATATCCTCGCTGGGGATACTCATCATCACCCCACCGCGAATCACCTTTGATTTCGCCGTGGTCATTTCCTTAAGTGCCTCTATCGCCTTTTCCGCCTTGCTTTCCTGCAGCACTCCCAAAACTGCATTAAGGATAACCACAAACAAAATGATAAAGACATCTGCCAGGGATTCATCCTCATAGAGTGCTGTAACAAAGGAAAGGACTGCTGCGACCAGCAAAACTATTATCATAGGGTCGCAAAGTTGAGCAAGGAATCTTCTTACTATACTTACCTTCTTACCCTCTGCCAGCTTGTTTTTACCGTTTTTTTCAAGCCTTGACGCTGCTTCCTCATTTGAAAGACCGTCTGTGCTTGTATTAAGCTCGGTAAGCACTTTACTGTAATCTTCTGCGTAATATTTCAACACTGTTCTCCTTTATTTATCAAATTTGTCGGCAAGAGCCATATTAACTATATTCTTGATTTTTGGGTGAATGATATTTCCCAGAGGATTTAACATATGCTGGAAATATACAATAGCTATTTTCCTCTCGGGAGAAATGGAAACCATAGCTCCTGCAGCTCCGTCCCAGCCGAACTCACCAACCTGTGTAAGATTGCCTCCCCAGCCTGTATCCATCTTTGTACGGACTCCAAGACCGTATCCGTATTCTGCATTTGTATCCCAGGACTTAAAATCCTTAAGTCGCTTTTCATCAAGAACATTTGTTCTCATCAGGTCTATGGTGAGCCTTGACAAAATTCTCTCTCCGTTCTGACCTACGCCACCGTTTACCATAGCGTATGCAAACTTGGAATAATCATTAAGCGTTGTAATAACTCCTGCTCCTCCACTATCGTATTCGGTGCCTACAACATAATCGTTTTTCAGCTCACGGACATAGGTATGACCGTCCTCGGAATTATGAACATAGAGCTGTGCCATACGGTGCTTTATCTCATCATTCATATGGAAATAGCTATCCTTCATACCAAGCTTATCAAAAATATTCTTTTGAACATAGTCGGCAAAGCGTACGCCTGTGGCAGCCTCAACAACTCCTGCCAGCACATCGTGGCACAGGCTGTAGCCCCAACGGTCCCTCGGCTGATATTCAAGAGAGTTCTTTGCTATCGCCCTCATAACCTCCCTTGTAGGAGCTCTTCCGTCTGTTTCCTCAACTACCTTTTTAACATGCTCTGTTGACAGCTCATAATTAAGACCTGCGGACATTGCAAAAAGGTCCTGGATGCACATATCCTTTTTAAGCTTTACAAGCTCTAAATTCCAGTTTTCATCCCACTTTTTTACAAGGCAATCCTTAAACTCGGGTAAATACCACCACACGGGGTAGGTCAAATTGAAATATCCCTCCTCATAGGCATGGAGTGCTGCTGCACAGGTAATCACCTTTGATGCCGAATATATAAAGTACATTGTGTCCTCGGTAATTGGCTTTTTGTTCTCCCTGTCGGCATATCCACCCATACGGCGATATACCTCCTTACCCTCAAAGAACACCTTGCAGTCGTATCCCGGTACCTCCTCCTTTATAAGTACGGAGTCAAGGTACTTATCAAGATCAGAAAAATTATAGTTCATTTTTATTCTCCTTTTACACCGTGCATCGGTGCTTTCACTATTTCATTTGTTTCAAAATTAAAATTCAAGCTTACTGAAATCCACGGTGTCTCCCCGTTCGAATTTTTCAAGCTCCTTGACATAGGCGTCGATTTTGTCTGACATATCCTCATCGTCATAGGTGTCAAAGCCCACCATTTCACTATCCTTACCCTCGGCTTCCTTTTCCTCGGGATAGTCGGAATATATAAGCTCGCTGTCGGCATCTATTTCCTTATCCGATTCGGACTCCTCAATTTCAGCCTCCGACTCGTAGAATTCCTCTGTATCCTCGGCTGTAAATGAGTCACTCTCATCCCCGTACACAGGCTCTGAGTCATCCTCCCAAATGAAGGATTTACCATCCTCCGTGTCGAAGGGCGGTGTGTCTTCTTCCTCCGTTGATGCACTATCCTCTGTCTTGCTTATGCCATGGGAATCAAAGTCAAGAGCATCATTTTCATACACTTCCTCGGCAATTTCCTCAGCTTCTTCACTTACATCGGACTCTTTCGGCTCTATATATTCTTCGGCTTCTTCATCAATTACAGCCTTCTCTGCTGTCTCGTATGACTCGGTATAAGGCTCCTCATCTTCACTGTCGTCATAGGGCTCATATTCCTCACTGCCCAAATCCTCGGAATCTATGTTATCGTATTCATCGTCTGTGAGCTCCTGCAGGCTTTCCAAGGTCTCAAAGGCTGCGGCACACCTTGCAGAATCAATCTCCAGCGTGCCCTCTAAATCATCTGTCGCAAAGGGGTCAAAGCTATTGTCCTCGGTGGGCTCTTCCTCGAGGTCATCCTCCTCGGTAAGCTCCTCTACCTGTATTACTTCGTGTGTTTCAGGGGGCTCTCCTGTAGCACATATCTCTATATTTTCATTTTCTAAAGGAGCATTGTCAAAAGGTATGTCCTCGACCTGTATAACCTCATCATCTGTAGAGGACTCCTCCATACCACAAGGCTCCTCCACCTTTTTTTCTTCAGCTGTGGGAACAATAATCTTTATAGCCTCATTTTGAACAACAGCTTCCTCTTCTAAAAGCTTCTTTTCTGCCTTTTCCTCGATTTTGCCGTCTGATTCTACCGAAATTGGCTCAATTTTCTCATACGGTGCTGTTTTTTCCTTACATAACGGGGCGTTTTCCTCATTAATTCTTGCCGGTGCCGTCACCGTAAAATCATGGAGAGAATCCTTTTTCTCCTCATTTGTCGGTATCCTGTCTTCCGACAAATCGGGAGTGGGCACAGGCTCATTTTTCTCCTCTGTCACAATTTTAGAATCAGAAACCAAAAGCTTTTTATTGCTGAGCATCAGCTTCATTTCCCTTTCCTCCCTCGCAAACACCTTACGCAAGGACAGACGGCTGATATCGGACGCAGAATCATCACTCAAGGGAATTATCTTATAGATAGTCGGAACAACTGCACCGTCCATTTGGAATTTTTTAGGATTTACATCGTCAAACATTCCAAAGTGGACAGGAACGGTATGTGCAGGTGCTATCTTATTTGCAAAGCACAGTGCATCATCCATATTCATACATCCGTCCTCTCCGTTTATAGGCAGGAAAAGAGTGTCGATATCTCCGGGAATGTGCTTAAAAATATTCTTGTTATACAAGGTGTCGGAGGTGATATAGTACTTTTTATCATCTGTTGTATCGGTTATAATAATTCCTATGGCAGTCTTATCATCCGTTTTTGCCGGGACAGCCTCGAATATAAGATTACTGTGTGTCCAACGGGAGCCGCACTCCATAAGAACATTATTGTATCTGCCTATGATACCCGAGGATGCTATTATATTAAACGCACTCTCACAGCACAAAAGCGTTACCTGATTTTTATTTCTCTCAATGTAAAGACGAAGCGTATCAATATCCGTATGGTCAAGATGAGAGTTTGTAAGAACTATAACATCGGGCTCAACCGTATGAAATTTTTTATTAATGCTCCAGCCTCTCTCCATTCTGATATCTATATTGTGCAGACTGTCGCTGAGATATGGGTCAACCAAAATCTTATTTTTACCGGACACAAACAAAAAGCCGTTCTGTCCCAACCAAATTACCTTCACAGATATTCCTCCATAATATACTAACTTGATATCATAATTTATAATACCATTTTTTTAACGCAAGTACAATATTTTTTTATAAATTTATCCTTTAATGTTGAAAAAAAAACGAAATTATATTACAATAATACCGTGAGGTGATTCAAAAATGACTGTATACAACCTTAAAACCATGCAGATATGCGATATAACAGAAAACACTGTGCTTGCACTGGGAACCTTTGACGGTTGCCATGAAGGGCACAGAGCTGTCTTTGGCTCTGCTATCCGTTTAGCTATGAAAATGAGGGCTAAAAGCGGTATATATACATTCTCTTCCATCCCAAATACAGACACAGGGTCCAAAAAATCAATTTTTACCACTGAGGAAAAAATCAAGTTTATGCAAAGAACAGGTGCTGACTATTTAATAGTCGAGGATTTTGATGCTGTAAAAAACATTAGCGGAGAGGATTTTGTAAGGGAAATACTGTGTAAAAAACTGCACTGTGTGGGTGCCTCCTGTGGGTATGACTATCAATTCGGAAAGGGTGCATCCTGTAATGCAGAAAAACTGTCAGAGCTTTTTGAAAAGGTCGGGGGATGTGTGGATATTTGCCCTCCTATCACATATAATGGTGTTCCAATATGCTCTACCTCTATCAGAAAAGCTATAGAAGACGGAGAATGTGAAAAAATACTGCCATACTCCGATCCCTACAGCATTTACACAATAGTGGAGCACGGCAAGGAGCTTGGAAGAAAAATGGGTACTCCTACCATAAATCAGACACTCCCCACGGAAAAAGTAGCTCCTAAGCGTGGAGTTTATATCACAGAATGTGAAATAGGAGAGGATGTGTATCCCTCCGTTACCAATGTAGGAGCCCGTCCCACTACCGACGGGGATAACGCCCCCGAAAATATGGAGACCCACATTATAGGCTACGAGGGTAATCTGTATTCATCATACATCAAGGTTAATTTTTATAAATTCCTGAGGGGAGAGATAAAATTCGGCTCCATTGAGGAATTAAAGGTACAGATAGCAAAGGATTGCCAAATGGCGAGAGACTATTTTCTCAAATAAAATTCGGCTGACAAATATGTCAGCCTTTCTTTATCTTTTAATTTTGTCTATTTTTAACAAATATGTCTTGAAATATAGCAATCAATGTGATAAAATGTACATAATGTGATTAATATAAGGAGAACAATTATGAAAAAAATCCTTTCACTCATGCTTTGTATGTGCATGCTTATTCCGTTATTCACCTTCTTTACCTATGCTGAGGACAATAGCGAGACACCTGAAAATGTTGCCTCTTTGGCTACAGTTTCCGTATCAAGCTCATACAATGATTACAAGCCCTCTACCGCTATTAACGACGGTTCTGTTGCTGAGGACGGAGGCACAACCTGGAGCCCTAACACTCCCCAGAGAGACCCTGCTCTCGAAGGCATTAATCCTTGGTTCAATTTATCATTTCCAGGTAACTATGTAGTATCTGAGATATCTGTTGTAATGAATTTGCCCTACTCAAACGAGTGCACAGTAAAGGTTGAGGCTCTTGTTAACGGAGAATGGACTCAGATCGGTATTACCGATTATCAGAGCAGCTCTGCATACCTTACCAGCCAATCCTACAGAAATGTAAAATTTACCCTTGCTGAGGCTGTTGAGACAAGCCAGATAAAGGTTATATTCAGCAGATACACATCCTGGGATCCGCCCTGCGTTTCCGAATGTATTGTTATGGCTGTCCCCGGCTCAGGTAATACTGTAGTTCCGGACAGGTCCGAAAAGGATACCTCTCACCATACAAATATTGCTCCCGAGGCTATCCCCAATGTATTCAGCAACTATTATGCATACAGTAAGGCACCTTATCTTAACGACAATATCATAGACGGTCAGATCAACTCCAACGGAGCATATGAGTTCTGGCGTCCTCAGACACCCCAGAGAGACCCATCGGTTGAAGGTACCGATGCATGGTTCACCCTCAAATTCAAGGAGTACAAGGAAATATCCAAAATCTCGTTACTTGTTGAGCTTGCCTACTCTACTGAATGTATTGTAAAATATGAGGCTCTTGTTCAGGGTGAATGGATTGAGATAGGAACAGCAAGATACTCTGCAAGCCCTGTATACGATAACTACTCCAGAGTACATAATGTTTCCATCACTATTCCCGAGACTATAACAACAAAGCAGATAAGAGGCTCTGTATCCGGATATATCAGCTGGGACCCCCCGATGATATCCGAGTGCTTTGTTATGGGTGCAACAGGAGAAGCTCCCGAATTTGATGTGCCGGAGGGTGCATATCTTACAACAAATGTAGTTCTCAGTGGCTACGGTGAGGCCTCCTCATCAAAGCTTAACAGCTATCCCGCACTTGCAAACGATGATAACAATCTCACATTCTGGAGAGCAAAGAGCAACGCTAACGGACAGTGGTACAAGGTGGAATTTGACCAGCCCTATTCTGTTAACAAAATCGGCGTTGACCTCTCGGCAATCAAGCTTGTGGAGGATGAAGATAATAAGATTAATGAGGCATACACCTTTAATGTTAAGGTAGAGCTCCTTGTAAACGGTGCCTGGACCACTGTACACACAGGTGAGCTTACAAGCTCAGAGGGCTCTGACGGATTATTTACAAAGAATCTTGATTCTGCCGTTACAGCATCTGCAATTAAAATAACTTATCTGGAAACAAACGGAAATACTCCCGTGCTTTCCGAGCTGTCTGCAATTACCTCCGACGGCACAAAATGTATGTATATCGGCGATATAATTTCTCTTCATCAGAAGCTTTCTACAGCCGGTGGTAATCTTGCCTGCTACGGTACGCCTTATGCAAGCTCAACCTTTACATATTCCAATATGTCCGATGCTTCATTCATTAATGACGGTATGATAGACAAGGACGCAGGTATATGGGTTGCCGAGACATCTGCATGCCCCGCATACTGTGGTATACAGCTCAAGGACAAAATGGCCGTAGACACTGTTGTTCTCTACTTCAACGATGATTTCGGCGTTGACAAGGATGGCGACAACCATGTAAGCTCCTTTGATATTCAATACAAAAATGCATCCGGTTCCTATGTAACCGTTGCAAGCGGCACATCCTTTGACTTAACATCAGGACAGCCTATTGTGGCAATTAAATTCAACCCCGTTGTAACTGATGATATCCGTGTGGTATTCAAGACAAACGGTGGAACTCTCCCTTACATTAAGGAGCTTGAGATATATTCACATAATTCCAACGGTGAATTATTTGTATATTCTCAGTTTTTAGGTCTTCCCACCGAAAGATGCATCCCCACAATTACCGAAAGCTTTGCAGGATATACTGTAGCTAAGCGTCCCACACTTTTCAAGAAGTACATTCTTGCAATGGTAAACGCTTTGCCAATTACCCATCCTCTTAAATCCGGTGTTAACCGTTGGATAAATATAGGCTAAACATAAACGCCGTATGCGATTTGCATACGGCGTTCTGATTTTAATATTTTAAGTATCAGTCAAGTCTTTCGGTTATAATTTCAGCCTCTATATTTGTCTTTCCGTCGGCTCTTACTGTTCTGAAATAATACTTACCGTCAACCCTTGACATATAGATTTTGAGCTCCTCACCCTTCTTTGCCTCGGCAGAGTAGTTTATTCCTATGCTCTTTACACGGAGATTAGCCATATCGGGAATACAGTCGCAAAGTATATCTGCATAATTTGTATTATTCATATGACCGTTTATATCCGTATCGGAATGGACTACTGTATACTCACCAACAAGTGACATAGGCAATGCACTCGGTACTCTTACTCTGATTGGTCTTTCTGTTTTTACAGCCTCGTCCATATAGTAATTGCTTGTATCTATATCCTCAACCTTTACAAGCTTTTTATCAGCTATGGATACAAGTGCCCAGGATGATGTTGCCTCACACACTATTTCTCCGTCCCTCTCGATTTCATAGGAACGCATAAAGCTTACTCCTCTGCTCGGACATGCCCAGCTTCTGGCAATAATATCCTCATATGCGTAAATCGGGTAATACATTTCAACCCTGATTCCACTCAAAATATATGCCTTACCCTGCTCAAGAAGGTCTGAATAAGAGGGCCTCTGTGCCTTGAGCTGACGCATAGCCGCCTCCTGAATATACTTAAAGGTCTGCGACGGACTTAATATTTCGTTAATATCGGTATCATGAAATCTGACTGTAAACTTTTCTTCCCATTTCATATGTCAATCCTCCTTATATACTTGAAGCCGACAATCATTTTATCACATTTTTTCAAATAAATCAAGGAGATAATAAAGAAAAAATGCCCATTCCCTCCAAAATTGGGGGAACGGGCATTTACTATTGTAATATGTTTGTATTAAAGGTTGCGTTTACATAGACATCCGTATCCGTCTGTGTATCTGCTACCGTTGGAGTAAGACCAAAGCTTACTGTAATTGCGTTATTTACATTTGTCATAACGCCATCATCCAAATGTCCCATTTTTTCCTTTAGTCTTGTTTTGTCTATGGTGCGTATCTGCTCAAGCAATATGACTGAATCCTTTGCCAGTCCCACATTATCGGCTACCACATCTATATGAGTCGGTAATCTGGTTTTTGTCATTTTACTTGTTATGGCAGCAGCAATAACTGTTGGGCTGTACCTGTTACCGATATCATTCTGGACTATAAGTACGGGACGAAGTCCTCCCTGCTCGGAGCCTACTACAGGACTTAAGTCCGCGTAATAAATATCTCCTCTTTTTATGTTCATTTTATCCTCCCCTTTATTTCATACTGTACATCTATTATTGACATTTTTTCGGGAATTAAACTTCCTCAATAACATTTTATGATATAAATTGAAAAAGAGATAATAGAACAAAAAAGCAGTCTGCCTCGGCAGACTGCTTCAACTTATATTTATGCCATTTTTGCAAGCTTTTCGGGGGTGATTTCGTAGAGGGTGGGTCTGCCGTTTAGGTAATTTTCAAACTCGTCAATGACAAGCTCTGCCATTCTTCGCACCTCCCAGCCCTGGCTTCCAGCTATATGAGGGGACAAAAATATGTTGGGGAGTGTATAGAATTTGCTTCCTTCCACAGGCGGCTCGCTGATTGTAACATCAAGAAGAGCACAAAGATCGCTTCTCCTTTCATACACCTCAAGCATACCCTCCTCATCAACCTGGGCTCCTCTGCCTGTGTTGATAAAGGTGGCATTCGGCATCATCATTTCAAAATGCTCCTTTTTAAGAATACCCTGTGTTGCGGGAACATTTGCAAGATGGTTTGATACTATATGACAGGATGAGAAAATTTCCTCAAGAGAGCATTTCTTAACTCCCATTGCCTCAGCCTGCTCCTCAGTCATAAATACATCGAATACAAGAATATTTAGCTTATATGGCTTAAGAAGCTCTATTACCTTTCTGCCTATCATTCCAGCACCGATAATACCGATATTGGCACCGTAGTTGCCCACTCTTGCAAGGGAAACCTCGCTTGCCTTTTTATAATCTCCACTTTTTGCAAGAGCTGAGGACTGGAAATATCCCTTACTTGCGAGAAGAATCTGTCCTACTGTAAATTCAGCTACGGGAATAGCATTTGCAGCATAGGCACTGAAAATCCTTACTCCCTTTTCAAAATATTCATTTGCAAAATATCTTACACTGCCCGCAGCGTAGAAAAGTGCCTTGACATTGGGTAAGTAATCTATCAGCTTTATTTCGCCTCCACCGGGCATGGACCAGGTGGAAAAGATATATTCAACATCCTTAAAGGGCTCGGGATTTGCAAGTATTTCCTCCTCGGTATATACCTTATCCTTTTCTATATCGCAAAGAGAAGCCACTCTGTTTATATTTTCCTCAGCATAGACATAGTCTATGTTTCCTTTATTATTAGCCAAAAAAATCGCTTTCATATTTTTCTCCTTCATCAGCTTTCTCTGTTTATTTTCTCACAAATTATTCCCAATGTCAAGAGCTACCGATAAAAAACCCGTATTTTATAAATTAAATGGTTCTATTACACTGCTTTATTATGTTATAATGCACGCAAAAAACTTGACAAATTTACTTCAATATGATACCATTATTATGAAGAATAATGCATTGGAGGATTTTTTATGGCATATCAGGTTCCCCAAAATAAAGAAGCTTTTTTGAAGCTTTGTAATGAGTCGGGTACTTCCTTTCCCTATTCGGAGGATATTTCCTGCCTTTCGGAAAAAGTAAAGGTAGGCACAAAAACCGTACATAACAGAATAGTTTATCAGGCTATGGAGGGCTGTGACGGTACCCTTGAGGGTGCTCCCGACGAGCTTACAAGAAGAAGATACCTTCGCTTTGCCAAGGGTGGTGCAGGTATTATCTGGTTCGAGGCTACAGCTGTTAAGCCCGAGGGCCGTGCTAACCCCAGACAGATGTATCTTACCAAGGATACAAAAGGCGAATTTGAACGCATACTTAACGATATAAAGGAGACCTGTATAAAGGAAAACGGCTTTGAGCCCGTTGTAATTATGCAGCTTACTCACTCAGGCAGATATTCCAAGCCTGAGGGCGTTCCTGCTCCGCTTATCGCTTATAATAACCCTATTTTTGAAAAGGACAATCCCATTGATAAATCAAGAATTGTAACAGACGATTACCTTGATTCCGTTGGCGAGGCTCTTGTAAAATCTGCTATTATGGCTGAAAGCTGTGGCTTTGACGGTGCCGATATAAAGAGCTGTCACAGATATCTTCTGAGTGAAATACTCTCAGCTTACGAAAGAGACGGCAGATACGGTGGCTCCTTTGAAAACCGTACCCGTCTTCTCACAACTGCAGTAGGCGAGGCAAGAGCATCTATAAATAAGGACTTTATCATTACATCCCGCCTTAATGTATATGACGGATTTGTGTATCCCTACGGCTTCTCTGTTAAGCCCGGAGAGGGTATTACCCCCGACTTTACCGAGGCCAAGCAGCTATGCAAGAATCTTGTAGCCAAGGGTATCGATATGATTGATATGACTATGGGTAACCCCTACTTCAACCCTCATGTAAACCGTCCCTTCGCCAAGGGAACCTATGAGCCTCCGGAGCATCCTATGTTCGGTGTTGCCCGTATGCTTGACGGTATTTCCGAGATTGCCGCCGAAATCAAGGGGACTCCCGTTGTATCCTCCGGTATCTCATTCCTTGGAGGGGTATCTGCAAATGTTTGTGCAGGATATATCAAGGAGGGTAAATTCGATTTTGCCGGCTACGGAAGAGAAACTCTTGCTTATCCCGACTGTGCAAAGGATATCTATACAGGTGCTAATCTTGACCCTAAGAAGCTTTGTATCTGTTGCGGTAAGTGTACTGAAATTATGAGATGTAAGGGTGGTACTCCGGGTTGCGTAATCCGTGACAGTGAGGTATATATGCCACTTTATAAAAAATTTGTTTTAGGTAAGGAGTAATAATATGATGGTTGCATTGATTACAGGTGCGGCAGGCGGAATAGGCTACGCTACCGTTGAAAGATTCGCAAAAGAGGGCTACGCTATTGTAGCTATGGATATTGTTCCCGAGGAGAAGGTTGCAGATAAGTTTGCATCCTTTGAAAACACTGTATATGTAAGTGGAAATCTTGCTAAGGCTGAGGACAGATTAAATGCTGTGGAAACAGCTATAAACAGATTCGGCGTTATAACCGTTCTTGTTAATGTGGCAGGTGTAGCTCCCAAAGTGAGAGCCGACCTTCTCGAAATGAGTGAGGAAAGCTATGATTTCGTTATGGATATTAACTTAAGAGGTACATTCTTCTTAACACAGCTTGTTGCTAACCAAATGATAAGGCAGTCCAAGGAAGAGGGAGTAAAGGGATATATTGCAAATGTATCCTCCTGCTCTGCTTACACTTCCTCCGTTAACCGTGGTGAGTACTGTATGTCAAAGGCGGGTATGTCCATGATGACAAAGCTCTTTGCAGACAGACTTGCAAAGGACGGTATCCTTGTAAACGAGATTTGCCCCGGTATTATTGAAACAGGTATGACAGAAAAAGTTAAGGAAAAATACGATAACCTTATTGCAGGCGGACTCGTTCCCCTTAACCGTTGGGGCACTCCCGAGGATTGTGCCAATGCACTCTACACTCTTTGCTCCGGTGCTCTCGGCTACACAACAGGTCAGTCCATCGATGTTGACGGTGGTATGCACATCCAGAGACTTTAATTTAACAAAAATTTGAGGAGAGAGAAATGATCGAAACAACAATTAAAATAAACGGAGTATCGGTTAAAAAAGTAACTCTCAACACAGCAATTATAGGAAGCGGAGCGGCAGGTTACAATGCCGCTTTGCGTCTTACTGACTACGGTGTTGAGGATATTGCTGTTATTACCGAGGGTATCAATATGGGTACATCCCGTAATACAGGCTCCGACAAGCAGACTTATTATAAAATGAACCTCTGTGCAGATTATCCCGACTCCCCCAAGGCTATGGCACAGGACTTTTTCAACGGCAAGTGCGTTGACGGAGATAACGCATATGTTGAGGCGTCACTCTCCGTGCCCTGCTTCCTCCACCTTTGTGAGCTTGGTGTTGAGTTCCCCGTAAACCGTCTTGGCGAATATGTGGGCTACAAGACCGACCACGACCCCCGTGCAAGGGCAACAAGCGTTGGTCCCCTTACCTCAAAAATGATGACCGAGTGTCTGGAAAAAGAGGTTATGAAGCGTGGCATCAAAATCTACGATAAGCTCCAGGCTATTGAATTTATTAAAAATGAAGGCGAATGTGTAGGAGTTCTCTGCCTTAATAAGGCGGCAATGAACGAGGATGAAAGATTTGTTCTCTTTAATGCGTCAAATACCATTACAGCAACAGGCGGTCCTGCGGGAATTTATGCAGATACTGTATACCCTCTCGGTCATGCGGGTGCATCGGGTATTGCATTTGAGGCAGGTGTTCTAGGTAAAAATCTTACAGAATGGCAGTACGGTCTTGCCTCCACTGCCCCCCGTTGGAATGTATCGGGTACATATATGCAGGTGCTCCCCCGTTTTGTTTCCGTTGATGCTGAGGGTAATGAATATGAATTTCTGAACGAATATTTCGATGATATCGGCACATGTCTCTCAAAGATATTCAGAAAGGGTTATGAATGGCCCTTTGACTGTAAGAAGGTTATGAGTGGCTCTTCAATTATCGACCTCCTTGTATTCCGTGAGTGTGTGCTTAAGGGAAGAAAAGTTTACCTCGATTTCAGAAAGAATCCCTACGGTCTTGACGAGCTCCCCTACGACAAGCTTGATAATGAGGCAAAGGAGTATCTTGAAAATGCCCACGCATGCTTCGGTACCCCCCTCGAAAGATTACAGTTTATGAATATGCCCGCATATGACCTTTACCTTAATAAGGGAGTTGACCTTGAGAAGGAAATGCTTGAGATTGCCCTCTGTGCCCAGCACAATAACGGTGGGCTCGATGTTGATATGTGGTGGCAAACAAATATTAAGCACCTTTTTGCTTGCGGTGAGGTTGCAGGCTCCCACGGTATCTACCGTCCGGGTGGAAGTGCACTTAATGCAGGTCAGGTCGGCTCTATGAGATGTGCTCAGTACATCAGTGCCCATAAGGATAATCCTCTCTGCGAGGGCTTTGATGCTCCTGCTGAAAGGGCTGTTATAAAGCATATCAACCTTGCAAGAGCCGTTATTTCCGATACCGATAACCTTACTGAAATGTCCGATAAGGCAACAAAGAAAATGAGTGAGGCAGCCGGTGCTATAAGAAACGCCTCCTTGCTTGACGGTGCTATCGCATCTGCTAAGGAAATGCTTAAGAGCTTCTCCGAGACTGTTAAGATAGGAAACGCATTCAAGCTCTGGCAGGCATACAGGCTCCGTGATGCACTTATTTCACAAATCACATATATGACAGCTATGAAGGAGTATGTAATGGCAGGAGGTAAATCCCGTGGCTCTGCTATATACACCTCCGAAAAGGGTAATGTACCTGCAAAAATGGAGGAGACCTTCCGTTTTGAGCTTGATACAGGAGACTTTGACTCCACTGTTCTTGAAATAAACTTTGCAGATAACTGCAAGGCTACAACTCGCCCCGTAAGACCCCTGCCCGAGGGTGGTGGATTCTTTGAAAATGTATGGCGTGAGTACAGAGAAACCAAAAACATATATTGATTATTTTTATGATTTAACCAAAGACAGCAGGACTTAGCCGAGTAAGGCTATCCATACTGTCGGGTATAGGAGATAAAGCTATGAAAACCGGATTGGTATCAGTAACCTTCCGTAAGCTCACTATCCGTGAGATTATTGAGCTTGCAAGGGATAATTCATTAAAATCCATTGAATGGGGCTCTACCCCACACATTGACGCAGGTGAGGTAAAGCTCGCCCGTAAGGTAAGAAGCCTTATGCACGGAGCAGGTCTTACCTGTGAGTCCTATGGCTCATACTACGGTATAATTTACAGAAAGGGCGTACATAAGCCCTATCCCTTTAAGAAGGTATGTAAAACAGCTGTGGCCCTCGGTGCTAAGACTATCCGTATCTGGTCCGGCTTCCCCGGTATGCAGCCCTATTCCGATGACGATATAAGAAGGGCTGTTATCCACACAAGGGAAATATGCAATATTGCAAGGAAGTACGGTCTTACTCTTTCCATGGAGTGCCATTTCTGGACACTTACAGAGCATTATGAAAAATCTCTTGATTTCATAAGGAGGGTTGGATGTGACAATCTTAAGATTTATTGGCAGCCCAATCCCTATCAATCCAAGGAATATAACCTTGAGGCAGCAAAGGCTCTTCTACCCTATGTAACAAATGTACATGTTTGCCATTGGATAGAACAGAACAAGAAGCCCTTATCCGAGGGCCTTGACGACTGGAAGGAATATTTTGAGGTTTTGAAAACAGATGAGGACCGTGTATTTATGCTTGAATTTATGCACGACGGTGATCCCGACTCCTTACCTGCAACCTCCGACACCTTACACGAAATTATGGGGATAGAAAAATGAGTATATTGAATAAATCATATAACAGGAATATATGGCAGGAATATCGCACTAATCCGGATTTTAAGGAGACTCTTGAATATCTTGATAAGTGCTATGAAACATACTGTATCGGAGAAATCCCCGCAACTAAGTTCAGCGAGTTCCGTCTTTTTAAGGATGTAGGCGACAGAACAACATATCAGAAAACATTTTTTATCCGTCAGCACAGGCTCTTTACCTGTATGTTCCTTTCCCTTATTTACCCGGAGAGGGAGGATTATTTCACACTTTTACAGGATACAATTTTTGAAATATGTGATCAGTATGTATGGGCACTCCCTGCCCATATGCCAAGCATAGAGGTGAACAATAATGCAGAGCTTGACCTTGATGCAACAACAATGTCCATGGCCCTTGCATTAATTAAGTATATGCTTGGCGACAGGCTCCATCCTCTTATTAAGGCAAGGATAGATGCCGAGATAGACCGTCGACTTGTTAAGCCCCTGCTCTCACAAAGATGGCATTGGGAATTCAGGGCGAACAACTGGACTACCGTTTGTGCAGGAGCCTCCGGCTGTGCACTTATGCTTACCCGTCCCGATATATTTGAGCTTGTTAAGGACAGACTCAACCGTTGTATGAAGGAATATGTAGACGGCTATAAAAATGACGGCGTATGCGTTGAGGGTGCAGGCTACTGGTCCTATGGATTTGGCTACTATATGGAATACGCAGATATGCTCTACGATTACACCAACGGACGGGAGGACCTTCTCCACTCCGAAAAGCTGTGCAATATTGCAACCTTCCTGCAGAAGCTGTTTCTTGACGAAAATGTGGTAGTAAGCTACGGTGATGCCGGTATGGGAATATCTATGAGCCTTGGCTATATGTATAAGCTCAAGACTATTTACGGAGATATTGTTGAATTCCCTCCCCGCAGTAATTTTGTCCACGATATACATTACCTCCCCTTTATGCTGAATGAATTTCTCTGCTATGACAAGAGCTTTGTAAATGTTAAGCTCTCCAAGGAGGCTACATACTTTATGGAGGATGAGGGCTGGTTTGTACAGCGTAAGCCTGCATATGGCTTCGGTGCCCGTGGAGGCTGGAACGGAGACAGCCATAATCACAATGATGTAGGCTCCTTCATATTCTCGAAAAATGACAGACAGGTGCTCTGCGATATCGGACTTCGCCCCTATACCCGTCAGTATTTTGAGCATGAGATAAGGTACACCTTCTTAGAGGCTTCCTCCAGGGGTCACAACTGTCCGATAATTAACGGAGAATATCAGAAGAACATTCCCGGAGAAAGATCTGTAACCACATACAAGGACGGCGTATTTACCGTTGATTTTGCTAATATTTACGGTATAGATGCACTGAAAAAGCTGACCCGTACATGTAAAATCGGTGACACATCCGTTGAAATTACCGACGAATTTATAATTGAAGGCGAGGGCTCCTTTACTGAGAGACTTATCGCTATTGTAAAGCCCGAAATCGGAGATGGAATAATTACAGTTGACGGAGTGACCATTTCCTTCGATAAGGAAAAGGCTACTGCAGACTATATAGTAGATGTGCACACTATTGAGGTGGATGTAAACGGTAACACCACAAAGGGCACCGATGTGTACTGTATTAACATAAATGTAAATGATATCAGGGACGGTAAGTTCAGATTTACCGTAGAGGCTTAAAAATGTTTGATAAAATAAAGGACCCTGCGTTTATAAAAGAGGTTAAAGAAAGCGAAAAATACGCTACCTTGCGTGATAGATACAGGGAGCTTTGCGAAAGGACAATAAAGACAGAGCCTCTAAGCTGCAAATTCTCTAAATTCCGTCTTTTTGCCGAAAAGGGCGAAAGAAACCTCTATGAATTTGCCTTTAATCAGCATGTGGATGCTCTTGTTCTCCACGCATTGAATACTATTATTTACGGTGACGAGCATTTATCAGAGCTTGAGGATGCTCTGTACGATGTATTGTCATTATATGTCTGGGCTCTCCCTGCACATATCCCTGACATAAACGAGGAAAATTATTATGAGCTTGACTTAGCCTCTACATCTGTTGGCTCTACTATTGCCACAATAGATTATTTGCTTGGAGATAAGCTCCATCCACAGTTAAAAAAGCGTATAGATACAGAGCTGAGGAGAAGAATATTAGAGCCCTTTAAGCGTGAAATATGGCACTGGGAGGACAGATACAACAATTGGACATCAGTTTGTGCAGGACACACTGCTGTTACCCTTATGCTTAAGTATCCCGAGGAATTCGAGACACTCCTACCGAGATTTTCCGAAAATATGCGTAAATTCATAGCAGGCTTCTCCGACGACGGAGTTTGCTATGAAGGTGCGGGATACTGGGGCTACGGTCTTTCTTCTTTTGTTATGTACGCACTTCTCTTAAAGGAATACACAAAGGGAAAAATCAATTACTTTACAGACAAGAAGGTAAAGGATATTTGTTGCTTTTTTGAGAAGGTAACTCTTTATCCCGATATTATAACCTGCTACGGCGACACGGGAGTGGATATTAAGGTCAGTGAGTTTCTGATGCATTCTCTTAAAAAAGAGTATCCCGAGGATATATGGATTCCACAGCAATCAAGAATGCAGCTTCCCACAAGTCAGCTTGCCCAAATACTTCTCTATATCGAAAGCTATGATAATACCGTTACCTCGGATGAACTGAAGAATGCAGAATATTATATGGGACACGCCGGCTGGTACACAAAGCGTACCGATTCCTATTCCCTTGCAGCAAGGGGAGGCTGGAACGGGGACAGCCATAATCATAATGATGTAGGCTCATTTATATTCGCTAAGGATAACCGACAGATCCTTTGCGATATGGGTACAAGATACTACACTAAGGATTATTTCATGATGCCCCAAAGATATGAGTATCTTGAAACCTCCTCAAGAGGTCACAACTGCCCTATTATAAACGGTCAATATCAGGCTAATGTACCCGAAACACGGTCCTACACCTCCTATGAAAACGGTGTATTCTCCGTTGACTTTTATGAGCTTTACGATATTCCCGAGCTTAAAAGGCTTGTCCGTCATTTTAAGGCAGATGACACAAGCGTAAAGGTTTCCGAGGAGTTTGAGATTATGGGTGACTGGAGCTACACAGAACGGCTTGTTTCCTATGTAGAGCCAAAAATCTCCGAGGGAGTGATTGAAATTGACGGTGTATACATTAAGTTCGACCCGTCAAAGGGCGAGGCATCCTACACGACAGAAATGCACTATACCAAAAATCTCGACGACACTGTAAATGAAACGATTATATACCTTACTGACATTAAGGTAAAAACCTACGGAAGCTTTGAATTTGTGATTGATACAAATAAATAAAAGAACACGGTTGGGGTACCTTCTTTATCGCAGGTACCCCAACCGTGGTCTTATATGTTATGCTTTATAAAGTAATTACTGTGCTGCGTCAACGATGATGGAGAAATCCTTAGCCTTAAGGGATGCACCACCGATAAGACCACCGTCAACATTCTCCTTGGAAAGAAGCTCTGCAGCGTTTGCAGCATTCATAGATCCACCGTACTGGATAATAATCTTCTCTGCTGCATCTGCACCGTACATCTTAGCAATAGTGTTACGGATAACTCCGCAGGTCTCGTCTGCCTGCTCGGGAGTAGCTGTAAGACCTGTGCCGATAGCCCATACAGGCTCATATGCGATGATAACATTAGCAAGCTGTTCCTCTGTTACATCCTTAAGGTCAAGCTTTGTCTGCATAGAAACGATTTCATCTGTGATACCGTTTACTCTCTCTTCCTTAACCTCACCAAGGCAAAGAAGAACCTTAAGACCAGCCTCAAGAGCAGCCTTTGTACGGAGGTTAACAGTTTCGTCTGTCTCACCGAAATACTGTCTTCTCTCACTGTGACCGATAATTACATAGTCTACACCGCACTCCTTGAGCATCTCAGCAGAAATTTCTCCTGTGTATGCACCCTTGGGAGCAAAGTGAACATTCTCAGCACCGATTTTTATGTTGCTTCCCTTTGCTGCCTCCTGAGCTGCGTGAATGTCAACGAAGGGCACGCAAAAGATAATGTCGCAGTTGTCCTTACCTGCAACGAGGGGCTTTGTCTCCTCAATAAGAGCCTTAGCCTGGGAGGGAGTCATATTCATTTTCCAGTTGCCTGCTATAACTTTTCTTCTCATTTCTTTTTCCTCTCAATATATGATAAATAGATAGATATGTTCTATATTAGTAAATTGCGTTTGCGGTTATTTCACCGCAAACGCATTGTAATTTACAAATTATTCCTTGTCCATAAGGCAAGCAATACCGGGAAGCTCCTTGCCCTCGAGGAATTCAAGAGACGCACCGCCACCTGTGGAGATGTGTGTCATCTTGTCAGCGAAGCCGAGCTTTTCAACTGCTGCCGCAGAGTCACCACCACCGATAATGGAGATAGCACCACTCTCTGCAACTGCGTTAGCAACTGCCTCTGTACCTGATGCAAATGCCTTCCACTCGGAAACGCCCATAGGACCGTTCCAAACTACTGTGCCTGCACCCTTGATAGCGTCAGCAAAGAGCTCCTGTGTCTTAGGACCGATGTCAAGACCCATCCAGCCCTCAGGGAATGCGTTGGAGTCACAGAACATGGACTCTGTATTCTCATCATATTCCTTACCGAGCTTGTTATCAACGGGAAGAAGGAACCTAACACCCTTAGCAGCAGCCTTATCCATCATTTCCTTAGCGAGGTCAACCTTGTCATCCTCACAGAGGGATGTACCAACATTATAGCCCATAGCCTTGAAGAATGTGTAAGCCATACCACCACCGATAATAAGTGTATCAACCTTTTCAATAAGGTTCTCGATTACACCGATCTTATCGGAAACCTTAGCACCGCCAAGAATAGCAACGAAGGGGCGTGCGGGATCAGCAAGTGCCTTACCCATAATACCGATTTCCTTCTGGATGAGGTAACCGCAAACTGCAGGACGGTAGTCAGCAACGCCTGCTGTTGTAGCGTGAGCACGGTGAGCTGTACCGAAAGCATCGTTTACATAGAGGTCACAGTACTCGGAAAGCTCCTTAGCAAACTCAGGGTTGTTCTTTGTTTCTCTTGCGTCGAAACGAACATTCTCAAGAAGAACAGCCTCGCCATCCTTAAGAGCAGCAACCTTAGCCTTAGCATCAGCACCTACGATATCCTCAGCAAATGTAACCTTACCGTCAAGAAGCTCATTGAGTCTGTCTGCAACGGGCTTAAGTGTAAGCTTTTTCTTGTCATCCTTAAGAGCCTTAGCAAGAAGCTGTGCCTTTGCCTCAGCCTGCTCCTCTACAGGAAGCTCCTCTACCTTTTTCTTTTCCTTCTTTGTAAGACCGAAGCCCTCTGTAAAAATGCTGTGGGGCTTACCCATGTGAGAGCAAAGGATTACCTTAGCACCGTTGTCAAGAAGGTACTTGATTGTGGGAAGTGCACCGATAATTCTCTTATCACTTGTGATAACACCGTCCTTAAAGGGAACATTGAAGTCGCATCTTACAAGAACTCTCTTGCCTGCAACTGCAACATCTTCAATTGTTTTCTTGTTGTAAGTCATAATTGTATATCTCCTATTTTTTATTTTTTCCATATATAATATAGCATACTTTTACTGTTTTATCAACAGTTTTTTCCATTTTCTTATATATTAATTTTAATAACAGAGTATATGAATAAAAGCATACCAAAGCCTATTCTGTACCAGCCGAAGCCCTCAAAGCTATGCTTCTTTACAAACGCCATAAGAAGCTTGATTACAAAGAGGGAAACCACAAAGGATGTAACCGAGCCTGATACAAGGAACCAGATATCCACAAAGCTCAGGCTAAGACCGTCCATAAGGAAGCCCAATGTTTCCAATGCAGAGGCACCCAGCATAACGGGAATTGCCAAAAAGAATGAAAACTCCGCCGCTGCTGTTCTCGATACTCCCACTGTGGAGGCACCGAGGATTGTAGAGCCTGATCTTGATGTGCCGGGGACTACCGATAAGGTCTGGAAGCAGCCTATCTTAAGGGCAGTCTTTACATCGATGTCATACACGGTCTCGCACTTGAATTTTTTACCCCTATTAAGTCTTTCTATAACGATGAAAAGAACGCCGTAAACCACAAGAGCAACAGATATTATAATGAGCTCAATATACTGATTATCTCCTATGAGCTTATCTAAAATCAGCTTATCTATTATTATACCCAGAATTGCAGTGGGAACAACAGCTATAATTACATAAAACCAAAGCCTCCAGGTTTTCTTTTTCTCCTCAGCCATTTTATTTTTTGACCAGGGATTAAGCTTGTCAAAAAACAGAATTATTACAGCCAGAATAGAGGCTAACTGAGCCACCACCAGGAACAAATTCCAGCAGCCGTCACTCACCTTAGGGCTTACAAACTCCTTAGCTATTATCATATGACCTGTGCTCGATACAGGGAGCCATTCTGTAATTCCCTGCACTATGCCTATAAAAATAGCCTTCAAAACCTCAACAAAAGTTTCCATAACTCACCTCTCTGCCGAACGAAGAATATCGCCGGGCTTAACATCGAATGGTACCTTCATCTTAAAGAGCATGAACGGATGCGGAGCAGATGGAATCTTTACTCCGTTTTCATCATAAAGGTCCTCTGCAATAAATCCTCTTCCACATTTTCCGGGAGTAATGAGCTCTACCCGTTCTCCCTCGCAAACCTTATTTTTCTGCATAAATGTAGCGTATCCTTCAGCATCTCTTTCCGTTTTAGCGACACAGAGGTAGGCTTTTTCACGCAGATAGCCGTTTTGACTTACTGTCTGGGGGTTCTTCATAGGGTCATCAAAGAAGAAGCCTGTGGCGTATTCTCTGTGGCTGACGCTTTCCAGCTCCTTTAACCATTGCTCATTGAATTTGTATGCCAACGGGTCCTTTATATATTCATCCATTGCCATACGGTAGGTATTTGCACATATGGAGGTATAGTAGGCACTCTTCATTCTTCCCTCTATCTTAAAGCTGTCAATACCACTTTCCATAAGCTCGGGAATATGCTCTATCATACACATATCCTTGGAGGACATTATATAGGAGCCCTCCTTATATTCCTCAAGGGACAATACATCCTCAGGTCGTTTCTCCTCTGCAAAGGTGATGGGATTTGCATTATTGAAATTCCACCTGCAGGGCTGTGCACATGCACCACGGTTAGCATCCCTTCCCGTGTAGTAGTTGGACAAAAGACATCTTCCACTGTATGATATACACATAGAGCCGTGAATAAAGCATTCAAGCTCCAGAGTCGGAGGAGTATTTCTCCTTATCTCCAAAACCTCAGCAAGAGAAAGCTCCCTTGCAAGGACAACTCTCTTAGCACCCAGCTTATGCCATGCAGTAGCCGATGCAGCAGATACAATGCTTGCCTGTGTGGAAATATGTATTTCCATATCAGGTATCAGCTCCCTTGTCAGCTGGAACACTCCAAGGTCCGAAATTATCAATGCATCTACACCGATTTGGTCAAATTTTTTAAGGTACGCACCCAAAATTTCGTACTCTTTTGTATGTGGCATTGTATTTACGGTCACATATACCTTTACCCCTCTTTCGTGGGCATACTGAACAGCCTCGGAAAGCTCATCAAGGGTAAAATTATCGGCAGCAGCACGCATACCGAACATATCGGAGGCTAAATAAACCGCATCTGCTCCGTATAAAATAGCAGACCTCATCTTTTCAAAATTGCCTGCCGGACAAAGTAATTCTTTCATTATTTACCTTTCTTATTGCTTAAGCAAAGCAAATTTTCTTTCTCCACCGTGGAGAAAATACATATGAATTGCAACACATACTCCGGCATTTATCACGGTTACTGTAAGAGCACCGAGCAAGAAGCTTATAAAGGACATAAGGAATACGACTCCCGTCATAATAAATGCCCACAGCATACCACCCAGCATAGAGCCGAATACGGCAAAGCCCTGCTTTACAGCAACATTTTCGTTCTGCCAGTCAAATTTTGGGAATAAAAGTCCGAGAAGCATACCGAAATATGCACCGAAGGCTGTTATCGCTATAACTGAAATTACAAGCACGATTACCTCTAATATTGAAAGCTTAAATACAACGGAAAGTATAACCGAGCATATTACTCCTGCCGGAGCACCGATAATAATATGTGAGGCAACCTTGGCAAGCAACACATGTGCTCCTCGAACAGGGAGTGACTGGAGTATCCAAAGATGCTTATCCTCCAATGATATGGAGGGTGTAGAAATAATAATCATCGAGGCACCGAATGCAAGTAGTCCGAATATAATCGGTTCAACAACAAATTCAAATCCCGAGCCTTCAATAGCCGGAACAAGATCCTTTCCCATAACGGATATCATAACTGTAAAGATAACCATCATAAGGATACCCATACCCTCATTGAGTATATATGCTGAGGAGGTAACAAATCTTTTCATTTCCTTTTTGATGAGAGTTATAAACACTCCCTCGGCATTTTCTCTCTTTTCCTTGTACTTGGTTTTTGCTCTTCCCCTCTTTGTTGTAATGATTTTAACAAAGCTTCTGTTAAGGAGGAAATACGCCAAAGCACCCGGTATAACACAGCAAGCGAGGAATAAAAGGAAATCAATACCGTTTCCGTAGGTCATAGCATTTGCACCCCAGCCGATAAGGAATACATCCTTAAAGCCGGAGAAATCTATATCATGTAATTCTCCGGAGCCTGAGGAGAATCCCAGGGAGCCCATAAAGTACATATAGGCACCGAAGAATAATGCAAACAGGCCAACGGTTACCAAAGTTTTGTTCTTTATTTTTGATGCAATTAAGGACACTATCCACGCAATAAGCGACGACACGGATAGGGTAAGGAAGGGTATCAGTAAATAAACAAGAACGGTGAACAAAAATCCTGTAAGGCTATAGCCGATAAATATACCGAAGGTAATAATAGCGGGAATCATTATAACAGACTCCAGCATATAGTTAATTATCAGCAAAAATACAAGCCTGGATGTAAATATATATTTTGGGGGGATTGGCAACGACAGAAGAAGCTCATTATCCTTAGAGTCGAATATCTGTGTCTTAGTTGGAAAGATACTGCCAAAAAGGGTCAATGCTATTGCCACAAGCAGAGCCAGTGAGAATACAAAAAACTCCTGATCTGTGCCCGATGTAATAATACTCATACCTGTAAAAAGAGCAAACATAGCTCCCATAACATAAAGCCCAACAAAGGCAAACAGTATTATCATCAGAACCTTACCTGCTGTTGATTTGTTTTTCTTTTTCTTGCCCTGCGTGAGGGAAGCGAAAAACATACTGAAGCGTGTTTTAAGTAGCAGCTTAAACATTTGTGTCCTCCAATTCAAGGAATACACTCTCTAAGGACTCATCACCCTTGATTTCACTCATTGAGCCACTGCGAATAAGCTTGCCACCCTTGATAATAGCTATTTTATCACATATCTTCTCTGCTACATCGAGAACATGGGTTGAGAAGAAGATGGCACCACCGTTATCGCAGATACGCTTCATCTCCTCTTTAAGAAGAAATGTTGCCTTGGGGTCAAGTCCTACAAAGGGCTCATCCATTATAAGCACCTTAGGGTCATGGACAAGGGCTGAAATAATAGCAAGCTTCTGCTTCATACCGTGGGAGTATGATGATATAGGCTCGGCAAGATCCTTTGTAATCTCAAACATATCTCCGTATCTTTTTATTCTTTGAAAGCGATCCTCACGGCTCACTCCGAAAATATTGGCAATAAAGTTAAGATATTTAATGCCTGTCATAAAATCGTAAAGGTCGGGGTTGTCGGGAAGGTATGCGATTTTTCTTTTGCAAGCAATGGGATCGTCTTTAATGGATACTCCATCCACCAAAATCTCTCCACAGTCAAAATCAAGCAAGCCGCAAATTGACTTTATTGTAGTGGTTTTACCTGCTCCGTTATGACCGATAAAGGCATACATTTCCCCTGCTCCTATATGCAGGGAAAGATTATCAACTGCCTTTTTATCTCCATAGGTTTTTGTAAGGTTTCTTATATCAATCATAAATGCCTCCTGTATTCAGACATACTTATTTATTTTATTTTAACATAATATAATTTCAAAGTCAATATTATCGGTTTATCTTAAATAAAATCAGAATTATGCATAAAAAAAGACGACTCTTGCGAGTCGCCTTTTTATTCTTTACGGAAATACTTGCCTTATAGAATTACTTATAAAGCTCTGTAAATCTTGTAAGTCTTTCGTACTTAGCCTTTGCAACCTCTTCTGCCTTAGCAAAGAGCTCGTTAGCACGCTCGGGGTTGGATGCAGCGAGACGGTTGTAACGGTTTTCACTCTTGATAAAGTCGATGTAGGAAGCTGTAGGAGCCTTGGAGTCAAGTGAGAAGGGATTCTTGCCCTCGCCCTTGAGTGCAGGGTTGTATCTGAACATCTGCCAGTAGCCTGCCTCAACTGCCTTCTTCATTTCGAGCTGGCAGTTCTGCATTGTACCCTTGATACCGTGCATTTCACAAGGAGCATAACCGATGATGATAGAAGGACCGTTGTAAGCCTCAGCCTCTGTAAGAGCCTTTAGGAGCTGGTTCATATCAGCACCCATAGCAACCTGTGCTACATATACATAGCCGTAGGACATAGCGATGTCAGCAAGGTTCTTCTTACCGACTGCCTTACCTGCTGCTGCGAACTGAGCAACCTGACCGATGTTGGAG
>JAFTJE010000005.1 GCA_017456545.1 Clostridia bacterium | reverse complement strand
TGTCCTTTTTATGTTGATAAGGAAGCATTTTCGACCTGCCTCCTTGCTCCTGCAAGGAGCTGGTTCGTTCTTTTCCGAGTAAGCCGTTCTCTGCTTGCAAGGATAAGGCTCGAGGAAAAGCCTCACGCAGTGAGAATCCATGTGTTTTTTTCAACGAAATTTGCCCTTATGGGCAAGTGAAATAGCTTCGCTGTGAAATATTTGCTTCGCAAATGTGAAATATTCGCTGATGCGAATGTGGGTAAATTTCATTTCACATTGCGACTGCAGGGAGCAATATTTCACAATGTGGGATAACACATTATTTCACATTCGGCACAAGCCGAATATTTCACTTAAAAAACAAACGAATTTATGATGTAATAACAGCAGAAAAACGATGACGATGAAATCTCCCTTTGCGATGGGAGGCTTCTTTTTATGCAAAATGCTAATCCAAATTGACTTTTTTGTTTTTTACTTTACACTTATGGATTTTTATGCTACAATATATTTACATAAATCATCAACTAAATTTACAAAAGGAGAAAAATTATGTTTGGAAAACGCTACAACTCAGAAAAAACTCTTAAATTGATTGCCACTATCTTGTCCTACATAGGCATTGTTTTGGCAGGATTGGCTGTTATCGGCTTTATTATCATGCTTGCACTCGGAGTTATTGAAGATGACGATTTCTTCATTTACTCTCCCATAGTTCTTTTCGGTGGATTGATAGTTGCTGCATCTACCCTGTTTACAGCACATCTTGTATGGGGCTTTGGTGAATTGGTTGGCTCCACAAGAAAAATCGGTGTTAAGCTTGAGGCTGTTGAGCCCTTGCCTGTAGCAAACAATGTGGCTGCACGCCCCACAAATTATTATGCACAGCCTGTTAATAACTTTGCACAGCAGAACACTGCTCCTGCAATGACTCCCGAGCAGCAGAAGAGATACGCTGCAACAGTTGACCTTTATAACAAGGGTATGATTTCCAGAGAGGAGTGCAACAATATCCTTAATTCCATTAAAAACGGAGGACAGTAATGGATATTTTTAATATTCCCACGGCAAAGCAGAAAAAGCCGAAGGCCGCTTTTATACTTTCGATTATTGCTCTGTCCCTGATTGGCGTGGTTGTTTTAATTCAATTATACGATATAATCAGTAATTACGATCACCCCTACTACATCTCCCATATTGATTGGATTTTCCCTGCTTTAACAGCCGTATTGCTGATTGTATATTGCAAAAACCTGTCCGAACGGGAGGATAAGCATATAATTTACGGACTTATAATGTCCGTGTTTGCATTATCCTGCTTCTATTCCTCTTTGGTGAACGACTTTATTATTAATGGTATGCACCATTTTACATCTTACTCATACTTGTTTGATGAATTGATATTGGCATCCTATATTGTACTGGGTATATTGCACTTCCGTGGAGGAGCATACAAATCCAATTACATTATTGCACTTTGCATAAGCGAAGCTGCTGCTCTTCTCAATCCTTTAATGATTTATCATCATTTCTCTATAGTAGGATTGATAAAGTGCATACTCTATATAGGAGCTATTTCTATAATCAATATCGTTATTTTCCTTATAGGCTACAATTCCTTTGTAAGAAAGAAGGTAACGGCCACTGTCCCATACTATACAGCTCCCCAGCCTATAGCTCAGCCCATGTCCCCACCGACAGGTGTGGAAGCAGAGCTTTTATCCCTGCAGAAGTCCTTTGCACTCGGTGTTATCAGCGAGGAGGAATTTGAGGCTGCTAAGGTTAAGCTCCTTAACGACCTTGCAAACGGGTCTGTCACAGAGGAAAGCAAGAATACCGAGAATGTATATAAAAGCGATACTGAAGCTTGATGTCAGGAAAGGAGAAAGCTATGAATCATTCTTACATACCAAATTCCAAGCCTAAAAAACTACTCCCTGTGTTTATATTGGCTATAGTATCTCTTTCCCTATACGGAATATTAGCTTTTGCACACGGTATAATGACCGAGCATTGTCTTTTATCCGCATTTTCTGCAGTTATTCTTCTGCTGTATTCTATAAAGCTGTATGAAAATAAAAATTCTAAGCTTATATTCAGCTCCATGTCGGTTATACATGCATTGTCATTGATTCCCTCCGGCGACTTATTAACAAATTTATTCAAATATATTCATGAAATAGATTATCTGGATAAACCGTATTATAAAGACGATCCTTACTATGATAGCTTGTATGAAACATATCAGGACCTGCTTGTCGACAGTATCTTAGAAATAGTACTGTTTGCTTTTGCATGTACTGTGGTTGCATTCTATATTGTACTTGCACTTAAGCATTATAAGGGCAAGGCAACTATGACTAACCATATCGTTGCTCTCAGCGTAGGTGGTGTTACAGCTCTTCTGAATATTATTATGTTCCCATCATTTTATTCCTTTACCGTATTTGCGGCTTCCGGCTGCTTCTATACAGCTATATTCCTTGCAGAGTCACCTCTCTTTGTGAGCAAGAGAGCCACCTCGCAAAATTTTGATACCGGAATAAACGGAATACAGATATAGTCCTGCTGTAAAATATAAAATAAAGTCGCTTGGGCGTGCCCCAAGCGACTTTTATATTTTTATTTAAGCTTTACTCCCAGTGCCTGTCCCATAAGAACATCCACTTCCTCGCCTTTTTCTGTGGCGATAAAGTATTTTTCATCAATTTGTGCCTTGTCCTTTTCGAGGAAGACTACTATTGTGGAGCCACCGTAAAGGAACATTCCCTTCTCCTCTCCACGGGTGTGGACGCCATCTCTGTGGTGGTTTTTAATCTTGCCCACCAGCATAGCTCCAACCTCCATCTGGGTTACATCTCCAAAGTTTTCCGTGCTCATAACGGTATACTCCCGGCAGTTACGCTTGAACACAGGAAGTGCCTCCAGTGCTATGGGGCGTACTGTATGAAGCTTACCCTTTATAAACACATTATCCCCTTTTTCACAATTATCAAGGTATATGTATCTGTGATAATGAGTTACGCAGAGACGGAACACCAGGCATATGCCGTCCTCATATTTCTTAGCTATCTCTCCGTCTTCAAAAAGGTCCTTTACGGAATAGATGCTGTCCTTTATATTGAGCCTTGTATCCTTGTCAATTCTGTAAGCGGACAAAAGTGCGTCGCAGGGGGAGATAAATACATCTCCGTCCATTTCAATAGGACGCCTGTCCTCCTTTATTTTTCTTGTAAAGCAGTCGTTAAAGCATTTGAAATTATCGGAATAAAAATCGTCAAGGTTTATACCGTTTTTCTTAACAAAGCCCTTTATAAGTGGCTTTGAAAGACGGGAATCCATAAAGCTACCGACAATTTTTGATAATGTTCTTGACGCCGCAACCTTTAAGCAGGCTCTTCCAACAAGAGTGTTATACAGAAATCTTAAGCCAAGGCTTTCCTTCTTCTGCTTTTTCTTCATATCAGATAAGAAGTGCGTATATCATAAGACCTGCCTCGAGAGCTCCGAAGCCTATCATTCCCAAAAGGATTTTTATACCGGGCTTTCTCAAACGGAACTTTGATATAAATGCGATTCCAACTCCGAGCAACGCACCGAAATAGAAAAGTGTAAAGTCTATCTTTGCAAGCTTTTCCACGATAAGAACTATTGCAAGTGCTGCGGGAAGAATCATTGAGCCTAATGTAATGGGCAAGCCGAGATAATATTTTCTCGCACCCTCTCCGTTTGCCTGTCTTTCCTCCTCGGTTACATTGAAGTATGCAAGACGGATAAGTCCGGCAAGTACAAAGAATGCCATTATTGCAAAGCATATGATTGAATATACAAGGTCTATACCGTTTGTGCCGAACTGATATATTTCAGAACGGAATACAAGGGCTGCACCGATACAAGCAGGCAATACGCCAAAGGCAACTATATCGGAAAGGGAGTCTATCTGTATACCGTATTTACATTCCTCGGTGGTTCTGTTCTTCTTTGTTCTTGCCACTCTGCCGTCAAAGGCATCGCAAAGGGCACAGAAAAGCATAAAGAACATACCGATAAAGGGATGACCTGTTCCTGTAAGAGAAATAACAATACCTGTGGTTGCAGATGCGAGGGAAAGATATGTGAGTAAAACGGTGTAGTTATAATAACCTATCATTTTTGATTCTCCTGATCTGTATTTTTTGTCTTTTTTTGTTTTCTTGATGCTATAATCTTATAGGATAACAATCTGACAACAAGTGAAATACCACATATTATTACACAGCTGTAGAAGGATATTCCACGGCTGACCAGATTAAGATTAAGTGCTACCGTCTCGCTGAAGCCTATTGCACTGAAGGCGCATATAAGCATATAGTCCGAAATGCCCATAGCTCCCGGTATTGGAAGCACATTGGTGCCGAGGATAACCATGCATTGACACACTGCTATATCCCAGCACATTTTGAAATCTCCGCCGGCTGCCATAAATACACATACCGTAACCAGAATTACCGATACCCTTTGCAGTATGTTAAACAGCAGGGATAATACTATGCTCTTCTGCTTACCCTTAATCTGCTCTACATATCCGTTATAGGATTTTATAGAGCATGCCAGCCTTTCTCTTTTTCTCTCCACATTTCTGATTACATGGAGCTTAGATAAAAGAGTCAGGCATGCATTACCGATTTTCAAAAGTATATGGCTCTTGAAAAGAATCATTATAAAGAATATAGCTAAGCTCACAAGGCATACACAGCCTACTATTATAAGCACCTTGCCAACCACGGGAAAGCCGAGGAATATACCGGGGCGTACTATAAAGCTGACAATACCTATTATCAGTATGGCAAAGGTGTACATAACCAGGTTCAGAATAAGAGCAACCGTGGTTACTGCACCGGGGATGCCGTCCCTCATCATAAAATAAGCACTGGCAGGCTGTCCTCCTGTGGCTGATGGAGTAATTGCCGAAAAGTATATATCGCTTGAGGAATATATAAGTCCCCTGTGTATGGGAGCCTTATATCCGAAGGATTTTATAATGGTCATAAGTGCCAGAGCCTCAAATACCACAAAGCCAAGCATCGCTACAATAGCAAATGTGATCCACATGGGATTCTGTGCACGGATGAATCCAATAAAGCTTGTCAGGGTGAAGCCCTCCTGAGAGGTTATCGCCCATACGGTGAGGACGGCTATAGCTACAAAAACTAAAGACCAAAGCATTTTTGTCTTAAGGTTGCTTTGCTTCTTTGGTTTTCCGCAATTGCAATCCTGCTCTGCGGTGGCTTCTGTGCCTTCCTTGACTTCATTGTCCATTATATCACCATCCTTCCTCATAATTCGATAAATTTAGTACATACACACATATTATAACATAAGCTTTTTACAATATCAATATTATTTTTTATTTTACAAGCAAATTTGTGACATTTATTTGATTTTTATTCTGTACTGTTGCTTTACTTTTCTCTTGCAATGGGAAGCTGTTTGTGTTATACTGAATTCAGAAATTATTTTATATGAGGTGCTTTATGAATTTACAGAGCTTTGCTATGGGCCTTGAATTCGGCTCTACAAGAATAAAGGCTATTTTGCTTGACGAAAAGCGTAATGTTATAGCCTCCGGAGGTCACACATGGGAAAACCGTTATGTTGACGGTATCTGGACCTACACAATGGATGATATTATCGGTGGTCTTCAGGACTGCTACTCCAAAATGCGTGAGGATTTTGAGGGTAAATATAACACAAAGCTTACCACTATCGGTGCTATCGGTATTTCCGGTATGATGCACGGCTACCTTGCCTTCGACAAGGATAACAATCTCCTTGCCCCCTTCAGAACCTGGCGAAATACTATTACACAGGTATCCTCCGAGACTCTTACCAAGGCGTTTAACTCAGCTATTCCCCAAAGATGGAGCATCGCCCACCTTTACAAGGATATTTTAGAGGATGTGCCCTATGTTAAGGATATTACCCACTTTACCACCCTTGCCGGATTTATCCATTGGAGACTCACAGGCAACAAGGTCCTCGGTATAGGTGAAGCATCGGGTATGTTCCCCATCGACAGTGCTAAATGCGATTACAGAGACGATTGCCTTGACATTTTTGCCGACCTTATTAAGGACAAGGGCTATCCCTGGACTCTTAAGGAGCTTCTCCCCGGTGTTCTTAACGCAGGTGAGTGTGCCGGCTATCTTACCGATGAGGGTGCTATGCTTCTTGACCCCACAGGCACACTTAAGCCCGGAGTTAAATTTGCTCCTCCAGAGGGTGATGCGGGTACAGGTATGACTGCTACAAACTCCGTAAGAGTTGGAACAGGTAATGTATCGGCAGGAACATCTGTATTTGCTATGGTAGTTACAGAAAAAACTCCCAAGCTACATAAGGAAATCAATGTTGTTACAACTCCCGACGGTGCCCCCGTTGCTATGGTTCATTGCTCCAACTGTACCTCCGACTTCAATGCATGGGCAGGAATGCTTAAGGACTTTGCTGATGCACTCGGTGTTGACATTCCTATGGGTAAGATTATGGACCTTGTATTTGAAAAGGCTCTTGAGGGTAAGGCTGACTGCGACGGTATCGTTGCATATAACTACTACTCCGGTGAGGCAAATGTAGGTCTTACCAAGGGCGTTCCCGTGCTTATGCGTAAGCCCGGTGCAGACTTCTCCTTTGCTAACCTTGCAAGAACTCATCTGTACACCTGCCTCTCCACCCTTAAAATGGGTCTTGATATTCTTATCAAGGAGGAAAATATCAAGATTGACCGTATCTGCGGTCACGGTGGATATTTCAAGGCTCCTGTAACAGGACCTAAGTTCCTCTCTGCTGCTGTAGGTGCACCCGTTATCACCATGGAATCCTCGGGTGAGGGAGGTCCCTACGGTATGGCTCTTCTTGCTGCATATATGCTGGATAAGAAGGAGGGCGAGAGCCTACCCGATTATCTCGACAATAAGATATTCGCATCCTGTAAGACCGTGGAAACAATGGCTGACAAATCCGATATTGATGGCTTTAATGCTTATCTTTCCAATTTCAAGGCTTGTCTTCCCGTTGAAAAATCTGCAATTGAGAGCTTCGCAGAATAATCTCCTTAATATACATATTAACGCCTGTTCATTTGAACAGGCGTTAGTTTTTATTCAGTTTTTAATTACTCGGCTGATGTTAGGCCGTTGTCATTCGTCTTGCAAGCTCTGACGCTATTTCCCTGACCTTTGCCCGTACCCATTCGTCGGAGTAGCCCAGCTGCTCTCCTACCTGCCAATAGGTTTTATCACCGTTTACAAAGCACTCAAAGACTATTATCTGCTCCTTGGGACCGAGAGTGGAAATTATCCCAAAGTATTTTTTCTCAAGAGCTGTGGCCTTCCTTATGTAATCCTGAATGTTCAGAGACCTTATTATTTCCTTAATTTCCGAAATCTCCTTTTCCGTCTCGGGAGATTTTGGCATTTCCATAAGCTTTACAAGTCTTTTTGTTCTGATATCTCTTATGGTTTCTCTTACCTTTATACACCGTTCTATATGCTTGAGCTCCCTGAGCTCCTTTTTTACATCCTCTACTGTCATAAAACCTCCTTGCCAAAGCTTTTTGCCACACCGCAAGCAAAAAGATTTTATTAAAATATTATCTGTATTCTTCCACTGTCGCAGACAGGACAGTATAGCTCACACACATCCTCGCAAGCATGTCCCTCACCGTAGGGATGGGACTGTGTGTAGCGTCTTTCAATGATATCCTCCTCGGATATTTCCGTTTTACAGCTAAGACACTTGTATTCCGTAATTTCTCCTTTCCCGATTTTTCTTGACATTTCCTAAATTAAGTGATATAATTGTTGTAAACAGGGCTATGAGTACATTATATTCCTATTTTAGTAATTTGTCAATAGCCATTTTGATATAAATTTCATTTTGAAAGCAGGTGTCCTATGAATAAGACAGTTCTTATAGAAAGAATAGAAAAGCTGTGCCGTGAACGGGGAATCAATATGCATACTGCCTTTACGGAGAGTGGCGTAGGTAAGAACTTCAAGAGCAATCTGAAAACAGCAAACCCAACTCTCGGGAAGATAACAATGCTGTCTATGTACTTTAATGTATCCCGTGAGTACCTTATGGGAGAAAGCGATAAAAGAGGGAGCTATATCCGTGATGTCCTCGAGGTCAACGGAATCAAGCCTGTTAAAAGGCGTTCTATTCCCATCCTCGGAAGTGTAGCCTGTGGAGAGCCGATTTTTGCAGATGAGCAGTTAGAGGGCTACGCCTCGGTTGAGGGGGATATAAATGCAGACTTCTGCCTTTATGCCAAGGGGGACAGTATGATAGAGGCAGGCATCCGTGACGGAAGCATAGTATTTGTAAAAAAACAGCCTACTGTTGAAAACGGGCAGATAGCCGTTGTGCTTATAGATGACGATGCTACACTAAAGCGTGTGTATTTTGATAAGGGCAACAGGCGAATGATATTAAATCCGGCAAATTCGTCCTATGCCCCAATCGTTGTAGACAGTGCTCAGCTGGAGAGTGGAAGCGTGCGTATCCTCGGTAAGGCAGTTATGTGCCAATTCAGAATAAATTAACAGTATATTTCGGTTAAAAGCGTAAATTAATTATGTTTTGTCACAAAAAAACAGTAACGGAGTGAAAAAATGACTACATTTAAGATAGATAATATACTTACAGTGTCCAAAATCTGTATAGGTGCCGACCATTTTGGAACTGCTGTTGATAATAGGCTTGCCTCTCGGATACTTGATGAGTATATGGACAGGGGTGGCAGCTTTATAGATACTGCCAATGTTTACGGCAAATGGGTGCAGGGTGCCGGTAACGCCAGTGAAAAATTCCTCGGAGAGTGGCTGAAAAGCACTAAAAAGCAGGTAGTCATCGCCACAAAGGGTGCCCACTATAATTTTGATTCACCTACTGTTATGCGACTAAATGAGAAGGATATCCGTGCTGACCTTGAGGAGAGCCTTACTGCTCTTAAAAGGGATTGTATTGATTTCTACTGGCTGCACAGGGATGACACATCAAAGCATATCGGAGAAATACTGGAAACAATGGAAGGGCTGCGGGGCGAGGGCAAAATCCTTCTCTACGGTGCATCCAATTTTACAGCAGAGAGATTATATGAGGCAGAGAAATATGCCCGTGAGCATAATATCAGAGGCTTTAGTGCTGTGTCTAATCAGCATAGCTCTGCCACGGTAAACAGGGGATATAACACAAATCCCGACCCGACCCTTGTAATCCACGGTGCAGAGGAGGAAAAGTTCCACCAAAGCACAGGTAAGCCTTTGATACCCTATCAATCCACAGCCCGTGGATATTTCGCAAAAATACACGGGGGAGTGTCAATACCCGACTCTCTTGTCCGTGCATACGACAACGAAGCCACAAGGGAAGCATATAAGGAGGTCCTTGCCCTGGCAGAAAGAGAGTCCTGCTCCGTTCAGACGGCATCTATTCTCCACCTTGCAAGCTCCCCCTATCCCATAATTCCCATAACCAGCGTAAAGAAAATCGAACACCTCCCCGACCTTTTCGAGGCGATGGAGAAAATATAAGTAAAAATAGAACGCATTTAGCATTACTCCCTTAGGGATATAACACTAAATGCGTCTTGTTTTTTATACCATAGTACATCTAAAGGCTGTTTAATAATACAAGCAAGGTGTGCCTCAATCTAAGGACGAAGGCTATCTTTACGATAGTCGAGGTCACCCTCGAGGAACAACGCAGTATGTCGAAGCGTTAGTATGCTCTAGGCATTTTAGGTTTAATAACCGAGACAGACAAGGCGTACCGCAATCTAAGGGCGAAGGCTATCTTACGATAGTCGAGGTCTTAGATGAGGAACAACATAGAAATCCGATGTGTCAGTAAGCTCTACACATTTGAAGTTTAATGACCAAGGATTTCAAGGCGTACCACAGAGGGTGGACGAAGGCTATCTTTACGATAGTCGAGGTCACCCTCGAGGAACAACACAGAAATCCGATGTGTCAGTAAGCTTCAAATCAGGGTTTGCAGGTGCCACAGGGCGAATACCCCCTATCTATCAGGTCTTGTCTGTTGCCTGTATAGATATCCTTATTCTCTTCCTTTACGCTGTTACCACAGGAGCTGCCGTCCTTATGGAATTTCATGCTGTTTTTATTAAGAATATATGTTATGCTGTTGGGGTCTTGGGTTGTTGTTTGTTCTACCTCGGGAGCCTTACCTGAGAGCCAGTTTTCTCCTGTGGCGTAGTTAATTTCAATACCGGGCTGAACATTGTATGCGTATACATTGAAGGATATGCCCTCACCCTCATCCTCTACGGAGTAGCCCTCCATATGTATGCCACTGGGAACGAGATTGTTACCGTCATAAATTGGGGTAACACGGAACATTACATGGTTCTTTGTTTCCTTTACATAGTCGGCAATCATATTTTCAAAGGGGAGCATACCCTCGATGTTGAGGTAACGGGTGCCTGTTACAAGATTCTTTTCATTGGCGTTTTCGCCTGCCAGCTGGAAGCCGATCAGGTGGCATCTGTTGTATATGTAGCCACCCTCTACAAGAGTGGTATCGTACTTATTATTATTGCTCTTGCCGTTGTATTTCCAGCCCGAGGGAGTTACGGAGCCAATCTCTCCTCTGTCGTCTGTGGGCATCAAGTCAATACCTATACAAGCGTGGGTAACACCACATCTGCCGAGGGAATCAAGCTCACTGTAAAACTCATAGGATTTTGTGGTAATTTCCTTATCTGTAAAGGTAGGCTTTCCGTTGTTCAGATACACATATGCTTTATTTGTATATGACGGAACGGTCTCTCCGTTAATTACTATTGTACTTGGGCTACCTGTTGCATCTGTCTCATCGGAGAACAGGCTACAGGAGGTGAATGACATAGCCACAATAAGCAAAAGGGCTAAGATTGATAAAATTCTCTTTTTCATTTAATCCATATCTCCTTGGTTATTTTTTCGTGGGAGGAGCCTGCAAATTCCGTGCTTGACACAAGCTTAAAGCCCTCCATATTAAAATCAAAATAGAAATCACAGGGGTAGTGTCTGTTCCAGTGATATATGACAACGGAGTCTATCTCCTTGGCATATTCATTTGGGGACACATCCTCAATAAAGCATATGCTATCCCTCTTTGCCGATTTTATCGGGTTGTCCTTGACCTTAAGCTTAAGGTCAAATCCCTCAAACAGCTTTTCGGAATAGGGGGATATAAACAGCTTCTCTCCCTCGAGGGAGGAGACAATATCGGCTGTTACAAGGCTGTCTCTGCTCTGTCTGCGTTTATTGAACATCATACCCCGTCTTTCGTCAAGACAAACTATAATTCTCATTTATTCCTCCTTTGAAAAATCATCGCTTCCGTCGGGCAGGAAAACACTCCTGCCTAAGGGAACGCTGTAAATCAACACCTGTGAAATGGGTCTTTCCATCATCATTTCGCAAGCTTTTTTATAATACGATAGCTGATTTTTGTGACGGCTGACTAAAATCTGACGGTAATTTGACATATTTACGCTGTCTGTTTTATAGTCCACCAGCACAAGCTCTCCGTTATCTCTTTCGTAGATACAGTCTACCACGCCCTGCACCAGCACCTTTTCACCGTGGAAATCGGTTTTCTCGGAGAAATCATTGGCAGGGAGCAGAATATTATATCTGAATTCCTTTAAGAGGCTTTTTGCCTCTCTCAGCTCAGTGAACAGTCGTGAGCCCATAAATTTTTCAATATAGCTCTTGTTGACAAGCTTGCATACGGACTCCGACAGGTATTCTCCCCGTAGTCTCTCCATTTCCTTGTCGACTCCGTTTTTCTCAAGCTCACCGAAATCACAGAATTGCAAAAACAGGTGGGTTGCCGTACCTATATCCGAGCCTGTTACCTGTTTTTCTCCACCTGTCAGGAATGTGGGCATAATATCCAGGGATATATTCTGGTCTACCTCCTCGTTTTCCGTGCTGTCAAGAACTGTTTTAGACAGCTTTGACGCCGAGAGCTTGGAGGGTACCTTATTTATATGCTCATTTTTGTACTTGAATTCAAGGCGTTTTTTAAGCTCTCTCTTTATTTTCTCAAGCTCCCCTTGGGAATAGGGTACTTCTTCCTCATATACACCGTCCGTTGCCTCCACGGTATCTCTCTCCCCGTCTATTACGGACATTTCAAAAAAGTCCGAGGAGGTGTCGCTGCATGCACCGACAATCCAGTCAAGGCAGGAGGTTGTATTGAGTATTGAGTAGGGGGTTTGGCATCTTGCCCTTTCCTTCATTTCACAAATGTACCCTACAGGGTCAGTGTCCATTCCCGTAACTATCATTTTATTCTCTGCTCTGGTTAAGGCTACATAGAGCTTTCGCATTTCCTCCTCTACAATTCCGTTAACCATAGCCATGGAGGTGCATTTTCTCATTAAGGTGTTATATTTTGTAAGGCCGTCGTTTTTGAAAATATAACCGGACACTCCGAGAAACCTGTCAAAATATATGGGACTTTTGATATCCTCAGTATTAAAGCCTCTTGCAGTATCACAGAGAAAGCATATATGTCTTTGCAGTCCCTTGGAGCCGTGTACGGTCATAATCTCCACACTCCGGCCGTCATTATCCGAAACATGCTCCTTTATTTTATCATTCACCACTCTGTCCGTATAGCGAAGGAAGGAGCCGATTCCCTTGTATGAGCCCGACTCATATTTTCTTGCTATATCGTAAAGGGTGAGAAGGCTTTTTCTCTCCTCCTTGGTACAGCTACCGAGAAGTCCGAAGTCCGTATAAAGCATAGAAATTACCTCGTGGGAGGGTAATTTACGACACGCCTTACGGTATTTTTCTATTTTTTCAAAGAAATCATCCAGCTTTTTCCTTATTTTATCCTCCTTGGGATAGGATTTGCAGGATGCATAGAGTGACGGCAGACTTCTTCCCGACTGTCTTATAGCTACAAGCTCTGACAGGGTAAAATCAAACGCAGGAGAACGCATAGCACCTGCCAGATACACATCACGCATAGGATTGTCAATTACATTAAGAAGACACATCACAAGAAGAATCTCACTTCTCTCGTAAAGCAGCTCCTCGTTTTCGTACTGATAATTGACCCCGTGTCTTTTAAGGGCATTGATATAATCGTTAAGGCATGTTCTTGTCCTCAAAAGAATTGTTATGTCCTTAGCCTGAATTTTGTTACCTGAGGGAAGGTATCCGTGTTCTATCAGGGATTTTATTTTCCTTGCAACAAAGTCAGCCTCGGGATTTTCTTCTGTTTCGTCGTTTCTTTTTCCTTTGATAAGATATACCTCTGCCTTTTCGTGGGGATAGCCCTCAGGCAGTCTTGCCTTGGAGAATATAAGACGGTCCTTCGGTCCGTAGGGAATCTCCTGTGAGCCTTTGAACATATAATCCGATACAAGGTTGGCAAAGTCTATAACTCCCTTATCGGAACGGAAATTGTTTGACATAAAGATACCTGCACCCGTATCCCCCCTTTGAAATTCGTCCACGGGGGTAAAGGAATCTCTGTATCCTGCAAAAATTTCCGGCTCGGCAGAACGGAATTTATAGATGCTCTGCTTTATATCACCCACCATAAATCTGTTGCCGTTGCTTATAGCCTTAAATATTTCATCCTGGATGGAGTTTGTATCCTGATACTCGTCGATATAGACCTCGTTGTATCTTTTTCTGTATTCGAGGGCTGTATCCGTAGGGCTCCCGTCCCTGTTGCAGAGAAGACAGAGAGCAAAGCGTTCCACATCGTTAAAGCTGTATATGGAGTGTGCTTTTTTCTTCAAAAAAAGCTCATCCTCAAATGCTTTGATTATTTTGTAGATGGCACGGCACATTTTTCCGTTCTGATTATACGCCTCACAGGCGTCCTTATGGTCTGTGGAAAAATACCGTTTTTCAATATCCTTCAGCTTAGCCTTGAAGGTGTCTCTCTTATCCCTTATGGCTCCTGTGTCAACGGAGCATTCTCCCTTTACAATACCGAATCTTGCGTATTTTACAGAAGCAAGATATGTCTTGAGCTCATCGTATTTACAGCTTTTGCAAAGACTCAATATACCGTCCATAATACCGATATCCGATACCAATGTAGGGGCGTAGCTCTTTGCTGTCTTTCCATCCTTCATACACTCATCTATAAGAAGTCCGTAATACTTTTTATAGTAATCAACCAGTCTTACTATGCGTTCACAAAGGATTTTTCCGTGGGGAGTGTCCATAAAATCCCCCTCACAGGTGTTATTTTTAAGGAGAAGCTCTGCTCCCTCCTTAGTGGTAATAAGCTTGGAATAAAGACTCAAAAGGCTTTCTGCCAGCTTATCCTCGTTTCTCATATCGCCAAAGCAGTCGCATACCGTAAGAAAATCAGCATCCTTCTCCTCAGCCTCGAAAAAGGTGTCAAGAGTCTCCTCCATTGCCTCCTTGCTGAGGATATCTATTTCACTCTGCTCACCTATGCGAAAGTCGGCATCTATGCCAACTCTATCGAAGTTGGCACGAACCAGCTTCATACAAAAGGCATCTATTGTACAGATATCGGCATTACCTGCCTTTATAAGCTGCTCCCCGAGATGCTTCCCATCCTGTCCGTTGGCTATCTCCTCTCCTATGCCCTTGATAAGGTCGGCACGGAGCTTGGAGGCGGCGGAAATGGTAAAGGTTACAATAAGCTTATCGGTGATTTGCTCCCCGTCTTTAAGCCTTTCAACTATTCTCTTTATAAGCGTGGAGGTTTTTCCGCTTCCCGCTGCGGCGGAAACAAGGAGATTTCCGTCCTTAAATTCTATCGCTTGCTTCTGAGGTACTGTAAGCTCCATCATTTCCTCCTTCTGCAAACGGCACGGTTTGCACAGTATTTACAGGGTGAGGTATTATCTTTTCTTTCAAGATGCTCTGCCCTTGCATCACCCGAAAGCATCTGAAGACCTATTTCCTCTATTGTATCGGCAAGCTCCCCGAATATCTCCTCAAAGCGTTCCCTTGATACAAAGGTCTCCTCCTTGCTGTTAGCCCTCGGTGGATAGGTCGGTATATACTTTCCCTCCATTGAGGGGTCCTGAGCCGAAAGGAGCTCCCTGTCATCAAGAAGGATTCCACTGCGTTTCATTTTGCCGACAACGGCATCCACCTCGTTCTTTTCTCCCTCGGCTGAGGTAATTCCCTTTTCGGTTTCGTTTTTCGCCTTACCGATTTCAAGGGGTATATACATCATTCCCGCAGGGGTAATCTCTCCCCCCAGCTCCTGCTTGATTTTACAGTCTCCCATTTTACAAAGGGAGTAAAGATATATAAGGAGCTGAAGATTAAGTCCTCTTTCCGCATCTGCCCTGTTATATTCCTTGGAGCCTGTTTTATAGTCTATTACACGAATAAAGGTATCCTTGTCCCTTCTGTATACATCCACTCTGTCACAGGAGCCACGCATTGTAAGGGTTGCATCCTCTCCAATTCTGAATACATTGGAGGGCACATCATTTTCCCCGTTGCCCATGGAAAGCTCAAAGTACTCGGGAAGAAATTTGCTTTCTGAAAATTCATTTACCATGCTTTCAATGAATATGTAAATATGCTTTTTCAGTCTGTCAAAGAGCCTCTCCATTTTTGAAGAAGCGTGACTGCCCCGACAAATTGCCTTAATATACCCGTCAATTATTTCGTCAACAAGCTTGATAATATCCTCCCCCTCAAGGGCTGACAAATCAATCCCGTCCTCCTTTACCTTAAGGAAGAAGAGCTCAAATACCTTATGGGTAAGGTCGCCCACATCCCTGGAGGAAAAGGATATTTTTGTATTCTCACGAAGCTTAAGCAGATAGTTGCAATAATACTTGAAATGGCATAAAACAAAGGTCTCTATTCTGGAGTATGACATATTCATAGCTGTGGTGAATATTTCCTTTGCCTCTTTTTCGCCGACGCAAATGCTCTCATTTGCAAAGTCCACATTGCTCCTTTCAATATTCAAAAGGCTCCGTATTGCCTCTGCTCCCACATCCTTTCCAAAGGAGGCATATTCCCTTGCCACTTCCTCGGTAAAGATTCTTTCGTACAGGGGGATGGCAGAGGTATTTTTCTCTGTAGCATTATAAAGGAGCTTTTTAACTCTTTCATAGCCTATGGAGGGCTCCGACGGTGTGCTGCTTCCTATGGAGCCTCTCGGAGCAGAAATACATACACTCTCCGAGGCTACGGCTATGGCGTTTCTGAAATTAAGAAGCTCGTCTGCCGATTTTATATCGGATTTGGAGGATAAAACTATATCGACTCCCTCAAGCTCGATTTTATCCCTGTCCGTAAAATATCCGTCATCAATCACAGTGCCGGGAAATTTACCCGATACTGCACCTAAAATAAACACATGGGCGATGTTTTTTGTTCTTATGCCGTGTGCCTCACCAACGGTGACCTTATCCTCACCTGTGGGAATCACTCCCACGTTTACTCCGTCAAGAGCATAGCGAAGAGCTCCCGCAAAGGCTTCAGCATCGAGAATCTCCTCACCCATTATTTCATTTACGGTGTCAAAGGCACCCATAAGTCCACTGTAAAGCTGAGAAAGCTCAATAGCCTCCTCCTTGCTCGATTCCTTTATTTCCTTATCAAGCTTTTCCCTGATTTTATGATTCTCAAGGAATCTGTAAAGTGCGATAAGAACCTCCCGACAGGTGAGCTTTTTATCAAATGCCTCCCTGAGTGGCAAAAGTGCCTCTGCAAGCCTGTCCCTGGTTTCATTTATCCTTGCAAGCTCTTCAAGCTGTGACTCGGTGGTCTCCACAACATATCCGTCGGGATTGGCATTCCAGTACTCATCGTTATCGAATTTCTTTCTGCCCCGTAGCTTCCAGCGATACATATATCCCTCAAGCTCGGAGGCGTGCTCCATATCTATATCGGAGTAGCCACACTTAAGATAGTCGGAAATATCCTGCAGTCCGTAGGAGTCCACTGCTTTTATTGCCGAGAATATCATTTTTACAAGGGGCTTTGCACTGATATCCGTCTGCTTTGCGAAAAATGAGGGGATTTCATATTTATCAAAGGTCATATCTATAATGCCGTTATATGTATCTGCCTTACCCATAATCACGGCAATATCGGAATATCTTGCCCCCTGCATTACAAGTCTTTTTATCTCGGAGGCTACATACTCGCACTCGTCAAACTCGTCCTCGGGGGTAACTAAGGTAACTCCCGATTGCTCCTCTATGGGGGATGCACCAAAGTCCCATAAATTATCGTAAAGATACTTAATTGTGGGGTTTTTGTGCAGGTGGTCCTCATCAAAGGTTTCCACATTGGGCTCCTTACCCGTTATATTCCGACTCATCCTTTTAACAGCCTTGGAGGTCTGCACTATTTTGGCATAGTCAGAGTCCTTACCGTCCTTAGGCATATCGAGAGCTATAACAAGCTTGTCGCATTGCTTAGCTATTTCATAAAGTACATTCCATTGGGCTCCCGTAAATCCGTAGAAGGAGTCCACATAAACATTTGCACCCTTAAAAAACTGATGATTTTTTAATTTTTCGGCAAGGAGAAGAATATCGTCATAGGGGTCGTTAAATTTTTCCGATAATATTTTTTCGTACACGCTACGCACAAGGCTCAGGTCCTTGACCCTTGCATACAGCTTTGGGCTGACCATAGACTCCGAAATTGCCTCCAGCTTATTTGTTGATACACCGTAGGTCTTAAGCTCTCCCACTGCATCAAGGAACATTTCCACTGCTCCTCTTTCTCTGCCCTTGGGAATTTTATAGGAGGTAAGGCTATCACGCAATTCACAAAGAGCACGGTACATAATAAGCCTTTTTCCGCTTCTTGTAATATAGTTATAGGCAAGTCCTCCGTGCTTACGGAACACGCTGTTGGCAAGTCTTGAAAAATTAGTTGCCTCTGTATACAGCTGGGCAGAGGGTGGCATAGTCTCGGCTATTTCTCTCTCGGCAATAATAGCCTTCTGCTCGGGAACTATAAGAAAGGACTGCTTTTTATTCTTACAGTCATTTTTTATTTGTTCCATAATATGGGTGCTTTTTCCCGTACCCATTTTACCGTACAAGACCGTTATCATAAAATATCCTTTCTCCTTTCATAGCTGTTCCCCTCACAGGGTAAATTAACTTTTTTTCTCTGCTTTTCTATTTCCGTATATCTCCGTGTTCCGACGAATCACATCTCTGCCCCTCCAGGAAAAGGGACGGGAGATAAATTCCTCCTCGGACATGGAATCAAGTGTAGCTGTGGTAAGCTCTGTAATTATCCCCTCCTTAAAGTAGGAAATAGGGGTTTTGTCAGCATTTTTTGTATACGGGCACACATTTTGACATACATCGCACCCCCAGATACAGCCATTATCCAGCATCATTTTTATCTCGGAGTCACCTAGCTGACCCTTTTTCTGCGTTATGGCAGAAAGACATTCTGTCTTTGGACGGGGGTCGCTTTCATCCATACAGTTGGATGGACATTTCCTTGCACATTCCCCACAATTCATACACATCCTCGGCTCTTTTTCCACATACTGTGGAATACAAAGCTCCTTTTCGGTCAAATCCGTAATAAGCTCACAGAGGAACACAAAGGATGAATATTTTTCATTTATCAAAAGCCCGTTTCTGCCGATAAAGCCAAGCCCACTGATACAGGCAGCGTGTACCTCGTCAATGGGAGAATGGTCGGCAAAGAGCTTATATCTTGCATTCGGGTATCGGTTACTTATATAGTTACCCAACCTTTCGGCAAGCCCCTCCACATACTTATGATAATCCCTGACTGAGGCATATACCGACAGATTTACAGGAGACACCTCGCTTCTGTACGGGAGGAGCATCATCAGAGCTCCACACCCTTCGTCAAGTCCGTTTTTGTCAAGGAGATATTTTTTGATTATCTTACATTCCTTAAGAGGCACATAGGCATAAAGCTCTATATTTTCCTTTTCAAAAAAGTCCTTCATTTTGTACCCTCTTCCGTATCCTCCACACATATTTGTGTATTTTCTGTAACGGGGTCCGGGGTTTTCTCCTTTTTCTTTCTGAAGGTAATGAGCTTGGAGAAAACATAATTAAGCACGAGTATTACTATACTTGATATAGCCTTCATAAGATATCCGTTGCAAAGGAGCATATCCACAAAGAGCCACATAAACGCTACACCGAATGCCCCCGTAGCCACCCTTGATGCAACAAAGGATGAAAACTCTAACAGTATATTTTTCGAGTGATTCTCAAAAACCAAAAGCTTATTTGTGGGATAGGCAAAAAGCACAGCACATACCCACGATAGAGTCTCCGATAATGTGGCATTAAGGCTGAAAAGACTGTAAAACAGTGCGTATGTACCGTAGGAAACAACGGTAGTAAGTCCACCTACCACCAGGTACCAGAATATTTCCTTGTATTTTCTGTAAAGCTCCATGGCTTTGTTATATAATTTTTTCATTTCTATCCTTCTTTTCTGTTGACTGTCCTGTGCAAAATTGCACAAAGCTTTATTATATAATACTATAAGGTGTGTTTTTTGTCAAGAAAAATAAAATTCAATTTTGGGTAATGTCCTGCTTTTACCCCATTTGGCGTTTTCTGTGCCTCTTATAATTAAATTTAATACTTGAAAAAAAGTATGGCGTGTGATAAAATGGATATGTTGAGTGAATTATAAAATAGCGAAAGGGGAGGAAAATATGGCAACAAAACAGTATAATGACCAGACCATTACATCACTTAAGGGTGCTGACCGTGTGCGTAAACGCCCTGCGGTTATATTCGGCTCAGACGGACTTGAGGGATGTCAGCATTCCTTCTTTGAAATATTATCAAACTCCATGGACGAGGCCCGTGAGGGCTACGGTAAGGTAATTACCGTTACCGTTTATAAGGATAATACAATTGAGGTTGACGACCACGGCCGTGGTGTTCCCTTGGGATACAACGAAAGGGAAAAAAGATATAACTGGGAGCTTATCTACTGCGAGCTTTACGCCGGAGGTAAATATAATAATAACAGCGATAAGGGTGCCTATACCTACTCCCTCGGCTTAAACGGTCTCGGTGCCTGTGCTACCCAGTACTCCTCCGAGTTTATGGATGTTTATTCATACAGGAAGGACACCGTGTCTGAAATGCACTTCAAAAAGGGTAAGGCTGTAGGGCAGCTTAAGGTTACTCCCATTGAGGACCGTAAGCTCCAGCGTACAGGTACACTTACCAGATGGCGTCCCGACTTAGAGGTGTTTACCGATATCAAAATCAGCGAGGAGCATTATAAAGAGGTACTCCGTAAGCAGGCTGTTGTCAACAGAGGAGTTAAGCTTGTGCTTAAATATCAGCTTGATGCAAAGACCTTCTCCACCTCCGAATATCTGTACGAAAACGGTATCTCCGACTATATTGGCGAGATTACCTCAAAGCAGTCCCTGACTCCCCCTGTGCTCTGGAACCTTGAAACAAAGGGTAGGGACAGAGAGGATAAGGAGGAATACAATCTCAAGGCAGAGGTTTCCTTCTGTGCCTCCACACAGGTGAACCGACTTGAATATTACCACAACTCCAGCTTTCTGGAGCACGGCGGTGCCCCCGATAAGGCTGTAAAGCGAGCCTTCCTTGCCGAGATGGACAAGTACATCAAGGACAGGGGAAAGTACGGAAGAAATGAAAAAATCAGCTTTGTTGATATCCAGGACTGTCTTGTACTTGTTATAAACTCTGTTTCCACACAGACATCCTATGAGAACCAGACAAAAAAAGCCATAAATAACAAATTTATCGAAGAGGCTCTTTGCGAATTTTTACGCAATAAGCTGTCTATTTACTTTACGGAAAACACTGCTATTGCCGACAAATTTGCCGACAGGGTTCTTCTCAATATGCGTTCAAGGGAAAAGGCAGAATCCATAAGGGTCGAGATTATTAACAAGAAGATTGCCCCCTCCTCCGACCTTGCCAACCAGGTTGAGAAATTTGTTTCGTGCAAGAGTAATGACCCCAACAAGCGTGAAATATATATAGTTGAGGGTGACTCTGCCCTGACCTCCTGCCGACTTGGCAGAGATGCGGAGTTCCAGGCTGTTATTCCCGTTCGAGGCAAAACTCTCAACTGTCTTAAGAGCTCCTACGAAAAGATTTTTAAGAATGATATTATAGTTGATTTGCTTAAGGTTATCGGCTGCGGCGTTGAGGTAAAGACGCCTAAGGGAGATAAGGCGACCTTCCGTTTAAGCGACCTTAAGTGGCATAAAATCATTATCTGTACCGATGCCGATGAGGACGGCTTCCAGATAAGGACTCTCCTCCTTACTCTGTTCTTCCGTTTGCTCCCCACCCTTATCAAGGAGGGTAAGATTTTTATTGCCGAATCCCCCCTTTATGAGATTACGGTAAAGGAAAAATCCTACTTTGCCTACAACGAGGCAGAAAAGGCACAGCTCCTTGAAAAGCTGAAGGGACAGAAATACAGCATCCAGCGTTCTAAGGGTCTTGGTGAGAACACTAAGGAAATGATGTGGGAAACTACCATGAATCCCGAAACTCGCCGTCTTGTACAGATTACTCCCGATGATGAAAATGCGACAAGAGTAATGTTTGAGACTCTTCTCGGTGACGATATAGTGGCAAGAAAGGAATTTATTGCCCTTAACAGTGCAAAATATATGGACAAGGCTGATATATGATAAGCGAGCAGGATATTTTATTTATGCGAGAGGCTATGGAGGAGGCACGGCTTGCCTCCCTTGACGACGAGGTGCCCGTCGGAGCTGTAATGGTCCGTGACGGGGAGATAATAGCCAGGGCAAGAAACAGGAGAGAAAAGGATAAAAATCCCCTTTCCCACGCTGAAATTAAGGTAATTAACGACACCTGTCGGGCTTTAGGTGGCTGGAGGCTTACCCGTTGTACCCTTTATGTGACCCTTGAGCCCTGCCCTATGTGTGCGGGAGCAATTATAAACTCCCGTATTGAAAGAGTTGTTTTCGGTGCTTATGATGAAAAGGCAGGAGCCTTTGGCACTATGCTAAATCTTACGGAATACCCACTTTTCAAGCCTACGGTTGTGGGTGGCGTTCTGAAGGATGAATGTGCTTCCCTGCTGACCGAATTCTTTAAGAAAAAAAGAGCTAAATAACTCCCTCACCATCGGTGACAAATCCCCCTGTCGGGGTGCATTACCATAAATATAAGAAAGGATAGGAAGAGAAAATGGCACTACACATTTTAGATGAGGCTAACCGTTGTCTTGAATGCAAAAATCCCTCCTGTGTGAAGGGTTGCCCAATCAACACCCCCATCCCACAGGTTATAAAGCTGTTAAAAGGCAATAATCTGGACGAGGCTGGTAAGCTACTCTTTTATAACAATCCTTTAACAACCATATGCAGTCTTATATGCAACCACGAAAAGCAATGCGAGGGACACTGTGTCCTTGCAAAAAAGGGCAATCCTGTGCATTTTTCTGCTATTGAAAGCTATATTTCAAATGCCTATGCTCCTAAAATGACAAACGGTCCGGCAGTATCAAACGGTATGAAGGTGGCTATTGTGGGCTCCGGCCCTGCAGGTCTTACAATTTCAATTATACTTGCAAGATACGGCTACCAGGTTACTATCTTTGAGAGCAAGGATAAAATAGGTGGTATTTTACGGTACGGTATACCTGAATTCCGTCTGCCCAAAAGAGTGCTTGAGGATTTGCAGTACAGACACATTGAGCTCAAGGGTATAAAAATCCGTCCCAATATCCGTATCGGCGACGCTATCGGCATTGAGGATTTATTCCGTGACGGATATAAGGCAATATTTATAGGCACGGGCGTATGGCGTGCCAATGCATTACATATAAGGGGAGAGACCCTTGGTAATGTTCACTTTGCCATAAATTACCTTACCAATCCCGATGTGTATAAGCTGGGGGACAAGCTTACTATCATAGGTGCCGGAAATGCAGCTATGGATGTGGCAAGAACGGCTATCCGTAAGGGCAGTGCCGAGGTTACCTGCTTTTCCATTACACCAAAGGTGGCAGCAAGTGAATATGAATACAAGTACGCAAAGCTTGAGGGCGTAAAATTCGAATATAATCTTAAGCCTGTGGAAATTCTTGAGGAAGGGGTCACCTTCCGTAAAGTTACCGAGGATGAAAACGGAAGCTTCGTTGAGGTCGAGGGCAGTGATACCTTCTACCCCTCCACATCGGTTATTATAGCCATCAGCCAGGGACCGAGAAATGTTATTGTATCCTCCACCACAGGTCTTGATGTAAATACCCGTGGGCTTTTAAGGGCTGACGAGCACGGAAATACAAGCCGTGAGGGTATTTTTGCATCAGGAGATGTGGTCAGTGGTGCAAGAAGCGTTGTGGAGGCTGTTGCCCACAGTAAAATCGTTGCAGAATCCATGCACAAATACATGCAGAGTCTGCCTCGCTGATTCAATATACCTTCTATCACAGAAAAACAGACAGCAATAAATTAAACAGCCCGACGGAATTATCAACACTCCGTCGGGCTTTTTTATTTTTTAATGCTTATATGTTTCAGGCTCGATGAAAAGCTCTCTATTCCTCACTTGGCTTATATCCCCAGACAATTGCCTTTGAGCTTGTAACCCAGTTTTCGTGCCAGCCCTCGGGCTTAGCCTCTGCCTCGCAGTATACGGTAAGCTTATTGCAGAATCCGAAGCCTCTTTCTTCTATTGATGTGACGGTTATGGGAACTATCACGCTTTCAAGAGCATAGCATTTGAAAAATGCTCCCTCCCCTATGGTGGCTACGCTGCTTGACAATTCCACACTTGTAAGGGACTCACATCGGCTGAATGCGTACTTACCTATTGTTATTACACCTTCGGGAATAGATATTGTCTTCAGCTTTGTGCAATATCCGAAGGCAGAATCTCCTATACACTCCACGCCCTCGGAAATCACAACGCTTTCCAAGTTATTGCAATACGAAAATGCACTTACTCCGATGGTTTTTACGCTACCCGGAATAGTAATGCTTTTCAAATTTTTACACTGAGTAAAAGCACCCTCTCCTATAAACTGCATACCCTCCGGTATAACCACGGTCCTTAGTGCGTCGCAGCTTCTGAATGCTTGATATCCCATTTCCTCTATTTTGCTCGAGAGTGTTACGCTTTCAAGTCCGTCGCAGTCTTCGAAAGCATTAATTCCTATTGCAGTTACATTATCGGGAATTGTTATGGTTTTGAGATAAGAAGCAGAGCTGAAGGAGTAGTCACCTAATTTAACCACTCTATCGGGGATTTCATAGGTTGTACCCTTTTTTCCAATGGGATAACGCACAAGAGTTTTTCCGTCTTTACTGTACAGCACTCCGTCTATGGAGCTGTAAACAGGATTGTCCTCTGCCACATTTATTCTTTCAAGAGAGATAAAGCTATCAAAGACATAAGTGCCCAGGGAGGTAAGACTGGCAGGTACGGTTATACTGTTTATTCCCGTACAATTAAAGAATGCATCCGTTCTTATTTGTGTAACTCCCTCGGGTATTGTAAAGGATAAGACAGTTTTTCCTGCCGGATATCTTATAAGCTCTGTACCGTCCTTACTGTACAGCACACCGTCTACGGATTTATAATTCGGATTGCTTTCATCTACGGTTATTTTCTGAAGAGACGGACATCGATTGATAATATCTATATTGATGGTCGTCATATTTGAGCCGAACACTATTTCCTCCAGGCTTTTACACCTATCGAACACTCCGTTTCCTATTACGGCTGTGCTGTTGGGAAGTACTGCCCTTTTAAGAGAGGTGCAATTTGAGAATGCACACCATCCTATTTCGGTTACGCTATCGGGAATTACTATCTCTTTAATGTTAAGACAGTAATTGAATGCATGACTTCCTATTTTAATTACACTGTCGGGTATAACAATACTTTTGAGCATTGCACAGTTCTCAAAGGCATTGTATCCTATTTCCTTCACACTCTCGGGGATTACTATTTCCTGCATGCCACATCCCTTAAATGTGTAAGGGCTTATTATCTCTATACCTACAGGAATATTGACCCTTTGAAGGGAGTAGCAGTTTGAAAAAGCAGAGCTGCCTATTTCCTTTACGCTGTCCGGTATGTAAACGGCTTCGAGCTTTTCACAGTATGTGAAGGCACTTTCCTTTATGGCTGTAAGGCTCTCGGGAAGGGTTATACTCTTCAAATGCGTGCATCTGTAGAATGCACCCGAGTCTATGGTTGTTACCCCCTCCAAAACGGTATAGGACTCCTTCTGCCTTGCCATGGGATACAGCTTCAATACGGTTCCGTCCTTACTGAAAACAACACCGTCTATACTCTTAAATGTCTGATTGCTCTCATCCACATACACATTCATCAGGCGTACACAATCGCTGAAGGCATTGGGGTTAATGCTCTCGACATCGGAGGGAAGATATACATTCTCAAGAAAATAGCATTCGTCAAATACACATGCTTCTACACCTTCAACCCCGTTTGGAATGCTTATCTCGTTAAGAGATACGCATTTCTCAAAGGCACCTGACCTGATTTCGGCTATGCTACCCTCAAATTTAACCTTTTTAAGAGAACGGCAATTTGAAAATGCGTATCTATCTATCACTGTCTTTCCGTCACCGGTAATAATTACCTCTTTAAGATAATTACATTTTTCAAAGGATTTCCACCCTATGTTAGTTACCTCCTTGGGGATTGTAACGGTAACAAGCTTAATACAATTCTTGAATGCCTCTTTTTCTATTGAGGTTACGGGGAGCCCGTTGTAGGTTGACGGGATTTCCACCCTTGCTGCCTTGTCATAGCAGGACTTTACGGAATAGGTATCCCCGTTTTTCTGAAATTCCAGCACCTCATCGTAAGGCATAAATCTTGCATAAAGAGTAAGGTCCTCTGTGTACCCCTGAGTGCTTGATACATATGTTCCAAAGGTGGCTTCGGTGTACCAGCCCACAAACATATATCCACTGCGTGTCGGGGATTTGAACTCAATTACATCATCAACTATGTATCCTGTGGGGTTGTCGGGGTTGCTTGCTCCCTCTCCCAGCACATAGCTGATTTTATACTGTCCCGGTATCCATTTTGCAACAAGGGTAACACTTTCTGTGGGCATAAAGGTGTCAAGGGATATTTTTTCGTCTCCCAGATACCACCCTGCAAAGGTGTAGTTTTCCCTTACCGGATTGTCAATCGCCTCAGGTCTTGTGCCTGCGTCTATTATCTGTATTTCCTTATTTATTCCGTCATTATAATCAAATACAACGGTGACCTCTGTGGGTATCTCATCATCACAGCCACATACGGTCAGAGCAACCGTTATAAGCATTAATATACAGATTATGTATAGTAGCCTTTTCATATCTATCCTCCTTTTCGGATATTTATTGTTGCTTTAAGCTAAGTGCTCCGTATTATTTCCACAAATCATTTTCACTTACATATGTAATCCTGAGCTCTCCGTTATCTATGCTCAGCTTATAATAATCCGGAGTTGAGCCTACTGCCACACTTGTCTGGTGAGTTCTGACAACAAGCAATTTATCGCCATACACCTGAAGGTAACTAATATAATTTGTGCCTGTGCCTCCGATAAATCTCTCGGTGCGATATTTAACTTCACCTGTTTCCGCATCCTTTATAGCATAGTAGATATAAGAATTAAGTCCCTCTGCCTCTGTTACTATCTGGCACATATCCTCTTTTCCGTCGCCGTCTATATCAAACATTAAAGAGGAAATTACAGAGGGGTCACGGGCAACGGTCTTACGGTAGTCTACTCTGAAATAATAATGGTGCTTTTCGTTATTTTCATCTCTTACGGTAACAAGGTATGAAAGAATTGTATACTCCCTCTCCGACTCCTCTATACGGTTGAGCCAGCCAATGTCAACAAAGGCATAATACTCTCCCTCCACCATTGGGGCAATCATACTGTTAGCAGTCATATCAATTTCCTCATCCGACATACCCTTGGCAGAAAAAACACGGACCGTTACAGCCTTTATCCTTGCATTTGCCTTGATATAGATTCCGTTTTCACTGTTGTGTACTGTGGGCTGTCTGGATGAAATATATTCCATTACAGCCTCCTTGTGCTTTGTGGAGGTGTAATTTCCCTTCCATGCGTAGTAAACAATGCTCTCATCTGCTACATTCTCCGGGGGAGTGGGCTCCTCGGAGCTCAGAGGATTGGTAAGGAAGCAAACCGCAAGAGCAACGCCTGCAATTATAGCTATTACAATTATCCAAAATGCCGGCTTTTTATAGTTAAGCACGGATTTTATACGCCCCTTTACTCCCGTTTCTCCGAAGGCAAGGGGGCAAACGGATATAAGTCTTTTCTTTACGCTGCAGGTAAGCAGAGCCTCTGAATAATCTGCTCTTTCATTTGCTCCGAGCTCCTTTATTACCTTTTCGTCACAGGCACTCTCAATATCTCTGCAAAGAAGAATATATCCCAGCCATACAAAGGGATTGAACCAATGGAGTGTGAGCAAAAGATATCCGAGGGGCTTCCATACATAGTCCCTGCGTCGGATATGTGCCTCCTCGTGGGCTATGATATATGCCTCATCACGGGGGTCGGTATTAAAGGGAAGGTATATCCGTGGTTTAATAAGACCAAGCACAAAGGGGGATGCAACATTTTCACTCTTGTAGATATTTCTGCTTACAAGAACTGCTGTGGCTATCCTGTGCTTTATCCTGAGGTAGCTTATAAGGGCGTAGACAATAAGTGCCGCAACGCCCACAAGCCAGATAACAGATGCCACAAGCACTGCCACCTGCATAGGATTTACACTAGCCCCCACCTCGGGCTTGAAGGTATCGTTTATAACGGGGTTAAGACTGTTGTCTATCACCGGTATTCCCGAGGATATCCCCGGGGATGTGTTTGTTAAAATATCGGAGCTTACCGTTTCTCCACTGGGAATAAGGCTAAGCACGCTTTCTACGGTAAAGGGGCAAACAAGCCTTATTGCCACCACTGCGAAAAGAGCCACGCTTATCCACTTAGGTGCCTTTTTCAGTGCGAGTCTTAAAAGCACCACTGCAAGTATAAGATAGCTTGCCGATATGCTCATATTTACTATTTCCAAAAATATCTCGGACATTATTTACCCTCCTTTCCGGAGCTCTCCTTACGGTATGCGTCAATCATATGCTGAATTGCGTCAATTTCCCTATCGGACATTTTACGATGCTTTGTAAATGCTGCAATAAAGGCAGGCAGGGAGCCCTCGAAGGTCTTTTCCATCATCTCGTCAATTTCCGATGCCTGTATCTCCTCCTTGGTTACAAGTGCCCTGACCATTGTATTGTCATTCACAAGCACTCCCCTGTCGGAAAGACGCTTTATTACTGTATATGTTGTTGTAGGCTTCCAGCCCAGCTGCTCCTTGCACAGTGCCACAAGCTCGCTGCTTTTTATGGGCTCATGCTCCCATAAAATGAGGCAAAAGCGATACTCACTCTCAAATACCTTTGGTGTTTCCATAGTATATTCTCCTTTCTCTAATGCAGTAGAGTTCATCTATACTCTAACATATTAGAGTAGTGCCTGTCAATATGTTTCACAAAAAAATCACATTTGCTTTGAAAATACATTTTCCACACTTTGCTGAATGTAAAATTTTATTAAATTATTTAATATAGCTATTTACAATGGTTAAAAAATATGGTAAAATGTAAAAAAATTTGGGTTAAATCAGGGAGAGTCGAAATCCCCGGTGATGCCCTTTATAAAAAAGGAGTGGAATAAATGGAAAAATTCTTGCTTTTTTCAGCCGCAGCTGAGAAGGATCCTCAGATCTGGATCGTTTGTCTTATCGGCGTTGCAGTAGTATTTGCAGGACTTGCTATCCTTATCGGTGTTATTGAAATAATGAACCGTATCTGTGACAAGCTTGCAAGCAAAAAGGCTACTCCCGTTGAGGCAGCTCCCACAGCTCCCGTGGCTCCCACAGCTCCCACAGCTGTTGAAAACCGTTCTGAAATTGTAGCAGCTGTATGTGCCGCTGTTGCAGAGGAAAACGGCACTGATATTTCGGCTATCCGTGTTGTATCATTCAAAAAACTTTAATTTTACTGATTTGAGAAAGGAAAAAAGAAAATGAAAGCATATAAGGTAACAGTAAACGGAAATGTTTATGAAATCACACTCGAGGTAATTGACAAGGCGGATATCAAGACTCCCGCTGCTCCTGCTCCCGCTGCAGCCCCTGCAGCTGCACCCGCACCCGTAGCTGCCGGTGCTACAACAATCACAGCTCCCATGCCCGGCACAATCCTTAAGGTAAATGTTGCTAACGGTCAGGCTGTTAAGAAGGGTGATGTTCTTATGGTTCTCGAGGCTATGAAGATGGAAAACGAAATTATGGCTCCCAACGACGGTACAGTTTCTTCCGTAAATGTAAATGCAGGTGCTTCCGTTGAAGCAGGTACAGTTCTTTGCACTCTTGCATAATTACAGGAGGCAAAAATGTTAGTAGAAAGTATCAAAACCTTCCTGAATGATACCGGTGTTGCTCAGTTTTTTGTAAGCGGCGGTTGGAAGAGTCTTGTTATGATTGCGGTAGCTTGTGTTCTTTGTTACCTTGCTATCAAAAAGCAATTTGAGCCCCTTCTCCTCCTCCCCATCGCAATCGGTATGCTCCTTACCAACCTTCTCGGCTCCGGAGTATACAATGAGCTCTTCTTTGCCGGTGGTCACATACATTGGGACCTCTTCGGTGGAGCAGAAATTACAGAAGAATTAATTGTGGAATTTGTAAACGGTCTCCATCTTGAAATAAATGAAGAGACATTTGTTGCAAACTCTCTTCCCGAAATAAGAGCTGTCCTTGACCAGCTCTCCGAGGTTTCCAACCATCCTGCGGCAATTATAAATCTCTACGATGCAGGTGTAACCTCCATTACTCCCGGTCTTATAGATGTACTTTATCTCGGCGTTAAGCTTGGTATTTATCCCTGTCTTATCTTCGTCGGTGTTGGTGCAATGACAGACTTCGGTCCCCTTATTGCCAACCCAAAGAGCCTTGTTCTCGGTGCTGCGGCACAGGTTGGTATCTTCGCTACCTTTGCTGCGGCATCAGGCATTTTGGGCTTTACAGGTGCTGAGGCTGCATCAATCGGTATTATCGGCGGTGCCGACGGTCCTACAGCTATCTTTGTAACAACAAAGCTTGCTCCCCACATTCTCGGTCCTATCGCAGTTGCGGCTTACTCATATATGGCTCTCGTTCCCGTAATCCAGCCTCCTATTATGAGGCTCCTTACTACCAAAAAGGAAAGACAGATAGTTATGAAGCCCCTCCGTCAGGTAACAAAGGTACAGAAGATACTCTTCCCTGTGGTTGTAACTATTCTCGTTCATCTTATTATTCCCTCTGCTACTCCCCTTGTTGGTTGTCTTATGTTCGGTAACCTCCTCCGTGAGTGTGGCGTTTGTGAACGACTTTCCAAGACTGTACAGAATGAGCTTATGAATATTGTAACAGTATTCCTCGGTATCTCCGTTGGTGCTACTGCTACTGCAGCTACATTCCTTAGCTGGAACACAATTAAGATTATCGTCCTCGGCGTTATTGCCTTCGGTGTAGCTACTGCAAGCGGTGTGCTTATTGCTAAGCTTATGAATGTATTTCTCCCCGAGGGAAAGAAAATCAACCCCCTTATCGGCTCTGCAGGCGTATCTGCCGTTCCTATGGCTGCCCGTGTATCCCAGAAGGTTGGACAGGAGGAGAACCCCGGCAACTTTCTCCTTATGCACGCTATGGGCCCCAATGTCGCAGGTGTTATCGGCTCCGCTATTGCTGCAGGCGTGCTTATCGCATTCTTTGGTTAAGAGAGGTAATTAAAAATGGCTAAAAAAGTTCTTATAACAGATACAATTCTCCGTGATGCCCATCAGTCTCAGGCAGCTACCAGAATGCGTCTTGAGGACATGCTCCCTGCTTGTGAGGGACTTGACAAGGCAGGCTACTGGTCCCTTGAGTGCTGGGGTGGAGCTACATTCGACTCCTGTATGCGTTTCCTCAAGGAGGACCCATGGGAAAGACTCCGTCAGCTTCGTAAGGCTATGCCCAATACAAAGCTCCAGATGCTTCTTCGCGGTCAGAACCTCCTTGGCTACAAGCACTATGCAGATGATGTAGTTGACGCATTCGTAAAGAAATCCATTGAAAACGGTATTAATGTTATCCGTATATTCGACGCCCTTAACGACCCCAGAAATATGGAGGCTGCTATTAAGGCTACAAAGAAATACGGTGGACATGTTGAGGCTGCTATCAGCTATACAACAAGCCCTGTTCATAACGAGGAGTACTTTGTAAACCTCGCTATGAAGCTTGAGGAAATGGGTGCCGATACAATTTGTATCAAGGATATGGCTAACCTTCTTCTTCCCTATGATGCCTACTCCCTTGTTAAGGCTCTTAAGGAAAAGGTTAAGGCTCCTATCCATCTCCACACTCACAACACCACAGGTACAGGTGATATGACCTACCTTATGGCTATCCAGGCAGGTGTTGATATCGTTGACACAGCACTTTCTCCCCTTGCTAACGGTACATCCCAGCCCTCTACCGAGGCTATGGTTGCTACCCTTGCAGGTACAGAATATGACACAGGCATTGACCTTAATAACTTAAGCGAGATTGCTACTCACTTCAGAGGCGTAGCACAGAAGCTTAAGGCACAGGGCTCCCTTGACCCCAAGGTGCTCAATGTTGACCCCAATACTCTTCTCTATCAGGTTCCCGGCGGTATGCTCTCCAACCTTATCTCCCAGCTCAAGCAGGCTAAGGCAGAGGACAAGTACTACGAGGTGCTTGCTGAGATTCCCAGAGTTCGTAAGGACTTCGGTTATCCTCCCCTTGTAACTCCCACATCCCAGATTGTGGGTACACAGGCTGTATACAATGTACTTCTTGGCGAGAGATACAAGATGGTAACAAAGGAATCCAAGGCTCTCCTCCGTGGTGAATACGGTATGCTCCCCGGTGAGGTAAATGAAGAGGTAAGAAAGAAGGCTATCGGCGACGATACAGTTATTACCTGCCGTCCCGCAGACCTCCTTGAGCCCGAGCTCGACAAGTACCGTGAGCAGTACGGCGACATTACAAAGAGTGACGAGGATGTTCTCTCCTGTGCACTCTTCCCCCAGGTTGCTCCCAAGTTCCTTGCTGAAAGAGATAAGCCGGCAGAGCCCGAAAACGCAGTTCGTGAGCTTTTTGTAGAGGACCTCGGTAACTGATATTTTCTTCGCTGATATTGAATTACAATTGATAAAACGGACACGAGAAATCGTGTCCGTTTTTTAGTTTATCCATCAATAAATTCCAATGGGTCAATATACCTTCCGCACAAGAAGTGATGTTCTACAATATCTGCAAGAATATTTATTACAGAGGCATAAGCCTCCTCTTTGTTAACAGGGTATTTTTCCAATAAAGAGAGAACCTCATTGTTAATGTATTGCAATATATTGTCGGCAGAAACATAATAAAGCCCGTTTTTTATATAGGAATTTCTTATTATCCTGTAAACGCAATTATAATTCTTATCTGCCAGCATATGCTTATGCCTGTAAAAATACACCATACATCCCTCGCATATATCCTTTTGAATCTGTTTTGATGCATCGTCAACGCTATATTCGATTTTCATTTTATCCTCTCTTTGCACAAAGTGTGTATAAATCCAATTATACACACTTTAACTATATATGTCAACCTATATTTATAATTTATTTGTGTATTTGAGCTGTTGCTGTATGGTAGAATTATATATAAGGTGGTGAGAATATATGTTTGATGAGGAGTTGTTTTATAAGCGTTTAATCAGCTTAAGAATGGCAAAAAATGTTTCTGCAAGAGATATGAGCCTGTCATTAGGTCAGAGTGAAAATTACATTAACGGAATAGAAAACAGACATAGCTTCCCGTCGATGCAGGTATTCTTCTACATTTGCGATTATTTTGGAATCACTCCAAAGGAATTTTTTGATATGGATTCTGCTGACCCGTCAAGGCTCAGTAGAATATCCGAAAAAATGAAAGGGCTTGACAATGACCAGCTCACGCTTATCGAAAGCATAATAGATAATATTAAATAAGGTAAAGGGGCTGTTTATTAAAGCTGCCCCTTTTTTATCTTTTATGCTTATTTATGTCTCAAATCTGAAAGAGTATGCCGTAAGCTTAAGTCCTGTCTCAAAGCCTATTGCAAAGCTGTCCCTTGTCATACTGCGAGCAAGCATCTTCATAGCATTGGAATAGCTCTCAAAGGCTTTTCTCGCTTCTCCGTCAAGGGACTCCAAAGCCTTTCTCTCGAGAAGCACAGCATTCTTTATATATTCCTCATTAAGCCTTTCAACGGAGTCCTTAGGATTTACATCCCCTTCGTATAGCTCATTTATTATAAACATTTTTTTACTTTCCTTTCCTTAATTTATTTTATCTGCTGTCTGTGTCGCCTCTTTTTGGGGCTCCACAGCCATTTTTTTATTACCGACCGTGTTCAAAAACCTTTGTAGCTCGTCGGTTTTCCGAAGAGTTCTGGCGTTGCATTCCGTTTTTACAAACATATACGCCTGCATCATCTGGGTGGCTCCGAAAATAAGATAGATTCCTATCTGGAGTGATGCCCAGATTATCGCCTCCTTGCCTGTGTTTTCCGTAAGGTATATGGCATAATATCCGAAAAGCAGACCGAAGAGCACCTTGTTCATTATATCGGCTCCACTCCTTCTCCGAAGGTACTGACCCTGGGTCCTACCAAAATCATAGGGGTCGTTATATTTGGAGCCATCCACCGAAAGAGCCTCCGGGGTCAGGGGAGTTATTTTTACTCCCTCTGCCCTTCTTATGGCTCTTTTCTTTTGCTTAAGCCTTCTTTTTTCTTCCTTGCCAATACCCTTTGGGATTTTTATTACTGTCATTCTGGAGGAGCCGTCGGGATAAAAGCATTCCTCGTAGCCCACCCCTGCTCGTGACAGGATTCTCTTTCTTATAGCCTCATAGGAGGCTCTGTTCTCCTTTTCGCAGAAATCATCAAGCTCGTTTATGTAGGGGGCTACCGTATCAAGAAGCCTTGAATGAAAGCTCCTTGATTTTATAACCTCCGTATCCTCGTTGCCGTAGGCTATCCCCGTCTGTCGCATAAGATGACCGATTATAAAGCCTACAGAGGCAGAAATGGCACCGTCGCCTATAATCTGCATTACGGTCTTTCCGCTTTCTCCCAGGGTATACAGCCCTCTTACTATGTACAGGGCAGATACCACGGCTACAAGGAAGAAGCCGATATTTTTGAACATAAACCTTTTGAAATCGTATTTCATACCCCACCTCGGTAGTATCTGGCTACAATTTCCTCCACTCTCTTAGCTGTGGCATCGGCTCCCCTGTCTATAATAATTCCTTCCTTTATTCTTTTAATGGGAATGGAAAAGAATATTTTATCCGTAATATCGCTTATAAGGGCGATAAAGGAAAATACTATAAGGTCATCCGTTATGCTCCTTAAAAGATAGGAAAGTATAAGGATTATACCCAGGGTAACGGTAGATGAGGGCATATGCATCCTTCCCGATATTTTAAGAAGCACAAGAGCTACACATATAATGCCACCGAGAGAGAGCTTTACTCCGTCCTCGTAGCTTTTTACATATTTATCCCAATTTGCAAGGAAGTATATCACAAGAGGGGTTACGCTACATACAAATGAGCATATGTACATAAGTAATAGCAAAAGTCTTTTTTTCATTATTACTTCTCCTCTCGGCTCCTGTTGGCAATAATGGCAATTTTTCTCGCTGCTCCGTTCTCCACAATCGGGGGAATGGAGGAAAAGCCTGTTTTTACTGCCTCCATAAGCTCTCTGCTCTGCCTTTCAAGGTTGGCATAGCCTTCCTTAAGCTCCATGTAATCCTCAGATAGCTGAGGAACGGTACTGAGGGTGTCTTCAATTTTTGTCATTCCCTTTTTCATTTCTGCCCTTATACCCGTCATGGTGGAATCCACAGTCTCCTTTATCTCACGGAGCCCATCCCTTGACTTATCAAGAGAGGTGAGTGATGCTCTTATTCTGCTTACAGTTGAGGCAAGGGCTACAAGGGAGGTAAGAACTCCCACAGCCACAGGAGCTATTTTTTCCATAAGATATTCCTTAAGGTCGGTGTCCCCATCCCCCTCGTCTACTTTGGGCTCCTCGGAGGCTGTGCCCCCGTCTGTGCTCTCGGACTCAGGTGCAGATGCATCGGGCACTGTATCGGGTGCCTCG
>JAFTJE010000035.1 GCA_017456545.1 Clostridia bacterium | reverse complement strand
TACTTCCTCAGCTACAGGCTCTTCAGCAACCTCTTCAGCTGCAGGCTCTTCTACAACCTCTTCAGCTACAGGCTCTTCAACTACTTCCTCAGCTACAGGTTCTTCAGCAACCTCTTCAGCTACAGGCTCTTCTACAACTTCTTCAGCTGCAGGCTCTTCTACAACCTCTTCAGCTACAGGCTCTTCAACTACTTCCTCAGCTGCAGGCTCTTCAGCAACCTCTTCAGCTACAGGCTCTTCAACTGTTTCCTCAGCCACAGGCTCTTCAACTGTTTCCTCAGCTGCAGGCTCTTCAACTACTTCCTCAGCTACGGGCTCTTCTACTACTTCCTCAGCTACAGGCTCTTCAGCAACCTCTTCAGCTGCAGGCTCTTCTACAACCTCTTCAGCTACAGGCTCTTCAGCAACCTCTTCAGCTACAGGCTCTTCAGCAACCTCTTCAGCTACGGGCTCTTCAACTACTTCCTCAGCTGCAGGCTCTTCAACTACTTCCTCAACCACGGGAGCAGCAACAGTAGCACTCTTATGGATATCCTCAAGACCTGCAGGAACAAGCTCAAAGGAGATTACAGAATCTACGAAATCCTTGTCAACCTCAATAGCACCGTTAGGCTCAAACGCCCAACCCTCAAAGCCCACTACATCATCAAATACCTTGGGGAAGGTAGCAACAATAGGCATAAGATTGTCTGTTATTCCGTTACCGTCAAGGTCGTTATACTTGAACTCAATATACATATTGGCATCAACAGCGGAGAAGGAATCTACTGTCTCTACATTTTCTTCTTCCTTTTCGATAATACCAACATCCCCACTGAATACAGGGTAAAGAGTTACAGACACTGTAGAACCGTCATAATGCTTGGGAACGACAACCAGGTCATCCTTCTTCCAGCCCTTAAATCTTCCATAGTCGTTATATGTTCTGGGAGCATTAACAACGAGAGGAAGAGTCTCTTTTCTCATAATGTTGCCTGCTTCGTCAGCGTAAGCAAGCTCGATGTACATATTTGCATCCTCGAGAGAGATAACCTCTTTAGCAATGGGCTTATCCCACATAGCATAAATAGTTGTCTTGCCCTCTGTGATAATGTGCTTACCTGTGCAGGGCTTACTACCGTCACGGGTGTAGCTCCAGCCAACAAAGGTTTCACCATTTTTAACAGCAGGCTCAAGTTTTATCTTAGTTCCGCGTTTGCATGACTTCTCCTTGATAACGGCATTTGTCTGAGAATCCATGAAAACAACGGGATATTTCCACATCTTTCTGACAATTTTGTAGATAAAGAACAATGCGACGATAGCGAGTGTAATAGCAGCAACATTTGCGCTGTTTAATTCAAACGCCATCAAAAGGGGTAAAAAATTGAACATAATATTTCCTCCTGAAGTTTTATTTCACGATTTTATTATACAACATTAATATAGGTGTTGTCAACATTAAATTTTGTGTTTTTTCATATTTTTCCACGCCCCTGTGGATATTTTTACGGTTATTTTGCCTAAAAACCCTTGATTTTCAAGGAAAAATCAGGAATTTTCAAATCTAATCACTCCCCCCGACTTTTTTATAATTTCATCCACTGCATCAAAGATTTTATGTTTTATGACGGTTTCCAAATTTTTCGGACTGTTTTTTTGAAATTACCAATAAAGCCGACATTAGCTGCTTTTTGTATAAATTAAGCTACTTACTATTGATTTTTCAAGACATAAGTAGTATAATATATTTTATAATGTAAAAAGTGGAGGAATATTATGATATCCGATGTTATTAAAAGAATTACGGAATGCGACAGCGAGGTTGGTGAGGCTATAAATGCCGAGCTTACAAGACAGAAAAGAGGAATTGAGCTTATTGCATCTGAAAATATGGTGTCCGAGGCAGTTATGCTTGCCATGGGTACACCCCTTACAAATAAATACGCCGAGGGCTATCCGTCAAAGAGATATTACGGTGGATGTGAGTGTGTTGATGTAGTTGAAAAATTGGCTATCGAAAGAGCATGTAAGCTTTTCGGTGCCGAGCATGCAAATGTTCAGCCCCACAGTGGAGCTCAGGCCAATATGGCAGTTTACTTTGCACTTATCAAGCCCGGTGATACAGTTATGGGTATGAATCTTGCCCACGGTGGTCACCTTACCCACGGCAGCCCCGTTAATATGTCGGGCAGCTACTTTAACTTTGTTCCCTACGGTGTTTCCGATGACGGATTTATCGACTATGACGAATTTGAAAGAATTGCAAAGGAGGTTAAGCCCAAGCTTATCGTAGCAGGTGCCTCCGCATATCCCAGAGTAATTGACTTTGAGAGAATATCCAATATTGCAAAGAGCATCGGTGCATACTTTATGGTGGATATGGCTCACATTGCAGGTCTTGTGGCTGCAGGTCTCCATCCCTCACCTGTGCCCTATGCAGATGTTGTTACAACCACAACTCACAAGACATTAAGAGGTCCCAGGGGAGGTCTTATTCTCTGCCGTGAGGAGCTTGCCAAGGCTATTGACAAGGCTATTTTCCCCGGCACACAGGGTGGCCCTCTTATGCATATAATCGCTTCTAAGGCTGTTTGCTTCGGCGAGGCTCTTACTCCCGAGTTCAAGGCATATCAGGAGCAGATAGTTAAGAATGCAAAGGCTCTTGCAGATACTCTTCTCAGTGAAGGCTTTGACCTTGTTTCCGGTGGCACCGACAACCACCTTATGCTCCTTGACCTCCGTCCCTTCGGTATTACAGGTAAAGAGCTTGAAAAGCGTCTTGACGAGTGCTATATCACAGTAAACAAGAATGCAATACCCAACGATCCCGAAAAGCCCTTTGTAACAAGCGGTGTCCGTATCGGTACCCCCGCAGTTACATCAAGAGGCCTTAAGGAGGAGGATATGGTTACAATCGGCAAGCTCATTAAGCTTTGTGCTACCGAATTTGAGACTAAGGCTGATTATATCAGAGCAGAAATCACAAAAATCTGCGAAAAATACCCCATTTACGAATAATGCGTGGCGAATACTCAACCAGGCAGAAGGCTCTCATCCTTAATTACATCAAGGAAAACAGTGCCCACCTGACGGTTGCCGATATTGTCTCCGGTCTGGAGCTGCAGGGAATCCATATAGGAAAGGCAACGGTCTATCGCACTCTCGAAAGGCTGTGCGAGTCAGGGGATGCACGGAAGTTCATCATTGATGAAAGAAGTGGGGCGTGCTACCAATATGCAGACTCCGGATGTGAACGCCACTTCCACCTGAAATGTATCAGATGTGGAGAGCTGATACACTTAAGCTGCGACTTTCTTGCAGAGATGGAGGAGCATATTTTTCACGACCACGGCTTTAAGGTAAGCTCGGGGAAAACCGTAATTTACGGCGTGTGTTCCCATTGCTCAGATGCCAATGATGTGGAAAATTGCCAATGTGAACGCCCTAACTCGGGATGTAAAAAATAAATTTTTTGTAAAATTTTGAAAAATATTTATTTTTCTATTGATTTTTCCTTTTTTGTGTGATATAATTTCAAGGCTTACAATTTTGATGGCAGAAATACGAGCATATATAATTTTGTCCCTATTTCGTTGCATATTCCAGTTTATAGCCATCAATGGAAATAAAATTTAACTTTAATCGGAGGATAGATAAATGTATCTTGCATTTGCCATCATTTTACTTTGTGCTGCACTTTTCCTTGTTGTTGCAATTCTTTTACAGTCAAGCAAGGATAAGGGTATATCCGGTACAATTTCAGGCGGTAGCTCTGAAACATATTTTGGAAAGAACAAGGGTAAGTCCCGTGAAAAGAAGCTCAATACACTTACAATAGTTGTAGCTATCATTTTTGCTCTTATCGTTCTTACCGTATTTGTTATTCAGAAGGAGCCTGTACAGTTGCCTACACAGCAGTAATTATAAAATCTTCCGCCTTGGTTTTTCCTTGGCGGATTTTTTTGTGCTCTGCTTGTGGGCATAATATCTTCAAGCAGATTTATGCAGACATAAAAACAAGCATGGTAGGGCTGATGCCCTCACATAACCTATAGGAGACAGAATGAGTAATAAGGTAAAAGAAAAAGTATTGGAGATTATAAATGACGAGCTTTACATCCCCTTGACTCCTCCCGATTTATACACCCTTATGGGAGAGGATAAATATGATGTGGGCGATTTTTTTGATACCCTCTGCCGTATGGAGGAAAATATGGATATATGCGTTACCAAAAACGGTAAGATATCCTCTCCTGAGAAAAACGGATATTTAAGGGGCACCTTCTCTGCTTCGGCAAGAGGTCGCTTCGGCTTTACGGTGACGGAAAAGGGAGATTTCTTTATCCCTCCCAAATTCACCCTGACGGCAATGGACGGAGACGAGGTGCTTATCCGTAAATTCGGCACAGGGTCAAAATACTACGGTAACGGTAATGAGGCAGAGGTATGTGCCATCACCAAAAGAAACACCGTAACCTTTGTAGGCACCTTTCACGGTTATACAAGGGCAGGGCGTATGATAGGCGAGGTCCGTGCCGACAGCGAAAGACTCGATATATGTGCATCCGTTTCCGGTCTTGATAAATCGGGTGCATCCGACGGAGATAAGGTAGTTGTAAAAATAACGAAATATCCCAGGTACGACGGAGACTCCATCCACGGAAAAATAACGGATGTGTTAGGAAAAAGTGACACCCTTGAAGCAAATTATCTGTCAATCCTCCACGAAAATTCCATAGTAACCGAGTTTGACACGGGTGTTCTTGAGGACGCCGACAGAATAGCAAAAGAGGAAATAAAGCCGGATGGCAGACTGGATCTGCGTTGCAAAAATATATTCACCATAGACAGTGAGAGTGCCAAGGACTTAGACGATGCAATCTCCATTGAAAAAACCGAGGACGGATATATTTTAGGCGTCCACATTGCCGATGTTTCCCACTATGTAAGAGAAAAAACTCTTGTGGACAAGGAGGCAATGGCAAGGGGAACAAGCGTGTACTTTACAGACAAGGTGGTGCCAATGCTACCGAAAGTGTTATCAAACGGAGTCTGCTCCTTAAACGGTGGAGAGGACAGGTATGCCATGTCCGCTTTTATGACTCTTGATAAAAGCGGAGAAATAATTTCCACATCGGTACACAGCTCCATAATCAATTCCAAGGTGCGAGGAGTCTATTCCGAGCTTAATGATATACTAAAAAACCGTATAAACAGCCAATTTTATGAAAAATACAGCCACATCATCGAGGATTTTTATCTTATGATGGAGCTATACGGCATTCTCAAGCGAAAAAGCGTTCAAGAGGGAGCCATGGACCTTGAAAGTGACGAAAGCGAAATAATCCTTGATAAAAACGGGCACCCTGTGTCGATAATTAAGCGAGAACGGGGAGAAACGGAAAAGCTTATTGAACAATTTATGCTCTGTGCCAACAGGGGCGTTGCAGAATTTCTGACAGCTATGGAAATGCCCTGTGTATACAGAATACACGAGTCTCCCGAAACGGAAAAAACAGACGCATTCCTTAATTTTGCCCTCAATATGGGTATAGATGTTTCCTGTGCCCGTATAGGCCGCACCCCTTCTCCTAAACAGCTATCACAAATTTTAGATAATGCAAGAGAGCTTGGGAAGGCCGATGTTGTATCCTCGGTGCTTCTCCGGTCACTTAAAAAGGCAAAATACTCAGCACAGCCAAAAATCCATTACGGTCTTGCGACAGAGCTGTACTGCCACTTTACCTCCCCCATAAGAAGATATCCCGACCTTACTGTGCACAGAATATTAAAATCCGTGCTCCGTGGAGATATTGACGGCGAGAAGGTATCCCGTCTTGCAAAATTTGCAGAAAGGTCAGCACAGATGTCCAGCGAAAATGAGCTCCGTGCACTCTACGCTGAGAGAGAAATCGATGACCTGTATAAGGCAGTCTATATGGCTGACAGACTCGGTATGGACACAGGGGGAGTAATATGCTCTGTTACATCCTTTGGCTTTTTTGTGCGTACCGATGATATGTGCGAGGGTCTTGTACCCATAAGCTCCTTAAACGGAGAGTTCTTTTTTGATGAAAACGCCTACTCCCTTACTTCAAGTGACAGAATATTCAAGCTGGGGCAGAGGGCGAGAGTCAGAGTGCTTGAGGCTGATATAATATCAAGGAAGATAACCTTTGAGCTTATAAGCTGTGAGGAGTCGGAAATTCCGAAAACAAAATATGCCTCTATGAAAAAAATCCCGACTCAAGAATCGAAATCTAAGGGTAGGCATTCCCTCTCCGACAGGCAAGGACGAAACGGTAAAAGGACAGATAGCTCCCCGAAACGAAGGCACTCGACAAAATCCTTTTCAAAAAAGGGAAAAAGGCATAGATAACTGTCGTATATGGTCTTAACAACCCAAAAAATGTAAAAAATATCTATATTGACCTTTGTCAAAGGGATTTTTTATTCAATTTTCATAAAAATAAAAAAATTTCCAAAAAATCTCGACAAGAGGACAAGTTTATGCTATAATATTGGTGTGTGCCGTAAGAACGGACGCATTGATTTAGTCTAATAATAAAATATATTTTAATTTGGAGGTACTTTCAAATGGCAAAGAAGTTTGTTTACCTTTTCTCTGAAGGTAACGCAACCATGAGAGAAATTCTCGGCGGTAAGGGTGCTAACCTTGCTGAAATGACACAGATCGGTCTTCCTGTTCCCCAGGGCTTCACAATCTCTACTGAAGCTTGTACTCAGTACTATGAGGATGGCAGACAGATCAACGATGAAATCCAGGCTCAGATCATGGAATACATCGGTAAGATGGAAGAGATCACAGGCAAGAAGTTCGGTGACAAGGAAAATCCCCTTCTCGTTTCCGTTCGTTCCGGTGCAAGAGCATCTATGCCCGGTATGATGGACACAATCCTTAACCTCGGTCTTAATGAAGAGGTTGTTAATGTAATCGCTGAAAAGACAGGCAATGCTCGTTGGGCTTGGGACTGCTACAGAAGATTTATCCAGATGTACTCCGACGTCGTTATGGAAGTCGGCAAGAAGTACTTCGAAGAGCTCATCGACAAGATGAAGGAAGAAAAGGGAGTTAAGCAGGACGTTGAGCTTACAGCTGACGACCTCAAGGAGCTC
>JAFTJE010000034.1 GCA_017456545.1 Clostridia bacterium | reverse complement strand
TATTTTAAGGGCTGGTATACAGACGCAGCTTTTACAAATAAGATAACCGAGATTAAGGATAAATCAGAGAATATAACCCTGTACGCAAAATGGACTCCTGTTGTAACATATAACCTTAGTTATGAGCTGAACGGAGGAACAAACAACACAGAAAATCCGAAAACATACAAAACAGGCGACACAGTAAGCTTAGCCTTTCCCGAAAGGGCAGACTATATGTTTGCAGGATGGTATACGGATTCAGCCCTTACAAACGAGATTAAGGAAATAAAGGACAGGGAAGAAAATTTGACCCTGTACGCTAAGTGGATACCTTACGGTGATATTTTTGAATTTGAAAAGGAATCAGACGGATACTGCGTGGTAATCTCTTACAAACAAAGTGCAGATACGGTTATTATCCCGTCAACATATAACGGTTTACCCGTTACCGGAATGAGAACAAAGGTTGGAGGTATTTATAAGACTGTTAAGGCTGTATATATTCCGAAAACCGTAACTACTATTAAGTCATCATGGATTTTTAATGCGGATTATGTTAATGATGTGAAATTATCCCTTGAATATATCAGCGTTCATCCGGATAATCCAAGCTATAAATCCGTAGACGGTGTACTGTACAGTAAGGACGGAAAGACCTTGCTTCAATATCCCGCATGCAAAAGCGGAGTCACCTTTACTGTACCCGAGGGTGTAACATCCATAGGAAAGCTTGCTTTTGGGCGTTGCAAAAATCTTAAGAGTATTATCCTACCCGACAGCCTTATCAATATCGGTCCAGAAGCATTCTTAAGATGTACATCTCTTGAAAGCATAGTAGTACCTGATAGTGTAACGGATATTGGCTACGGTGCATTTACCTATTGTACCTCTCTTAAAAGCGTAACTCTATCAAGCAATATAGAAGCTGTAAAATTCAGCACCTTCTCTAACTGTGCAGCATTGGAAAAAATAGTTATTCCCGACGGGGTAAAGAGCATTGAGTATTCTGCGTTTTATTATTGCACCGCACTTAAAAGCGTTCATATTCCAGATAGTGTAACGACCTTAGGTATTCAAGTATTTAATAATTGTCGGTCTCTTGAGAATATAGTTATTCCCGACAGCGTAATAAATATGGGGAAATGCGTGTTTGCCGATGCTACATCAGTTACTGTAAATTGCGAAGCCAAGGAAAAGCCTGAGGGATGGGACAAAGATTGGAGCAATGGTGCAAAGGAAGTAGTCTGGGGCTATAAGGAAGGTAACAAGTAGGAGTGAATAGGCAGGACTGTTTGCTGTTTCCACATTGAAGCTCAGTGATTAACAAATAAGCGAGGATGGGTGAGCCTGTCCTCGCTTTGCAATATACACAGCTTAGGAAATAATTATTTGCATAGATATGAAGAAATTATTTTATCCTTATTGACATTTTATTTTTATAGTGATATAATGCTAATATATAATATTTTGCGGAGGTTCATTATGGAACACATCAAGACACTTGAAACTCGTACATTGTGCGACAAGAAGGGTGGCTGTGGCGAGTGCCAGACATCCTGCCAGTCTGCTTGTAAGACAAGCTGTGGTATTGCTAATCAGCAGTGCGAGAGCAAAGAGGACAGCAAGGACAGCGAATAATTACGCTAAAAGCTGAAACGGATGTCGTACGACATCCGTTTTTTACAATCTTTATATGTTACAAGCTTGAAGCTTTCTATTTATAAAAATACAAGCCTTCCCCTTTGTTTGGAGGGGAAGGCTTAGTTAACACTCTTTAAGGTGACGGAGGAAAATTAAATGATACATCAATACAAATTAAACGGCTATAATGTAGTCCTCGATGTATGCTCTGGCTCTATCCATGTGGTAGACGAGGTAGCATACGATATTATCGGTATGTATGAGGACAAGGGCAGGGAGGAAATTATCTCTGCCATTACAGAAAAATACAAGGACAGAGAGGATATTTCAGCATCGGATATAGAGGAGTGCTTTGCCCAGGTGGAAAAGCTGAAGGCAAGTGGAAAGCTCTTTGCCCCCGATACCTTTGAGCCTATTGCAGGCAAGCTTAAGGAAAAGACCTCGGGCGTGGTTAAGGCACTTTGCTTACATATTGCCCACACCTGCAATCTTAATTGCTCCTATTGCTTTGCCTCCCAGGGAAAATATCACGGTGACAGAGCTGTAATGAGCTACGAGGTCGGCAAGAGAGCCCTTGATTTTTTGATTGAAAATTCGGGTAGCCGAAGGAACTTAGAGGTTGATTTCTTTGGCGGAGAGCCTCTTATGAATTTTGATGTGGTAAAAAAGCTTGTGGCATATGCGAGAAGCGTGGAGAAGGAGAAGGGAAAGAATTTCCGTTTTACCCTTACTACAAACGGCTTGCTTATAGATGATGATGTAATTGACTTTGCCAACCGTGAAATGAGTAATGTGGTGCTTAGCCTTGACGGACGCAAGGAAATTCACGACAGATTCCGAGTTGACTATGCCGGTAACGGTAGCTTTGACCGAATTGTACCAAAGTTCAAAAGACTTGTAGATGCCCGTGGAGGCAAAAACTACTATATGCGTGGCACCTTTACCCATGCTAACCCCGACTTTTTAACAGATATAAGGACTATGCTTGACCTTGGCTTTACAGAGCTTTCTATGGAGCCTGTGGTATGTGCATCGGGTGACCCCTCGGAGCTGACCGAGGCCGATAAGCCCATTGTAATGGAGCAGTATGAGAAGCTTGCAGAGCTTATGATAAAGCGTGATGATGAGGGTAAGCCCTTTACCTTCTATCACTATATGATTGACTTAAAGGGTGGACCCTGTATCTACAAACGCATTTCGGGCTGTGGCTCGGGAACAGAGTATATGGCTGTTACTCCATGGGGAGACCTTTACCCCTGTCACCAGTTTGTAGGCGAGGAAAAATTCAAGCTCGGCGATATCTGGCAGGGTGTTACCAACACAGCAATTCAGACCGAGTTTGCCGACTGTAATGTTTATGCCCGTCCCGACTGTCACGATTGCTGGGCTAAGCTCTATTGCTCCGGTGGCTGTGCAGCAAATGCATATCACGCCACAGGAAGCGTAAGAGGAATTTATAAATACGGCTGTGACCTGTTCAGAAAGAGAATGGAATGTGCCATTATGGTCGCAATAGACCGTACCTTTAAGGGACGGATATAGTATGAAAACACCCATTTGCGATTTTGTAAGGGAGTATATAGAAAATAATACAGAAAGACTCCATATGCCCGGACACAAGGGAATTTCCTATTTGGGAATGGAGAAATATGACCTTACGGAGATTAAGGGAGCCGATAGCCTTTTTGAGGCTGAGGGTATAATTGCCGAGAGTGAGAAAAATGCCTCGGAGCTTTTCGGTGCTGATACATTTTACTCTACGGAGGGCTCTTCTCACTGTATCCGTGCTATGCTTTATCTTGTATCCATGTACGCTAAGGAAAGGGGAGAGAAGCCCCGTATCTTAGCTGCAAGAAATGTACATAAGACCTTTGTAAGTGGATTGGCACTTCTTGATATAGATGTGGAGTGGCTTTACCCTCTTAGGGACAGCTCCTATCTTTCCTGTATTATAGACCCTGCAGAGCTTGAAAAAGTCCTTGGGAGTGTGGATAAAAAGCCTACCTGTGTATATATTACCTCCCCAGACTATCTCGGTAATATGTGCGATGTAAGCTCTGTTGCCCGTGTGTGCCATAAATACGGGGTATTACTTCTTGTGGATAATGCTCACGGTGCATATCTTAAATTTGCAGGCAATGGACAACACCCTATGGACTCAGGTGCCGATATATGCTGTGACTCAGCACATAAGACTCTACCGTCACTTACAGGTGGAGCATACATTCATATTAATAAAAATGCCGACCCCGTGTTCAAAAGCAGAGTAAGGGAAGCTTTGGCTCTGTTCGGCTCCACAAGTCCCTCATACCTTATTTTACAGTCCCTTGATGCTGTAAACAGGTATATAGAGGACGGATATCAAAAAAGACTGTCTGATTTTATTACAGTAGCTGATAAAAAAAGAGCAGAGCTTACGGAATACGGCTATTCCTTTATAGGTGATGAAAGCCTTAAATTTACTCTTGATGTAAAGAAATTTGGCTATACGGGTGTGGAATTTGCAGACATAATGCGAAAAAATCATAACATAGAGTGCGAGTTTTGTGACCCTGACCATATAGTATTTATGCTTTCGCCGGAAAATGATGGACTCACTAAGCTGTCAAAGGCTCTTATGTCTGTAGATAAAAGGGAGCCGATTGTAGCTTATCCTCCGTCCGTTACAAAGGGAATAATGGCTGTATCCGTAAGAGAGGCTGTCATATCCCCCTGGGAGGAAATTCCTACGAGGGATGCCAAGGGCAGAACTTTAGCTGTAAGCTCCGTTTCCTGTCCTCCTGCTGTACCTATCCTTATCCCCGGAGAGATAATTGATGATTTATCCGTAGATGCCTTTATCTACTACGGTATTAAGACCCTAAAGGTAATTAAATAACTATAAATACAAAAAACAGACACATCACGCTTTGATGTGTCTGCTTTTTGTTTATTCGAATTTTTTTGGTAGGAATTATTTACAAAGTCTTGCGTGCTTTGTTGAATACTCGGGGCAGTTGGTGGATACCCAAATTTTTCTCTTTTCCTTAATTTTGCTGTTCAGCACACCAAGGGCTACAATATCCACTGCAAGTCCTATAACTATAGCAGCAACTATAATTGCAAGCAAGGGCTTGCAGTCTAATATCATGTCAAGATCTATTCTGCCTTTGATTATACATAAATCAATAAATATCTTTCCTCCGACAATACATAATATACCGTTAATAAATGAGCCGACTGCTGTAATAATGGGCTTTGCAATTATTAATCCACCTGCAGAGGGGTAAATCTCTCCGTTGATTGCAATATCTAAGAACTGACGGGCTTCCTTTTCCTCCTTGATAGACATATCCCTGGAGAAGGTGTTTTGCATTATCTTGCTTGTGGTAAGACCCTTTCCCTTCATCCAATTGGAAAAGCTCTTCAAATACATTAAATCTGCAAAGGGATAGAAGCAAGTATGGAAGACTGTGGGTAGCATGAACAGTACATAAATACCGATAAGGGATGTATATGCGTCCATAACGCTGCCTGCTCTTCCCGAAAAAGCATCAAAAATAGTGGATACCAAAATTGCTATCATTACAATCATTAATAATCCCTCTAAGGCAGCATAGCAAATTCTGTAATAACGCTTAAGGAATTTCATGCCTCCTCTTTCGGACTCCCATTTTCTGCCTGCGTTGTACGCTGTCATATCCCCGTCGGAGAAAAGACCGGAATATGATGTAGACTGCTGAGCCGAAAAATAATCGGGGCGATACTGCTGGGGCTGCTGCTTCTGTGCCATGTTTATTGAGAAATTGTTGGTGGCAGGCTTCTGATTCTGATAGCTCTGATAATTTCCGTTTGTAAAAGCAGAGAAGGGATCTGTGGTATTTTGCTTTGTCTGATAGCTCTGTGTCTGAGGAGCAGAGTAGTAGTTCGCCTGAGTAGGCTGATATGCCTGAGCCGGTTGGGTCGGCTGAGTAGGCTGAGCCTGCTGTGTCGGAGCAGTAAAGTACTGAGCCGGGTTTTGATTGATTTGCGTATTTGCTGTGGGCTGAGTGCTCTGGAATGAGAAGCTGCCGGTTAATGAATGTCCGCATCCTGCACAAAAGCGTGCATTACCGGCACTTACCTTGTGGCAAGACGGACAAACAGTAATTTTAGCACCACAGTGGACGCATTGACCTACTGTATCGGATATTGTCCCGTTACATTCGGGACAGTTAGTAATAGCCATTTTTTCCTCCTGAAATAATTATAGTGTCCTGTACTAATTATACATTCCTTTATGGAGAAAGTCAAGTATGTAAGAGCCATTCCCCATAAAGGAATCCTGTACCCTGCTTTTATCCGTTTCTTTTCCAATAGTAATCAGTGTATGTGTTCTCCAAATTTTTCACATTTGTACTCGTATCCGTAACATCCATAGCTGTTCCGCTTGTAGCACTTGAATTTGTAGTTCTATACCAACCCTCAGTATTTTCAAATGTCACGCTTGTAAGACCTGTGCAACACCAGAATGCACGATAACCAATAGAAGTAACGCTATTTGGAATAGTAACGCTTGTAAGACTTGTGCAAACTGAGAATGCATATCTACCAATAGAAGTAACGCCATTGCCGATAGTAACGCTTGTAAGACTGTCGCAACT
>JAFTJE010000004.1 GCA_017456545.1 Clostridia bacterium | reverse complement strand
GAGTGACTGAGGGAGTATAAGCGTCAAGTATTATTTCTTAACGATTTTTCCCCTGCCTCTGAGAAGCATAGTTTTCTCATCCCACAAATCCTGGGAAAGGTCTACATAGTAGTTATGGGGATTCTCAAAACGGAGCACCTCGTCCCACATCGACTCAATCTCATGCTTACAGTAATCACGGATTTCGGACACGCTTGGGCACTTATATACACATTCTCCGTTTATAAAGATGGGAACAAGAAGCTTTTTCAAGGTGTAATTGGACATTGTCTTTCTCTTCCAGATGTGGTTGGGGTCGAAAAGCTCGTAGTCCTCGTTCTCGTCAATGACCTCACCGTGAAGGGTAAGCAGGTCTGCCTCTGCCTTTCCCGTATCCTTGGAGTAGAAACGGTACAAATCCTTAAAGTCGGGGTTGGTAATCTTTGCAGCGTTCTCGCTGATTTTGATTTTAGGAGTGATATTACCGTCCTTATCCTCAATGGCACACAGCTTATACACACAGCCGAAAACAGGCTCACTCTTAGAGGTGATAAGTCTTTCGCCAACGCCAAAGGCATCAACCTGTGCACCCTGCATAATAATATCACGGATAATATACTCGTCAAGGGAGTTGGAAACAAGAATTTTAACATCTGTAAGCCCTGCCTCGTCAAGACGCTTACGGCACTTCTTGGAAAGGTAGGTAATATCTCCCGAGTCAAGACGGATAGCGGCACGCTTTATTTGTTCGGGGGTCAGTACCTCCTTAAATACCTTAATAGCATTGGGAAGACCGCTTTCAAGCACGCTGTAGGTATCAATAAGAAGAGTAGCGTTATTGGGATAAAGCTCGCAGTAGGTCTTAAATGCCTCGTACTCGGAGTTGAACATCTGTACCCAGGCGTGTGCCATAGTTCCACCTGCCGGGATACCGAACATCTGCTCTGCAATTGTGCAGGCTGTGGAATTACATCCACCGATATATGCGGCTCTTGCACCGTAAATAGCAGCATCGGGACCGTGGGCACGACGGGAGCCGAACTCAGATACAGCCCTGCCGTTAGCTGCACGGACTATTCTTGATGCCTTAGTTGCCATCAGGCACTGATGGTTGAATATAAGGAGCACAAAGGTTTCAATAAACTGTGCCTCGGGTGCAGGGGCACGGACAGTCATAATAGGCTCGTGGGGGAATACAACAGTTCCCTCGGGTACAGCCCAGATATCTCCCGTAAAACGGAAGTCCTTAAGATAAGCAAGAAATTCCTCGTCAAAGATGTTCTTCTTACGGAGGCATTCAATATCCTCCTCGGAGAAGTGGACGGATTTTACATATTCTATAATCTGCTCAAGACCTGCGGCAATAGCATATCCACCACCGTCGGGAACCTTACGGAAGAAAACATCAAAGTATGCTATCTGGTCCTTAAGACCGGAGTTAAGATATCCGTTTGCCATTGTAAGCTCATAAAAATCGCAGAGAAGTGTCAGATGTCTTTTGCTTATATCCATAATTTTGCCTCCAAAATACAGTTTATGACTTGAATTTTTTTCTCTATAATAATATAATAGAATAAAATAGCGTCAAATTCAAGTGCTTTTCCAAAAAAATACTATGTAAAAGCAAAAGGAGGATAAAATGATAGCGTTATACATAGCCCTGGGAATTATAGCATTGCTTCTTGCGATTATAATTATCCGTACTTTAACCTTTAAGCCTAAAAAAACCTGCTCCATAGACACGGAGGAGGTAATATTTGATAAGCAGAAATCAATAGACCGACTGCAGACCCTTGTAAAATTCAGGACTGTATCCTCTCATAATCCCGAGCTTGAGGACGATAAGGAATTTGAGGGGCTCATAGCCAAGCTTCCCGAGCTTTACCCAAATGTGTTTGCAAAATGTCAGTTTACAAGACTCCCTGACAGGGCACTCCTTTTCAAGTGGGAGGGTAAGGACCACAGCGAGGCATCGGTTATGATGGCACACTATGATGTTGTCCCCGTGGATGAGGAAAAATGGGAAAAGCCTCCCTTTGACGGAATTATAGAAAACGGCGTTTTGTGGGGTCGTGGAACTCTTGACACCAAGGCAACCTTTAACGGTGCGTTATCGGGTGCAGATGCTCTTATCGAGCAGGGCTTTGTTCCCGAGAAGGATATTTATTTTGCCTTCTCCGGTGGCGAGGAGGTAAACGGTAAGGGTGCTGTAAATATAGTTGACTACTTTGTGGAAAACAATATAAAAATAGGTCTTGTTCTTGATGAGGGCGGTGCCGTTGTGGAAAATGTATTCCCCGGTGTTAAGGCTCCCTGCGGTGTAATAGGTATAGCAGAAAAGGGACTTATGGATGTAAGATACCGTGTCACCACTAACGGTGGACATGCCTCAGCTCCTGCTCCTCATACTCCTGTGGGCTTGCTCTCTCAGGCGTGCTGTAATATGGAAAATAAGCCCTTTAAGTCCCATTTGACTGCCCCCGTGGCTGAAATGTTCGACACTCTGGGCAGACACTCCACCTTTGTATATAGGATGATTTTCTCCAATCTCTGGTGCTTCGGTTGGCTTCTTGACAGGATTTGCAAGAAGAGTGGAGGCGAGGTAAATGCACTTATGCGTACTACCGTAGCCTTTACACAGATGCAGGGTAGCAATGCATCAAATGTAGTGCCCACAGATGCTACAATGGTTTCCAATATCCGTCTCAACCCCATGGATACTATGGAGAGTGCAAAAAAATATATTGAGAAAACAGTTAACAACAAGGATGTTCAAATAGATGTGCTTTATGGCATTGACCCCAGCCGTATCTCGGAAACAAAATGCGACGAGTACAGAAGGATAGAAAGGGCAGTGGCATCCACCTGGAGAGGTGCTCTTGTATCTCCCTATCTTATGGTACAGTGCTCCGACTCCCGTCACTACGGCAGAATAAGTGATAAGGTATACCGTTTTAGTGCTATGGCTCTTACAGGTGAGGAAAGACGCACTATCCACGGCAACAACGAGAGAATAACTCTCGATGCAATTACAAGGGCTGTTGAGTTCTATATAAGAGTACTCAAGCAATGCTAAAATAAGCAAAAACGCATATTAAGGAGAAAAGCTATGATTTTTGAAAACAAGGACAAAATTGTATTTACAGGTGATTCGGTAACCGACGCAGGAAGAAAGCGTCCTGTTGGTGAGGGACTTTGGGAGGGTCTTGGCACAGGATATGTTCGAGCTGTTGACTCTATGCTTGCAGTTATTTATCCCGAAATAATGCTCCACATTGCAAATACAGGAACAGGAGGTGCCGCAAGCTGTGATATGCTTGCAAGATGGGATACCGATGTTATGGCACTTAAGCCCGACTGGGTTTTCCTTATGATAGGAGCAAATGATGTTTGGCGTCAGTTCGATGAGCCCAATCTCGATAACGACAGATATATGCCTGAGGAATACAGGGCAAATCTCGAAAAAATGGTATCACAGACAATGCCCACAGTTAAGGGTATGTTTCTCCTTTCCCCCTTCTATATGGAGGCAAACGACAATGACCCTATGAAGAAGAGAATGGTAGAATACGCAAATATCTCTAAGGAAGTGGCTGAAAAATACGGTGCTAAGTATATAGACCTCCAGTCGGAGTTCAACGCACATCTTGAATATCGCTATCCTGCATATATCTCCTGGGACCGTGTACATCCTGGCTGGGTAGGAGCAATGATAATCGCCCGTAAAATCCTTAAGGAAATCGGAGCAAAGCCCTTATATTAAAAAATTCTCACAAAAAATACCACCCTGTGTTTAATAAATATGCACCCCAAAAGTGTTTAACTTTTGGGGTGCATATCATTTTAAGAGGGACTTATTATTTATTGCTTATTTCATTCTCCGTCCTACGGCATATCCACAGTACTCATTGAGAAAGTCCTCGGCACATTTACGCATTACTATTGATATTTTATCGTCTCGGAAGGCAAAGGTCATATTACATGTGCCCAGATATCTGTCGATTATCTGTACATATATCATTATTTTTTGGTCGTCAAGCCATGTGGCAGATACGGCACTGTCGTACATAAAGCCGTCCCGTGTACGGATTCTTCCTACCTCGTTTGAGTAGCCGAGCTGAGGGAATTTGCCAAAATAGTTTTTGTTTATACAGAAGGGGAGCTCCTTGTATCCCTGGGCGTTTATGTAGCAGAGCTTTCCACACTCGGGAGTGGAAAACTCAAACCGTATTTCGGAGATACCCATTTTATTGTTTTCCAAAATGTAGGTAGCACCGTTGATTTTGTTTCTTGCGGGTGAGTCGCTGTTTCCCGTCAGGGCAAAGAGATTCCTTGTGGAGGAAAGCTCCTCAAGACACGCATATGCTTCCTTATCCTCGGGTATTGCAACAGGGCTCATATCATCCATAATAAGCTCAAAGAAGTGATTTATAATATATTCCCTTGCTGTGTCGTCATCACCCTGGCAGTCGGCAGTGCAGACAAAAATCACATCATCGTCGGGTAGACATACAGTAAGCTCATTTCCCATACCCACAAAGGCAAAGCCGTTTCTTTCGCTTCTCCATATCTGGTATCCGTATCCGTGGTGGAATGCCATAGTTCTCGGACCCTCACGGTTATCAACCACCTTGGAGGTGGCTTCCTTGAGATAAGCCTCGTTCATAAGGCGTTTACCGTTCCATACTCCGTAATTCATCACAAAACGGGCAAAGGACATAATATCCCTGGGAGTACATATCATAGCAGAGTCTCCCCAGCTTTCTCCTGTGGGCACCTTAAGCACTGTGGCATCCTTAAAGGTTCCCAGGTGGGAAAATATCCTTCTATTAAGATAATCAAAAAGGGTAGTACCCGAAAGCTTTTCAACAAGAGAGCTCAGTATCTGGGAGCCCTGGCTGTCGTATTCCCAAAGGGTTGCAGGATATCGGTTCATATTCCTGCAGCAGGTAAAGTACAGGTGCACTCTGTCCGTATCGGCATTACTAAACCAGCTCTCGCCGTAGCCCACCGTACTCATGGTCAGCATATCACGGATTGTCTGGCATCTTAAAGTGTCGGGCAGCTCCTTGTCTATCCTATCGGGAAAAAAGTCTGCTATTTTATCATCAAGTGTAAGCTTCCCGTCCTCTATAAGAAGTCCGATAGCAATGGAAACAAAGCTTTTTGTCTGGGAGTACATTCTGTGGGTTGTGTCTCTGTCAAAGGGAGCATAGTAGCACTCACAAAAAAGGCTGTCCCCCTTCATCATAAGAACGCTGTGCATAGGAATGCCCCTACGGTCGAGCAATTCAAGATATCTTTTAACCGAGGAGCTTTTTACTCCTGCCTCCTCGGGAGTGATTTTATTAAAAAGCATATTTTTTCTCCTTTACGCTTAGTCTTACTGTATATATAATATCATCCTTTTCCTATTTAATCAATAGCATTTCGCTATTGATTTTTTATTTTTTGAAGGCACAGATGCAGAACTGATAGAAGCTCTCTATAATAAGGAACAACGCCGGCACCTATGGTGACTGAGGGAGTACCGATATCCCAAAAAGTCAAAAATCACAGTCCCAAAAAAATTTTCGAATTTGCAAAAAGTCTAACGGTCACTAACGGTTTGTTTATGCAATAATAGAGTTGCAGGGAGGCAAGAGAACACAAAATGTAAGGCGACGAAAGGAGAGTATCCAAAGGTCGCAAGGCAAAATACGAAAGGAAAGGAGACAATATGGCTGAGAGAAAATCAGGCAAGAGACTGACAAAAAAGCGAATTGAAAAATATAAGGAGCAATACAGCCTGGAGGCTATGGAAATAGCAGGCTTGGCTCAGACGCTTATAAAGCGAAGAATCGAAAGAGCAATTTTGTGTGAAAATGAGCTTGATAGACTTATGGAGGAGCTTTTACGCCACGCCGAGATAGTGGGAGATAAGGCTAAAAGCAGGGCTATAATATCTAAATTTGAAGCCCTTAAAATAGAGGACATTACAAAGCTGTCCTCGGTTATGAAGGCTATGTACGATAAGGATATGCTTAGCCCACGAGAGGAAAAAAACGAAGGCGAAAAAATAGTTCAGCTTAAATTTGAGGATTTGTACGATGAATAGAAAAGAGGCTTTTACTATCGAAGACTGCAAAACAGCAGACGGGAGTTTTGCAATCGGAGAGGGTGAAAGAATGATACGGGAGCTTGTCCGTAAAAGAAAAACAGCATGGGAGGAGAAAAGGGACCTCCACCTTGACCGAAGGATATGCAAGGATAACGCAGACATTATCCTTGACACACCGACCCTTCGGGAAGCAGTGAAGAAAAAGCCCTATCTTCTTATAGAATGTTGCTTTTCTCTTGTGGATAAACAAAAAAGGGATTGCCCCTTCCTTTTTAACAGGGTACAGGCAGATTTTATATCAAGGCTTAAAAAAAGAGAAAAGGGACGACCGTTTTTCATATTAAAGGGCAGACAGCAGGGCTTTACTACTCTGATAACTGCCATACAGCTTTCCTATTCTATTGTAAAAAGGAATTTCAGTGGGTTTACCGTTGCTGACAGGGACGATAATGTAAAAACCATTTTTCTTGACAAGGCTAAGGTGATGTATTCCCATTTGCCCAAGAGGTTAAAGCCCACAGAAAAATTCAACTCCTCAAATGAGCTCTATTTTGATAAGCTCAATTCCTCCTGGCGTATTGCCTGTGCCTCGGAAAATATAGGAAGGAGCAGAACCCTGTCCTTCGTCCACTATTCTGAGGCAGCCTTTTTCAAATGCTCCCTATCCTCCCTGCAAAAATCCGTACAGGAGACCTTAGTGCCCGATGCTATATGCATCTATGAGACTACAGCCAACGGCTACGGCGACGCCAAGGAGCTGTGGGACTCGGGCATTTGCGAGAATCTGTTTTACGGGTGGTGGCTATCCGACGAGTATAAATGCTCCTCCCCCTCGGAAAGACTCCCGGATTCCCGACTGAGGGAAAGGCTTAACAGCCTTCATAAAATGGGCATACCTCAGGAGAGCATTAATTGGTACGAACGGAAGTATCACGGATACATAGACCCCTTAGCCATAAGGCAGGAATATCCCTGCTCCCCCGAGGAGGCGTTTATATCCTGTGGCGAAAGCATATTCAATGTAGATGATATATCGGAGCAGTTAAGACGGGAAATCCCACACACCCTCGGGTATTTTTCCTACGAAAGGGAAAGCCTCCCTGTTACTGACCCCTACGGAAGAATACTGTATCACAGGGTCACTCTTAAGAATATACGCTTTATAAAAAGTGATGAGGGCTACATAAGAATAGTGGAGGAGCCCTATTTCAAAAGAGAAAAGGGCTACACGGAGTACAAGCCCTATGTAATAGGTGCCGACACAGCAGGAACGGGGGATGACTATTTTACAGCAAAGGTAATAGACAATACCAACGGACGCTGTGTAGCAACCCTTCGCAGACAAAGGATGGATGAGGATCTGTTTTCCGAACAGTTATACTGCCTCGGTATCTTCTACAACGAGGCACTCCTTGCCGTAGAAACCAATTATTCACGCCATCCTGTCCGTGTCCTTAAGAGTCTTGAATATCCGAATATCTATTCTGCAAATACGGATGACTACACAGGCTTTCTTACTACATCTGTTACAAGACCCTTGATAATTGCCAACCTTGTGTCGGTAATGCGAGATAATATAGAGCTTGAAACAGATAGGGATACCCTTCTTGAAATGGTGGATTTTGTAAGACATCCGAGTGGAAAGCCACAGGCATCCCAGGGAAAGCACGATGACCTTGTAATGGCATCAGCCATTGCCCGATATGTTGCCCTTGGCTATGACAATACGGTTATTTGCAGACAGGAGAGAGTAAATCCCCTTGCCCGTATGTTCAATGTGGAGGGGGAGGAGAACAAAAATACTTATATGGAGTGGTAAAAATGTTATTTTCAAAATTAAAGAAACAAATCGGCTCCTTAGAGAGCAGAATTGACCGTCTGGAGGAGGAAGTAAGAGAGCTTATACTCCTCGGAATTAAAAAAACAGACACACAGGGCAGGGAAATAAGCTGTGCCGAGCTTATTGACGAGTGGGTAAACGGAGGTGATGGCAAGTGACAAGACAGGAAGCAGCTAAGGAAATCTGGCAAAAATACGAGGATGCCCTGTCACTCCAGACCTCTAAGGGAATAAGAAAAAGCATTCCCGAATATGTGGACTTTTTCGAGGGAAGACAGTGGCCTGCCCCCACAAGAAATACCAAAAATCTTCCACGCCCGGTAATAAATATCGTAAAAATGATATGCAGACTGAAAAAGAGTGCCATTCTTTCATCCCCTGTGAGAATTATTTATAAATGCAGGGATAAGAGGATAGATATCGACACCTTCAATGAGTTTTCGTCATTTATTCTTAAGGAAATCGACCAGGATGCCCTTGATAAAATCGCCATAGATGACGCTACAAAGAAGGGCTCTTATTTCTACCATTATTACTGGGATACGGAGGAAGCGTTTGAGGACGATGTAAACGGAGGTCACCTACGCTGTGAGCTTATAGACCCTCTTAATATTTTCTTTGAAAACCCCTGTGAGCTTGATGAGCAGAAGCAGAAGTGGATTATCATTGCTACAAGGGAAAGAGTGGAGGATGTACGCAAAATTGCAGAAACGGGTGTAAATATTTCCGACATTATGCCCGATGATTCCCCTACTGCATACCGTGACGGTGAGGAAAAGAACGGGCTTTGCACCGTGCTTACAATGTATCATAGGGTAGGTGGCGAGGTCTTTTGTACAAGAAGCGTAAGGGGCACGGTTATAAGAGGAAGCTTTCCCATAACTCCCGACACAGCCCTTGCCCTCAGCACAGGGGAGACGGGAGACGGAAACGCCAAACGAAGACCTGTGGCAAGGCTTTATCCCATTGTATGTGGGTATTATGAGAAAAAGGACAAATGCATATACGGACTTAGCGAGGTAGAGGGGCTTATCCCTAATCAGAAGGCTATTAACTTTAATATTGCAATGTCACTGCTCAATGCCCAGGAGGTAGCGTGGGGTAAGTATATAGCGTTGCCCGGTGCTTTGAAGGGTCAGACCATCAACAACGCCCCGGGACAGGTGCTTATAGATTATTCCGGCACAGGAAACGGAATCAAAAAGATGCAGGAGAACTATATGCAGTCCTTCCCCGTGGAGCTTGTAAAAACTATTACAGACCTTACAAGAAGTGTAACGGGCACCTCGGAGTTTATGACCGGTGAGGTGGTAGGCTCCGGAATGTCCGGTACAGCAATTGCAAGGCTCCAATCCCAGGCACAGCTCCCCATTGAGGATTTACGGGCTTTGTTTATGAGTGTAAAGCGTAAGCAGGGTAGGGTCCTTGCCCAATTTTACAAGCTGTTTTACCGTAATATGGAGTTCATAACAGAAAATAAGGATGGAAATGACGCAATAAGGTCCTTTTGCTCCCGTGATTATGAAAATGCCGATTTCGAGGTCCTTGTGGAAACGGTATCGGGTGTAAACGCATCGGTTGCAGGGGATATCAGTATGCTTGACACAGTGCTCAAGCACGGTAGCATATCCCTGGAATCCTATATCAGTGCCTATCCCGACGATGCACTTACAGACAAGCAGAAAATTCTGGAGCTTGTAAGGGCAGAAAGGGCGAGGGAGGACTCCTCTCTTCAGGCTCAGGTAGACAGTCTCAGTAAACAGCTTGAAAGAGCAACGGAAACAATTAAGGAGCAGGAGGCAACTGTGTCCCGGGTTGTTTCTGTCATAAACGAAAACAGAACGCTGAAGCAATTTATTTCAAAGGAGTTTGTAGATGGAAAATAATATTCTCGGGCTGGAGGAATTTGCCTCCGAGTATCCCGATGTAAATGTGGAGGAGCTCCTTAACGACGAGAGCTTTTCCGATTATGCCGAGGGAAGATTGGAGAGCACTCCTATTTCCACGGTTTATAAAAAATATGAGACCCTTACAAAAAGGCTTGCCGTAAAGGAAAGAGAAAAGCTGACAGGAGCCCTTGCAAATAAGCTCTCCTCCGTTGGCTCACTCTCCAACTCCAACCCCTCCGAGGAGCTTTTCTTCACAAAGGAGCAGGTAATGGCAATGAGCAAGAGGGAGATAAGCGTAAACTACGAGAAAATCAGAAAAAGCCAGGAGAAGTGGCGATAATTAAATGCAAAAAGCAAAATAAAAACAATATTAATAATTAAAAAAGGAGAAATTTTATTATGGCATATCAGAATTTTATTCCCTCCGTGTGGTCGGAGGCTATTAACAGAGGTCTTGAAAGAGCATGCGTATTTGTTCAGGACTGTAACAGACAGTACGAGGGCGAGGTTTCCGAAATGGGCGACTCCGTACACATCCTCGGTGTGGGCAGACCCTCTATCAAGACCCTTTCAAGAGAGAACGCAAACGGCGTTATTGACGGTGCAGAGGAGGTAGCTGACAGCTCCGTTATCCTTAACATCAACCAGATTCGCTATTTTAACTACAAGGTAGGCGATATTGACAAGGCTCAGGCAGTGGGCGGACTTATGGATGCTCTCTCCGAGGAAACAAGCGAGGGCATTGCCAACGCTATGGATACATATGTGGCAGACCTTGCGACACAGGCAACACCCCTT